>DATIPO010000349.1:0-44158 GCA_035471925.1 Acidobacteriota bacterium
GACTCCTAGTCCGCCCCATACCAGATTCAAGATGGCCAGAACCTTAACATGTGTTTCCATAACGTCTCCCTAATCCTTGCATACGGCATCCCGGACCGCAGTGTTCAATGGCCGGACAATCTTTCAAGGACTTGAACCCGGCGGCCTCGTCCAGATTCCGGACCCGGAACGCAACAGTTTTTCCAGTTCTTGCCGATAAGAATCAAGCGGGGTGCCGGTTCTAAGGAGAGTAGCATCTTTGAGAACCATTTGGGGAAAGAGGATGCATGGCACAACAGGTACGACAACAAAACCGGAAATTCACTCGCTGGGGCGTCAGCCTTCCTTGTCTGTTCCGCCATGAGGGAGCGGTGCACAAGGCCCGCATGCACGATCTTTCGGAAGGAGGCGCCTTTCTGGAGTCGAGCATCTGCCCGGCCAAGGGCGCTCACATCACCCTGGCTCTCAAGTCGGCGGACGCCCAGCGCCAGTTTAACCTGAGGGCCGAAGTCCGCCATCAGGGCTCAATCAAAACCCCCAAAGGACGTTTGCTGGGCTTCGGAGTCCAGTTCCGCAGCCTCAATCCCCAAGCCGTCTCCGACGTCGAGCAACTGATCATCCGTCACGGACAAGTCTCTGATTGACCAGCCCGCATTTCTCACAGGCGGTCTGCTGCGGTGCCGCATCCATCCGCGCTGACCGCGTGGCGCTCGGTGGACGAAGTTCAAGGTTCGAGTTTCGAGGTCCGAAGTGTCGCGGGGAACCAATTCAGAAATCAAAGGCAAGGAGCCGGAACCCCCTTAGAAGACCCGCCTTTTTGGGGGACAAGCGATTTTCTCGTCCCGTCTTTTCGCTAGGGGGCGGGCGGGGGCCCGGCTCCACATTCGCTAGGATGTCTCGGCCTTTATCGTTTCATCCTCGGGAAGCTCCTCGAGAAGAGCCGCCTTGTGCTTGGCCACCAGCACCTGGCAAGGCGCCTTGCGCAGCACGGTTTCAGCCGTGCTGCCCATAAGCAGGCGAGCCAGTCCGCTGCGGCCGTGGGTGGAGACGACGATCAAGTCGGCGTCCTGCTGTCGGGCAAACTCAGAAATAGCCTTAGAAGGCGTCCCGCGCAGGACCACCGTCTGAATCGACACGTTCTCGGGCACATTGGCGGGAATCATTCCCGCGAGTTTCTGCCGGGCTTCTTCCTTGAACTCTTCCAAGGAAGGCCCCAGTGTTCCCATAGGATCGATGCCGGCCGGCATGTCCAGGACGTGAACCACATAGATCGTCGCGCCTTCATCCAGGTTGAGGTTGAAGACCGTCTCCAAGGCCACTAGGGACGCCTCGGAAAAATCGGTGGCAGCGATCACTTTGTTGAGTTGCATGGCTCACCTCCTCGGATAAACCGACGGTTTGCACAATGAAAATGGTGCAATCGGCGTGCCAGCAGCAGGCCCCCGAATTGCGTTGGCTGAGGCGCGCGTTTGGGTGAAATGCCCAATCTGAGACCCGCAATTCCGCCAAAAGCACCACGTCTGTTCGCCCGTCCCCCTGGCGAACATGACGGGACGCAGGCGGCGATGGGACCACAGCGCCCTATCGGGGCTGCGCGGGGGCATCCAAGCCGGGATCGGGGAGAAGGCGCCGAGTCGGAAAGGGGAACTTGACCATCAGCGTGGGACCCACCTCGTCCTCGCCGCAGGACGTGCTTCCCAGTTCGTTCAAGCTCTCCAGCAGGGGACAGCTCATGGCCTCGGGAGGCTGGAGGCAGGCCACCAGTGAGGCGCCTTGCTGGACCGAAACCAGTTGGCGGGTCATTTGAGTCTCTGCCCGCAGTTCCTCGTCCGCCAGCCACGAAGGTCCTTGACAGGCTTGGGGGGAATCGTCGGAAATCTGGCGTCCCAGGAGATAGTCGAAAGCCATGGGACGTGCGTTGCAGAGATGCAAATTGGCCGGATTGAGGCCGGCTGAAGTTCCGACATCCCCCAGTCCCGGAGCGCACTGCTGGGTTTCAGAGAGGGACACTGGTCTGAGCAGATCGGCCTGCTGGTCGATATTGCGCGAGGCGCCCACGGCGGTCACGGTCAAGCTGAAACGTCCGGAGCGGAAGTCGCTGCCCTGCAAGCCGCCCCCCTCAAAGATCCACTCGCGGGTCTCCACAGTGCTGCCCGGAATGGTCATGTCGAAGGGGTCGATCAGACGGCGCTCTCCGCAGTCCAAGACCAGGAGGAAGTTGAAGACGTCGCGGCAGCGGTCGTTGAAAAAGCGCAGATGCACCGTCACCGCCTGGCTGGGATGGATGTTGATCAACTCGATCAAGTGGGGCCTCTGGGAGGCCGAAAAGCCGCTCAGCTCGCTCACCGTTCCCTCTGCCAACTGCTGAGGCGTCAGATTCAACGCCGTCAGGTCAATGCCCGTATCCAGCAAGAAGAGCAATTGGGATCCGGCGCTGGGAAAGGCGGAGGGCGCTCCGCTCAGGCCCGAGAGCGACAGGTCGGAGCGCTGGCGCAATCCCATCATGGCGAAAAACCGGTCGGAGCGGACGTGAACGGAGCCGCTGAATTGGGCGGGGGCATCGGGAAAGAGTTCATCGACAAAGGCGGAAGTGCCTTCTCCGCTCTCAAGAGGCAGGACCTGATCGCGCAAAACGCCTCCGTCGGAATCCCGCAAGGTCAAGTGAATATCGGCTGGACGGGTCGAGACATTGACCAAGGCCATGCCCGAGCGCGAGGTGGTGGTGCTCTCGGTGAACACGTGGAATTCCTTGCTGGGCTCGGATCCCGTGACCGAGACTTCTCCGTTGAGCGAGAAGATCAGGCTTCCCGTCAGACGCGAGTCCACATTCTGGGAGAAGACTTCCGCATAACCCAGCTTGAGGTCCCCGCCGTCCGTCACCAACTTGAAGGTGCCGCCGGGACTGACGGCGAATTCCACTTGGCTGGCGGGATTGCCCTGAATGCTGAGTTGCAGGGGACCTCCGGCCCTGTCGCGGAAGTAGATCGTCCCGCGCTCGCTGCTGCGCCCCGGATTGGTGAGGATGATCTCGCTGCGGATCTCTCCGCCGTCGGCGATTTGGGGGAAAACCAGCGTGGGGGAGGGGCGAAGGCTGCACTCCGCCCATCTGAGTCCGCGTTCCGCCTGGGGACTGCCTCCGGTATCGAGGGAGACTACGAAAGCCGTCCGCGAGCCGTCGGCGCTGACGGGCACCTGCCCTCCCACCACAGCGCTCTCGCCGCGGGTGACCTGCACCAGGTCCTTTTCCTCCAGATCGAAGCTAAACAACTGAAAACTGCCGTCGGGATTGCGGCCCGTCAAGTCGATCTGGGAAGGGAAGACAATGCGCCCTCCGTCGCGGCTGATCGAGGGCGCGCCCACGGAAGCCAACTCCTGGGAGCGGAAGCTGTGGGTCACTTGGCTGAGCGATACTGGCTGGGGGTCTCGGCTATCGATCAGGTAGATTTCAGCACTTCTGTCCGCATTGCCCAAAGTGGGGTCGTCGTTGGTGGCGAAAACGAGATCCTGGCCGTCTCCGCTCAACATGGGCGATGAGAGCGTCCTGCTGACCAGCAGCACCCGCTCTTGGGATGTCTCAAGGTCTACCGAAACGAACCTGTCCTGGCCGCCGGCCTCCCGACTCACAAAGGCCAGAGTGCGGCCTTGGGCGTCCAGCGAGGGGACTCCGAAATCCCGGTCCGGCAGCTCAGTGATCTGTTCAAAGCCTTGTCCCGCGATGCTGTAGACAAACACCTGAGTGCCCAAAAGATTGAGCTCCACCACGTCGTCGTCGGAAAGAAAAGCGATGCGGCTGCCGTCAGCGCTGATCACCGGCTGCACCGATCCGCTGCCGCCCAAATCGGGCGAGTCGGTGATCTGCATCAACGCTCCCGTCTGCGTCTCCAGCAAGAAAATCTCGCTGCTTCCGTCGGGGTTCCCACCCGTGAGATCAGCCGGAGAGGAAAAGACGATCCGGCGCAGTTGGCCGTCAGGGCGCACGGGACGCGGATCGCGGGGAACTTCAAATGCCGACACCTGGCGCAATTCCCCGCTCTGCAAATCGTGAATGTAGATCTGGTCGAGTTGCTGAGGATTGGAGCCGGTCAAGTCGGCGGCGCTGGTGAAGAGAATGCGGTTGCCGTCGGTGCTGATGCCGCCCACCTGAAGGTCGTTGACGGTCTGTCCTAAGGCGATTTCATGAACCTGGCACACTTGGGCGGTCGGTTCTTGGGCGGCCACTGACAGGCTGGACGCCAACAGGCAGAGGACGAACCATCCTGGGCCGCGCCCCGGCCCGGACTGAGGAAGTCCTGATCCTTTTGCCCAACCCCGCTTCATCTTCTCTAGGATAACTCAGGCGTCCAGTTCTTCGCAGAGCAGCGGCGAATTTATTCGCATCCGGCGGTCCAGGGGCCTTCCGCCCGGTCGGCCTGCGAAAGTGCTCGACCGGGGTATCCAGGGCACCTGCCGATCAGGGTGCCCTTGCCGAGGTGGGGCTTGCGCCGGACATAGCGGGGGTCGGAGGGCTCCTCGTTGGTAGGCTCGATCGCAGACAGTCCATCCACTTTGCGGGCCCCGGTCCAGGCGGCATGCGGCGTCCGCCGGGCCGCCTGCAACGGGTGGGATTCGTTTATACTGGTTGATTCATGTGGTTGCTCACTCTTTTCTGGCTGGCCGGGCAGGTCCAATTCACTGATGTCGCCTCTCAGGCGGGGTTGGACTTTCAGCATGTCAGCGGCAGCCGTGACAAGGCGGCCCTGCTCGACACCATGAGCGGGGGCGTGGCCTGGATCGACTACGACGGCGACGGAAACCTTGACCTCTACTTGGTCAACGGAGGCACCTGGCAAGGCCAGCGCAGCGGAAACCGCGACCTCTCCAACGCCCTCTTCCGCAACCAAGGCGACGGCACCTTTAAGAACGTCACGGCCCAAGCCGGGGTGGCGGGAGAACACTGGGGCATGGGAACGGCGGCGGCCGACTACGACAACGACGGCGACCCTGATCTCTACCTGTGCAATTACGGTCCTAACCAACTTTTCCGCAACAACGGCGACGGAACCTTCAGCGACGTGGCCAAGGCCGCCGGCGTGGACCACGCGGGCTGGGGATCGTCGGCCTCCTGGGCCGACTACGACGGCGACGGAAACCTTGACCTCTACGTTGCCAACTATGTCGACTACGATCTGGAAGAGGCCCACCAACGCACTTGCAGCTACCGGGCCCTGAAGGTCCACTGCGGACCCAAAGGCATGAAGGGAGCGGCCGACATCCTCTACCGCAACAATGGAGACGGCACTTTCAGCGATGTCACGGCGTCTTCGGGAGTGGGCGCGGTGCCGCCTTCCTTTGGCCTGGGGGCAATCTGGGGCGATACCGACGGCGACGGCGACGCCGACCTCTACGTGGCCAACGATTCGATGGCCAATTTCCATTTCGTCAACCAAGGCGACGGCACCTTCCAGGATATGGCCCTGATGAAAGGCACTGCCTTCAGCGAAGACGGCAATCCCCAAGCCGGAATGGGCATTGCGCTGGGAGACTACGACCGAGATTCCGACGTGGACCTCTACGTCACCCACTTTTCCGACGACTACAACACCCTCTACCGCAACCAGGGCAAGGGGCTTTACCGCGACCAAAGCTACGGCAGCGGACTGGCTTTTTCTTCCCGCCAGATGCTGGGCTGGGGAACCCAGTTCTTCGACTACGACAACGACGGTTGGCTCGACCTCTTCGTGGCTAACGGACACGTTTATCCCCAGGTCGACGAGTTCGCCATCGGCACCCGCTACCTGCAGCCCAAGCTGCTCTACCGCAACACCGGAGACGGATTTGAGAACGTGACCGGCTCGGCGGGCGCCGACTTGCTGGTGCCTTCGGCTTCTCGGGGAGCCGCCTTCGCCGACTACGACAACGACGGCGACATCGACATCGCCGTCAACAACCTCGACGGACGACCTCAGCTCTTCCAGAACCAGGGCGGAAGCCAGACGGGACACTGGATCAGTCTCCACCTGCGGGGCAGCGGCGATTCCAACCGCGACGCAGTGGGCGCTCAAGCGACCGTGCACACGGCTTCCTACCGGCAGTCGCAGCAAGTGCAGGCCGGCGTCAGCTTTCAGTCGAGCAGCGACCTGCGCCTCCACTTCGGGCTGGGTCCGCATGAGACGGTGGACAAGCTGACCGTGCGCTGGCCGGACGGGCGCGTCCAAGAGTTTGAGGACCTCTCGGCCAACCGCTTCTATCACCTGCACCAGGGAGGCGAGATCGAGGTGAGGAAGGAAGCCGAGGGAGGCAGCCGGCTTCCCGGGAGGAACCCGTGAATCAGCTTCGGGGAGTGAATTTAATCGCGGTGCCGGGAGGGACGAGCCTGGTTGGAGGCGGTCCGCGCCGGAAAGCCTGGGCCGTCGCACAGCATGGGCACGACGGTTCTACGCAGCGCTGGATCCGACCTGGAAGCGTCGCCGCACTCGGCCTCCTGATCGCGTTCCTGGCCCCGCCGCCGGTACTGGGCTCGGCGGGGATGAAGGCGCCCCAGCCGGCGGGCTTGTTTTCGGCGCAGCAACAGCGGAGCGTCAGCCAACGAGGCGAATCGTATTACAAGCTGGCCTTGGAGCAATTCCGCCAGAACCAGTTCCGCCAAGCCAGCCGCCTGGCCCAGATGGCCTTATCCGAAGACCAGGAGAATGCTTCCTATCATCATCTTTACGGGCTGACCCTAGCCGCCCTCGACCAGGGCCAAGAAGCGGTCGGTCACTTGCGCAGCGCCATCCAGCTCGATGAGGGCAACCCGGGCCTCTACAATGATCTGGGTGTGGTGCTGCTGCGCTCCCAGCGTCCCCAGGAGGCGCTGCAAGCCTTCACCAAGGCGGTGGAGTTGGATCCAGACTACTTGACGGCCCACCTCTATTTGGGGCGCCTCTACCACAACGCCTCCCGCTCTGACTTGGCGCTGGAACATTTCCAGGCCATCGCCAACCGTGATCCGCGGTTCCCCGGAGTGCACTACCACTTGGCCAAGGTCTACCTCAATAACGGACAGCCCGAGCAGGCCCGCCAGAGCCTGCGCAGCGAGGTGCGGCTCTACCCTCAAAACGCCCAAGCCCGGATGGAATTGGGAGAACTGCTGGAGCAGCAGGGTGAAACAGATGAAGCTCTCACGCATCTACTGACGGCGAAGCAGCTTCAGCCCGAGATGCCCCGTCTGCACCTGGTGCTGGCCAAGACCTACCGGGATTTGGGACGCATGGAGGAGGCATTGGAAGCAGGCTTGGAGGAGGCCCGTTTGCATCCCAAAGATGCCGCCGCCCACTACCTTTTGGCCCAGCTTTACCGCGACCTGGGACAGGTGGACAAGGCGGCTGAAGAGTTGAAAAAGTTTCAACAACTTAGGAACTGATCGCTTTGCGCCATCGTGATCGATCAAGGACGGTTACAATGTTGAACGTGATGAGATTATTGCGCATCGGCAGCTTAGTTTTACTGGCCGCTTTGACGGCCGTGAGCGGACTGCTGGCCCAGGCCTCCCGTCAAGAGGAGTCCGAAGACTATTACAAGAAGTGGGTCGAGCAGGACGTCACCTACATTATTACCGAAGATGAGCTGGACGTTTTCCAGTCCCTCACCACCCCCGAGGAAAAGGACGCCTTCATCGAGCAGTTCTGGCATCGGCGCGACCCTGACCTGACCACCGCGGTCAACGAATACAAGGAAGAGCACTACCGCCGCATTTCCTTCGTCAACGACCGCTACGGCAGCGGGATTCCAGGGTGGAAGACCGACCGAGGACGCATCTACATCACCTTCGGCGAACCGGACGAGGTCGAATACAATCCCGGCGGACCTTACATCCGCAAACCCTGGGAAGGCGGCGGACGCACCAACGTCTTCCCCTTTGAGATCTGGACCTACAATCACATTCCCGGAATCGGGCAGGATGTGGAGGTGGAATTCGTCGACCGCTCCATGACGGGCGAATTCAAGCTGGCTCTCTATCCCTGGGAGAAGGATGTCAATCTCCACGTCGATGGAGAGGGCCAGACCACCGCCGAGAAGCTGGGACTGGCCTCGCGCGCCCAGCGTCCCGGATTGCATCCCGGATTCCTCAACAATTACGATTTCATGAAACGCATGATGGGCGTGCGCCGCAAGGACCTGCCCATGGAGCGGGCCCTGCTCTACTTCAAAATGCAGTCTCCGCCGGACATCCAGCAGAAGGAACTGCAGAAGATTGTGGACACCCGGGTCAGCTACCAAGTCATGCCGGTGTCGCTGACCGCCTCCCACGTGTGGATCGACGAAACCAGCGCGCTGATGCCCATCACCCTTCAGATCGCCAACAACGATCTGCAGTTCGACCTGCGGGGCGACCGCTACCTGGCGCGGGTGGGCATCTACGGCAAGGTGACCTCCATGACCGGCGAAGTGATCGCCGAGTTCGAGGAGGTCCTCAACGCCCAGTACAACAAGTCCCAGTTGCAGGCCGGACGCTCCCAGCGCTCGGTCTTCCAGCGCATCGTGGCCGCCGAACCAGGACGCTACAAGATCGAGTTGGTGGCCAAGGACCTCAACAGCGGCAACTTGGGCACGGTGACCCGCAGCCTGCTCATCCCCTCCATGACGCCGGGCGAGTTGACGGCCTCTCCCGTTGTCCTGGCCGAGCGGGTGGACACGCTGGATGAGATTCCCGAGCGTCCTGAGAGCTTCGTGATCGGCGACGTGCGCGTGATTCCCAACGTGACACGCCGCTTCGAGACCAGCGACGAGATGGGCGTCTATTGCCAGGTCCATAACGTGCAGATCGACCAGTCCACGCTGGCGCCCAGCGTTGAAGTGGAATATGAGATCCAGCGCAACGGACGCCTGCAGGCGCGCTTCACCGACCGTTCCGGATCGTCCATCAACTATGCCTCAACCCGGCGCGTCGTGCTGGTCCGCTCCATCCCGCTCAGCGATCTGCAGGAAGGCGACTACGAATTGATCGTGCGCGTCAACGATCTGCTCTCGGGCAAGGAAGTGGAGAGCAAGTCCAAGTTCCACATTCAGGGGAGCTAGCATGCGCTTTCGCTTCTCCGCTCTGGCGGCCGCCGCGGTGCTGGCCGCTTCCTGGGCTCCGCCGGCCCAGGCTGGCGGTCTGGGCTCCTCAGGACCGGCGCTTGCCCAAAACGGTCGTGAATCCAAGCCGCCCGTGGTCCTCATCACCGTCGACACGCTGCGCGCCGACCACACCTCGCCTTACGGATACGAAAAGGCCGAGACGCCCGTGATGGAGGCCTTGGCCCGGGAGGGAGTGGTCTTCGAGAAGGCGCTCGTGCACACGCCCATCACCCTGCCCTCCCACGCCACCATCTTGACCGGCACCTATCCCCATTTTCACGGACTCCAGGACGTGGTGGGACGCCTGCGCGAAGACATTCCCACCTTAGCCGAGTGGTTCCGAGGGAGAGGCTACGCCACCGCCGCCTTCGTGGGCGCTTCGGTGCTGTCGGCCGATTGGGGACTGGACCGCGGCTTCCAGCACTACGACGACGAGATCGCCTCGGGCGAGGCCCTGCAACGGGTCGACTTCGACCGCATGGAACGTCCTGCTTCGGCCGTCATCGACCGGGCCTTGGCCTGGATGGACGTCCACCGTGAGGAGCCCTACTTCCTGTGGGTGCACCTTTACGACCCCCATGACCCCTACGAGCCGCCAGAGCCCTACCGCTCCCGCTTCGCCCAGGAACCCTACGACGGCGAGATCGCCTATGTCGACTTCCAAACCGGACGCCTCATCGAGCGCCTCAAGTCCCAGGGACTCTACGATCCGGCGCTGATCGTCTTCACCGCCGACCACGGCGAGAGCTTGGGCGAGCACGGCGAGCGTTATCACGCCTTCTTCATTTACGAGAGCGTGCTGCGCGTCCCCCTCATCATCAAAGCGCCCCACGGAAAGGCTGGACCGCGTCCCGTTGCGGACGTCCGAGTCAAGCCCCAGGTAAGGGCCGTTGACCTAGCCCCCACCATCTGCCAACTGCTGGGAGAATCGATTCCCTCCTGGATGCAGGGACAGGGGCTGCTGGCCCACATGCTGGGACGCCGCGACAACGACCTGCCGGCCTACGCCGAAACCCATTACCCCCGCATCCACTTCGGGTGGGCGCCGCTCTTCAGCCTCTCCACCGGCCATGACAAGTTCATTCAGGCTCCCCAGCCCGAACTCTACGACTTGCAGGAGGACCCCGGCGAAGGGAAGAATCTGCACGCTCAGGACCAAGCCCTGGCCAACCGCCTGGCCGAAGACCTGACCGATATCCAAGGCAAGTACGCCTCGCGCCAGAAAGTGCCGTCCGAGGAGGCCGAGGTCGATCCTGAAACCATGGCGAGGCTGCAGTCGCTGGGCTATGTGGCCTTCTCACAGGGCGGGACGAGCGAAGATTACTCCTCTCTGCCGGATCCCAAAGACAAGATCGGGGTCTACAACCAGCTCAACCGGGCCATCGAATACACCCGCCAGGGACGCATGCAAGAGGCTCTCTCGCTGTTGGAGCAAGTCGCCGCCCAGGAGCCCGAGATGCCGCTGGTGCACTTCCTGATGGCCTCCGAGTACTCCAAGGCCGGGATGCACCTGAAAGCCATCGAGCAGTACCGCGAGACCCTGCGCCGCAATCCCGAGTCCGATCCGGCCCGCTTTTCGCTGGCCCGTTCCTACGTGCAGGCGGGACTGGCCTCCCAAGCCGTCGAGGTCTGCCGTGAACTGATCGAGCGCGACCCGGGGCACTACGGCGCACACGAGATGCTGGCCCGGCTGCTCATGCGGGGCGGAAACACCGAGGAGGCCATTGAGCAGCAGCGCCAGGCCATCGAGATCCGTCCCCAGTCGGTGGACGCCCATAACAATTTGGGGGCCTTCCTTTTTCAGGCGGGGCGCTTGCAGGAGGCGGCCCAAAGCTATCGGCGGGCGCTTGAGATCGCTCCCGGACATCCCCAGGCTCACATCAACCTGACTCTGGCGCTCTTGCAGTTGCGTGATTTTCCCAAGGCTCTGGAAGAGGCCCGCAGGGCCGTCCAAGCGGCGCCTGACAGCGCCTTGGCCCATCTCTATCTGGGGCACGCCCTGTTGGGCAACGACCGCATCGAAGAGGCCCGCCAAGCCTACGGCAAGGCCAAAGCCATCGACCCCAACCTCAAGGTTCCGTCGATTTGAGGGGACCCATGACAACCGCTCGACATCTCAGGCTCTGGACGGTCGCACTGCTCTTTCTGGCGGCTGGCATCTCAGGACTGTCGGCGCAGGAAGGCGAAGATCCATCTCACCCCGACGTCATCCTCATCACCATCGACACGCTGCGCGCAGACCGGCTGGGCTGCTACGGCTACGAGAAGGCCCGTACTTCTCACATCGACAGGCTGGCGGCAGAAGGCGTGCGCTTTGAGCGGGCCTTTTCGCCCGTCCCGCTGACTTTGCCGGCCCATGCCAGCCTCATGACGGGGACCTATCCGCCCTACCACGGCGTGCGCGACAACGCCGGATTCAAGGTGCCGGACGAGATGTTCACGTTGGCCGAGGTCCTCAAGGAGCGCGGCTACGCCACCGGCGCCGTGGTGGGCGCCTACGTGCTCGATTCCAAATTCGGGCTGGCCCAAGGCTTCGACCACTATTACGACGAGTTTGACCTGTCCCGCTATCAACGCGTCTCGCCTGGATACGTCCAGCGAACGGCCGACCAAGCGGTGGACGAAGCGCTGCGCTGGCTGAGCGAACAAGCCAAAGACACGCCCGTCTTCTTATGGGTGCATCTTTACGATCCCCACGACCCTTACGAGCCGCCGTCCTCGTTCGCCGCCAACCACCCTGGACGCCCCTACGACGGCGAAATCGAGTTCAGCGACGCCCAGATGGGACGTCTGCTCGAGTCCCTGCGCCAACAAGGCCGCTATCAGGATGCCGTCATCGCTCTCGCCGGAGACCACGGTGAAAGCCTGGGCGAACACGGCGAAGGCACCCACGGCTTCTTCATCTACAACGCCACACTGCACGTTCCTCTGATCGTGCGCCTGCCGGGAGGCGAGCAAGCCGGACGCGTGGTCAACGAAAACGTCAGCCTGGTGGACGTCTTCCCCACCCTCACCCAGGTGCTGCGCCTGCCCCGCTCTGTTGCCGCTCAGGTCCAAGGCCAAGGACGGCTGGCCGCCATGCTTGGCCGACAGCGTTCCTCGTCGCCCACGCCTCTCTACGCCGAAAGCTACTACCCCCGCTATCAGTTCGGTTGGAGCCAGTTGAGAGCGCTGATCGGGGAAGACGATAAGTTCATCCTCAGCCCGGCGCCCGAACTCTTCGATCTCTCCGCCGACTTCCAGGAGTCGAACAATCTGGCCGGCGAGAAAAAGGCCCTTTCCAACAGCCTCTCCCAGCGCCTGGGCGAATTGGCCGCGCGCATCGGGCGCCAAGACGCCTCCTCTCAAGCCGAGTTGGAGATCGATCCCCAAACCCAGGCCCGCCTGCAATCGCTGGGCTACGCCGCCGTCTCGCGCCAAGTGGCCGACGACGATTCCTGGAGGGAACTGGACGCGCCCAAGAACAAGATCGGCCTCTACAACCGCATCGTCTCACTTATGCAGCACACACAAGCCGGACGCCATGCCCAGGCTATTCCCGGCTACCAGGAAGTCCTCAAAGAGGACCCCGGCCTGAAGCTGGTCCGCTACAAGCTGGGCCAGAGCTACTTCGAAACCCAGCAGTACGACAAGGCGCTGGAGCAATTCAAGAAGGTGGTGGGGATGGAGGGCGACAGCGCCCTGGCCAATTTCGACTTGGCCATGACCTACATGCAACTGGGACGCCTGCAAGAAGCGGCGGCCGGCTTCGAACTGGTGCTTCAGCAGGACCCCCATCACGTCCGCGCCCTCACCAACTTGGCCGTCCTGCAGCGCAAGCAGGGACTGCTTGCCGAGGCCCTGGAGAGACTGGAAGAAGCCCATCGCCTGGCTCCCTCCGACATCTTCGTGATGGGAAACCTGGGCGCAAGTTACTCGCTGGCCAACCGCCATGACGAGGCCATCGAAGTTCTCGAGAAGGCCGTTTCACTGGAACCCGAGAACGCCCTCCTGCACGCCAACCTGGCCTCGGCTTACGGGCGCGCCGGCAATCCTGAAAAGGCTCAAGAGCACATGGCCCAAGCCCGCCGCCTCAACCCCGACCTCTTCCGCCGCCGCTAACCATCGCTCGAAGGGCCCCTTCCAATGAGGCGGCACTCAAGATCTCACCCGAAGTCGGGTTGCGGGTGCGCGGGTATTCGGGGAACAATGCAGGTGCGCGGTTCGTCTTTTGGGCGACTCGAATTCACGTGGAGGTAATCATGCTCGGACGGATGAAATGGGGTTGGCTCTCGCTTGCTGCCTTGCTCTTGGCCGCAGGAACGTTGTCTCAGTGGATGGCGCCGGCCGAGGCGGCCAAAAGCGCCGTTGAGGCCCCTGAGGAAAGTGCCGCAAACGAGGCCGATGAGGGCGGCGTTCACATGCTGGGCGTCTCGGAAGAGGGCAAGAGATTCTGGCCGCGCTGGCGCGGGCCTTCCGGGCAGGGGTGGGTCGAGGGCGACGGCTACCCCGTAACCTGGTCGTCGAGCGAGAATGTCCTCTGGAAGGTCGAAGTGCCTGGACAAGGCAACTCTTCGCCCGTCGTTTGGGGCAACCACATTTATCTGACCACTGCTTATGAGGGCGGCGCGCGGCGTTCGATTCTGGCTTTTGATCGGTCCGACGGTTCACAGGTCTGGGAAGCTTTCGCACCCGCCGATCCCAACAACGCTCGAGCCTACCCAAAAAATGGATACGCTTCTTCCACCCCTGCCACCGACGGAGAGAGGATTTACGCCTACATGGGCGGTCACGGACTGGTGGCGGTTGACCTGCAGGGCAAGATCGCTTGGACGGCCCCCTTGGGAGACGTCAGCCGCGCTTTCCACGGAACCGCCGGGTCGCCGCTGCTTTACAAGGACAAGGTCATCCTCTATCAGGACCTGCCCGACAACGCCTTCATCGCCGCCTTCAACAAAGAAACCGGCCAGGAGATCTGGCGCACCTCCCGCGAAGGACGCGTAGGCTGGGGCACTCCGGTGGCCATCGATGCCGGCGACCGCGCAGAGATCATCGTCAGCAGCAACCGGGCCGTCAACGCCTACGATCCTGAAACCGGCGAGGAGCTTTGGCGCTGCGGAGGCAACACCTTCGAAGTCATCCCCACCCCGGTGGTGGGCCACGGCTTGATCTTCTGCAGCTCGGGACGCGCCGGCCCCACCCTGGCCATCCGTCCCGGGGGGTCAGGCGACGTCACCGAAACCCATGTGGAGTGGCGGGCTGCCAAGGGATCGCCCTTCGTGCCCTCGCCCATCCTCCATAACGACCTGCTCTACATGGTCAACGACATGATGAGCATCCTTACCGTCTATGAAGCCCAAAGCGGCGATCTGGTCTATCAGGCCCGCATGGGCAAACCGGTGCGGGAGGGATTCTCGTCCTCGCCCGTGGCCTTGGACGGCAAGCTCTTCTTCACCAACGACGAGGGCCAGACCTACGTCGTGGAAGCCGGACGCGAGTACAAGCTGCTGCACACAAACGAATTGGGCGAACGCGTCCTGGCCTCGCCGGCTTTGGTCGACGGCACTTGGTACTGGCGCACCCAAAACCACCTCCTGGCCATCGGCAACTGAATCTGGCCTCAACCAAGCCCACTCGGAAGTTAGACGCCGGTGCTCTGTCTTGCGCTCTCGGCCAGATTTGAGGAGAGCCGCGCGCCTCTACCTGCCCAGTCTGGCGATCCGCAGACAGCCCTGGGGTCCAGGCGTGAATCCGGGCTCGCTGAAGGCGAGCCATAGGCCAGCCCAGGGTGCAGCCAGCGGCAAGCGCAGCTCCGCAAGGGCGCAACCCTGGGTTCAAGCTGGCACAGAACGAAGGCTGAAAGCGTGAAATAGCCTTCCATCCAGCCTGGGCCGACGTTGACGTGTCCGACCGGCAGCGTAAGATGCTGGCATGGCTGAATTGGTGGAGGTGGCGGTACCGTTTCCCATCTTCAGCACCTTTACCTACCGCGTGCCCGAATACTGGAGGGACAAGGTGCGGGAGGGGGTGCGGGTCGTGGTGCCCTTCCGCAACCGCAAGCTTGTAGGACTGGCCCTGGCCCGCGATCCCGAGCCGCCTGAGAACACCAAACTCAAAGAAATCATCGAGGTTCTGGACGACGAACCTGTCGTGCTCCCCAAGCTCATCGAACTGGGGCGCTGGATGGCCGCCTACTATTTCTCTCCGCCTGGAGAGGCCTTCCGCGTCATGCTGCCTCCCGGACTGCTGCTCAAGCGCGCCGAGGACGGCCCGGCCCGCCGCTTCTGGCCCGTGCGCAAGCAGTTGGGAGTGGTGGAGCTGTCCTCTGACCCACCCGACCTGACCGAGAAGCAGGCCCAGGCCTGGGAACTCCTCAGCCAAGTGGAACTGCCGGTCCTGCTCAGCACCTTGACCCGCGAAACCGAGGTCAGCGATGCCGTCCTGCGGACCCTGGCCAAGAAGAAGGCCCTGCGCATCGGAGATGTCGAAGTCAAGCGTTCCCCCTGGAACGATTACGGGCGCCTTTACCGCCATCAGCCCGTCCTGCGCCATCGTCTCAATTCCGAGCAGGCCGAGGTGCTGCAAACCATCCGCGAACTGCTGGAAGAGCGCCGCTTCCAGGCCCTGTTGGTGCACGGCGTAACGGGCAGCGGCAAGACCGAGATCTACCTCAATGCCATCGAGAAGGTGTTGAGGGAAGGACGCTCAGCCCTCATGCTGGTCCCCGAGATCGGACTCACGCCCCAGGCCGCCCGCGCCTTCCGCGGATGGTTCGGCGACCAAGTGGCCATTCTCCATTCGGCCCTCAGCGAAGGCGAACGCTTCGACCAGTGGCGGCGGGTGCAGGACGGTCGATCGCGAGTGGTGCTGGGGACGCGTTCCGCCATCTTCGCCCCCGTCCGCGACTTGGGCATCGTCATCATCGACGAAGAGCACGACGGTTCCTACAAGCAGGACGATTTTCCCCGCTACCACGCCCGCGAAACCGCCTACAAGCGCTGCCAGCTCGAAGACGCCCTCTTGGTGGTGGGCAGCGCCACACCTCAGATGGAGACCTACTACCAGGCTGAGGAAGGAGACAAATACCGCTACTGCAGCCTCAAAAAGCGGGTGCTCGACCGTCCCCTGCCCGAAGTGCGCATCATCGACATGCGGCGCGAGTTCGAGAAGCACGGTCCCGGACTGGTGCTCTCCGACCTTCTCGACGGGGCCATCCGCCAGCGCCTCGAGCGCGGCGAACAGGCCCTCGTCCTCATCAACCGCAGGGGATATACCCCCGTAGTGCTGTGCCGCAGTTGCGGCAACACCGAACAGTGCAAGAACTGCAGCATCTCGCTCACCTACCACCAGTACTACCACCGCCTCATGTGCCATTACTGCGGCTTCTCGCGTCCCGTGCCCGAGAAGTGCCGGAAATGCGGCAAGGAGTACATCTTTTATCTGGGCGAAGGCACTGAGAAGATTCAGGAGATCCTGCAAAAGCGCTTTCCCGAAGCCGAGGTTGACCGCCTGGACCGCGACTCGGTGGGACGCAAGGGGGCCTACGACCGCATTTTGGGCAACTTCGCTTCGGGACGGACCGACATTCTGGTGGGCACCCAGATGGTCGCCAAGGGACACGATTTCCCCCAAGTCACTCTGGTGGGCGTCCTGGCCGCCGACCAAGCTCTCCGGTTGGCCGATTTCAGGGCCGCAGAGCGGACCTTCCAGCTCCTCACCCAAGTAGCGGGACGGGCGGGACGCGGCGAGCAGCCGGGGGAAGTGATCATCCAGACCTACTACCCCAATCACTACGCCCTGCGCTTCGCGCGGGCTCAGGACTACCCCGCCTTCTACGCCCATGAGGTGAATTTCCGCAGCCGCTTCCGCTACCCGCCCTTCAGCATCCTGGCCAATCTGCTGCTGCAGGACCGCGAACGCGACGAGGTCATGAAGATGGCCGGCCTGGTGGCCGAGAAGCTGAAGAAGTTCCGCGATGAGATCTCCTCCCCTAACCGCATGCGCATCATGGGCCCGGCGCCGGCGGCCCTGGAACGTCTGCGCGAGGAGTACCGCTTCCAGATCCTGCTCAAGACCACCAGCCGCATGGAACTCCACCAAGTCCTGCGCGGTGCCGTGGAAGAGCTGCAGAGCGAACGCCAAGTCAACCTGCGCAAGGTCACCCTCGACGTCGACCCGCTGACCCTGCTCTAGCTTGCCTTCTCAGAGGTTGTCGTGGCCACGAATGGCTCCCCTCCAGGGAGCCCGGACTTGCGCTGCAAAAGCACCTCGGACACGGGGAGGTGGACGGGGGGAGGTGAGGTTCCTATCATGGGGACGCAGCGGGAGATGCGAGCCTTACGTGTACGATCTGGCTCGCCTTGTCCGCCGTGGATTCAGATGGAAGCCCAGCGTCAAAACAGCCGGCATCAGGACGTCGTCATCTTGGGCGATGTGCTGGACGTGATGATCGCGCAGGCGCGGCGGGAAGCGCCGCTGGAGTGCTGCGGGCTCCTGACCGGGCGCGGCGGACGGGTGGAGCAAGCCGTTCCCATGGTCAACGCCGCCGCTTCGGCCACCCGGTTCGAAGTGGCGCCCGCCGACCTTTTCCAATTTTTCCGAGAGCTGCGCCGTTCCGGTCAGACGCTGGTGGGCATCTACCATTCCCACCCCGCTTCGCCGGCCGTCCCCTCGCCTCGGGACGTCAGCGAGTTTCATTATCCTGAGGCTCATTGCTGGATCATCTCTCTAGCTCAGGAGCCTCCTTCGGTTCGCTGCTGGCGATGGGTTAGAATGGGCTTCCGAGAAGTGAATTACCGGCGGGAGGACTGATTCCGTCAGAGAAGACGATTAAAGGATGCATCAAATGAACCGTTCCAGGCTGCCTCGGGAAATCGACGTTTTCGCCAAGCTGCGCGAGGACGCTCCGCCGCGTCTTCTGGAGTTTCTCGATCAAGCCCTGGTTTTTTTTCCAGAGGAGTTCCGCTATCGCCTCAAGCAGGTCATCGACACCTTGCCTAAAGAAGGCGACAACATGCAGAAGATTCTCGAGGTGGTGCGGGCCCAGTGGAAGGACATCCAGTCGGAACGCCTGGTGCAGATCGCCGTCACCGGACCTTCCCAGACCGGCAAGACCTCGCTCTTGAGCGCCATCCTGCAGAAAAAGGCCCGCGATGCCGATCCCATCTTCACGGTGGTCGAGACGCCCGGGCTGGAGGAGTATCTGGGTTACGGGAGCGACCGCACGCCTCCTGAACTGGCCGAAGCCGACCTGATCGTGCTGGTCCTGGACGCCCGATTCGGCGTTTCGGAACTGACTCAGCAAATTCTCGAAAAGCTGCGCGAGCTCAAGACGCCCATCTTGGTGGTGCTCAACAAGATCGACTTGGTGGACGATCCCAGCGGACGCGCCAAGGAAGCCAAGAGGGTGCTGCGCAGCAGCGTCTTCTCGACCTCCATTCACGATCCCGTCACCCTCGACAACCTGCTCAAGGCCATGGTGACGGCCTGCCCTAAGGCCCTTTATCCGCTGGCCCAGAGCTTTCCCAAGTTCCGAAGCACGCTGTGCCGGGGCATCATCACTCAGGCCAGCTTCGCGGTGGGACTGGTAGGCGTCATCCCCATTCCCGTCAGCGACCTGCTGCCCAACACCGCTATCCAGACGGCCATGATCCTCAAGATCGCCCGTGCCTTCGGCTGCGAACTCAACCGCAACCGGGCCCGCGAACTGCTTCCCATGCTGACGGCCGGGGTCCTGGCGCGCCAGTTGGGACACGCACTGCGCCAGAAATACCCGCGCCAGAAGAAGTTCATCGGAGTCATGCTGGGCGGATCCTTCACCTATTTGATGGGACGGGTGGCCGTGAGCTATTTCGAAAGCACTCAGAACGTCCTGCGCAGCGGCAATCTGGCACCCTGGGATCCGCTGCCTGACGATCCGCGGGGCCCCTCGTCATGAAGGAACTGGCCGACCATTTGGAGTTCTTCGCCGAGCAAGGCGTCACCCATGTGCGCATCCCGGAGGCCCCCTCGCCAGCAAGGCGAAGCTCTCCTGAAGAAGGAGCACAAGAGGACTCTGGGCAAAAATCGCATGCCCCCTGGGAGGAGGCGGCCGCCGATCCTTCCTTCGCCCAAGCCGACCTGCACCAAGAGCCGGAGGGCCAAAGCGACCTCTTTGCGGCCGAAGCTGCAAAGAAGGGCGGCCAAGCTTCGAGCCAGAGCCCGTCCGGCGGGACTTCGGCACCTGAGTCCGACTCAAGTCCAAGCCAGGCCGCAGCGCCCTTGTCCCCGGAGAGGGAAAGCGGATCCGGGGAGGACTCAGCCTCGCCTCCTACGCCGGATCCGAGCCCATCAAGCCGCAGTCCCCAAGCCCCGGAAAGCGAGTCAACCGTGTCGGACACGTCTATGTTCACTTCCGTCCCCGAACTTCCTCCCGAGCCCATCGAGATGGAGGAAATCCGCTACATCCTGGGCGACTGCACCCGTTGTCCCCTCTCCGAGACGCGCACCCAAATCGTCTTCGGCGTGGGGAACCCTGCCGCCGACCTGCTCTTCGTAGGCGAGGCGCCGGGCGCCGACGAAGACGAGCTGGGACTGCCCTTTGTTGGAGCCGCCGGCAAGCTGCTCAGCCGCATCATCCGGGCCATCGGCCTCTACCGCGACCAAGTCTACGTGGCCAACATCCTCAAGTGCCGTCCCCCCAACAACCGCGATCCGCTGCCTGAAGAAGTCGAACAATGCGGCCCCTTCCTCTACAAGCAGATCCAGGCTGTAGAGCCTCTGGTCATCGTGGCTCTGGGACGCTACGCCTCCCAGACGCTGCTCCAGACTGAGACGCCCATCTCGTCGCTGCGGGGGCGATTCCACGACTTTCACGGCATCCCGCTCATGCCCACCTTCCACCCTTCCTACCTGCTGCGCAACGCCAGCGGCAAGCGTCCCGTGTGGGAAGACATGCAAGCCGTCCGCAACAAATTGCAGGAGCTGGGCAGCCCCTACTATGCCGACCGCGATTGATGCGACGCCGGTCTGGGGCATTGATTGCACCCTTACAGGGTTCTTTTTTGGTTGAGATCACCTACCCAGGGTGGCGCTCCGTCTCGCTGGGCTCGCCGGAGCTGACCCTGGGCTAGCGTATGGCTCGCCTACAGCGAGCCCCGACTTGAATTAAGGACGCTCGGCGAGGATGACTTCGGCGACTCGCGTTTCCAGGACCCGCGAAGGGGTGAAATCGCGCAGGATCATGTGCTCGGCGTCGCCTTCGGCCAGAGCGGCGGCGGGAATCAATCCCACCAGTTCGCTGCTGTGAGTGTCGGCGCCCCTTTGGCGGGCCAGCCGCCGCACCTCATCGAATGCCGCCCGGGGAGAGGTCTGCGCGAAGTCATAGAGGTTCATGGAAACCTGCGCCTGATCGCGGACGGCGATGTGCAGTCCAAGGGCCTGAACTCCGGGCAAACCGCCGTCACGGGTGCGGACGCGGGCGGCAATGGCCCGCGCCGTCTCCACATCGCCTCCCTCGAGATAGACGTTGAAGGCGATGAGCAGCGGCCGGGCGCCGATGCAGACGGCTCCCGCCGAAGCATGCACCCGGTCGGGACCGAAGTCGGGACGGCGGCCAGCCTGAGCAGAGATTTCCTCGCTCAGCCCTTCGAACCCTCCCCTGCGGATGGAAGCCAGGAAGCGCCGGTCGGGGCGCTGGGCCGCCGCGCCGTAAAGATAGACCGGGAGTCGATGAGCCTCGGCGGTGCGCCGGGCCAGCTTGCGGGCCAGGGTCACGCACTGATCGAGCAGGACGCCGCGCAGCGGAACCAGGGGAATCACGTCGGCTGCTCCAATGCGCGGGTGGACGCCTTGATGACGCCGCAGGTCGATGCGCCGCACCGCCTCGCCGATCAAGCTCAGGCACGCGTCCAGGACGGCTTCAGGACGGGCCGCGAAAGTGATCACCGAACGGTGATGATCGACGTCGGATGAGACGTCCAACAGCCAGGACTGATCAGCAGCGGAGCAGGACTCGGCCACCCTCTGTACGACCTCGGCATCGCGTCCCTCGCTGATGTTGGCCACACACTCCACTAACTGCATGGGGAGGCCGCGGGCCCAGGGATCAGAACTCATGCTTGGGCTCCGGCAACCTCTCGAAGCGCAGGTCGGTGATCTGAAATCCCTTGATGCCCAGCACCCGGACTTTGAAGCGCTGTCCCACCTTGACCTCGTCCCCCACTTCGGCGGTCCGGCCGAGGAGCATCATGACGTGTCCGGCGGCCGTATCGTTCTCATCGTCGGAGAGGTCGACAGACAGCTCTTCCTCCAGTTCCGAGAGAAGGGTGCGTCCATGGACCAGATAGACGTCGTGATCGATGGGACGGATGTCGGGAGCCGGGGCGGCGGGATCGAATTCGTCCTGAATCTCGCCCACCAGCTCTTCCAGGATGTCTTCCAGAGTCACGATGCCCACCATCGAGCCGTATTCGTCCACCGCCACCGCCAAATGGGTACGGGTGCGGCGGAACTCGGGCAGCAGCGACTTGATGGGCTTGCTGTCGGGTACGAAATGGACAGGGCGGCGAGCCATGGAAAGCTCAAAGTCCTCACCCAGCTCACGCATCATCCAGAAGAGGTCCTTGGTGTGGATGACGCCCTTGACGCTCTCCAGCGAGCCTTCGCAAAGCAGGTAGCGGGTGTGCTTGCGCTGGCGGGCGACCGACAGGTTCTCGTCCAGGGACTTCTGGGAGTCTAGAAAGACCACCTCGGGCGAGGGAACCATCACTTGCCGCACCGAGCGGTCCGAGAACGACAGGACCCGTTCCAGCAGCTTGCGCTCGTCGCCTTCCAGGATGCCTTCCTGGTGGGAGTGAGCCAGAATCATCTTGAGCTCTTCTTCCGAATGGGCTTCTTCCTGCTCGCCGACTGGAGTGACCCCGAAGGCCTTGAGCAAAATGTTGGCGGTGCCGTTGAGGCTCCAGATGAAGGGATAGGAAATCTTGTAGAAGAAATGCATCAGCCCCGAACCCCACAGGATGACCGGCTCGGCTCTCTGAATGGCCAGCGACTTAGGCGCCAGTTCACCCAGCACGATGTGGAGAAAGGTGATCAGCAAGAAGGCGATCGCGGCGGATGCGGTGTGGGAGAAGGCCTCTCCCCATGGTCCCATGGCGTGCACAAGGGGCTCGAAGAGGCGGGCAAAAGCCGGCTCGCCGATCCAGCCCAGTCCCAGGCTGGCCAGGGTGATGCCGAGCTGGGTGGCCGACAGATACTCGTCCATGTTGTCGATCATCCGGCGGGCACTGATGGCCCTCTTGCGTCCCTGATGGATCAGTTCCTGGATCCGCGTACGGCGCACCTTGACGATGGCGAACTCGGAAGCCACGAAATATCCATTGAGGAAAACCAGAAAGAGGGCGATGGCGATTAGCAGCCATTGGTCCACTTCATCCATAATTCCCTCTCTTATAGCATGAAGGGGCTGATGTTCGATCCCCGCGGCTGAACGCCGCGGCGCTATAATGGCCCTCGATGAGCGAAGAATTCAAGCTCTTTAAGCTGACTTATCATCCCGCTCAAATAGCGGTTCTCAAATCGGTGTTGGACAGCGAAGACATCCCCTACATGATTCAGGGCGACAACTTCGCCGCGCTCTATCCTTCCTCCTTCCCCTTCCTGAGCGGCTTTCGTCTGCGGGTTCGGCAGGAACATGCCGAGCAAGTGCAGGAGATCCTCGACAAGCTGGCCGAACGGGTCGAACCTCTGGAGGAAAGCGACTGGGAAGAGGACGGCCCCTGGAAGGAAGGCGAGGACCCCTCCTGAACCTGCCTCGCCCGGAATTCAGCCGCCGTCCAGGGCCGTCAAGGGGCCAATCCGTTTCACGCACGTATCAAGTCCTTGCCGGTCTGGCTGGGGGCTCCGCATCATCTCGACCCTGTGAAATCGATCGCCTTTCATCTCCCGGGCGCCAACCACCGCCATTGAACATCAGTGCTGGTCCCGCAGGCGTCCCTGCTGGCGCAGCGACTCGTAGGCCGCCGCGGCAACCGCGCTGGACAGATTGAGGCTGCGCACTCCAGGATGAAAAAGCGGGATGCGCCAGAAGCGCTTTGGGAAACGCTGCCACAGAGCCTGGTGCAGTCCTTGGGTTTCCGATCCGAAAACCAGAGACACGTCACCCGACAAATCGGCTTCCACGTAGCTGCGGCGGGCCTTCTTGGAAAAGAAGTGCAAAGACGGCTCGGGCACCGAGTCGAGAAAGGCCTCCCAGTCGTCATGGACGGCCAAATCAAGAAACTCCCAGTAGTCGAGTCCGGCCCGCCGCAGATGGCGGTCGCTAATCTCGAATCCCAGCGGCCGCACCAGGTGAAGCTCCGTGCGTGTGGCTGCGCATAGCCGTGCCACGTTTCCGGTGTTGGGCGGGATCTGGGGATGAATCAATGCAATGCGCATCACGTTTGTTGGCCGCCTGGGCGGCTCTTCCCCGTGGCTTAGCGCCCGGGAATGTCGCCCCACAGCACCTTGTGCATCTGCAACTGCATGCGCACAGGCAGCCCGTCCTGGAGAATCCAGTCAGCCAGGTCGGAAGGGGGCAATCCCTCCCACACGGGCGAAAAGTGGATGGCTTGGCGCTCGGCCAGCCGCCGCTCGCGCACCAGTTGGCGGGCCCACTCGTAATCACGCCGCGAGGCCAGGACGAACTTGACCTCGTCCTGAGGACGCAGCAGTTCCAGGTTTTCCCAGCGGTTCTTGTCGGCCATGCCGCTGTCGGGGCACTTGATGTCGTAGATCAGCACCGCCCGGGGATGGATGGGGGAAATGTCGACCCCGCCGCCGGTTTCCACCAACACTTGGCGTCCGGCCTCAATGAGGCGTCCGATGAGGAGGTGGACCTCCTTTTGCAGCAACGGCTCGCCGCCCGTCACTTCCACCAAGTCGGTGGGATGGCCCTGGACCTGAGACAGGATCTGGTCCACGCCCATCTCTTGCCCTTTGTAAAAGGCATATTCTGTGTCGCACCAGACGCAGCGCAGGTTGCAGCCCGTCAGGCGGATGAAGCTGCAAGGCCTTCCGGCGTAGCTCGACTCGCCCTGGATGCTGAAGAAAATCTCGTTGATGCGCAGCTTCGGCTCGTTCTCTGACACAGCCCGTTCAGTATAGCAACCGCCCCGTCCCCCAAGATGGACGCGGGCGAACATGCTAAGATTTCCTTCTCGACCGCAAACAGGAGATGGGCCCAGCCATGACCTCATTTCGCCGCAACCGGGCAGCCTTGATCATCGTCCTCCTCACCTCTCTCACGGGGGCCGCGTCCTGGATTCACGCAGGGATCCGCGACGCCTTGCAGGACCAATACCGGGCGGAATACCTCAACAAGACCTATTTCCTCAAGATTCCCCTTTACGGCGCCCGCTACGAAGTGATGGTCCGCAGCGGGGGACTGACGCCCTACGACACCGCCAACAACCGGCTCACCTTCAAGGTGGGCGAGCAAGTGCGCGTGGTCAAAGTCGAGTTTGGCGGTCAGGAGATCCGCTTCGAAGTGGCCTCCATCGACTTGGCCCGGGAAAACGAGCTGGTCTATCGCTTCCCCATCGAACTGTCCGATGATTTCGCTCAGCGCCAAAACTTCGAGGACGCCCTCGATCAGACGTTTACGGTGGCCATGAGCAACCGTGAAATCGAGGCTGCCAAGAGGACTTACCTGCGCCGCGAGTTCACCCGCGTGATTCAGGAAATGGCCGATACCACGCAGTCCGACCGCGGATTCGTGATCAGCGCGGTCAGCGATGAGATTCCCGACGTCGAGAGGGCCAAGCAACGGGCCCGCCGCAGCGAGGAGCAGTTGGAGGAAGTCCGCTCCCAGCTCGACCAGGAGAGCCAGCGCCGCCAAAGAGCCGAAACCGACCTGCGCGATCTGCGCGGCCGCTTCAACAGCAGCGAATCGGCCGTGGACGATCTCAAGAGCGAGCGCGACGCCCTCCAACGAGACAAGGACGAACTGGAAAGCCAGTTGAGGCGCCTGCGCGAGAGCAACCAGGAATATCAGCGGCAGGTCGAAGAACTGGCCGAAACACTGGACGTCCGCACCAACGACGCCCAGGACCTGAACCGCTCTCTGTCACGCCTGAACGAGACTATCGAAAGCCTCAAGGCCGAACGCGACCGGCTGTCTCAGGAGCTCAGCGACCGCGATCAGCAGCTCGAGGAGAAGACCCAGGAGGCAGAAACGCTCAACCGCCAGTTGACCTCGGTGCGGAGCGAACGCAACCGCCTGCGGTCCAACCTTCGCGATCTGACGTCAGACAAAGACAGCCTCAACTCGCGCTATGTGGCGGCCAAGGATTCCCTGGAGACTTTTGAGACGGCTCAAGCCCTGGGCCAGGCCCTGTCGCTGCGCACGCTCCCCTCCAGCCTGTCCGGCGAGGGGCCGGTGGTGCGGGCGCTCTTTCTCAATAACCACAAGATCGCTCAATTCGAAATCGAGGAGCCTCAGGAAACGGGCCGCCTCTACGGCCTGCGGGTAAGTGTGGACTCGCCCGACACCGTGGCCTTCAGCGAAGAGGAGCGCCGGCTCTACTCGGCCCTGGGCGACAGCCTCACCGTGATGGCTGACTACAGCACCTCCTCAGAGGATTTGACAGCCGTCCTGGCTCAAGGCCAGAGCAAGCAGAGCATTGCCGCGAGGGAAAGCGCCGAGTGGCAGTTCAACTTCAGCGGCTCGCTGGACCAAGCCGTTCAAGCTGTCCTCTCGCTCAGCCTGGAGACCGCCGCGGGGCGCTCGGTTCCTCTCAGCGACCAGACCTTCGTCATGGGCGGGGGAGGACTGCTGGGCCTGGGCGGTCAGCCCTTCAGTCTGCTGTGGCTGATCGCAGGTGCCGCGCTGGGCATCCTGCTCATGCTCCCCGTGCTCTTCCTTCGCTCCAGAAAGCCAGCCCAGCCGCGCAAGAAAACGCCCTCCAAACCGTCCCGTCCCAAGACCCGCGAGCCACAGAAAGACTCCCCTGCCGACCCACCCTCCTACGTCCCCCACAAGAAGCTGTAGGTCTGCGGTCCACCTTTACGTCGAGAGGCGGATCTTGCACAATAAGGCGCTTGATGGGTAAAGACGCACCGCTCTACGTCGGCATCGATCTGGGAGGCACCACGATCACCTCGGGCATTCTCACCTCCGAGGGAGAGATCGTCGACTGGGAAAACTACCCTACCCTGTCGCGCCGCGGACCCGCAGCGGTCATCGGGGAAATGGCTGAACGGGTCGGAGCGATGCTTGACAAGAACAAGATCGGCATCGGACGGGTGGAGCGGGCCGGCATCGCCTCACCGGGTCCTCTCGACTTCGAGTCGGGACGCATCGTGGAAACACCCAACCTCAAATGGAAAGACGTCCCCATCCGCGACATGCTGGCCGAGAAGCTGAGCCTGCCCGTGGTGCTGGAAGGCGACGCCATCGCCGCCACCTATGGCGAGTGGTGGACGGGAGCCGCCCGACCCTACGAGGACATGGTGGGCCTGACCCTGGGAACCGGCGTGGGCGGCGGCGTCATCATCGGAAACAAAGTCCTGCACGGCTTCAAAGGACTGGCCGGACACATCGGACACATGTCGATCAAAGTCGACGGTCGAATCTGCGGCTGCGGCAATCCCGGATGCCTTGAAGCCTACGCCTCGGCCACCGCCATCCGCGACCGGGCCCGCGAAGCCATTCGAGCCGGCGCCCAATCGTCCCTGTCTGACAACCTCGAACACTTCGACTCCCGAGCCGTTTATGATGCCGCCTTGCAGGGGGACGCGCTGGCACAGCGCATCTTCGACCGGACAGGCTTTTATCTGGCCTTGGGCATCAACAACATCTTCAACATCCTCAATCCTCAGGCCGTGGTGGTGATGGGATCGGTGGCCAACTCCTGGGATTTGCTGCAGCCGGCCACCTGCAAATACTTGGCTCAACTGGCCTTTCCCGGCATTGCCGAGGAGACGGTGGTGCTGCGCGGCAAGCTGGGCGACCTAGCCGGCTTGGTGGGGGCCGCCGGACGCGCCCGCGGCGGAAACCGCGACGCACACTGACGGCCACTAAACAGGCCCAGAGGTCAGTGCGGGGGCGTTGCGCCCAAGCGATCGTTGTCGGCCCAAACGACTCAGTCATCGGGCCATCCCAACGGCCCAAAAGCCGACGCACCGAATGTCACCGGCCCGACAGTTCAAAGACGCGGGTCGGCGATGGCGAAAAAGTGCCCCAGAGGCCCCCGCCCCTCTCCTAAGTCGAGCGAGTTGCGCAAGGCTTCGGTCACGTATTGCTTGGCCTCCTCCACTGCTGCCTCCAACTCCCCTCCCCGGGCCAACAGGGCCGTAATGGCGGCGGACAGAGTGCATCCGCTGCCATGGGTATTGCGGGTCTTGACGCGGAGGGACGAAAACCGGCGGTGCCCATTTCCCCAAAACAGGTCGTCGGCGGAGTGCCGGGAGTCCTCGCTATGCCCGCCCTTGATGAGGACGGCCCACGGTCCCAGGCCGAGGATGCGGCGGGCCGCCTCTTGCAGCGAGCCGGGATCCGAGATGGAGCGTCCGCTCAGCGCCTCGGCTTCCTGCAAATTGGGGGTAACCAGCAAAGCCAGCGGAAAGAGCTTCTCCTGCAGCGCCCGCACGGCCTGCGGACGAATCAGCGGATCGCCTCCGCTGGAAACCATAACCGGGTCCACCACCAGCTTGGCCACCGAGTACTCATCCATCAGCTCGGCCACAACCTCGATGATGGACGGGTTGGAGAGCATCCCCGTCTTGACGGCGTCCACCCCGATGTCTTCCACTACCGCCCTGACCTGGGCGCGCACCGAGTCGGCCGGCAAATCGTCCACGCGGTGGACCTTTTTCGTGTCCTGAGCCGTGACCGAAGTAACGGCGCTCATGCCATGGGTGCGCAGGGCGCTGAAGGTCTTCAAGTCGGCTTGTATGCCGGCGCATCCTCCGCTGTCGGAACCGGCGATGGAAAGGCAGCGTGCAATCTTCATCAGCAGCAGTATAGCGCCTGCGGGAAAGTCAGCTAAATCCTTGCTCTTCAGCGGCTCAGGGCTTTTCCAGAAGGACCCTTTGTATGATACCGTGTAGATGGACCGCGCGCCGTTTTGGTGCGCCTTGACTCAACAAGGAGGAACAATTATGGCTTCCAATGGAGATAAAGTGCTTTACTTTTTGGTGGGCGGATTCGTGGGCGCTTCGGTGGCGCTGCTCTTCGCCCCCAAATCAGGAGAGGAAACCCGGCGTTACCTGGGCGATAAATACCGCGAAGGCCAGGAAAAATTCAGCGAAGGACGCGAAGTCTTGGAGGACAAGTTCCGCGAGGGCCGCCAGTACGTCGGCAGCGCCTTCGAAGAGGGACGCGACAAGGTCAGTCAGAAGTCGCGCGAAGTCAGCGACCGCGTCCATGGCGCCGTCGAGCGCGGACGGGAAGCCGTCAAGAGCCAGAAAGATCAGCTTTCCCGGGCCGTCGAAGCCGGCAAGGAGGCCTACAAGCAGGAGCGTCAGAAATTTGAGGAAGGCAAAAAGACCTCCTCTCCCGAAACCGAGAACGCCTGATCGCTGACCCTCAGCACGGCAGGGATCCATCTGGAAAGGTTGAAAAGTGGATACTGAGACGCTCAACTTGCTGCTGGTCATTTTCGCCGCGGGATGCGCCTTGGCACTCGTCCTGCAAGCCCTTCTGCTCTTGCAGACCTCCCGCGCCATGAAGCGTCTGGCGGGACGCCTGGAGGCGCGTTCCAGGAAGCTGGAAGGGGATGTCGAGGAACTGACCGGAAAGCTCAGCGAAGTGGTCGACAATCTGAAGCCGCTCAGCGAGCTTTCCGACAACCTCAGCGACAATCTGGCGGAAATCTCCGATCGCCTCACCCAGCGCACCAAAGATTTCAACGATTTTACCGAAGAACTTCTGCAGATCGGGCGCAAGCAGGCCTCCAAGCTCGATTACGTGGTGACCGACACGGTCGAGAAGTTCGAACAGACGACCGAGGTCATTCAACGCGACATCCTGCGTCCCACGGCCGAGATCACGGCCCTCATCAAGGGGCTTCGTTCCGGGTTGGCCTATCTCTTCAATCGGGGACGTCAGGATGAGCCCGATCTGAGCGGGCAGGAAGAAGAACTCTTTATTTGAGATTCAGGGCTCGATGGTTTCCACGCCCTTTGGCATGTCGAAGCGGAAGCGGCGCTTGGGAACATCTGGATTGATCTTCAAGTCGCTCAGAATATAGTCAGTTCTGGCTCCCAGCGGGTCGATCACCGACAGGCGGCGGATCAGCCCGCTCCCCGGATCGACTTCCATCAACAACTCCTCGAAATCTTCGCGCGGACGGAGAGGGCGCAGCCGCAGAACCTCGTGTCCCTGCTCTCGAGGCTCGTCCTCCGGCGCCCACTCGACCTGAAATCGGTCTCTCAGGTTTCCCTTGCCCAGCAAGAAGAGCAGAGGGGTGTCCTCGGCCTCCAGGTCGAGGTCCGAAATAATGACCTGCCGCTGGGCTACGTCGTAGAAATAGCTCCTGCGCCCGTCGCTGACGAAGTACTTCTCGTCGGGATCGCGGTACTCCCAGTACATCTTTCCGGGCTTCTCCATCACCATGGAGCCGGCTTCCGACTGAGTCAGGCCGCGGTCGTGGGTCACTTGGCGGAATTCGGCAGAAAAGCCGCGGATGTCTTGATAGCGTTGCTGGACCCGCTCCAGGAGCTCTGCCGGCCTCTGCTCCTGAGCGGCGCGCAAGGCGGGAGGGAAGATCAGCAGCAGGGGCAACAACCAGGCCCCGCGTCCGGCGGCGCCGGAAGGCCTGGCCTCAGCGGCTTCCGCGGGCTCGTCCGCTGGCGTCAGGAAAGTGTGCAGCAAGATGAGCAGCACGCCGCAGGTGATGGAGGCGTCGGCCACGTTGAAGGTGGGCCAATAAAAGGCGTCACGCCAATGGAGCTCCACGAAGTCGACCACCGAGCCGTGGGCCAGACGGTCGTAGAAGTTGCCCGTAATGCCTCCCAGCAACAGGCCGAAGCAGACGAACAAGAGCCGTTCGCCCTTAGGCGTGGTGCGGACGTAATAAAGCACCAGGAGCAGAGCCGCCACCGCCGCCAGCCCCAGCAGATAGGGCTTCCACCCAACATTGAGATCGTGCATCAGTCCGAAGGCAATGCCCTCGTTCTCGACGTAGCGCAGGCGGAAGTAGCCTTCCAGGACTTCGACAGGCCGTCCCGGCAGTGCGGACTGGGCCCAGCGCTTGGTCAGCCAGTCGGCCAGGAAAATCAACAATCCGCAAAGGGGTGCAATCCAACGCATGGGTCAGCGATGTTACTTGAAATCGGCCGCCGTTGTCGCGGCTGGGTCTTGGCGTCAGCGCAGCGTGAAGGTGACTTCGACGATCACCAGCACCGGCGCCGGCTCTCCCCTGTGGGTTCCGGGACGGAACTGCCACTCGTTGGAGATCGCCTCGATGGCCTTCTCTTCCAGTCCGTAGCCCAACGGACGCAGCACCTTGAATTGACCCGTTGAGCCGTCTTCGAAAACCACCATCTGCAAGAGGATGGTGCCCTGCACCTTGGCCTTGATGGCTTCGTCGGTGTAGGCGGGGCGGGTCTGCTTAATCAGCTCGGGCGCCGTCACTCCCGGCTGTCCGTACTGGTAGGCGCCGTCCAGCCCGTCGCTGGCTCCGGAACCGTCAGCGGGGCCGGTGCCGGTGCCGGTGTTGCCCTGTCCAAGACCGGATGGTGGACCCGTGATGTCGCCGATGTTGAGGTCGATGGCCATTTCGTCCAGCACGCGGTCGACTTGCAGCGTCGTTTCGCGGACGATGGGGTCGGGCTCCAGAGGCGTGGGATCGGGGATGGGGACGGGCGTGGGATCCGGTTTGGGTGCCACCACCTTCTCGATCTCAGGCTCCACTACTTTGACCTCGGGCGGACCGCCGCCCGCCGGACGCGCCAACTGCTGCAGCTTGAGCACCGGGGCCTGGCTGACGATCAGGTCTTGAGCGAGATTTGGAAAGGTGATGATGAGCAGAAGCAGGTGGACCAGAAAGGCTAAGACCGCAGCCACAATCATGGGTCGCCGCTGGGAAACGTCGTCCAGGTAGATGTTGCCCGGATCGGTCACCAGGACCCGTTCTTCGTCGGTTACCTTAAGGGCCAGCAGCCACTGAAAGAAATCCTGGACCTTCTCCACAAGGGAAGTCTGATCGTCCACCATGGCTTCGTCTTCGATTCGATCGGTCATAAGCGTTTCGTCCGTCTCCGCAAATACGCAAATACTACGAGGCGCGTTCCAACACAAGAGGCGCAGCCGCGCTCGACCTGACGCCCTCGCGCCAGCCTATGTTCTTGTGATGAAAGCAAGGACCAAAAGTATCACCCCGAGAATCACTTCCGGCCTCGTCGGCGTGGGCCTCGCAGGACACCATTGTACCGATCTTGAGCCTCGGCTGAGGGGATCCTCGTGAATTTTCGATGAATAGGGGTCTCCAGCGCCTGACCCTGTCGCCGCGCTATGGTACTCTAAGGAGCGTTTTCCCAGGGATGTGTGCGCTCTGAAACGGCGAGTCCGCGCGGCAGGAGGCCGATGCCGGTCCCTTGTCGGGGGACTTTTTTTACTGCAACCTTTTCTGCTAAGGAGGACATGAGGTCTATGGATCGCATCTTGATTCTGAATTCGACCTACGAACCGCTATCGGTGGTTTCATGGAGAAGAGCGATTCGGATGATGTTTCAGGATAAGGTTGAAATCGTGGCCGAGTATGACCGCGAAATCCGCAGCGTCACCATGGCCATCCGCCTCCCTTCGGTTCTGCGCCTGCGCCGATACGTCAAGCATCAGCGCTACCACTGCCAGGTTAAATTCTCGCGTTCCAATCTTTATGCCCGTGACCGCTACCGCTGCCAGTACTGCGGCCGCCGTCACGCCACCGGCGATCTGACCTATGATCACGTGCTGCCGGTTTCCCGCGGCGGCGTCAAAAGCTGGGAGAACATTGTCACCTGCTGCGTTCCCTGCAACCGCCGCAAAGGCAACCGTACGCCTCAAGAAGCCGGACTGCGCCTGCTCAAGAAGCCCAAGGCTCCCATGGGTTACCCCTACAAGATTCAGCTCATGATGAGCCAGAAGCAAGCCCCCGAGGCCTGGCGCAACTATATCTTCGCCTAGGGCCGTCTCAGCCGGGCGGCTGGACCCCGGTCAGGTATCATCGCGCCATGCAACGCGCCCAAGACGCTTTAGCAGTCTTCGCCAAGTATCCCCGTGTGGGACACGTCAAAACCCGTCTGCAAAACGTGCTCTCAGCCCGTCAGTGCTTTCTCCTGCACCGGGCATTGCTGGGGGACGTGGCCGAGCGCTGCCAGTCGCTGGATGTGTCCCATCATCTCTTCCTGGCCGACTGCCAACTGGACCAGGCCGCCACCTTGGCCGAATCGCTGCACGGAACCTGGCAGGTCGGCCTCCAGCGCGGCCGCGACTTGGGAGAGCGCATGCACAACGCTTTTCGCGACTTGGCCGCCCGCTACCGGCGCATCGTTCTCCTGGGAACCGACTCGCCCGACTTGCCCCTGGGACGTTTGCGGCGGGCCTTTCGGGAGCTGCGGCGATGGCCTGTGGTGCTGGGCCCCTCAAGCGACGGCGGCTACTACCTTCTGGGACTTTCCCGGCCCCAGCCGCAGATTTTCCGGGACATCCAGTGGGGAAGCCGCCAGGTTCTGGAGCAAACGCTGCGGCGCCTGGAGCCCGGGGAGGTGGATCTGCTGGAGGAATGGTACGATGTGGATCGGGAAGAGGATTTGCGGCGCCTGTGGCGGCAACTTGATCCTCTTCAGGAGGGATTCCCGGCGCGCACCGCCGACTTCCTCCGCCATTGTCCCCAAATCGCGTCTCTGCCAAGTGCGGAGCGCAGGCCGGCACCATGAAGAAGCTCAACACCTTTTTTCCCCAACTTCTCCATGGGGCCTCTCAAGACCCGGAAGTGGTGCTGATCTTCCTCAAGGAGATGTGGCCGCACTTGGCGGGAGCCGAAATGGCCCGCCACTGCCAGCCCGTCCAGCTAGAAGGCAAGACGCTGGTGGTCAGCGTCAGCCGCCGGGCCTGGATGGAGGAGCTGCGGAGGGCCGAGTTGCAGCGGCGCCTGCTGGCCGCCATCAATGATTTCTGGCAGAAACGGCTGATTGAAAGAATCCGCCCCGAAATGCGTCCCAATTAGGCAGTCCGCAAGCCACCGTCTGGAACGGCGCTTGAAGTCCTGGGGCAGAGAGCCCCGCCGCCGACCGGGCGGTGGCTGCAAACCCGCGATTGAAAGCGGTCGCCGGATGCAATTATACTGAGAGGCTTATGTTGCGAAGAGTCGTCATCCTTTTGGTCTTGTCGGCGCTGTGCATGCCCTTGCTGGCCCAGCGCTCCATCGGAATTGTCGAACCGCGCGAAACCGACGAAACCCTGGTCTTCGACGTCAACGAGTTTCCGGTCACGCGCAACCCGGCCCTGCAGGGCGGGGACTTCAATTTCGCCCCCCGGGTCATCCATGCGCCCGACTCTCAGAAAGCGTTTGTCACCTTTCCAGGCACCAACAAGCTGGCTTCCTTCGACAGCCGCAGCGGTGAAGTCCTTGGGGTCGTCGAAGTGTGCAGCAATCCGGGACAGCTCACCCTGACTCCCGACGGGACCAAGCTGGCGCTTCCCTGCCTCTTCTTGCAAGAGAACCGTCCCACCCCGCAAGATCTGGAGGGCGCTCAAATCGGGGCCATCGTGGTGGTCGACACCGCGACCCTGCAAACCGAGCGTCTCGACCTGCAGGAGACGGTCTTTTCGGTGGTCACCAACATCGTCTTCACCGCCGACGGGTCGAGCGGGTTCATCTCCTCCATCGGCACCGACGAGATTCTGCGCTTCAGTCTCGACCCGCTGGCCGAGACCGGACGCATGGCCTTGACGCCCGGGACGCGGCCCGCTTCGCTGACCATGGCCGCCGACGGATCCTTTTTCGGAGCCGTGCTGGTGGGCTCAAGCACATTGCCCCGCGAGGAAACGCCCGACTCGGTCCAGATCATCGACGTCGACAGTTTCAGCATGCGCCAGAGCCTGACTTTCAGGCCTGAAGGCCCCAACGAATTGCCCATCGACTTTCGGGCCGACAACCGGGTGGCTTTCACGCCCGACGGCCAATTCGCCATGATCGCCGAGCAAGCCAACAGCGTCTTCGCCGCCAGCGCCGGATTCCCGCCTGGACTGTCGCCCGACCGGGCCCTCCTCTTCAACGTCGAAACGGGGGAGATGGAAGATCTCTTCATGCTGCCTTCCGGCGTGGCCCTGGGCAGCGACGTGACTCCCGACGGGGGCTCCTTCGTGGTGCTGACTTTGTTCAACATCGTCATCATCAACGTGGAACAGCGCAACGCGCTCAGCGTCACCACCAATCCCTCCGAGTTCCAGCCGTCTTCGCGAGTGGCTTTCAGTCCCAGGGGCGATTATCTCTACGTAGCCGCCCCCCTCACCGACTTCATCATGGCCGTGCGTCTGGCCACCGGAGAGATGTTCCGGGGCATTTTCATCGGCGGCACTGTGGAGAGGCCCTTCGGCGAAGCCATGATCGAGGTCCCCAGCGCCCCGCTGGACGTCAGCCTCTCGCCCGACGGACAAGTCATCACGGCGCTCAACTTCAACGCCAACACCATCGAGTTGCTCAAGCCCACCTTTCCCCTCTACGTGCCCGAGTTGGTTTCCGCCAACGACAACAGCGAGGGGGAAATCGAGCCTGAGGATCTCTTCACCGGCGTGGCCGTGACCAATGTCGGCGATCAGCCCGCGGACTTGATTCTGTCGGCTTTCGAGTCCAGCGGCACCATCTTCAGGGACGACTCCGACACCGAAGACGTTGAGGAGTTCCAGAACCCCAACGAGCGGACACTGGAACCCAACCAGCAGTTCGCTTTCACCCTCAACGACTTGCTGGTTCCTGTTCCTGCGCCGGAGGAGGAACCCGTCGACTTGGACGGCTGGGTCGACATCGACACCGACCGGGAAACCCTGGCGGGGTTGTTCCTCACCTTTAACCGGGGATTGACAAAGTTAGACGGGGGACCTCTTCCCGACCGGGGCACTCAGTTCGTCGCCTTCCCTGAACCTCCCCTGGAATTCGGCAAGAGCAACCTCTTGGTGATCACCAATCCCAACCTGTCGGGGAGCTTCACGGCCACCATCTCGCTGATCAGCCGCGAGGGAGAACTGATCAACCAATTCAACCAACAAGTCGGCGCCCGCGCCCGCCGCTCCTTTCTGCTCCGCTCGCCCGAGGAGGACCCGGAAGAACTGCCTGAATTCCCCATCCTCTTTCCAGAAGCCAACTTCGAGGACTTTGAGGGCGGATACGTCAGCGTCGTCAACACTGGCGGACTCATCAGCTACCTGCGCGTGACCGACGACCGCAGCCTGTCGGTGCTGCCGGGACTGCCCTTCGCCGGGGCCGGCATCGACTTCGCTTTCCTGCGCCTGCAGGCTCCCCAAGTAGTGGCCTTTGAGGGCAACCAGACCATCCTCAAGATGGCCAATCAGTCTGACCAGGACTCCATGGTTTCCCTGACACTGCGCGACAACGGCGGCAACGTCATCGCCGGCCCAGTAGAGATCGAGCTCCTCAGGGGAAATTCCACCAGCCGCAACATCGTCGAGCTTTTCGAGTTGGAGGACACCGGCGGATCGGTCAGCGGCTGGGTGGACATCGAATCCGAACAGGCCCGACTGGTCGGATATGCTGAGATCAGCGTGGCCAACGGACGCGGCATCTCCACCGTCCCCTTCCAGACCGCCGCCTTCCGCGAACTGATCTTCTCCCACGTGGCCCAGGGATTGGGGCTCTCCACCGGATTAGCCCTCGTCAACCCGGGCCAGGAAACGGCCCAAATACAGCTCATCTTGCGCCGTCCCGACGGCAGCCAAGTCGACTCGGCCGACTTCTCCCTGGCCCCTGGCGAACGGCTCATCGGGCTGGTGCCGGACCTCTTTCCGGGACTGGTCGAAGAGCTGACGGCAGGCAGCATTCGAGTGGTTTCCGACCAACTGATTTCAGGACTGGAGTTGTTCTTCTCCAATAATTTGGAGCAGCTCGCCGTGGTTCCTTCCACGGGGATCGGAGACCCCGAGATACCTGAGATTCCCTTGGGCGACGATCCCGATGCTCCGGACGAGGGCGACGGCGGCGGCAACAATTAGGCCCGGGCGGCCCGCAGCCCAGCCGGAACTGACCCGAGCGAAGGGCGAAAATGTGTCATAATACAGCAGTTATGAAAGCTTCTCTGGCTTGGCTCTGCCTCCTGACTCTCATGATCGCGCCTCTGTGGGGACAAGATGACGTGGCCACGTCTTACTACCACTTCAGCCGCGCCTACCTGAGATCACTCGACCATGACTTCAGGGGAGCCTTGGAGGAGGTTCAGCGGGCGGTCGACGCAAATCCTTCCGATTCGGGCCTGCGCCTTCAGTACGCCAAGCTGCTCTTCCAGGTCTTTCAGGCCGACCGCGACCTGAAGATGTTCGAACAGGCCACTCAACAGGCCGAGAAAGCCATCGAACTGGACGGCGGCAATGCCGAGGCCCACCTCCTGCTGGGACAGATCTACTACCGCCTGCAGCGTCTCGAGGAGGCCATCGGACAGTTGGAAGAGGCGGTCAGCCTCGATCCCGACAGCTACCTGGCCCACTACTACGCCGCCAACATCTACATGACCCGGGGCGACAATGAGAAAGCCGTGGAGGCTTTCCGCAACGTGGTCCGGCTGCGTCCCACGGCTACCCAGGTCTACCATTTGCTGGCCTCCCTGCTGAATGAACTGGATCGTCCCGCCGAGGCCGTCGAGGCCCTCGAAGACGGACTGCAGGTCTCGCCCGGCGAATTCTCGTTGTTGGAGATGCTGGCCCGCATCCATCGCGATCAGGGACGCTTCGAGGAAGCCATCGAGGCCTATCAGGCCATCGAGCTCGAGGCTCTGGCCGACCCTGATGAGAGCACCGAGGTGCGGCAGAATCTGGCCCGCCTGCTCTACGCCGCGGGCCGCTACGAAGAAGCGCTGCCCCTCATGCTGCAGTTGTCCGAGGAGAATCCCGACAGCCTGGCAATGCGTTCCTTCGTGGGCGTGTGCCAGACCGAGACCCGCCGCTTTGAAGAAGCCGTGGAAACGCTGCGCGCAGTGGAGGCCGACGGACGCCCCCCACTTCCCCTGCACCTCAACAACCTCTACAGCTTGGCCCGGGCCCTGGAAGGCTTGGGCGATCGGGAAGAGGCCGGACAGGTCTTCGTCCGGCTCAAGGAAGAGACCTCGCCCGGCGAGAATCCCGCCGACAAGGGCTACTACGACGCTGCCCGCATCCACTTGGGACTGCTGGCCCAGCGGGCCCGGCGCTACGACGAGGCGGTGGAGATCTTCCAGGAACTTGTGGAAGAGAATCCGCAGGACACCCGCAACGTTATCTGGCTGGCCTTCGCCCTCAAGGACGCCGGCCAAGGACAACGGGCCATGGCCCTGACTTCGGAGCTGCTGGACAAGAATGCCCGGGACTGGGATCTGCGCGTCTCACACGCTCAACTGCTCTCTGATCTGGACCGCTATCAGCAAGCGGTCGAAGTCATCGACGCCGCCCTGCGCAGCGATCCGCCCGAGAGCGAGAGCCCTTACTTGGCCTTGAATCAGATCCACAGCGACCACCAGCAGTTCGGGGATGCTCTGGAGGCGCTGCAAGAAGGTTTCCAACGTTTCCCCGCCAGCGATGCGTTGTTCTTCCAGCGGGCTGCCACCTACGAGCGGCAGAAGGACTTCGAGCAGGCCGAGGAGGAGTTCCGCCAACTGCTGCGGCGCGACCCCGACAACCATTCGGCCCTCAACTACCTGGGCTATATGCTGGCTGACCAGGGCGTCAAGCTGGATGAGGCCCTGAGCCTGATCAAGAGAGCGGTTGAAGCCGACCCCTACAACGGGGCTTATTTGGACAGCCTGGGTTGGGCTTATTTCCGCTTGGGCAAGCTCGACCTGGCCCATAAATATCTGCTCGAAGCCATCCGTCTCAACGAGCATGATCCCGTGCTTTTTGAGCATCTGGGCGATCTCTACGTCGAGATGGAGAACGTGGAAAAGGCCCGCGAGAGCTATCAGACTTCGCTCAAGTACGCCACCGAAGAGGACGAGCGGGAGCGGGCTCAGAAAAAGCTGCGCGAACTGCTGCGCTGACAGCCGCCTGGCGCCATGTCGTCCCTCACCCTGCCCTCCTTCGCCAAGATCAACTGGATGCTCAAGATCCTGGGCCGGCGCGAGGACGGCTTTCACGAACTGCGCACGGTTTTCCAGACCCTGGAACTCCATGACCGGCTGACCTTCCACGCTGGAGAAGCCTCCTCCGGACAGGCCTCGCTCAAGCTGAGCGGGCGCGGGATCGACGTCCCCCTGGACGAGTCTAATCTGGTCTGCCGCGCGGCCCAGGCTTTGATTCCCCAGGCCCGGCGTCCGCAGGCAGTCGAGGCCGAGTTGGACAAGCGCATTCCGCTGGGGGCGGGCCTGGGGGGCGGGTCGAGCAACGCCGCCGTGACCCTGATGGCCCTCAACCGCCTGTGGGACTGCGGCCTGGGCCCGAATCAACTGAGCCGGCTGGCGGCCGAATTAGGATCCGACGTGCCGCTCTTCCTGTCGGGCGGAACCGTAGCGGGGGGCGGACGGGGCGAAATCCTGCAGCCTCTTGACGACCTGCCTTTCCGCCAGCCGCTGATTCTGATCTATCCCGACCTCCACATCTCGGCGGCTGAGGCCTACCGCATGGGAGATTGGGGCCGTTTTCAGGGTCCCGCGCGGTTGACAAGCTTGCGGTCGGACACTACAATTCAACGTTTCTGTCGGGCGGCTGAAGCCCGGGAGAGGTTGTGGGCCGTTCTTGAGAACGATTTCGACGACCTTTTGTACGCATCTTTCCCGCTGCTGCGCGGCATGAGGGAGCTTCTCGAAGAGTCCGGCTGCGGGAAAGTCCTGATCAGCGGAAGCGGATCGACGGTGGCGGGCCTGACGGTGCCCGGCCAGGTGGAGGAGGTCTTGGAGAAAGTGCGGGGAGACGCGGCGGGAACCGTCTTTTCAACCCGCCCGGTGGGGCGCCGGGAGTACCGGACGCGCCTGCAGCGGGTTTACTGAGGGCACGGCGGCCGCGAGGAAGCCGCGGGACGGAGCAAGTCAGCGGGCAACGCCGACAGCCACGATCACAAGGGATCCAAAGCAGCAACGACGCGTAAGAAGACATGGGCGAACTCAAGCTATTTTCAGGCAATGCCAATCCAGAGCTGGCCGAGCAGATCGCTCAACATCTGGGGATCGGGCTGGGCGCCGTCAAACTGCGCCGCTTCAGCGACGGCGAAGTCAACTTCCAGATCCTGGAAAACGTGCGCGGCACGGACGTCTTCATCGTCCAGCCCACGGGTCCGCCTTCCGATCAGAACCTGATGGAACTGCTGATCATGGTGGACGCCTTCAAACGCGCCTCGGCTCAGCGCATCACAGCCGTCATTCCCTACTACGGCTACGCCCGCCAGGACCGCAAAGACAAGCCCCGCGTCCCCATCTCGTCGCGTCTGGTGGCCGACCTGCTGTCGGCGGCGGGAGTCCACCGCTGTCTCTTCATGGACTTGCACGCCGGACAGATCCAAGGCTTCTTCAATCTGCCGGTCGACCACCTCTACGCCAAGCCGGTGGTGATCGACTACCTCAAGAGCCTCGACCTGCCCCACCTGACGGTGGTTTCGCCGGACGCCGGCGGTGTGGAGAGGGCCCGGTCTTTCGCCAAGCAACTGGGCGCCCGCTTGGCCATCATCGACAAACGCCGTCCCGAGGCCAATGAAGCCGACGTGATGCACATCGTGGGGGACGTGGAAGAGCGCAACGTCATCATCATCGACGACATCATCGATACCGCCGGCACGCTGTGCAAAGCCACCCAGGCTCTGAGGGAGAAGGGCGCCAAGCGCATCCTGGCGGCGGTCACTCATCCGGTCCTCTCCGGACCCGCCATCGGGCGGCTTGAGGAATCGGCTTTCGAGAGGGTCATCGTGACCAACACGCTGCGCCTTTCCGAAGAGCAAAAATCCAGTAAAATCAAGGTTCTCAGCGTCGCGGGACTGTTGGGAGAAGCCATTCAATCCATCCACGAGGAGACTTCCGTCAGCAAGCTGTTTATCTAAAGAGGGAGCCCGGCGGCATTCCCCAGGGGATTGACCGCAGTGGAGTTGATAGAGAAGGCGTCTCAGGGAGGCGGCTTCCAAGGAGTTGTAGAAAATGCCAGTTTCAGTTGAAGCATCCAAGCGCGAGGAGCGGGGCAAGAACGCTTCGCGCCGCCTGCGCACCGAGGGACGCATCCCCGGGGTGGTGTACGGGCAAGGCGAAGAGTCCGTGGCCCTTTCCCTCGATCCCCAGGACATCCTGCGCATCCTGCGCTCGCACAGCGGACGCAATACGGTTATTGAACTGTCGGTGGGCGACGGCGCGAAAGAGAACGTCGTCATCCGCGACTACCAGCTCGATCCCATCCGCAACATCCTCATCCACACCGACTTCCAACGCATCGCCATGGACGAAGTGATGGAGTTCAACGTACCGGTGGAATTGGAGGGTACGCCCGAAGGCGTCAAGGAAGGCGGCGTGCTGGAGTTCATCATGCGCCAGATCGCCGTGGAATGCCTGCCCGGCGACGTCCCCGAGAGTTTCGTCATCAACGTCTCTCATCTGGATATGGGCGGCGATCCGGTGACGGTCGCCGACCTGGAGGTGGACCGCGACAAGGTCACCATTCTGGATGACGAAGACCAAGCCATCGCCACCGTGGCCGCGCCTACCATGGTCGCCTCCGAGACCGAAGAGGAAGAAGAAGAACTCCTCGAACCGGAACTCATCGGAGCCGAGGGCGAAGAAGGCGAAGAGGGAGCCGAGGGCGAAGAAGGCGAGGAAGAAGCTTCCGAGGAGGGCGGCGACTAGCCGTCCGTCCCGCTCATGTACCTCATCGCCGGACTGGGAAATCCCGGAGAGCGCTACCGCCGCACGCGCCACAACGTGGGCTTCATGCTGGCGGACCGCTTGGCCCGGCGCTGGGAAGCCGCCTTCGAGCGCACGCTGGCCCAGGCCGAAATGGCCCGCGCCGGAGCGGGAGATGAAGAGGTCCTGCTGGTCAAGCCGCAGACCTACATGAACCACAGCGGCGACGCGGTCGCTCCGCTGGTTGAAGGATTGAAAATCGAGCCCCGCAGGCTGTTGGTGGTCTACGACGACATCGACCTGCCTCTGGGGCGCATCCGCCTGCGCCGCTCCGGCAGCTCAGGAGGACAAAAAGGGATGCGCTCGATTCTGCAGGCGCTGGGAACCCAGGAGGTGCCCCGCCTGCGCATCGGGATCCTGGAGGGGGAGCACCCCGGGGACGTGCCCGAGTACGTCCTTTCCGAATTCACTGAAAAAGAGAAGGAAGTCCTGGAAAAGGTCCTGCAGCGGGCCGAGGAGGCCTGCCTGGAATGGATTGCTTCGGGAATCGAACGCGCCATGTCCTTGTACAACGGCTGACCGGGAACAACTGCTGACGGGGAGAGTCATGAATAGCGATTTGCTCATTTACCTGCCCTTTGTGGGCGTCTTGGGACTCGTATTCGCGGGTCTGATTTACTTCAGGATCAAGAAGATCAAGGTCACCAACGACACCATGGTCGAGATCTCCGACATGATCCACGACGGCGCCATGGTTTTTCTGCGCCGCGAGTATTCCATCCTGGCGGTGTTCGTGCTGGTGGTCTTCGGGCTGCTCTTCGCCTTCATCGCGCCGGGCACCGGATACGCTTTTCTGGCGGGAGCCCTGTGCTCGATGCTGGCCGGCTTCATGGGAATGAAGGCCGCCACGCGGGCCAACGTCCGCACCTCTCAGGCGGCTAACGATTCGGGCATTGCCAAGGCCCTCGACGTGGCCTTCTCGGGCGGCGCCGTGATGGGACTCTCGGTGGCCAGCCTGGGACTGGTGGGCATCTCGCTGGCTTTCATCGCGCTGGGCGAAGCCAACATTCAGAACATCGCGGGATTCGCCATGGGCGCCAGTTCGATCGCCCTCTTCGCCCGCGTGGGCGGGGGCATCTACACCAAGACCGCCGACGTGGGGGCCGACTTGGTGGGCAAGGTGGAAGCCGGGATTCCCGAGGACGATCCCCGCAACCCGGCCACCATCGCCGACAACGTGGGAGACTGCGTGGGCGACACCGCGGGCATGGGCGCCGACATTTTCGAGTCCTACGTGGGATCGGTCATCGCAACCATCGCCATCGCCGCGGCCGGACAGATGACGGTGCTGGGACAGGGCACGCCCCTGCAGTACATGCTGCTGCCGCTGTTCATCGTGGCCTTCGGACTCATCGCCTCGCTGGTCGGCGTAGCCTCTATACGGGTGCTGCGCAACATGGGTCCGGCCAACGCCCTGCGCTGGTCGACCATCCTGGCGGCGGCTCTGCTGCTGGCCGGAACCTACTTCATCATCACCGCCATGGGACTGGAGGAGAGCATCTTCGTGGCCGTCCTGCTGGGAACGGTAGGCGGCATCGTCATCGGACTGCTGACCGAGTGGTACACCTCGGGCAGTCCCATCCGCCGCATCGCCGAGGCCTCCCAGACGGGAGCTGCCACCAACATCATCGCCGGACTGGCCGTGGGCATGCAGTCCACCGTGCTGCCCGTGGTGACCATCTGCGCGGCCATCCTCTTCTCCTACTCCTATGCCGGACTCTACGGACTGGGCATCGCCGCCGTCGGCATGCTGGCCACCGTGGGCATCACCATGAGCGTGGACGCCTACGGTCCCATCGCCGACAACGCCGGCGGAATTTCCGAGATGGCCGGGCTGGGACCCGACACCCGGGCCATCACCGACGAACTCGATTCGCTGGGCAACACCACCGCCGCCATCGGCAAGGGCTTCGCCATCGGATCAGCAGCCCTCACCTCGCTGGCCCTCTTCTCGGCCTACACCAGGGCCGTCGACCTGAACCAGCTCAACCTGATCAATCCGCGCGTTGTGGTGGGATTCTTCATCGGAGGCATCTTGCCCTTCTACATCGCCGACTTGACCATGTCGTCGGTCGGACGGGCGGCCTTCAAGATGGTGGAGGAAGTGCGCCGCCAGTTCCGCGAGATCAAAGGACTCATGGAAGGCACGGCCAAGCCTGACACGGCCCGCTGCGTCGACATCTGCACCACTTCGGCGCTGCGTGAGATGGTGCTTCCCGGAATGGTGGCCGTGTCCGCTCCCCTGGTTATGGGACTGGCCCTGGGCAAGGACGCCCTGGGCGGAATGCTGGCCGGCGCCACCCTGGTGGGCGTCCTGCTGGCGCTGTTCATGTCCAACGCCGGCGGCGCCTGGGATAATGCCAAGAAATTCATCGAAAGCGGCGCCTTCGGCGGCAAGGGCTCCGAGCCCCACAAGGCCGCGGTGGTGGGCGACACCGTCGGCGACCCCTTTAAAGATACTTCCGGCCCTTCGATGAACATCCTCATCAAGCTGATGTCCATCGTTTCGGTCGTGATCGCGCCCCTGCTCATCTGACCGGGGGCATCCCGCGCGGAAGATTCTGCCCGGGGACGAGACTCCACAAAGCCCCGTGGCCATGCGCCGCGGGGCACCGAAGGCCCTTGAACGGGCCGCCCGGTGAGGACGACAGTCCCCGTGCCCTTCTGTGCTACAATAAACGCTTTTCTGAAGGAGACGGAATCATCGAATGAGACGTTACGAAGTCACTTATGTCGTCGCTCCCGGGCTCACCCCCGAAGAAGCGGAGCAGACCATCGACACCTACAAGGGCGTGGCCGAAGAATTCGGCGCCAATGTAGTCGACGTCGACAACTGGGGCAAGCGCAAGCTGGCCTTCGAAGTCAAAAAGCACAAAGAAGGCTACTACGTGGTCCTCTACCTGGAATCGGAAAACGGCGATGCCGTGGCCGAGTTGGAGCGCCGCTTCAAGGTGGCCGACCCCGTCATCCGCTTCCTCACCGTGCGCGTGGACGAAGAAATGCGCCGGGCCCAGAAACTCAAGCAAGAACGCGAAGAGAAGAAGGCCCGCAAGAAGGCCCGCGCCCAAGCCGCCCGCGCCGAAGCCGCCGCCGAAGAGGCCGAAGCCCA
>DATIPO010000350.1:0-11580 GCA_035471925.1 Acidobacteriota bacterium
CCGAGGCGCAGGGAGACGAGATGGCCAACGTTATTTTTGTAGCCCCTTTTTTCCTGGAGACGACCCTGCGTTTCATCAACGGAGCGGCTGACTTGCCCGAGGTGCGGCTGGGGGTGATCAGCCAGGATCCGGCTGAAAAGATTCCGCCCGGACTGCGCTCCAAACTGGCCGCGCACTGGCGGGTCGAGGACGGCATGAATCCGGCCCAGATCGTGGGCGGGGTGCACTCACTGGCGGCCCGCATGGGACCTCCCGACCGATTGTTGGCGGCCCTGGAACACCTGCAAGTGCCCCTGGCCAAGGTGCGCGAACACCTGGGACTGTCCGGCATGACGGTGGAAACGGCCCGCAATTTCCGCGACAAGTCTCACATGAAGACGCTCTTCCAGCAGTCGGGCGTCCCCTGCGCCCGCCACAAGCTGGTTGAGAGCAGCGGGGAGGCCCGCTCATTCGTGGCAGAGTGCGGATTCCCGGCGGTGGTCAAACCCAACGAGGGAGCGGGCGCCAAGAACACCTACCGCATTAACGACGATGCCCAGCTCGATCAGTACCTGGCCGCCTACCCGCCCCAGCGGGCGCCGGCGCTTTTCGAGGAATTCATGCGCGGCGAAGAGCATTCGTTCGACAGCGTTTGGATCGACGGTCAATGCGTGTGGCACTCCATTTCGCGCTACCTTCCCACGCCGCTGGAAGTGATGGAGAATCCTTGGATCCAGTGGTGCGTGCTGCTGCCGCGGGGAATCCAAGGGGAAGCCTACGAGCCCATCCGCAAGGCCGCCGGGCAGGCTCACCGGACGCTGGGCGTGAGAACGGCGCTGACCCACCTCGAATGGTTCCGGCGTCCAGACGGCAGCGTGGCGGTATCAGAGGTGGCGGCGCGTCCGCCGGGAGCCCAGTTCTCGACCCTCATCTCCTATGCCCACGACATCGATCTTTACAGCGCATGGCCCCGCCTGATGATCTTCGACCGCTTCGACCCTCCCCGGCGGCGATGGTCCGTGGGTGCGGCTTACCTGCGGGGACAAGGGCAGGGACGCGTCAAAGGCGTCCACGGACTGGAGCAGGCTCAGAAGGAGTTGGGTCGGCTGGTGGTGGAAGTCCGCCTGCCCCAGTTGGGGGCACCCGCGGGAGGAACCTACGAGGGCGACGGCTACGTCATCCTGCGGCACGCCGAAACCGGTCCCGTAGAAGAAGGACTAGCCCGTCTCGTGCAACTGATCCAAGTCGAATTGGCCTGAGGTAACGAGCTTTATGAAAGTGGTGATGATTTCACCCGGATTTCCCGCCGAGATGCCCTTTTTCACCGCCGGACTGTCCTCCTGCGGAGCCCAGGTGCTGGGCATCGGCGACCAGCCCGCGGAAGCTCTTCCCGAGCGGGCCCGACGCCATTTGACCGCCTACCGTCAAGTGTCTTCGATGTGGGACGAGAATCAAGTGGCCGAAGCCATTAGCGGATTCCAGACCTTCATCGACCGCATCGAGTGTCCCTGGGAACCGGGGGTGCTGATGGCGGCGCGTCTTCGCGAGCGCTTCCATATCGAGGGCATGCGCGAGGCCGAGACCGTGCCTTTCCGCGACAAGGAGCGCATGAAGCAGGTGCTGGACGAGGCCGGCATCCGCACGCCCCGCCACGCCCGGGCCGGCAGCGCCGAGGAGGTGCGGGAAGCGGCACAAGGCATCGGCTATCCGCTCATCATCAAGCCCATCGCCGGTGCCGGATCGGCCGACACTCACCGCGTCGACGACGCCTCGGCACTGGAAGAGGTGCTGCCCACGATCCGCCATGTGCAGGAGGTCAGCGTGGAGGAGTTCATCGAAGGCGAAGAATACACCTTCGACACCATTTGCGGGGGGGGCAGGATCCTCTATTTCAATATGGCCTGGTATCGCCCCCGTCCGCTCATCGCCCGCACGGTGGAATGGATTTCGCCCCAGACCATCTCGCTGCGCGACGTGGACGCTCCTCACCTGGCGGACGGACGGCGCATGGGCCAAGCCGTCATCCACGCGCTGGGATTCCGCGACGGATTCACCCACATGGAATGGTTCCGCAAGCCTGACGGAGAAGCCGTGTTCGGAGAGATCGGCTGCCGTCCGCCGGGAGCCCGCAGCGTCGACATCATGAACTGGGCCGGCGACATCGACCTGTATCGCGGCTGGGCCGAAGCCGTCTGCCATGGACGCCTGACTCAGAGCGTCCGCCGCCGTTACAATGCCGCCGTGATTTTCAAGCGCGCCCAGGGGCAGGGACGCATCCAGCGCATCGAAGGGTTGGAGCGCCTGCTCTCGGAGATCGGCGAGCACGTGGTCAACATCGACCTGCTGCCCGTGGGCGCTCAGCGGCGCGATTGGAAGCAAACGCTGCTCTCGGACGGATGGATCACGCTGCGCCATCCCGACCTGAGCCGCACGATGCAAATGGCCGACCGGGTGGGGACGGACGTCCAGATCTACGCCGGCTGAGCCAAGGCCAATACTTAAAGCATCAACGGGAGCCGTGCGGAATCACCCTCCGCGGCTCTCCAGTTACAGGAACCGACATGCAAGCATCGATTCGCAACGTTCGACTTCTTTTCTTTGCGGCTCCAGCCGTCCTGGCAGCCCTGGTTCTGTCGGCGGCCGCTCCCCCATCCGCTGCCGCTGCCGGGCCGGTCACCAGCGCGGCCGAGTCCGCCACCAAGGCCGAGTCCGCCGTGAACACCATGCCGGAGGCGGGGCTCGACCCCGGTTATTTGCCTGCCGGCGTCCGCTACGACCCGGACGTCCCCTCGCCTGAGGAATTCCTGGGCTATGCCGTGGGAGAACGCTTCACGCGTCACGACCGCCTCGTGGCTTACTTCCGCCAACTGGGACTCGCCTCGGAGCGGGCCCGCTTTCAGGTCATGGGGCAGACCTACGAGATGCGTCCCCTGATTCGCCTGACGGTCACCGTCCCCAGCCGGCTGGAGAACCTGGAAGAAGCGCGGCTGGCTCATCTGCGGGCCGCCGACCCTGCCAATCCCGAGGAACCGTCGCGCCCGGTGGTGATCTTGCTGGGATACGGCGTTCACGGCAACGAGTCCTCATCGGCGGAAGCTGCCATGCTGGCCGCCTACCATTTCTGCGCCGCTCAGGGACAAGAGGTGGACTCGCTGCTGCAAAGCGCCGTGATCCTCTTTGATCCCGTCTACAATCCCGACGGACGCGACCGCGCCAGCCACTGGTTCAGCATGCACCGCAGCCGGCATCTGTCCGCCGACCGCTGGGACCGCGAGCACAACGAAGGCTGGCCCAGCGGACGCACCAACCACTACTGGTTCGACCTCAACCGCGACTGGCTTCCTGCCGTCCACGTCGAATCTCAGACCCGCATCCGAGCGTTCCACAACTGGCTGCCCAACGTCACCACCGACTACCACGAAATGGGCAGCAACAGCACCTACTTCTTCGAACCCACCGAGGAGGCCAACCAGAATCCGCTGGTTCCGGCTGAGACCTATCAACTGACGGCGGAGTTCTCCAAAGCATGGGAGGAGGCGCTGGAGGAGATCGGCTCGCTCTACTACACCCGTCAGGTCTACGACGATTTTTATCCCGGCTACGGCTCCAGCTATCCCGACTTGCATGGGGGCATCGGGGTCCTTTTCGAGCAGGCCAGCTCACGCGGCCATGTGCAGGAGACCGTCCACGGCCGCTTGAGCTTTGCCTTTACGATCCGCAATCAGGTGCGCACCAGCCTGGCCACGGTGCAACGGGCGGTGGAGCTGCGTCCGCGCTTGCTCAAGCTGCAGCGGGACTTCTTCGCCTCGGCTCTCAAAGCCGATGGGGCGGAGGAAGCTTACGTCTTCGGGGAACCCCACGACGCCTCACGCGAGGCCGCCTTTCTGGAGCTGCTCAGGATGCACCGGATCCGCGTCCACCGGCTGCAAAGCGACGCCAGCATCGGCGGAATGGAGTTTCCAGCGGGGCAAGCCTGGATCGTCCCGCTGAGCCAGCGACAGCGGCGCATGGTTCAGTCGATCTTCGAGACCCGCACCGAGTTCGCCGACAGCCTCTTTTATGACACCAGCGCCTGGTCGATGGCACACGCCTACGGCATCCCTCATGCCCAACTCCCCGCGGAGGGCTTTTCGCCCGACCTGCTGGGACCGGAGCTGAGCTCGGAGGAAGCCGATGAGGACGGCTCAAGCCAGGATCCGCCGGCTCTGGAGCCCGCCTCCTTTGGCTACCTCTTTGAATGGACCGACTCGGGGGCGTCCGCCCTGCTGGAAGATCTGCTTCGCGCCGACATCCGGGTCAAGACGGCCATGCAGCCTTTCGCCATCGGCGGACGCAGCTACCGGCAGGGGAGCATGCTGGTTCCGGTGTCCATTCAGGAAGCGGATGCGGCCGATGTGCATGAGGCGGTGAGCCAGGCCGCCTCGCGCCACGGAATTGCCGTCCAGGCGCTGGAGAACGGACGCAGTTCGCAAGGTCCTGACCTGGGAAGCAACGATTTCCGCCTGGTGCCCAAGCCCCGCGTCCTGCTGCTGCTGGGACCGGGCCTTTCAGCTTACGAAGCGGGCGAGGTCTGGCACTTGCTCGACACCCGGGTGGGGATGCCCTTCACCAAGGCCGACATCTCCGACTTCGGACGCCTGCCTCTAGAAGACTACGACACGCTGATTGCGGTTTCCGGTTCCTACTCGCAACTAGACGAGTCCGACATCGAACGCATCAAGAACTGGATGACCGAGGGCAACACTCTGATCGCCCTCCGTCAAGCCGTCCCCTGGGCCATCAGAAGCGGGCTGGCGGACGAGAAGCTGATCGCGGAGGAGGGAAACTCCGAGGAGCCGCAACAGGCAGCGCCCGCCGAGGAGACGCCACGCCACGACTACGCCTCAGCCCGCGAAGTGGAGGGCAGCAAGGTCATCGGGGGCGCCATCTTCGAAACCGACCTGGACCTCACCCATCCGCTGGGATTCGGATACACCCGCCGCCAGCTCTCCGTCTACCGCAGCAGTTCCATCTTCCTTGAGCCCAGCCGCAATCCTTACAGCAGCGTGGCCGTCTACAGCGAATCCCCGCTCATCAGCGGCTATATCTCGCCCGAGAATCTGCAAAAGGTGGCGGGCAGCGCTTCGGTGGTGGTCAGCGGGCGCGGGAGGGGACGGGCCGTGCTCTTCGTCGACAATCCAAATTTCCGGGGATTCTGGCACGGCACCAGCCGCATGTTCGTTAATGCTGTCTTTCTGGGAAGCCTGATCGACGTTCCCCGCGTGCGCTAAGGGAGCCGCGCTGAAAGGAAGCCAGGAGACACCTCATGACGAGCTTGAACGACTTGCGCACTCCGGCCTTCATCGTCGACCTGCCCAGGCTCAAGGCCAATGCCGCCCGCATGCAGGAAAGGGCCCGCCGGATGGGCGCGCGGCTGCGCCCTCACGTCAAGACCCACAAAACCGTCGAGGCCGCCCGCATCCAGACCGAAGGAGGATTCAGCGGCATCACGGTTTCGACCTTGGCCGAGGCGGAGTTCTTTAAAAAGGCCGGGTTCGACGACATCACCTATGCCTTCCCCATCTCAGCTTCCAAGCTGGAAGCCGCGGCCGAAATTCAGGAAGGCATCGCCCTCAACCTGATCGTCGAGCATCCGGTCCAGATCAGGGCGCTGGAGCATTTCGCCCAGGAGCGGAGCCTGCGCTTTTCCGTGTTTCTGGAGGTCGATATCGGCGACGGGCGCTCGGGCGTGCCCTGGCATCTCCCCCGGGCCGCGCAACTGGCCAAACAGCTTCACGACTCCCCAAGCGTCGACTTCCAAGGACTTATGACCCACGCCGGGCAGTCCTACGAGGCTCCCAATCCGCCCAAGATCATTAAGATCGCCCGAAAGGAGCAGGAGAGCCTGGCCAAGCTGCTTGAGCGCCTGGACCAAGAAGGCCTGGCCTGCCCCACCGTGAGCGTAGGATCGACACCCACCTGCATGCTCTACGACGAGTCCCTGCAGGCCGCCAACGAGATCCGTCCCGGCAACTACATCTTCTTCGACAAGACCCAGGCCGATCTGCAAAGTTGCAGCCTCGAAGACTGTGCCGCATCCGTCCTGACCACCATCGTCTCTCACTATCCGCAGCGCAATGAAATGCTGGTCGACGCCGGAGCGCTGGCCATGAGCAAAGACCGGGGCCTGATCAGAGATCCGCAGCAGGACATTGTCTACGGAGTAGGGGTCGACCATCCCCACCTGCGGCTGGAGAGCCTCAGCCAGGAACACGGCATCATCGGGTCCAAGAACAACATCGACTACGCTCAGTTCCCAATCGGAACGCGCCTGCGCCTGCTTCCCAACCACTCTTGCCTGACAGCGGCCTGCTTTCCCGAGTATCATGTCTTTGACGAGAGCGGCTTTCGGGAAACCTGGAAGCCGGTGAGAGGCTGGTGAAAAAATGACCCTGCGCAGCGTGGTTCTGGGAGTGGCGTTGGCCGCCACGATCGTGGCCGGCTGGATGACCTACCGACTCTACACGCGGGGCCCTGCCATCGCTCCTCAACCCTCGGACGAACTGAAAGTGCTTTGGGAGGCCCCCGACTTCGAGCTCATCAACAGCCGCGGCCAGACCATCACCAAGCAGGACCTGCTGGGGAAGGTCTGGGCGGTCGATTTCATGTTCACCCGCTGCCCCGGACCCTGCCCCCTCATGACCAAGGCCATGCTCAAGCTGCAGGAGGAGATCGGGCCGGAGGAGCCGGTTCGCTTCGTTTCGATTTCCATCGATCCGGCTTACGACCGTCCTCAAGTGCTGGACGATTATGCCCGCCACTACGGCGCTGATACGGCACGCTGGCATTTCCTCACCGGACCGCCCGACGAAACCGTGCAACTGGCGGTCAAGGGATTCTTCACAGCCGTGCAACGGGGACAGGCCGAGTCGGCTGAAACCTCAGTCAACCCCTCGGAGATCATTCACGGCACCCATTTCTTGCTGGTCGACACCCAGGGACAGGTACGGGGCATCTACGACATCGGCGACGAGGACTTTCACCAACGCCTCCTGCGCGATATCCGCCGTCTGGCCCATCCCGCCGAGACCACTCGAAATCAGCCACCGGCCCCTGCCGAACCGCTTGCCGTCTTGGCAGCGACCCCGTCGCAAGGCACGCCCTTCCCGGTCTGGGGAGGCCAAGCCTCGACTGAAAGCTTTAGGGCAAAGAACCGAATGGATACCCGATGAAGATCTTGGTCGCCGCCTTATTGCTGCATCTGACCGGCGGTATGGCGGGCGCCGGGGAGCCGAAAGCCGACCGCCCGCTGGAGGACTCGCTCAGGCGGGTGGTGGAGCAGGACTATGCTGAGGAAGACTTGCAGCGCATGCTCTTCGTGTCGGTTCCCCGCCAGCGCATGTATCTGGTGGAGGACGGCGTCTTCGCCCGAAGCTGGGTGGTCTCCACCGCCAAAGCCGGCACCGGCAACCGCAAGAACAGCCTCAAGACACCTCTGGGGCTGCACGAGGTGTGCTCCAAGCATGGACGGGGAGTTCCGCTGGGAGGTATCTTCAAGGGGCGCATCTATACCGGAAAGCAAGCTGAGATCATAAGCGATGAGACCGACTTGGACAGCGACGACGTGACCTCCCGCGTCCTGCGGCTGTGCGGACGGGAGTCGGGACGCAACAAGGGCGGCCAAGTCGACACCTTCGAGCGGCGGGTCTACATTCACGGGACCCCTGAAGAGGGCCTGCTGGGAAATCCGGCCTCCAACGGCTGCGTGCGCATGAAGAACGATGAGATCATCGAACTCTTCGAGATGGTCGATGTCGGCATCCCCGTGCTGATCCTCGACCTGTAGCGAGCTGCCCCAGTCCGCCGGGGGAAAGGCAAGCGGCCTTGCCCCTTGAAACTTGACTCGCGGCCCAACTTGAGGCCACTCGGTGGCCTGGCAGCCATCAGGCATTGAAGCCATGAAGGTGACCATACTCGGCTCTGGAACCGCCATTCCCCATCCCGAGCGGGCCTCGCCTGGATTTGTCATCGATCACGAGGGGTTGATCCTGGTCGATCCCAGTTCAGGTTCCCTGCACCGTCTGGCCCGGGCCGGACTCGACTTCCGCCGCATCCGAAGCGTGGTCTTCTCCCACTACCATCCTGACCACACCGGCGACCTGTTGCCCCTGCTCTTCGCCTGTTACATCGACAGGGACGCGCCTCAGCGGCTTCGCCTGATTGGACCGCCCGGGTTGCGGCGCTTCTGCCAGGGCTTGGTCAGCCTCTACGGCGAATGGGTAGGACGCATCTACGCCCGCCTCAGTTTGGAAGAGGTCGAGGAGTGGCGCGGCCGCTACCACGGGTTGCAATGGGAGGCGCTGCCCGTGGTCCACTCCGAACCCGCGCTCGCCTACCGCTGGACTGGCCCTTCAGGAAACGTCCTGGCCTATTCGGGCGACACCGAACCCTGCCGCAACCTGATCGAGATCTGCCGCCAAGCCGACATAGCCTTGATGGAGGCGTCCTATCCCCGCCACATGGAGGCGCCCGGACACCTCACCGGCTACAGCGCCGGACAGTGCGCCGTCCGCGCCCGGGTCAAGAGACTGCTCCTTTGCCACCGCTATCCCGCCTGCGATGACTACGACCTGCCGGCCGAAGTCCGTCAAGCCGGCTTCGAGGGTGCCTGCCAACTGGCCCGCGACGGCCAGCAACTGGACCTTTGATGCAACCCCTCTTCATCCAGGGCGAGGCAACGCAGGGAGGGCAGCTTTAACCCCAACAGCCGTAGCGATATACTTCAAGTCATGTACGACGCCAAAGTAAAAGATCTGTTGCAAGGGGAATTGGATTCGATTCGCGAAAGCGGACTTTACAAAGACGAACGCATCATCACCTCGGCCCAGGGCGCCCGGGTGGAGACCCGCGAAGGTCCCGCCATCAACTTCTGCGCCAACAACTACCTGGGCTTGGCCAACCATCCCGAAGTCGTCGAAGCCGCGCAGGACGCCCTCGAGACCCATGGCTTCGGCATGTCGTCGGTGCGCTTCATCTGCGGGACCCAAGACCTGCACAAGGACCTGGAAGAGAAGATCTCCGATTTCTTCTCCACCGAGGCGACCATCCTTTATCCCTCCTGCTTCGACGCCAACGGAGGCCTTTTCGAAGTCTTGTTGGGACCTGAAGACTGCGTCATTTCCGATGCCCTCAACCACGCCAGCATCATCGACGGTGTCCGCCTGTGCAAGGCCCAACGCAAGATCTACAAGCACGCCGACATGGATGAACTGCGTCGGCATCTGATCGATACCGAGGAGGCACGCATCCGCCTCATCGCCACCGACGGGGTCTTCAGCATGCACGGCGACTTGGCTCCCCTTCCCCAGATCTGCGACTTGGCCGACGAATACGGCGCCTTGGTCATGATCGACGAATGCCACGCCACCGGCTTCCTGGGCGAAACCGGACGCGGCACGCCCGAGCATTTCGGACTGGACGGACAGATCGACATCATCACCGGAACCCTGGGCAAAGCCCTGGGCGGCGCCTCGGGAGGATTCACCACCTCGCGCCGGGAAATCGTCGACATGCTGCGCCAGCGCTCGCGTCCCTACCTCTTCTCCAACACCATCGCTCCCTGCGTGGCCGCCGGTTCGCTGAGAGCATTGGAACTGGTGGAGGATTACCCCGAACTGGTACGCAAGCTGCAAAGCAACACCAAGTATTTCCGCCAGCACATGACTGATCAAGGCTTCAGCATCCAGCCCGGCATTCATCCCATCGTGCCCATCATGCTGGGGGACGAGAAACGCACCACGGAGATGGCTGGCCGCCTCAACCGCCAAGGCATCTTCGTAGTCGGATTCTCCTACCCGGTTGTGCCCAAGGGAGAGGCCCGCATCCGCGTCCAGGTCTCGGCCGCCCACTCCCGCGCCGACCTCGACCGGGCCATCGAGACCTTCACCGCCGTAGGCCGCGACCTAGGCGTCATCAACTGAGCTCGCGACCTGGCGATTTGGCGGCGGAGGTTAGGGCCCCCTCGCCCTGGGCGGGGCGGGGCCAGACGAAGGCGATGAGCAGAAGGAAAGTGACCGCCGCCACCAGGTTGAGCCAGATGTCGTGAGGATCGAAGCGGCGGGGCGGAAAGGCCTCATTCCAGTGGGGAACCAAGCTCTGGACCAGTTCGTCGACCACGCTCACCGCCAGGATGAGCCCCAGGGTGGCGGAGTGGCGGGCCCACCCGGCCATCCGCTTTCCCAACGCCCAAAAGATCAGGAGCGTCAGCGGACCGTACTGAACGAAGTGAAGCAAGTTGGCGGGAACATCGGTGTCTTTGAAGAGCAGCACCAGCCCGGCGGCCAGCCCGACTAGGGTGCCCCAGGCCCGGATTCCGCGAGGACGGACGAGCGCAAGAAACGCCACCGTCGCGACCCCGAAGAGCAGATAAATCCAGCGCGAAACGGCCTGGGCCCCTCCCATCTGTTGGAACACCCACATGTAACCCGACAAGACCAGGTTCTGCGTCGCGAGCAGCAGCGCCACATAGGCCCCCGCCGCCGCCCAAGCTCTTTCCTCCCAAGCCGAAGAACGCACTCCGACAGCTTACCCAATTCACCCCCTCTTTCGCCAAGGGCAAAGCTGTCGTGTGCGGTCGGAGGGACGGGGTTAGCCCACGGCGTCCGGAAAGGCCTGGCGGTGGGGGCTGGCACGGCGGGGGCGGCGGAGGCAATAGTAGAGCAAGGCCCCGAAGCAGTGGGTCAAGGCTACCAGCGAGACCCACCTGCGGCGCTTCTCATCTTCTTCGGGCTCGTTCTGGGCGCAATCGATGAGCATCCAAAGCCAGAAGGCCGATCCGCCCAACCCCAAGAACAGCGGGATCAAAATGATCAAGACTTCAGCGGCTCCAATGGACATAACCAATAACCTCGCATTTCGATGTGCGGGCGTATCAACGCGCTGCACCCCGGCCTTCCCTCATTTTGTTGGAGCGGTCAGCCTTCACTCTCAGGAACTTTTCGAGACGGCCTGCGTGGTTAAGGAGGTACAGTCGGGGTTAGGGGATGATGAATTGATCAGACGAAGCATCGCTGTTTGGGCTCTGGCCTTCTTGTGCTTGACCGCCTGTGGTCTGGCTCTGTTCGACAGCAAGGCCGAGACGGTAGACCGCTTGGCCGAGATTGCCGGCTTGAAGGAAGGCATGGTGATGGCCGACGTGGGTGCCGGTGACGGCGACTGGACGGTCGAGCTGGCCCGTATCGCCGGCCGTTCGGGACGAATTCTGGCCACCGAGGTCGACGATGACAAGCTCAGCGATCTGCGCCGCCTGGCCAAGAATTTCGAGTTAGGCAACATCGAAGTCATGAAGGGCGATCAGCAACGCACGGGACTGCAGTCCGGCTGCTGCGACTTCATCCACATCCGCAACGTCTATCATCACTTCGAGAATCCTCCAGCCATGCTGGCCGACTTGGGCCGAGCCCTCAAGCCTGGCGGGCTGATCGGCATCATCGACTTCGACACCGACAACCACCTTTCCACTTCCAACGTGCCCGACATCCGAAAGAATCACGGCGTCGAAGCCGGCACGGTGGTCGAGGAAGTGAAGGCGCAAGGATTCGAGTTGGTCCGCAGGGTCAACGA
>DATIPO010000351.1:0-1594 GCA_035471925.1 Acidobacteriota bacterium
GGGATGAAATAGTAGCGTGGTTCGAGGATGAGAGGGAAGGCTATGCAGACCTCGGAGCAAAGGATGCAGGGAACTATCGATACGTGTACCACGCCTTGAATCAATTCCATGGCTTTCGATTTCTTCCGGATCAAACCTTTCACCATGCGCTGGGATTTGGAAGTGGGTACGGCGACGAGTTTGTGCCGGTGGCCATTGTACACGACAGAACGAGCTAGGCCCAGCAGCAGAGGTTATCTTGGAAGTGCTCTACGCTTCCTTGCAACCTCGACTGACCGGGCCTATGCCAAACGATACGCAACTGCTGATGCTGCTGCAAGCGCACCTCGCCCCCTACACGAACTTCCACAAGCAACGCCTGCGCTTCGTGGCTGCCTTCCTGAGGGCCCTCATCCAACTCTCGACGGTCAACCTGGCGAAGCTCGCCCTGGTCTTCTCGGCGAAGCCCGCCTCGAACTACCGGCGCATCCAGCGCTTCTTCGCGGAGGCGACGCTGCCCCAGCAGGCCATCGCCTCGCTCGTGTTGCACCTGCTGCCCGTCAAAGACCGCTTTATCATCTCCGTCGACCGCACCGAGTGGCACTTCGGCAAGACCCCGATCAACATCTTTATGGCCTCGCTCGTCTATGAAGGCACGGCCTTTCCGCTGGTCTGGATCATGCTGGGCAAGGCCGGTTCGACCTCGGGAGCGGAACAGCGCGGGCTCTTGCGCAAACTCCTGCTCGTGCTGCCGCCGGAACGCATCCGGGTGGTGCTGGCTGACCGCGAGTTCATCGGGGGCGCCTTCATGAGCTACCTGACCGGGCGTGGGGTGGGCTACGGGGTGCGCATCCGCAAGAATGCCCGGGTGGCGTTTCGCGGCCAAAATCAGCGCGCAGCATGCCTGTTCCAGGATCTGGCCGTTGGGCAGCATCGCCGGCTGCGCGCTCGGCGCCTGCTCTACGGGCAACAGGTGTGGCTCTATGGGCTGCGCCTGCCCGACACGGCGCGCGGCGAGCGCCGTCTGTTGCTCGTCGCCGGCACGGTGCGCCGCCTGTTGCGGCTCTATCGCAAGCGCTGGGGCATTGAAGTCTTGTTCGCCGGCTTGAAATCGCGGGGCTTCGATTTCGAGACCACGCACCTGTGCATCCAGCAGCGGCTCTCGACGCTGGTAGGGCTGCTGGCGCTGGCCTACAGTTTCGCGCACGCCACGGGGCGGTACCTGGCCGCGCACACGCCGATTCGCTTGAAGCGTCATGGGCGGCGGGCGCGGAGCCTCTTCCGTCTGGGGCTGGATCATCTGCGGCATGTGCTCCTACGGAGGCTGGATCATCTGTGGCACGAGCTGCTGGCGCTGTTTGTCCAAGGCTCCCTTGGTCCCGCCCTGGTGCCTATTTAGCCCAACTGTCGTGTACAATGGGGAGCAGAACAAAAATGTTATATTAAGAGCCTATCCGAAAACTTGTGACTTCAAAATGTCACACCACGGAAACCGAAGACCAAAAGGCACTTCTTAGCCCAATCCGACAACGTTTTGGGCTCGAAGTCGAGGCGATGACAAAATGCTGACATAGGTTTTCGGATAGCCACTAAACCGCTTCGCGGTAGGTGTCTC
>DATIPO010000352.1:0-7709 GCA_035471925.1 Acidobacteriota bacterium
CTACGGCTACCCCCAAAGCGGAGGCGCGGCACTGCTCTGGCTTCAACCCTGGGACGGCCAAGAGCAGGTTCAACTGCAGAGTTGCGATCCCTTCTTCATTGAAATCTGCCGCCGGGTCCGCCTGAGGGAAGCCGAGCAGGGACTAGAGGCCGTCTTCCGCCCCTCACAGGGGACCCGTGTAGCAGTCCACAAAGACCACAAGGGGGATACGGGCGATATCTGGTCGCCTGTGCAAGGTATCAGCAGGGCCGTGCTCTCTGTCGGCCGTTCGGGATTCTCCTACCGCCTCTTGAACCGCGTTCTTTTTGGAGGCGATTTCGAGAACAATCCTGCCTTGGAGATCCGTGACTTGGAGAGCGATGAGCCTCTTCTGATCGCCCAAGTGCTGGCGCGTGGCCAAGGCGTAACGGAAGGCTACCACGAGCGAGTCATTCCTCTGACCTTGCGGGCCAAACGCTTCTTGGCTCTCGCCGAGGAGCGCGAGAAACTGGCCGAGCGAGCCCAGGATTGGGTGAATCGGGCCCAGACGGCCGAACGCCGCGTGCTGCACCCGGCCATCTGCTCCCTCTTGCAGGGAGGCGCTGATGATCTCGACTTGAGAGATCAACGAACGCGCCCCTGGCTAGACCGCCTCGACCGGGCCATCGACCAAGTCTTCTTTCAAGATCTCTGGAAGAGCCTGGAATCACAAGAAGACCCGGTACGCGACTGGGAGAAAAGGCTGGTGGGACTGGCAAGACGCGAATTGGAGGATGCCGTTCAAGCCTGTCCCACGCCCTTGGCCCGCTCGCCTCGAGCACGGGCACGGGCCGAACTGCGCTTCCGGGGCGCGGCCAGAAAGCATCTGGCTCAGGCCTTCGACCAGACCCAAGAGAAGGAGGATCAACCGTGAGCGACGACAAGAGGCACTGGGCCGACAAGCTCTATCAGACCATGAGGAAGCCATACTTTCCCAAGGGGGATTTGGCCGAGTTGCGGCGCGGGCAGTCGCGCCACTCGGCGGGCCATGCTTCACCCGCCCTTTGGAAGACCCTGGTGAATTACGCCCCTGAGAATCAGTGGGCAAAGAACCAAGGACGGGTAAGGCAGTTGCAGGTGGTGTGCGGATTGTTGGCCGAATTGGCCCATCGGGCGCCCCCCGGCCCCGGCTCCCCCCTGGGTCGCGCGATGGCTCAAGCCGAGGTCAGCGAAGCGCGAGTGATGCGCCTGCTCAAGGCGCACGGCGATGAGCTCCATGACAGCCTGCGCGGCGTCGTCCATTTGCTGGCCTCGCAGGGAATTCCCGTGCGCCCCTCAGACATTTCCTGGCTGGTGCTAAGCGACGGCACCCCCTCTGAAGAGCAGCCGCGAAATTCGATCGCCAGGGACTACTATTCCAAGGCCAAACGCGCCGATTCACAGGGAACCTAGGAGATCCAAAGGAGAAGTCAAGATGTCTCGAAGATTCATACAAGTACACACCCTAACCTCCTATCCGGCTTCGTTGCTCAACCGCGACGACGTGGGATTCGCCAAGCGTATCCCCTTCGGAGGCGCCGAGCGGACGCGCATCTCTTCTCAATGCCTCAAGCGCCACTGGCGTACGGCCGACGACCAATGGGCTCTTGACCGCATCAGCTCCAATGGCGGACAAGTCCCCATGGCGGTGCGTTCGCGGCGCATCTTCGAAAAGCATGTCTACGAGCCCCTGGTGGCTGAAGGCGTCGAGGAAGAAACTGCCAAGAAGGCCGTCGAAGCGCTCATCGAAGTGGTGTTGCCCAAGGGAAAGGCCAAGGCCCGAGCCAAGGCGGCTGAAGAGGGCGAAGAAGAAGAAGGGAAGACAGAACTGCAAACCTCTCAAGTGATCGTGCTGGGCCGCCCCGAGGTGGAGTACCTTCTCAAAGTCGCCCGCGACCAGGTCAGCGAGGCCCAATCGCAAGGAAAAGACGTGGCCAAGCAGGTCAAGGGCATCAAGGGCGACTTGAAAAAGAACCTGCTGGTCCTGCGTAAAGAGCCGGGGCTGGGTCCGGGGCTCGACGCTGCCCTGTTCGGACGCATGACCACCGGCGACGTGCTGGCCCGCTGCGACGCCGCCGTCCACGTGGCTCACGCCTTCACGGTCCATTCCGGGCAGTTCGAAACCGACTATTTCAGCGCCATCGACGACCTGCAGGGCAGGGAAGAGACCGGCAGCGGCCACATCAACACCAGCGAACTCTCGTCGGGGCTCTTTTACGGCTATGTGGTGGTGGATGTGCCTTTGCTGGTCTCCAACATCGAGGGATCCGAACGCGGCGATTGGGCCACGGCCGACCGCACGCTGGCGGCTGACGTGGTTCGTCATCTGGTGCATCTCATCGCCACCGTGTCTCCTGGAGCCAAGTTGGGGTCGACAGCCCCTTACGCCCATGCTTCCACCGTCCTGATCGAAAACGGCAACCAACAGCCCCGCACACTGGCCAACGCCTTTCTCAACCCCGTCGATCACCGCAATGGCGGCCAGGAGGCCACTGCTGCCGGAGCATTATTCGACTATCTTGCAAGGCACCACGAGATGTATCCCAGCGACACCCGGCGGGCTGTGGCCAGCATGATCGAGCTCGAAAACGTCGAGGGGCTGAGCGATCGGCAGGCTTCATTGCCCGAACTGGCCGAATGGGCGGCCGCCTGCGTGCAGGGGGAGGCATGAGCGTGCGCTTTCTGATCCTGCGTCTGGACGCCCCCCTGATGTCCTTCGGCGGAGTGGCGGTTGACGAGGTGGGCGACACCTTGGCCTTCCCGACGCTCTCCATGCTGGCAGGACTCATCGGCAATGCCCTGGGCTATCGCCATCAGGACTTCGCCCAGCTTCAGCGCCTGCAGGAACGGATGCTCTATGCCGCCCGGCGCGACCGTCCCGGACGCGAACTGGAGGACTTCCAAACCGTGCTGCTGGGGCAGGACTTCATGCGCCAAGCCTGGACGACTTACGGCAAAGCCGTCTCCCGCGGCGGAGGAAGTGCCACGGGCACCCACATCCGCCGCCGCCGATACTGGGCCGACGCAGCCTACACGGTGGCGCTGACCCTGAGGCCGGGTGAGGAGGAACCCACTCTCGAGGCTTGCGCCGAGGCTCTTCAATCGCCTGAGCGTCCGCTCTTTATCGGACGCAAGCCCTGCCTTCCCGCTCAGCCCATCTTCGCGGGGATGCTGCAAGCCGAGGATTTCCGCGCCGCACTCTGCCAGGCGCCCCTGGCCCGCGATCCCTCGCCCGACGACGAACCGCTGGCGGTTTGGTGGCCTCGCGAGGGCCCTCAGGCCGAGTCCGGCCAGGGCCGTCTGCTGGCCGTCTACGACATTCGCGACTGGGCCAACCAGATCCACAGCGGACGCCGTTTCGTCTGGGAAACCCATATCCCCCGGCAGGAGGTTGCCCGTGAAAGCCCATGATGCCTCTCGACCCCTGCACATGGTGCAGCTTCGACTCGATGCCGCCGCCCTGATGCGCCAGGTCCGCGATCTGAACCTGGGCCGACGCCATGAAGATCTGGGATATGCCGTCCACGCCGCCCTGGCCGCGCTTTTCGGACAGGGAACCGTGCAGCCCTTCTCCATCCGCGGAGAGGCGCGGCGCCAGGGAGCGGGCCCCAAACCCGTTATTCTCGGGTACAGCTCCAAAGATCGGGAGGCGCTGACCCAACATGCCGAAACCTTCGCCGAGCCCGGCTTTTACCAGACCTGCGAATGGCCGGCCCTGGCCTGCAAGCCCATGCCCCGGCGCTGGAGCGCTGGACGCGTGCTGGGATTCGAAATCCGCATCTGCCCCGTGGTGCGCCTGGCCAGCGACTTGTCGACCGAAGAACCTGCCGGCGGTCCCCGCACCTACAAAAAAGGGTCCGAGATGGACGTCTGGCTCAACCGCCGCCTGCGCGATCCGCAAAACGGCGACGCCTCGATTTCGCGCCAGCAGGCCTACCGCGACTGGCTGCAGCAGCGCCTGGGCCAGGCCGCCCGGCTCGAGTCGGTGCAACTGCGCCGTTTCCGCCGCGTCAAGCTGATACGCCGCCGCCAAGACCCCGAGCGCACCTCCAGGACCTTGGAACGCCCTGAAGCAGTCCTCACAGGCTCGCTGGAAATCCTCGATCCCGAGCATTTCTCTAGACTGCTGGCCGGCGGGATAGGGCGCCACAAGGCTTTCGGCTTCGGAATGCTGCTCTTGCGGGCCGGGGGCGGGCATGCTTAAGGGACGACTGGGACTTGAAGGCGGACGCATCCCCCATGCCGACCGGCACGGGGTGATGTGGCTGGGACGCGGCAACTTGACGGTCGAGTCGGGGACCTTGCGCTTCATCACCGCAGGCTACGGCGATCTGGCCGCGGGCGACTACGCCATCCCCTATCAAACCGTTTCCTGCCTGGTAGTGCAGCCAGGCAGCACCGTTAGCCACGACGCCATGCGCATCCTGGCCCGACATGGCTGCGGGGTGGTTTTCGCGGGCAATGACGGGGTGCGCTTCTATGCTTCCCTGCCCGCCGGCCCGGATGCCTCGGCCCGCGCCCGCCGTCAGGCCCTGCTTTGGGCCGACGAGGACCAGCGCATCCACCTGGCCCGGCGCATGTACGCCTGGCGGCTGGGGGAAGTCGTCCCCCACGCCGACCTCAACACCCTCAGGGGCATCGAAGGCTCGCGCATGAAGGCCACCTACCGCCGCTTGGCCCAGCAATACGGCATCCTCTGGAGGGGCCGCCGCTACGACCGCGGACGTCCCCACTCCGCCGACCTGGCCAACCAGGCCATCAACCACGCCTCTTCCGCAGTCGAGGGAGCGGCTTTGACGGCGGTGGCGGCCACGGGAGCCATTCCTCAACTGGGCTTCATCCACGAAGACCCCGGCGCCAGCTTTGCCCTCGACATCTCTGATCTCTTCCGCGACTCGGTTTTGTTGCCGGTGGCCTTCAGTTCGGTCCGCCACATCCGCAAGACCCAGGAAGGCCCGGTCGAGCGGGTCGTCCGCAAGACCGCCGGAGAAGCCTTCCGCCTGGAGCAGGTCGTCACTCAAATGATCGACCGCATCAAGGACCTTCTCGATGACGATCGTAGTGACCCGTAATTCGCCTCCCCGCTTTCGGGGATTTCTAGCCTCCTGCATGTGCGAGATCGCGCCCGGCGTGTACAGCTCGCCGCGCATGAACGATGCGGTCCGCCGGCGTATCTGGGCGGTGCTCGAAGACTGGTACGAGCCGGCTCCCGAGCACGCCGTGCTCATGACCTGGCGCGACACGTCGCTGCCGGGAGGCCAGGCCATCAGAGTCTTGGGCGCACCCCGCCAAGACCTATGGGATCACGACGGGGTCTTCCTGGCCCGCCGCCCCCTCCCCGATGAGCCCGCGCCGCCGCAAGATGATCAAGAACGAGAATGAGGCCATTCCCCGCTGGAGGTCCAGATGCTCTCGGCCAAGGCTCAGGCTCATCGGCTCTTGCAAGGCCATGATTGGTGGGTGCTCGACTGCGAAACCACCGGTCTGGGCAATGCAGCCGAACCCGTGGAGATCGCGTTGGTTTCAGGCGACGGACAACTGCGCTGGAGCCGCCTCCTGCGCCCAACCCGCCCTGTCGAGTCTGAAGCTTCGCTAGTACATGGGCTAGACACCGATCATTTGGCCGGAGCCCCTGAGTTCGTCGAAGTCTATCCTGTTCTTGCCGAGTTGCTGCGCCGCCGGACGGCCATTGCCTATCACGCCGACTTTGACCGTTTCATCCTGGATTCGGCCTGCCGCCGTATCTCGCAGCCGCTATTCTCATGCCGCTGGCAGTGCGCCCTCGACCTCTACGAACTATGGCGCGGCTTCCGCCCCACTCTTTCCATTGCCTGCGAAATCGAAGGCATCCCTTTAGGCGCCACCCATCGCGCCGGCCCCGACGCCCTGCTACTCTGGAAACTCCTAAGCCGCATGGCGGGCCGCTAGGCTGCTCGATTGCGCAGTCTGCGATCTTTGAAAATTAGGTGAAATCCTTCAAAAGGGCTTGATTTTCAAATTCCACAACATGTAGTGTGTCCTCGACCCGCATGCCCCAATATGCAAGGGTCTCCCCCGCACCCGCGGGGATCGCCCGCGCCCTCAGGCCGCAGCCCAAGCCATTCGGCAGCTTCGCATGGAAGGTATTCCCATGTCGACCATTGCGCGGGGGATGGCGACGGAGTTACGCCGACTAGATCGGGAGTTTGAGAGCCTACCGGCGAACGTCAGGGCGGCTTCCTCGGAGTTAAAGCGCCTTATCGACCAAGGCCAGTTTGCGTTCGGAGGAAGCGGTTTCGGCAAGCCTTTCGATCCCAAGGCCTTGGGCGGCGAACTGGAAGCTGTAGGAACCCGCCTTACTATTGGACTGACAGCCCCTATTGTCGCCGCTGGGACTGCTGCGGTGAAGTTAGGCTCAGACTTCGAGTCCGGTTTCGCGGGAGTCGCCAAGACAGTAGAGGCAAGCGATGCAGAACTGGCTACGATTCGGGGTCAGCTTCTCAATCTGTCGACGGAAATCCCGGCTACCACCACACAACTTAACCGAATTGCAGCTGCGGCCGGACAGCTCGGCGTCAGTGTCCCGAACATCACCAAGTTTACGAGAACGATTTCTGCCCTTGGCGTGGCTGCCGATGGCCTTTCGGTAGAAGAAGCCGCCATCGGCCTTTCTCGCTTCCAAAACGTGCTCGGTACGGCTCAAAGGGATGTTGACCGCACTGCGTCTTCCTTAGTTGCCTTGGGGAACAACTTCGCAGCCAATGAGCGGGAAATTCTCCAGGTTTCGCAGCGATTGGCCGCCGATGGCCGACAGATTAGGCTGAGCGAGGGCGCTGTGCTCGGCTTCGGAACCGCGTTAACCGCTGCTGGCGTTGGGGCCGAGGCTGGCGGCTCGGCCTTCTCCAAGCTTTTCCTTGACATCCAGTCCGAAGTCGCGAAGGGCGGCGAAAAGCTGGATGAATTCGCCAAAATCGCCGAGCGGTCGACCTCTGAGTTCGCCGAGTTGTTCCGCAAGGATGCGGCGGAAGCCGTAACTTTATTCATTGAGGGTCTGGGTCGAATGGACGCAGCAAGCGGCGAGTCGACGCTTGCCTTGGAAACGCTCGGATTGACCGAAGTACGTCTCCGAAACGCCATTCTGTCAACTGCCAATGCAGGCGACCTACTGCGCCGTTCAATCCTGACTGGCAATGATGCCTTTCGTGAAAACACAGCGCTGACGAGAGAGGCGCAGCAGCGGTATGCCACCTTCGCCTCTCAGTCCCAAGTCCTATTTCAGCGCCTGCAAAAGGTTGCAATTGATGTCTTTGAAAAGACGCTTCGCCCGCTGCTCGTAGGCACCGTCTTTCCCGCTATTGACTTGGTTCTGTCGGGAATCGAGCTGACGGTTGCCGTGCTCAACACCCTTCCTGCTCCAGTCAAGAGGGGGGCTGTCGCCTTTGGCGTGCTGCTTGCCGCTGTCGGCCCTCTCGTAGTAGGGATGGGCGGGCTTCTGACGACCATCGGCACTGTGAGCAAGTCTCTGCAAGCGGGCGGGGCGCTGGCGACCGGCATTGATGCAGTGACCGCCAGATTTAACATCTCAAAGGCCGCCATCACGGGATGGGGCCTAGCGCTCGCCGGCCTGTCTATCGTAATTGTCGCCTTCAAAGATGAGCTTGCCGGGGCAACTGCGGCCATCCTTGACTTCGAAACCGCCCAACAGCAGCAGCGGAACATTCAATCCATCATCG
>DATIPO010000353.1:0-4197 GCA_035471925.1 Acidobacteriota bacterium
GCACGCCTTCAGCGAGCCCCGACATGGACGGCAGCGCTGGTGCCTGAGTGGGAGGTGCGGGACCAGGGCAGTTCCTTCTCAGTCCCTGAAAGGACGCATAAGCCAGCCCGGGGTCAACCGGCCTTGAGCGCAACCAGACGAAAGCACCATCTTGGGTGCAGGCGGCGAGACTCCTGACGCTGAAAGCGTGCCATAGCGTCTCGGGCCAGCTTGAGATCTTACCGTCTCCAGGATGCGTCAAGTAGCCATGCGCGTCCAATTAAGGACAGCATCGATAAGGGGTGTCTGGTAGACTTAGGAGCGGATTGCCGGCCCACTCCAGCCGGCCCCGACCAGACCCAATCGAGCAAATTAAGGAACGGCCATGGCTCGCATTTTCACGGCTCCCCGCGGATCGACCGAACCCCACCTGGGACGGACTCTCCCCTCGCTTTTGGAAGAGGCCCTGGAGAAGAATCCTCATCGGCAAGCCTTCCATCAACGCACTGGGGACGGATGGCGTTCTTTTTCCACCGAAGAGTTCCTCAAGCTCTCCGAACAGACGGCGTTGGGGATGCTGGATATCGGGCTGGCACGGCAGGACCGCATCGCCTTGTTCATGCACTCTGACGTCTACTTCTGCGTGGCCGATATGGCCTGTCTGATGGCTGGAATGATCGACGTCCCCATTTATCTGACTCATGCTCCTGAGTCGATCCGCTTCGTGATGAGCCACGCTCAGGCCAGGGCGCTCTTCGTGTCCAACCTGGAACTGCTGGAAAAAGTCGGTCCTTTTCTCAAGGAGATGACGCGCACCAAGACCATCATCGTGGCCCAGACCGAGGACTTCGCCGAACCGCCCACCCATCCCGACATCCCCGAGGACGTCGAAGTCCACACCTTGCATTCGTTGCGCCAACTGGGCAAGAAGCGGCTGGAATCGGAGCCCGATGCGGCCGTCGAGTTGCGCGCCGAGATCGACCACCGAGACGTGGCCACCATCATCTACACTTCGGGCACAACGGGTAAGCCCAAAGGGGTCATGCTGACCCACGAGAACATCAGCTTCAACTCGCTGGGCGCCTTCTCTGAAAACAGCGTGGTGGAAAAGGGCAAGGGAAAGATCCTGAGCTTTCTTCCCCTGACCCATGTCTTCGCGCGCATGCTTCACTACGGCTATATGAACTACGGTTCGGAAGTCTATTTCTGCGAACCTGACGAAGTCGCGCGCCTGCTCAAGGAAGTCAAGCCCTCGGGTTTTGCCACCGTCCCTCACCTGCTGGAAAAAACCTACGAGAAGATCATTCTAGCCGGAGCCCAGTTGACAGGCACCAAGAAGAAAGCCTTCGACTGGGCCCTGCGTCTGGCCAAAAAGTATGATCACACCAAGCTCAAGGGACCTCTGTATCTGGGACAGTTGAAGCTGGCCGACAAGCTGGTCTTCAGCAAGTGGCGCCAGGCGCTGGGCGGCGAAATCGAATGCATCATCAGCGGGGGCGCTGCGCTGCGTCCCGAACTCAACAATCTCTTCCTGGCCGCCGGCGTCACCATCATCCAGGGATACGGCATGACCGAGACCTCACCCGTCATCAGCTACAACCGCGTCGAGGACAACCATCCAGGAACGGTGGGAGTCCCCCTGCCGGGCGTGGAGGTCATGCTGGCCGAGGACGGCGAGATCTTGACCCGCGGACCTCACGTCATGCGGGGTTACTACCGCAATCCCGAGGGGACGCGGGAGGCCATCGACGAAGAGGGCTGGATGCACACCGGAGACATCGGAAAGATCGTCAAGCGGCGCTACCTCAAGGTGACTGACCGCAAGAAGTCTCTTTTCAAGCTTTCCACAGGAAAATACGTCTATCCCCAGCCCCTGGAAAGCCGCCTGACCGGCCAGCCGCTGGTGGACGAAGCGGTGGTGCTGGGTCCTGACCGCAAGTACGTCACGGCCTTGCTGGTCCCCGACAAAGAAGCCCTGCGGGTCTACGCCAAAATCAAAGGACTGGACAAAGACGCTGCGGTGGAAGAACTGATCAAGCTGCCGCCCATCGTCAACCGCTTCCACGAAATCGTCGACGAAGCCAACGAGGGCATGCCCGACTGGGTGCAAATTCAGTATTTCCGCCTCGTTACCGAGGAATTCTCAGCCGAAAACGGCCTCCTCACGCCCACCCTCAAGGTCCGCCGTCCGGTCGTTTACGACCGTTTCGCCGACACCATCGACGACATGTACAGCGAGTCCCCCGAACCCGCCCGCAAGGCTTCCTGAGACATCCTCCAGACGAATCCCGGCGCTTCCCACCGGCGGCTTGATACAGAAATCCAGCCGCTGTGTTCGCCAAGTGGTATCGTAGTCAGCAAGATCCCAATTTCACGTAATCCTGCCGGACAGAGCCGCATGTCACCGGACTCAGGCGCTGTTCGGCAAAAAAGGGCCATGGACGAAGGAGGAGTCATGTCAAAGAATCAACGTTGGATTGTCGTGTTCGTTTTCTTACTGACCTTGGCGACCACGGGAACGCTGAGCGCACAACCTACGGGGACCCCCGTCGAAGCCTTGACCCTCGGCCGGGTCATCGCCGGCGACTTGCCTGGAGGGGTTTTAGCCTCTACCGAAATCCTGCTCACCAATCGGGACCCGCAGCAGTCTTCCTGTGCTGCACTGGTGATCTTCAATACCGGATCGACCGCCAGTACCGGAGCCGTCCTCTTCAACGGCGACGAGAGGCCCGCCAACATTTTCGAGACTTCCATCCCTCGAGGCGGTGCCCGCAAGATTACTCTGACGGCGCCCTCAGGATTCGCCGAGGGAGCGGTTCTGATCGCCCCCCTGATGCCCTGCAATCAGGACTCGATCAGCGGCACGGCCCGCTTCACGCTGGAAACCGCCGGCGCGCTCAACGAACTCTATACCATCGCCCCCAACACGCCTGACAAGTGGCTCGCGGACGGGCGCTGCGTCGCTATTTCGACTTGCTTGAGGCGAACGCCCTCAACAGGATTTGGAAACGATCTGGGAATTGCGACGACCGGCGTCATCCCACAACTCGCGGCCCCGGAGGGCAGCACAATGTCTATCGAGGTCTTCGACTCGGAGGGGCAATCGCTGGGCGCGTCGACGAGGCCGGTCACCAGCCAGCACCAGGCTTTCTTCCCCTTGGCCAATTTTCCCAGCCTCTCCGACGGCACTGTCACCTTGATTCTGTGTCTATTCACTCAGGATCCAGCTTACAGGCTCGACTTGACCACCATTCAAGTTGGAACCGACAGCCAGGGCGGAGTCCAGTTCGACGCACCGATCTTCGCAGACGGGTTCGAATCGGGCGACGTTTCAGCTTGGACCAACCAACAGCCTTAGTTGGCCTGCGCTCTCCGTCCGCCTGCCCCAACCGCCGGTGGGATGCGGTAAAGTGGAGAAATGGCCGGATTGCTGCTGATTCTGGCGCTCTTAGCGGGATTCGCGGGGATGTTGGTGGTGCGTCTGCTTCCGCTGGGATGGCTAGGGCTCGTCGTCCTCACGGGGATGGGCGGAGCGCTGGCCATGCTGGCCCTCATGGCGGCTTCGCGATGGAGAGCGCGCAGGCTTGAAGGCGATTACCGGCGGTCTCCGCCTGATGTCCTGCGGGGTCAGAGCTGGACCTACCGCTTTTACTTTCTGTCGGGCAATCTGCTGCCGGCTTTTGCCTTCACAATGGCCGTGGGAGTGATTCTGCTTCTGGCAGGACCTCGGGATCTGGCGGCGGCTTTCTTGGGAGCCGTGGCCGGTGCCGGGACCGTAGCCTTCTTGGGAGCGCTGCAAGGATCGCTCCCCGCCTCGCGCACGCTCCGGGCGACTTTGGCCTTGTGCTGGAGGAGGATGCCGCGGGATGTTGCTCTCGCATCGAATCAACGCGATCGCGGGCGTCCAGGCGGGCTGGCGTATCTTGCCTCTTTGTGCTGGCAGCTTTGGCGATTTCTTTCCTCCAGCCTGTTGCTGGCCACGCGCTACCGCAGTGTGGCCGATGAAGACTTGCGGTCGGCAGATCCGGCGCTTCCGGGCCTGACGCGGGTCCTGGACCGCCAGCGCAGCGGAGGGGGCGGGCGCGCTCCAAAGCTGGTGCCAAGCGGCTGGGTCGAACCGCTGCGCGACACGGCCAGGCGAACCTTTGCCCTGGCGCTTGTGACCCTGCTGATGCTGCCTCTGATGTGGCTGGCCACGGGCCTGCTGCCGCCTCCGGG
>DATIPO010000354.1:0-3119 GCA_035471925.1 Acidobacteriota bacterium
CCTTGCCCAAAAACAACACCGCCGCCAATGGCTCTGCGTCCACCATTCAAGACGCCGTCGTCGCTTATTGCACCGCCCGAGGTCTCCCGGTGACGGCGGGAGATGTTACCGTTTCTCAAAGCGAAACCGTGAGCGTCGGCGCCCGCCAAATGGGAGTTTCGACGATAACGGTCTCGATTGACGTAGATATGATAACTCCGGGAGGCACCGCCCTGGCCGGGGGTCCGGTGACAGTGGTGGGGGAGGCGGTCTTTCGAAATCTGTACTGAGACGAACACAGAGGTGGAATCATGAGTCGAATCAAACTGCTCATTACTGCCGTCGTGGCCCTGGGGCTGGCGGCGCTGGCCACATTGCTGGTCTACCGTCAGCTTGAAGCCCGGCTGACGGCCGATGAAAACGAGATTCTGGTGGTTGTGGCCAGTGCCGACATTCCGGTCGGTACTTTGCTCGGCAGCCAGCACGTGCGGTTGGCCGCCTGGCCCAAGGACATGGCCATGGAGGGGAGCTTTTCCGAGATCGAAGAAGTCCTGGAGCGCGGCGTGGTCTTGCCCATCCAGGCCAATGAGCCGCTGCTGGAGTCCAAGCTGGCGGCCAGAGGCGCGGGAGCCGGCCTGGTTTCCACCATCCCCAACGGCATGCGGGCCGTTGCCGTCAAAGTCGACGAGGTGATCGGCGTGGCCGGATTCGTGCTGCCCGGCACTCACGTCGACGTCATCCTCAGCGGTTCGCCTGACGAGCAGCGCAAGATCGAGATGGCGCGGGTCATCTTGGAAAACGTCAAGGTGCTGGCCGCCGGTCAGAATATCGAGCAGGCGGCCGAGGGAACGGCCCAACGGGTTCCCGTCATCACCTTGCTGGTCACGCCTGAAGATGCCCAGAAACTGGCCTTAGCCGCCAACGACGGAAAGATCCAGTTGGCGCTGCGCAATCCGCTGGACCAGGATAAGGATCCGCAGCAGGCGGTCCACAAGCGGGTCCTTTACGAAGGCGAGAAGAAGAAAGAACCCCCAAAAGAGACTCCCCAGACCCGGTTGGTGCGCTCCGCGCCCAAGCCCGAGCCTGAGGCCGCCGCTCCGCCCCCCCCGCAAACCTTCGAAGTGGAACTGATTACCGGCTCCAACCGGGAAACATTGAAGTTCGAAGAGAAAAAGGACGAAAAAGAGAAGGCGCAGAAACAGTCGGACGGGGATACCCGCTAACCCGAAGCGAAATCCTGGAAGGGGTTGGATCGGAGCGGCCTTTTGCGGCATCCCGCATTGGAGCCGCCCGATTCCATTGGGGAGGAAGTCATGAAGTACGTTGCCCGCACATTGCTCGCATTCCTGATCTTACTGATGCCGCAGGGCTCTTTTGTTTCTCTGCTGGCGCAACAAGAAGGCGCGCCGGCGCCTCGCAGGGGAGAGCGCCTGCGGGTCCTGGTGGCCAAGTCTCTGGTGCTCAACTCGCCCCGCCAACTGCGCCGGGTCTCCATATCCGACCCCGAGGTGGCCTTTGCCAGCGTCCTCTCCACGCGGCAGGTGCTGATCCACGGCCTCAAACCCGGCAGCGTCACGCTGCTGCTGTGGGACCAGAACGAGGAAGCAGTGGCCTATGACCTGGATGTCGAACTCAACGTGCCGGAGGCCCGGGAAATGCTTAACCGCCTCTTCCCCTCTGAAGAGGTGGAGCTGCGGCAATCGGCCTCCTCGCTGGTGCTGAGCGGAGTGGTCTCGTCAGAGGCCGTGGCCGAGCAGATGACGGCGCTCACCCAGACCTTCTCGCCTCAGGTCGTCAACCTGGTGGCGATTCGGGAGAAGGACGAGACGGTCCTCTTGCAGGTGCGTTTCGCCGAGGTCAACCGGTCGGCCCTGAAGGAATTCGGGCTGACGATCATCAGCACGGGGGGAGCCAACACCATCGGCACCATCGGCAGCCAGCAGTTCAGTTCGCCGCTGGCCAACCTGGGAGCAATTCCTGCCGAAGTGGATCAAACGGGAACCTTGGACGCACCCAGCATCGTCAGCGGGGGCATCGGCAACCCGCTGCGAGGAACTCCCGCCTCCTTCGGGCTTACCGATTTGCTCAACATCTTCATCTTCAGGCCCGACATCAACCTGGCCGCCTCCATACGGGCTCTGCAGCAGCGAAATCTCCTGCAGATCCTGGCCGAGCCCAACATTCTGGCGCGCAACGGCAAGGAGGCCAGTTTCCTGGCCGGCGGCGAATTCCCCTTCCCCGTCATCCAGTCGGGAGCGGTGGGCAACGCCGTGACCATCGTCTTCAAGGAATTCGGTGTCCGTCTCAAGTTCACACCCGATCTTCGCGACGACGGCACCATCAAGCTGCAGGTGACGCCTGAAGTGAGCGCCCTCGACTTTGCCAACGCCCTCAGCATCGCCGGCTTTTTGATCCCGGCCCTTTCCACCCGGCGGGCCGACACCGAGGTGGTGCTGCGCGACGGACAGAGCTTCGCCATCGCGGGACTGATCGACGACCGAATGGTTGAAATCGCGTCCAAAGTGCCGGTACTGGGCGACATCCCGGTCTTGGGCAAGCTGTTCCGCAGCCGTTCCGTCGACCGGTCGCGCACCGAACTGCTGGTGCTGGTAACGCCGCGAATCGTGCAGCCCGCCGCGCCAGGCGAAGTGCCTGAAATGCCGGTCTTTCCAGACAAGTTTCTCGACGTGCAGAAGTTCGACGAGAAAAAGGGAGATAAGAAATGAGAAGCGAGTCGTCACAACGAACGGGTCAAGAAGGTTATGTGGTGGTGGTGGTGGCCCTGGTGCTGATCGCCCTGGTCGGGTTCGTGGCCCTGGCCGTGGACGCGGGCGTTTTCTACTCCACCCAGACTTCGGCCCAGCGCATCGCCGACGCCTCAGCCATCGCCGGCGCCTTCACCTTCGTGATCAATCCCCTCGATGCCCAGCCCGCCGGAGCTGAAGCGGCCGCCCGGGCCTTGGCCCTGGAGCAGGACATCCGGGGAGTGGCCATCCAGGACTCCGAGATCACCGTCAACGTCTCCACCGCGGCCCAGACGGTCACGGTGATGATCAACCGAACCGAGAATTCCATCTTCGGCAGCGTTCTAGGCATCATGGACGCCGACATCGGTGTGACGGCTATGGCCGAGGCTGCGC
>DATIPO010000355.1:0-7210 GCA_035471925.1 Acidobacteriota bacterium
ATCCAGTGGTTTTTTCGGCTGTGCAGACGTGACTCGATTGAAGAGGATTGAAACCGACACCCGGCTTCTCAATCCACCACAGGAAGGGCTGATCGATCAAGCTGTGCAGACGTGACTCGATTGAAGAGGATTGAAACTTCCCTGGTGCCGTACCAAAGTTGGAACGCCTCCCTGTGCAGACGTGACTCGATTGAAGAGGATTGAAACTGCCGGAGTGGGTCGTCCGACGATGGCACTCCCAGAACCGGTGCGCGACATCCGCTGCTCCCCCGGTTCTTGCAAGACGCACAACCCCGCCCGCCCTTGACCCTCGCAGCGACATTGTGCATGCTAAGCACAATTGCCTAGAGGGACGCCATTGCAGCCGAAAAAGGAAAAGGAATTCATCCGCCACTTCAACCGCTACAAGGGCCAGATCTATGGCTACTTCTCCAACGAGGCCTTCGGTCCCGAAGACTGCGACGATCTGACTCAGGAGACCTTTCTGGCAGCCCTCAAGGGATACGATGGATTCCGCGGTGAGGCTGAATTCCGGACCTGGGTCTTCGAGATTGCGCGCAACGTGCTTCGTCACCGGATCCGGGCCGGTAAAGCGCAAAAAAGGGCGGGCCGGGAAGTCACTCTCGATGAGGCGGAGCTGAATTCTACCCGCGATTCCCCGGGACTCTGGCAGAATACAGACAGCCAAGCAGGGCATCGTCCCGCGGGCCGACAGTTGCAGGACCTCCTTAGCCAAGAGAGGCTCACGCGCATCCGCGAGGCGATGGAAGAGTTGCCCGATCAGATGCGGCTGTGCATGTACTTCCTCGTCTACCAGCAGCGGAAGTACCACGAAATCGCAGAACTGATGCAGATAAGTATCGGAACCGTCAAGTCGCACATTCACGGGGCCCGCAAACGCTTGAAGGAACAGTTGGGCGACCTGTTCGATTTCTTCGAGCGCTGAGTAAGGAGGAGTCGTGACAACCCCGGACAGCACGTTTGCTGCGGCCCTGAAGGTGATCGCCGAAGACGCCGTGGAGGCCGAAGACTCCCATCCGACACCTCAAGAACTGCGCGATTATCAAGCCCGCCGGCTGCCGCAAGAACAGATGGAGCGCATCCGGGAACACTTGGCAATCTGTGTGCAGTGCGCCGACTCGGTTCTGCGGCTGGCGCAGCCTGTGCGGACATCCGTTCTCGACCGGCTCAGGTCTCTGCTCTGGACTCCGTCGCTGGGGTATGGCGCTGCGGCATTGTTCCTGGCGGCTTTTCTTTGGGTGCTGTACTGGGGAGGTCAGCCCGCCCACCCCAACGTCCACATCGAGTCCCTGGTGCCCCTGTCGGAACGGGGCGTTCCTGCGACGGGGGGCGAAGCCCAACGGCCGACGCTGCGGATTCCCGACGGGGCCGACTCAGTGCTTTTCGTGCTCGGACTTGCCGACACTCAAGGGTTCGACCGCTACCGCCTTGAGCTTTTCGACCTGGCCTACCCCGCATCGCCCATCTATGTGACCGAAGACATTCGCAGGATGCCCGCCGGAAATGTCAGCCTCAGTCTGTCCTCCCAGTCTCTGGCGCCTGGAGAGTACCGCTTTCAGCTTCTGGGCTCCTCCGGGGACGGCTGGCAGCCTCTGGCCGAATATCGCTTCCGGCTTCAGGGGAGGGCCAGCGGGCAAACCCGCGATGGAAAATGATGAGACTCCTAAGCAGCCTGTCAGTGCACTCCCAGCGGTTCCGGCAGTGTCTCCGAATCGGCCTCACGCTGGCCTTGGTTCTTCCCATCCTAGCTTGCGCCAGCGGGTCGCCCGAGAGTCAGCGCTTCGCCACGCTGGCGGCCGAAGACACTTTCCAGAATGCCCTGGCCGGCCAGCAATCGCATGTCTATCCCGTTGAACTGGGCAGCGGCACCTACCTTCACGTTCGCGTCCAACAGCAGGGCATCGACGTGGTTTTGCGTCTGTCGGACCCGCAAGAGCGGATCTTGATCGAGGCCGACAGCCCCACCGGCGCCGGCGGAGATGAAGAGCTTCACTACCTCGCCCAAAACAAGGGGACCTATCAACTCGCGATCATACCCTTTCAAGCTTCCGCGCCCCCCGGGCGTTACCAGGGCCGCGTCCTGGCCTTGCGGCCCGCCCAGGACCGTGACCATGCGGTCATGGCGGTCGATCAGGCCAAGCGCGTCCGGCAGTCGGGAGGCGACGAATCCGAGAGGGAAGCCCTCCAACACTACGGGCGGGCTCTTAAGATTTGGCAAGACCTTGGCGACCTCGAAGAGGCCAGTGCCGTCGTCTGGGAAATGGGCCGGATGGCTCTCGATCTCGGCGATGCGGAACAATCCGTCAAGTGGCTGCGGCAAGCCTTGGACGGCTACCAACAAGTGGGGGACCGGTCCCGTCAAGCGCAAGTGCACAACGATCTTGGCCGCGCCTTCCAGTCTCGCGCCCAACCGGAAAAGTCATTCGAGCACCATCAAAAGGCCCTCGAAACCGCACGACTGGCCTCCGACCCCTACCAGCAGGCTGTCTCCCAGGTGTTCATCGCTCGGCGCCTCAGTTCGGGCGGACGGATCGAAGAAGCCCTGGAAACCTTCGAAGCGGCTATCTCGCAGTTCAGATCGATGGAGGAAAGCAGCCGATTGGCCGACACTTTGACTCAAGCCGGCCGCTGCTACAGCTTGCTGGGACGCATGGAAGAGTCGCAGGAGCGCTTGCAGGAGGCCCTCAAGATACGTGAAGCCGAAGGGAACATCCGGCGTCAGGTCACGGTCCTGACTGAAATCGGCTGGAACCACTATCTTCTCAGGGAAACCTCCCAGGCCATCAAGATCCTGGAACAAGCCGTTGCACTGACTCAAGAAGCCGGAAGGCGCGGGCCGGCAGGAACGCTGGACCGTTTGGGAAGCGCCTACCGCCAAGCCGGGCTTTACAGGAGATCCCGGCAATCTTACCAGCAGGCCCTCTCCCTGCTGGGCGACGCCGATTCCCTGTGGAAGGCCAACACCTGGGCCAACCTGGGCGAACTCTACCAGCAGTGGGATCAACCGGAAGTGGCTCTTCAGCATCTCAATCGCGCGATTCCCCATTTTCGTGAGAATCGGGACGTTCACGCTTTGGCTCATGCACTCTACGTCTCGGCTCAGGCGCTTCGCGACCAAGGGCAGCTTGCAGAGGCGCGGCGACGATTGGAGGAGATGCTGTCCATCCTTGAATCCGTCCGCTTTCAGCTCGACCGGCAAGCATTCCTGGACGCCCTCCAGACCGTCTATTTCGCTTACTACCAAGCCTATGTCGATCTGCTCATGGACTTGCATGAGCGGCACCCGCGCCAGGGATATGACCTGCAGGCATTCGCGGCCAGCGAGCGGACGCGGGCCTTCCGCCTGGAGCAGTCCTGGAACGCTCCGCCAATGGCTTCCGCTCAAGAAGCCCGAGCCGAATTCGAACGCCGCCGCGGCTGGTTGCAGGCCAGGGTCCAGGCCAAAGACCAGGAAAGGCTGCGACTGACCGAGAGAGGGGCCAGCCAGGAAGAGATCGCGGCGCTCGACCAAGAGCAGAATCGGCTGCTGCTGCAATTGGACGCTCTGGAGACCGAAGAGCCCTCGCCGCCCAAATCCACCGCCGAACCCCTCGAACTCGACCAGGTCCAGAGCCGACTCGGCCAGGACACGCTCCTCCTCTACTATGCCCTGGGCGCCGCCCGCAGCTACCTGTGGCGCGTCGATGCCGATTCTGTTCGGACTTACGTACTGCCGCCCGCGGCGCAGATCGAACAAGTCACCCGCCGCTGCCAGGAATTGCTCAATCTCCCGCCCAAACCGGACCGCGACGTCCAGGTTTCCCTCTACCTGCAACGCCTCGGCCAAGCACTTCTCGACCCGGTTTCGGGGGACCTCGACGGCCAGCGGCTCATTATCGTACCCGACGCCTCCATTCAATACGTCCCGTTCGCCGCCTTGGGGACGCCCGACCGTCCGCTGATCGTCGACCACGAGGTCAGCTACTTGCCCTCGGCCACTTCTCTGGCGTTTCTTGAGGACCGTCCGACCACGGGCGACACTTTGAGTTCCCTGGCGGTGTTCGCCGACCCGGTCTTCAGTTCTCGGGATTCCCGACTGAAAGAGCCGGCAGCCGAGGCTGAAACCCTCACTGCAACGGCCGGGAACGACTTGGCACGATCGGCGCGGGACCTGGGCTATGCCCGCTTCGACCGCCTCCGCTACACCCGCCGGGAGGCCGATGCCATCTCTACCCTGTTCCCCGTCGAGAAGCGCTTTGAAGCGCTCGACTTCCAGGCCAGCCGGGACCAGATCCTGGCTATGGATCTGAGCCGCTTTTCCATCATTCACTTCGCAACCCACGGACTCCTGCACCCTCGCTACCCTCAGCTTTCCGGCATCGTGCTCTCGCTGGTGGATGAGCAGGGGCATCCTCTGGGAGGATTCCTGCGCTCGCATGACATCGCCCGTCTTCGACTCAACGCCGACCTGGTGGTTCTCAGCGCCTGCCGCACTGCGATGGGCCGCCAGATCCCCGGCGAAGGCGTCATCGGCTTGCCCCACAGTTTCATGCAGGCCGGCGTGCCGGCGGTCGTGGTCAGCCAGTGGAACGTCAATGACGAGGCCACCTACCGCCTGATGGAGCGCTATTATCGCCAGATGGTTGTAGCCGGGAAATCGCCCCCAACTGCACTGGCCGAGGCTCAGCGCTGGTTGCGGGCGCAAGACGAGTGGAAGAACCCATACTATTGGGCGGGCTTCGCCCACTATGGCAAGACGCGCTACAAGACCGAGTGATTGCCTCTCCGAATGACCGCAAAGACAAACATTCCGCAACAAAGTGGCTCTATCTCTTTAAACTAGAGCCTTCATCCATGTCGCCAGTGAAACGAAATCTATTCGCCGGAGCTCTCCGTATCTTGGCGCGCCAACAGCGGGCACGGACCCGTCATCTCTCCGCCGCCAAGCTGCTGGCTTACCGCCGCAAGAGAATGGAGACCCCTGAAGCAGGGCGCATCCAAGACCACCTCTCGGTCTGCATCCCGTGTGCAGACCGATACCTGCAGCTCGGATCATCCAGCAACGGCGCCCATTCACCTCGCTGATCTCTCAAGAAATTTTCCCCGCCGCTAAACAATTGCCGCGGAGCAGGCTCTACCCTACTTGAAGCGAAAACAGACGCTCCAATTCCCCAAAAAAGGAAGGACCGAATGAGATTTGAAGACGACTTGCAGAATGCTCCAACCTTGATGGCCGGAGGCGAGGAATGCGAGGAACCCGAATGCGATCCCCCTCCCAAGCACGGCCGGTCCTTGAAGTTCGATCAACCGGAAAGCGTTGCGGCCGCCGAAGAGAAGGACGAGCCAGACAAATCGAAGGATCCCAAGACCAAGCACGGACGTGGAACCGATCCCACTTCTACTCGTGCCAGCCAGCCACCTCCTGATGAACCGAGTGAATCTGGCGATGGCGGCACCAAGGCGGGACGCGGCCTCAAGACCGCGAATAAGAAGTAGCTGCCCGAAGCTGGCAAGCTCGGCCCGTCGATGAGTCAGGGCTTGGCACAAGGCGAAAGCGATGAATTACAGGGATTTCGAAATCGCGATTTCTCCGCATGGGGAGGGCTTCAACGCCCAAGCCGACAGTCAGTACGGAAGGCCCATGGCTACTTTCGTGCCCCCATACGAGACCTCTAAGGCCGGGGAAGTCCTTCGCGCCATTGAGGAGTTGGTCGACAGCAGCATCAAGGAAGGAAACGGCCCCCCGCAAATCGATCTGGAAGATGTCGGACAAACCCTTTACGAAGCCCTCACTCAGGGAAGGATCGGTCAAGCTCTCAACCGCGCCATAGGCAACGTGGAAGGGATGGAGAATGACCTCCCGTGGAACCAGCGGGAAGGGCTTCGGCTGAGGCTCGTCTTCAGCTCTCTCGACTATGACTACGGCTCGCTCTTGGCACTGCCCTGGGAACTCCTTTGGGATCCCTTCACCAAGGACTTTTTAAGCACCAGCGTCTATTCCCCCGTCGTCCGCTATCTGGATTCCCCATACCCGATTGCCCCCGCCGAGGCCAAAAAGGTGCGGATGCTTGTCGTCGATTGGACACCTGAGAATCTTCCCGACTTAAAGGAGGAAGAAGAAAGGCAGGAGATCAAGAAAGCCCTTGCCGACCTTCCTGCGCTCGACACTCAGTTTATGCCCAATCCGCAGCTCGGAGAGCTGCGGGACAAGCTTTCTCAGGACAGGATTAATATTCTGCACGTCATTGCCCACGGGGGTTTCGACGAGAGTCGGGGCCATGGCGTCCTGGCCCTCACGGATACCAGGGGCCAGAAGCGGCGGGTTTCCGGCGCGGACTTGGCTCTCCAACTGAAAGATTGCCGAAGGGATTTGCGCCTGGTCTTCCTCAATGCCTGCAAGGGGGCCACCTTGCCCAAGCGGGCAGGTTACAGCACTTATGGCGGAGTTGCCTCAGCCCTGGTCAAGGGCGGCGTCGCGACCGCCGTGGCGATGCAGTTCAGCATATCCAATCCAGCGGCGATCGCCTTTTCTAGCGCTTTCTATAAGACCCTGGCGGAGGGGGGGCAGGTCGACACTGCGGTCGCCAACGGGCGCCTGGCGATTTTGGCGGAGCGTGCGTCATCGCTCGAGTGGATCACTCCCGTGCTCTTTATGAGGGCCCGCAACGGCCGGATTTTTCAAGTGGAAGGCAAAACCGCCCAAAGTGAAATGCCAAAAGAAGAGAAAGTGTACCTGGCGGTCCGAAGCGCGGGCGACATCGGAATCGAAGACGATCCCGAGGGTGACAACCTGCTTGATTTGCGATCCTGCTTCCAATACGACCAGAAAGCCGAGCGCTCGTACATCAAAGATCAAAAGCTGTGGAACGCCGAGATCCTTCCCCGGCTGCGGGAGTTTCTCAACCGAAGGGTGGAGCCGGGTCGTTTGAACCGTTTGGGCCTGCCCGCCCAGGTCAGCGTAGCTTTTGCCGCAGGGTACATTCTGGAAGCCAAGAGGGGGTTGGACCTCAGTATCATCCAGCGCTCCCAGCGGGGAACCACTGATTGGCGCGAACTGCGCGCCCCCGCCGACACCGACGAGTCGTTCTGGCAATTCGACAACGTGCAGCCCCGAGAGCAGGCGCACATGATCGGAGGCTTTCTCACCTCCGAGGCCGAGGTTGCACCGGGCGCCGACGTGGCTGTGGCCATGAGCGTGGCCAGGGAGGTT
>DATIPO010000356.1:0-37033 GCA_035471925.1 Acidobacteriota bacterium
GCCGCCGCCTCCTAGGCTCAGCGGCTGGCAGCATTGCATTGAGCGGTCCCCAACGCTATCCTGCCCTTCAGAGGCTGTTGCAAAAGTACCCACCATGGCAACTTCGAAGTGCCGCCATTACACCCCTCCAGGGTATAATTACCGCCATTAGGCTTACCCAGGGTGTCGCTCTGGCGCTTCGCACCCCCCCTTACCCTGCGCTGACGAATGGCTCCCCCTCAGAGAGCCCAGACTTGGGTCTGCAAAGCACCCTCAAGCCATTTCTGACCGGCCTGCCGCACTTTTGCGACAGCCGCTGAAAACGTGAGATAGCGTTCTTGGGGCAGGCCTTGTTGCGGTTTTGCGGCAGGGCCCGCGGCAATTCAGGCCTTGTTGCGATTGTGCGGCAGGGCTCCGCGGCAATCCAGGCCTTGTTGCGGTTGTGCGGCTGGGCTCCGCGGCAATGCAAGCCTTCTTCCGTTCGCTCAGGTCAGGCGTGGACGCGGGGGCGTTGCAGGCTGAGGCGGGCGTCGAGCTTCTGCCGGATGGCCCGGTGATCGACATCCGCCATCTCGCACCAGTAAGTAAACCCGTCCTCGTCGCTGCCGATCCACTCGATGGCTTGCTTCTTGAGCCGGCGGTAGTCCTTGCGCGAATGGCGTTTGACGGCGTCCAAGTCCAACACTGCCTCATGCCAGGCTTGACGCAGGATCGCCACGGCCAAGTTACGTTCTGAACGGGAGTCTAGATTGCTTTGGTGACGTTGGTTCAGTGCGAGTGCCATTACTTTCATCGGCGACGAATTCTAGCACAAAATGCCTTCATTTCCGCCTCATTTTTTGATCCTTTCAATCTTCTTTGACCAGAGCTAGGTAGCGGAAGCGGCCTTGACGCAGGACTTGGAGAACCAGAGGCTGGCCCGTCTTGACCTGGTCCAAGGCCTGGCGCAACTGGCGTAGGCTGGTGATGTCGGTCTGGTTGAGGCCGTAGAGGATATCGCCGGGAAGCAGTCCCCCATTGTAGGGCGGGGCGTCCAGGGCCCGCGCTGCCACCAGGATCCCGCCCAGTTTGCGGGGCGAGGGCAGCAACTGGGCCACCTCGGGAGTGATGTCCACCGCCAGGACTCCCAGGGCCGGGACCAGATGGCGTTCGGGGTCGACCAGTTGGCTGAAGCGGTCGGTGTCTTCAGGCCGCTCCAAGACTTGGACGGTCCGGCTCAGCTTTTGGCCGTCGCGCAGCACTTCCAAGGTGACGCTGTCGCCGACCGAGTAACGGTAGAGATTGACGTCGAACTGACGGCCATTCTCCATTCTCTTGCCGTTGAGGCTGAGGACGATGTCGCCGATCTGAAGACCGGCTACGCTGGCCGGGCTGGAGGGCAGCACGTCGCCCAAGATGACACCCCAGTCGCGGTCCAGACCCAGCCCCTCCGCCAACAGGGGTGTGATGGTCTGGGCGTGGACGCCGATAATGCCGCGGCGTACCCGTCCGAACTGCTTGATCTGGCGGTAGACGTTGCCGACGATGTTGGAGGGGGCGGCGAATCCGATGCCTTCATTGCCTCCCGACTGGGAGAGAATGAAGGTGTTGATGCCCACTACTTGGCCGTCGATGTTGAGGAGCGGGCCGCCGCTGCTGCCGGGATTGATGGGGGCGTCGGTCTGGACGTAGACCATGGGGTCTTCAGGCTCCAGTTGACGGGCCACGGCGCTGACCACCCCCAGGGTGACCGTGCCCTCCAATCCCAGCGGCGAACCGAAGGCCATCACCAACTGGCCCTGACGCAACTGGTCAGAATCTCCCAGAGCCAGATAGGGCAAGTCCTGACCCTCGATCTTAAGGACGGCCAAGTCGGTTTCGCGGTCGAATCCCACCAACTGGGCGCCTTGAGCAGCCGACAGCGGACGCAGAATCGACTGATCGCCCTCCTCTTGAGGGCGGGCGGGAGTAGAGGTCCTGACCTGGATTTTGACGGCGTTTTCAACCACGTGGTAATTGGTCACGATGTATCCCATAGGATCGACAATTACTCCGGAACCTCCGCTGCGTACGCGAGGCAGTCCCGAACCCACGAAGGCGCCGTCCTCCACCGGTGCGTACCCGGTCACGAAAATCTGCACGATGGAGGGGCTGGCCTTGCGCACCATGCCCTGGAACTCCTCATTGAGCCCGACCAAGCCGCCGCGGCGGTCGACTTCCTGAACTCCGTAGAGGGACGTCAGGGAAAGCAGCAGAGCGCACAGAAGGGCCGGGATGGCTGGCTTCGAGGCATTCATTCTTAAGACTCCTCCAGGCAAATCTAATCCTGCTCTTCCACCCAGTCCAGCGTCCGTTCGACGGCCTTTTTCCATCCCGCGTAGCCGCTTTGACGCTGGTCTTCGCTCCAGCGCGGTTCCCATTGGCGGTCACTGCGCCAGTTGGCTTCCAAATCGTCGGTGCTCTTCCAGTATCCCACAGCCAGCCCGGCGGCGTAGGCGGCCCCCAGAGCGGTGGTTTCCAGCACCTTGGGCCGCTCCACAAGCACCCCCAGAATGTCGGCCTGCAATTGCATGAGGGTGCCGTTGACGGTCGCGCCTCCGTCCACTTTGAGCACCTCCAGCGCCACGCCTGAGTCCTTCTCCATGGCCTCCACCACGTCGCGGGTCTGGTAGCAGATGGCCTCAAGAGTGGCCCGCGCCAAGTGTCCCTTGGTGTTGAAGCGCGACAGCCCAACCACTGCGCCCCGCGCGTCAGGACGCCAGTAGGGCGCGAAGAGCCCCGAGAAGGCGGGGACGAAATAGACGCCTCCATTGTCCTCCACCGAGTTGGCCAGCCCTTCCACTTCGCTGGCTTCCCGGATCAGGCCCAACTGGTCGCGCAGCCACTGCACCGCCGATCCCGTAACGGCGATGGAGCCCTCCAGGGCGTAGACGGCGGCCTCTTGGCCGAAGCGGTAGCAGGGAGTGGTCAGCAGGCCGGCTTGGGAGGCGCAAATCTCGCTTCCGGTATTGAGCAGCATGAAATTGCCGGTGCCGTAGGTGTTCTTGGCCTCACCCTTGTGAAAACAAGCCTGTCCAACCGTGGCCGCCTGCTGGTCTCCCAAGTCGCCGCAGATGGGGACTTCCTTGCCCCCCGGCACCTTGCTGCCCAACAAGCCGTAAGGCTGCGGATCGGACGAAGGCCGGATCTCCGGCAGCATGGAACGGGGGATTCGAAAGATCTCCAGCAGCTCGTCGTCCCAGTCCAGCGTTTTCAGGTTCATGAGCAGGGTGCGGCTGGCATTGGTAACGTCGGTGATGTGCCGGCCTCCCCGAGGGCCGCCGGTCAGGTTCCAAATGACCCAGGTGTCGGGATTGCCGAAGATGGCCTCGCCCTTTCCGGCTGCTTGGCGGACGTCCGGTACGTTGTCGAGGATCCAGCGCACTTTGGTGGCCGAGAAGTAGGTGGCGGGGGGCAGGCCGGTCTTGGAGCGGATCAGATCGGCCTGATCCTTGAGGCGGTTGACAAGGTCCTGAGTGCGCGTGTCCTGCCAGACGATGGCGTTGTACCAGGGACGGCCCGTCTTGGGATTCCACACCACCGCCGTTTCGCGTTGGTTGGTGATTCCCACGGCGCTCAGGTCGTCGCTGGTCAGCTTGGCCCGGTTGAGGGCGTTTTCAATGACCGTGGTCATGTTGTTGGCGATCTCGAGTGGATCGTGTTCGACCCAGCCCGGCTGCGGCATGATCTGCTCGTGCTCCAACTGATGCTTGCCGATCTCCCTGGCTTCACGGTCGAAGATCATGAAGCGGGTGCTGGTGGTTCCCTGATCCACTGCCGCGACGAAATCACTCATGCTCAACCTTTCTATGCTGCTGAAACGGCCTTTTCCGGCCGCGGTCGCACTCGGGTGCGGATGAGAGGTGCTGAGGGCCTAGTCCACATTTCCCGCGGGTCGTCCCCTGCCGCTTCTCCTCCACCACAACCCGGTGGAGATGTGGACAGGAGGATGTTAGCAAGGCCGGGACCCAAGGGCCAAGTGTCCGGGCCCGGACATCGATCCGGGACGGGCTCTCCTACGAGCCTTTCCTTCTTTATGTTTGACATTGTCGGAGAAATGGGGCAGAGTAGAGTTGCTGTGACTGATTTCCATCTCGGTGAATTTGAGCAATTGGTGCTGCTGGCTTTGATGCGTCTAGGCGACAACGCCTATGGCGTGACGGTGCGGGAAGAGTTGCTCAGCCAAGGTGGACGCCAAGCTTCGCTGGGCACGGTCTACAAGACCTTGGAACGTTTGCAGGAGAAGGGATGCGTGTCCACCCGCATCGGCCAGCCCACGGCTGAAAGGGGCGGTCGGCGCAAGAAGTTCTACCGCGTCGAGCCGCTGGGAGCCAGAGCCCTGGAGCGCTCTTTGCAGGCCCTGCGCCGCATGGCTGAGGGACTGGACGGGGAGGCCGAGGTCCCATGAGCCGCTTCCGTCCGCCTACCCTGGCCCGGCGCCTTTTGGAGTGGGGCATCCCCTCGGGCCAGCAGGAGTTCCTCTTGGGAGATTTGGAGGAGGAAGCACGCCGGCTTGAATTCCGCAAGGGACGCGCCGCTGCCCGCCGCTGGTACTGGAGACAGTCGCTAGCGGCTCTAGCGGCTCTGAGCAGGCCCGGAAGCAATCAGTCCTCCCCTTCCTCTGCCCTGCGCCGAACAGGAGAAGTCGCCATGCAAACCCTGCTTCAGGATCTGCGCTTCGGTCTTCGTCAGATCGTCAAGAATCCCTCCTTTTCACTGGTGGCCATCCTCACGCTGGCCTTGGGCATCGGGGCCAACACGGCGATTTTCAGCGTGGTCGACGCCATCTTGGTCGATCCGTTGCCCTACCGAGAACCTTCGATCTTGGTCAAGATCTGGAACCACTGGCCCAATTTCGATCGGGGATCGATTTCCTTCCCAGAGTACGAAGACTTTCAGGAGGGGCTTGCCGGCTTGCAGCAGATCGGGCTGCACAATGTGCGCGGCATCAACCTGACGGCTGGCCAAGGCAAGCCGGAATTCGTCCTCTCCTCCAATGTTGCCGGCGACCTTTTCCCCATGCTGGGCGTCAAGCCGCTTGTGGGCCGCTGGCTGGAAGATTCTGATGGCCAGCCGGGGAAGGCCAACAAGCTCCTGCTCAGCTACGGTCTGTGGCAGCGCCGCTTCGGTGGACGCCAGGACGTGGTGGGCATGGAGTTGGAGTTGGAGTCGGGCCGGCACGAGGTCGTGGGAGTCATGCCCCAGGACTTTGGCTATCCCATTCCCGACATCCAGGTGTGGAGGCCCCTGGAGTTGACCGAGCCAGTCCGCCTCAGCCGAGGCGGCCACAACTTCGAGGTGCTGGCGAGGCTCGAGGAGGGCACGGGATTAGCCCAACTGGAAGAGCAGATGGACGCCCTAGGCGCCCGCCTGCGCCGCGACTACCCCCAGATGTATCCCCAGACCTCCGCCTTCGGCGTGCATGCTGTCCCCTTGAAGGATGAAATCGTGGGGCCGGTCCGCCGCGGACTTCTGATCTTGCTGGCGGCGGTGGGAGCGGTGCTGCTGATCGCCTGCGCCAACGTGGCTCATTTGATGCTGGCCCGTTCCTCCTCGCGGAGGCGCGAACTGGCCGTGCGAGGAGCCATGGGGGCAGGCGGACTGCGGCTGGCCGGCCAAATGCTGGCGGAAAGCGTGGTGCTCTCGGCCTTGGGCGGAGCACTGGGCGTGTTCATCGCCTATTCAGCCGTCTCCCTGCTGCGCTCGCTCAATCCGCCGGGGATCCCCCGCCTGCAGGACGTGGCCGTGGACCAGAGGGCTCTGGCTTTGACCGTCCTGCTGACCCTGCTTTCGGCACTGCTATTCGGGCTGGCGCCTGCCCGCCGGGCTTGGCGGATGGACCTCTGCCAGGCCCTGCGCGAGGATGGACGCCAGAGCAGCGCCGGGGGCCGACTGAAGGGTCTGCTGGTGGCCACCGAGGTGGCTCTGGCCGTCATGCTTCTCGTCGGTGCCGGCTTGTTGATGCGCAGTTTCCTCTCCTTGCAGAATGTCGATCCCGGTTTCGATTCCTCCAACCTGCTCACGGCCCGGGTCCAGCTTTCCTCGGCCCGCTTTCCCGACCACCAAGCTCGAAGCCTCTTCCTGGAGCAGGTCTTGCAGAGGCTGCAAGCCCAGCCCGGCGTGGAAGCGGCCGCAGTGTCCAACACCGTGCCGATGGCCGGATTCTCGACCGACAGTTGGGTGACGTTGGAGGGCTATCAGCCGGAAACCGAGGGCGAAATCCCCTCCCTGCAGTACCGCATTGCCTCGCCCCGGCTCTTCAAGGCCCTGGGCATCGACTTGCTGGACGGACGCGTCTTCCAGGACACCGACAGGGCTGACTCGCCCCAAGTGGTCATCGTCAGCCGTTCGACCGCCGAGAAGTACTGGCCGGGAGAGAATCCCATCGGCAAGCGCCTCAAAATCGGCTGGGGTCCGCTCATGCCCTGGAGGGAAGTGGTGGGGGTCGTCTCCGACGTGCGCCAGAGGGGACTGGATGTGCCGCCCGATCCCACCTTCTATGCTCCCCTGTCACAGCGCTCGACGCCTTGGAGCATCGTGCTCGTCAGAGGCAGGGGCGCCGCCCTTCCCAACCGGCTGATCGAAGAGCAGGTGCAGGCGGTGGATCCGGCGCAGCCGGTTTACGCCGTACGCACCATGGATGAGATCGTCTATCGCTCGCAGGGACGGCCCCGATTCAACTTGGTCCTGCTGGGGGTCTTCGCCGCATCGGCGCTGTTGCTGTCGGTTGTGGGCATCTACGGCGTGATCTCCTACTCGGTGGGCCGGCGCCGTCATGACATTGGCGTGGGACTGGCCTTGGGGGCGCGTCCGCGCCATGTGCTGGCGCTGGCCATGGGCCGCGAGATGAAGCAGGCTTTGGCCGGTGCGCTGGTGGGAGTGGCCGGGGCTCTCCTGCTGGGCCAAGCCATGGAGGGTCTGCTCTTCGGTGTCGACTCCTTCGACCCGGCCACATTGTTGGGCGTCTTGGCCGTCCTGCTGTTCTCAGCGCTGCTGGCGGGGCTTCGTCCAGCCCAACGGGCCCTCACGGTCGACCCCGTGGTGGCCCTCCGCGGCGACTGACGCCCTCTCCAGACCCTTGGGACTTTGCCCTCACCGTCGCGGTCGTCTCGGCAGGGCCCAGTGCTGGTCCGCATTCCTAACACGTGGTCTGCTGCGGTGCCGCATTCATCCGCGCTGACGGCGTTGGGCTCGGTCGGCCTGCTCAACCTACCCTACAGTACGTCTGCGCGGGCCTCGGTCGCGACGCCTTGTCACATGGCGCTTGCGGCCCCTCGCGACGACAACCTGTGAGAAATGCCAGCTAGAACAAGAAAAGACGCCGACGGAATCCCCGCCGGCGCCTTGCTTCATCCGTTCCAAAAGCCGCGGCTCTTAGAAGTTGGTAGTAGTGATGTTGGAGCAGACCGAAGTTCCAGCCTCGCACACCTGGTGGGTATAAGTGGCGCCGCCCCTTTGACCGGTGGCGTCAGTGAAGGCGCCGTCATTGGCCGTGGTGGCGATCAACACTCCGTTGCGGAAGATGTCGACGTTGGCCGACGTGGCTCCGCTCCAGGAGAGGTCGATATTATGACGGCCCTGCTGCTTGAAGCCGTTGGCGGTCAGCGTAATGCCCCCGCCCGGTGCGCTCACCGAGACCAGTTGAGAATCGCTGTCGCTGGCGCCCCCGTCGTCGGTGACCGTGAGGGTGACCGTGAAATCGCCTCCAGAAGCATAGGTGTGGCTGACGGTCGGGCCGCTTCCGCTGTTGCCGTCGCCGAAGTTCCAGGCGTAGTTGGCAATGCTTCCGTCGCTGTCGCTGGAAGCGCTGCCGTCGAAGTCGCAGCTCAGATCGGTGCAGTCGAAAGTAAATGAGGCTGTGGGCGGGATGTTTCCGCCTCCGCCCTCGCCGACGCTGAATTCGCAAATGAAGGTGCTCCACTGGAAGTCGCCGGTGGCGACGAAGACTTCGTTGGTGTGCCAGAAGGTGTCGGTCACCGGATCGACTGAGGTGGAGGAGTAGTCGCCCGCACGGGCCACGTCGGTCTGGACTCCCGAGCCGGCTGCGCAGATCAGTTCCGCCGAGTCGAGCAGTCCGCTGCCGGAGGCGGCTGCCGATTGGCCGGCGGCCGCGGTGGAGACGAAAGTGTTCTCACTGGAGATCATGTAGCCGATTCCCAGATCTCCGGCGGCGTTAATGGCCGCGCTGGGCATGAAGCGGTGTTCGCCGTCGGCGGGTGCGAAGGTCCCTTCTTGGTAGAGCGACCAGGTTCCGCTTGTCTCGCGCAGTTCATACCAGCGGATACCGCCGCGTCCGTTGCCTACGTCGATGGTGTGGGCTGTAACCATGCTGCGGTGGGTTCCGAAGTCGCGGATTTGCAGCCGGTGCATAAGGCGGTCCGAGAGCGATTCCAGAGCGGGACCGTTGTCGGGCTGGGGAATGCAGGCCCCGCGCGAGGCCGAGCACAAGACCGAGTCAAAAGCGGTGACGGGAATGGCTGCGATCTGGGACACGCTGGCGTTCTGCGTGTTCCAGTCCACGTCGACTTCCCAGATGTCGAACTGGTTGGCGTTGGAGAAGACGGTTCCGAAAAGGGCCGAGGCCGAGCCCGCTCCGTCCAAGTCGCCGGCCAGGAAGCCGAATTCGCCCGTCCCGATGTTGAAGCCGATCAGGGTGGCGGCATTGCCGGCGTACATGGCGTTTTTGTCCATCACGCCCAGGAAGGTGCCGTCATAGTTGAAGAAGGGTCCCCGGGGGCGGAAGAGGTTGGCGATCATGGTGATCGAGTCGTTGACGATGCCGTGCTTGGGATAGTCGTTGAAGCCGAAATTGTCGAAACTGAACTCGTAACGGTTGTAGGCACCGGTGGGATCGCCCGTCTGGGAGATGGCGACACACTGCGAGAAGGAATTGAGATTGTCGGGGAAGGCGAACTGGCTCACCAGCCAGCGGTCGGCCTGGTCATCATAGAGAACGACCGGGTCGCCCTGGTTGTTGGGCTCGCAGTTGCCGCCGATGCCGGCCCAGAAGGCATTGCTGGGGAAGGACGGCTCGACGACGTTGCCGTTCTTGTCGTAGATGGTGGTGATCACATTGATCATCTGCACGAAATGGTTGGGCCCGACCTGGCCGTCGGTGTCTGGCGGGGCGATCAGGAATCCCACTACAGCGCCGTTGTCATTGTTGTCGGCGCCCGGGAAGCCGCTTCCGGCCGCTGTGGTTCCGCTGCCCTGGGTTTCCTGCACAACGGCGTCCGGCAAGGATGCTCCGCCGTCTTGCCCCGCGGGACCCGAGGGCTGTCCTCGATAGTTGACCGTCTCGCGCGCCTGTCCCGGCCTGAATCCGGTGATGCGGGCCGCGGCTGCCGCTTCCTTCAAGGAAGCCAGCGGACGGTTCTGGGCGTGCTTTTCAATTTTCTCCAAAGCTACATCGCTTTGTGCCAGTGCTGAGGCGGTTCCCAGCAGCGACAACAAAACAATGCAGCCCAGTACGATAGGGATGCGAATGTTCTGCATGTTCTGATTTTTCTCCAGCGAATGGGTTGGAAAATTTGCGAGCTAGAAGCGTTTGGATTGACCAATCCTACGCTCAAGGGTTGATACACATTGTGCCTGCATTTGTCAAGAAAAGGGTGAAAAATTTGGCAGTCTTTGTTGGAATTCCGAAAAGACTTGAAGTTCAGTCGGCGCTGGCTCGGGCAGCGAGATGGTTTGCCAGGATTGACTTCCGCCTGCTATTCTCGCGCCGTCATGCCTTCTTCAGAATCTCATCAACGCTCCTTGCATCCGGATCGCAAAGTCAAGGGGCAGGGGCTTTTTCTGATTGCTTTGATGCTGGTGACGATGTCCTGCGCGGCGCTCACGGGAATGTCTTCAACAGGATCGGCAGAGTCAACCCGCTTAAGCGGTCAGGACGTTGTTCATGGTCAGCCCGACGAGGTCAGACACGGGCTTGAGCGGGCGCTCGAAGAGCCGGTTCCCTTTCATCTGCGGGTCGATTGCACCGACAAGAACGGTCCGCGCCACTTGGAGGTTTTCCCCTCCGGCGTGGCTACTTGGGATGAGCAGGCCCAGTTGAAGCTGGAACCCTCCGAGAGGACGGCCTTGCTCAAGATGCTTCTGGAGGGAGGCTTTGCCTCCTTCAAATCGCTCTACGGCGGAAAAGGCGAGGCCAAGGGTCCGCTGCGGGTTTCCTGCCGGATAGATTTGCAGATGGGGGAGTTGCGCAAGGTCTCCCGTCAGTTGGCGGAAGGGGAGCAGTTTCCGCAGTTGACCGGTCTGGCGGCCAGCCTGCTGGACCGGGTTGCGCCCTGGGCCAAGGAACGTGGAGTGGAGGCGGCCGATCTGGGCGACGGCCTTGAAAAGCTTGGCCAAGGATTACTCAGTGCCCAGGCTTTGCGCCTCCTTTTCATCGATCTGCCCTCAGACCAGGGACGTGTGGGCCAGATCATGACCATCGAAGGAGGCCGGGCCTCGCTGCGCGATTATGCTCCGGGCCGCAAGCTGGGCGGAGAATCGTCGCGGATCCTTGAGGACTCGCAGGTGGCCGCCCTGGCGCGCATCCTGCAGGGGGCGGATCCGGCTTCGATGCCCGTCAACTTATGGGCCGACCAGCCCTTGGACTTGCGCTTAAGCGTCCTCAAGCACGAAAAGAACCTGCTGGCCCGGCCCTTCAGCCGGCTCACCCCCGACAAGCTGGGCCAGACTCAGGAACGCTTCGACCGCTTGATCGCCCAGTTGCGGGAGTTCCGCGCGCGGCTTTTCTCCTCCCCGGACTAATGCGGCAGGTCTTGGTTTGAGCTGACCCGTAGCGCTATTCCACGCCTTCAGCGTTCGGGAACGGTGTCCGCCAAACCCAGGGTGGCGCCTTTGTCTCGCTGCGCTCGACGCCGGCTGACCCTGGGCTGGCGTTATGGCTCGCCTACAGCGAGCCCGGACATATGCTCGAATCCTGTCGCCGGCTGCTCTCTCCGTTGGCCACGTAGTCCGGCCCGCTGGTGGCACCTACCGTAGCCTTTGGCGAAGGAGGGACGCATGACTGCCGACAGCGAGCCCGGACATAAGCTCCAACCCTGTCGCCGGCTGCTCTCTCCGGAGCCTTGGCGAAGGAGGGATGCATGACTGCCTACGGCGAACCCGGACCTCCAACACTGTCTCCGGTTGCCCTCTCCGTAGCCTTGGCGAAGGAGGGATGCATGACTGCCTACAGCTTGCCCGGACTTGCCCTTTTAAACCCATTCGCAGCTTTCAGTCTGAAAAGGAAATCGCCAAGTGAGCAAGGCCGGGAAGTCCCTTGTCCTTTGGCGTCAGGCTGCGCGACTCGGCTGTGAGTCTTCTCAGGTGGACTCAAGGGCCGCGATCGGACGGCGGCTGACGGAGGCGAACTTGAGACTGAGAATCAAGGCCGCCATGCCCAGGCCCGCCGTCAATCCCCACCACAGCCCTCTGGCGCCCCAATTCAGAACCAGGCCCATGAGGAAGGCGGCAGGAAAGCCGATGATCCAGTAGCAGAAGACGTTGGCCAGCATGGCCCAGCGGGTCATGCCGGCACCCCGCAAGCATCCTGAACTGACGGCTTGAATGCCGTCGAAGATCTGAAAGAATCCGGCCACGATGATGAGGCCCGAAGCCAGCTCGATGACCTCTCTTTCCGTGGTGATCAGGCCAGCCAACGTCTGAGGAAAGATCCACATGAAGAGGGCGGCGAAGAACATCACGCCGCCTCCCATGAGAATGCCTGAGAATCCTGCCCAGCGCGCCGAAGGGGTGTCACGGCGGCCCACGGCCCGGCCCACCTGCACCGAGGTGGCTTCTCCGATGGAGAGGGGAATCATGAAGGTGAAGGCGGCCAGTTGAATAGCGGTCTGATGTGCCGCCATGGTAAGCGTGCCCAGGGTTCCTGCCAGGATGCCCACAGCGGCAAAGATCCCCATCTCCCCCATGAGCTGGAATCCGATGGGGAGTCCCAGTGAGAAATGCCGCCGCAGGCGCAGGCGGTCTGGTTTGGCCACGGGGCCCTCTCCGGGTCCGGGGTCGAGGCTGGAGAGCGGCTTGACCAGGATCAGCAGTTGGGAGATGGTGGCGATCCCTGTCGCCAGCCCGATCCCCAGGACGCCCAGGGCCGGCAGTCCCACGGCGGGAAGGCCCAGCGAAACCAGTCCTTCGTCGCCCCAGATGAGGAGCCAGTTGGCGACCAGGTTGAAGACATTAGCGGCCAGAGTGGCCACCACGATGGGGCGAGGGTAGTGAGCGGCCTGAAGATAGGCCCGGACCGCCATGAGCGTGAAGAGGGGCGGCAGCGACAACAGGCGTCCCCAGATGTAAAGGCGGGTGCGGGCGGCCAGTTGAGGTTCGATCCCCATCCACTCCAGCGAGTAGGCTACGGTCAGAATGAATCCGGCAACCGGCAAGAGGATCAGCAGTCCCCCGTAGATGCCTTGCCACATGGCTCGGCGGGCGTCGCGAAAGCGTCCCGCCCCCAAGGCCTGCGAGGCCAGCGGGTCGACCCCCGCCGAAACGCCGATCCCGAAGACCGCGCCCAGGAAGAAGACCATGCTTCCCAGTCCTACCGCCGCCAGAGAGAGTTCGTCCAGGCGCCCGGCCAGGGCGGTATCCACCAGACTCATGGTCTGATAGCCCAGATTGATGACGATCAGGGGCAAGGATAGCCGCACCAGCGGCTTCAATTCGCTGTTCATGGACCCGTTCTCAAGGTGTTTCCGGCTGGGTTGGGCGCCGGTCCCGCAAGCTGTCTCAGTCCTGAATGTACCCCAGGCTGCGCAAAGCTTCCATCTGCTCGGCTGTCATCTTGAAATCGCTGACGGTCAGTTCCTCGTAGCGCTCAAACCAGGCGCGGATGCGGGCTGCCCAGTCGATGCGATGGGCGGGATCGACTGGGTGGGCTTGACCCGGCCCGGACGCAGCCGAGGGTCCCGGGGACTCGCCGGACTTTCCCACGCTTTCTTGGATAATGGTTTCCTTGAGCAGGTTGCGCAGTTCGTCGTGGTCGTTTCTGAAGGCAAAGAGCTGGCTGTTCTCGGGGTCGTCGTGGAGGACGTACTTGTAGTCGCCGTAGTACATGGCGCTGCGGATGGGCGACTTGGTAAAGAGCTTGACAGCCAGGGAGAAGCGCTCGCGCGGGCTGTCGGGGTCCAGCGACATCAGGTCGGTGCCGGGAAAGGCTTGATCGGGGTAGGGGACGTCCAGCAGCCTGAGGACAGTGGGCGCGATGTCGATCGACATGGCCGGCGTATCCAGACGCTGTCCCTGGGGAAGCGACTTGGGGAAGCGCATGATGAGGGGCACCTGGATGATGTGCTCATAGACTTCCTGCCGGTGTCCCTGATAGTCGTGCTCGCCCAAGCTTTCTCCGTGATCGGCGGTGAACACGATCAGGGTGTTGTCGAGCACTCCCAGATCTTCCATGTGGGCGATGACCTTGCCCAGGTAGTAATCGGCGAACTCGATCTCGTTGATGTAGTTCTCTTCCAACTCGCCGTACTCGTTCTCAGGTCCGTCCTCGCGCACTTGAGCGGGCTTGTCGAAGTCGGGGTAGTAGACGTAGGGGGAGTGAGGATCGAAGAAGTGCAGCCAGAGGAAGAAGGGCCGCTTCCTCTTGGCGGCTTTGCTCAGCCAGTTGCGCCCCAGCCTCGAGACCCGGTTGGCGGGACGGGTGGTGGTGATGTTGACTTTCCCGCGCGAGAAGAAGCGGAAGAAGCCCTTGAAGGCTTTGGTCAAGGCCGGATCTTCAAAGTCGTCGTTGTAGGTGCCGAAGCCCTGTTTGAGATTGAAGGAGCCCATCAGGGCCGCGGTGGCCACAACGGCGCCTGTCTGGTAGCCCTCCACGGAGAGGATTTCGGCCATTGTGATGGCGTCGTCTTCCAGCTTCTGGCCGTTGCTGCGCACGTTGTGGGTAATGGTGTACTGGCCGGTGAAGATGGAGCTGTGGCTGGGCAGGGTCTGTGGCGACTGCGCGTTGCAGTGAGTGAAGAGCACCCCTTCGCGGGCCAGGCGGCCGATAGTCGGGGTGCGGGCGTCCTCGTAGCCGTAGGGCTGGAGGCGGTCGGCCCGAGTCGTGTCGAAGGTTACGACCAGCAGATTAGGCCGGTCGTTGACAGCGCGCCTTTGCGCCTTCAGCGGGGCCGGCAGAAGGCCTAAAGCCAAAAGTAACAGGCAAAGTGCCGGGATTCGCGTCCTGAAGGGCTGAAAATATTTCATGCAAACTTGAAAACGATGGAATGTGCTTTCCCTTGTAAAACGGCGCGGGCCCCAAAATGGTTCTAAAAAAGGCCCGAGTCCTCGGTGCCTCTCAGTCCCAGATGGCGACTTCGAAGCGTCCGCTGGAATCGGCGGCGCCGCGAAACATGCCGTCGCTGTTGAAGACCATGGCGATTTCGCCGCTATGAGAGACGGCGATCAGTCCTCCGTCGCCTTTCTTCAGCGTTTCATGGATGACCTGGCGGGCGGCCTCGTTGAGAGACAGCCCCTTGAAGGTCATCAAGGCCGACACCTGATAGGCTATCACGTTGCGGATGAATTCTTCTCCGGTGCCCGTACAAGAAACCGCCACGCTGCGGTTGTCGGCGTAGGTACCGGCGCCCACCACGGGAGAATCGCCGATGCGTCCCCAGCGTTTTCCCGTCATCCCTCCGGTGGAGGTCCCGGCCGCCAAGTCGCCGTTTTTGTCCAACGCCGCCACACCGACCGTGCCCGTTTCCTTTTCGGCGTTTTCACGCATGTTGCGCCACTGCTGACGGCGTCTTTCGGTGTCGAAGAAACTGTTTTCGACTCTTTCCACGCCCATCTCGTCGGCAAAAGTCTCGGCGCCTTGGTGGGAGAGGAAGACGTGGCGGGTCTCCTCCATCACCTTGCGGGCCAGGGTGATGGGATGGCGCACGGTCTTGACTCCCGTAACGGCTCCGCAGGAAAGGTCGCGGCCGTCCATGATGGAGGCGTCCAGTTCGTGATGACCTTCCCAAGTGTAGACGGCTCCCTTGCCGGAATTGAAATGGGGATCGTCTTCCAGTTCCCGGATGACGGCTTCCACCACGTCCAGGGACGCTTTGCCGTCCTCCAGCATGGACCGTCCCAGCTCCAGCGCCTGCCTGAGAGCCTCTTCATAGCCCCGGCGCGTCTCTTCGTCGATGTCGCGGGGAATGACTCCGGCGCCGCCGTGGATAGCGATAGCGTAGTCCACAGGATTCTCCTCTGCCTCGGCTTGAGCCGGCGGAGCTTCCCCGCAGGCCGCCGTCAGCAGCAAAACCAAACAAGCGATTGCCCTCAAGGTCATGTTGCGCATGTTCTAGAGCCTACCTGAGACGGGACTTGGAGGGAAGGGCCAGGAGAGGATTGACCGATGGCCGTCCGACCCGCGGGAAGCCGGGCACTTGGGCGCCAAGGCTGTGCTATAGTGCGCCTCATGGGATTTGAGGGTGTTGATTTCATGCTTCTGGAGGATCTCTACAGCGATGAGGAAAAGCTCATCCAGGAGACCATCCGGTCCTTTGTCGACAAAGAGGTGATGCCCGTCATCGAGGATCATTACATGGCGGGAACCTTCCCCATGGACTTGGTTCCCAAGCTGGGCGAGCTGGGCGTCTTCGGCGCCAATCTGGAGGGCTACGGATGTCCCGGACTGGGCAGCGTGGCCTATGGCATCATCATGCAGGAATTGGAGCGGGGCGACAGTGGTTTGCGCAGTTTCGCCTCGGTGCAGGGCGCCTTGGTCATGTATCCGATTCATGCCTTCGGAAGCGATGCCCAGAAAGAGCGTTGGCTGCCCAAGATGGCCAGCGGAGAAGCCATCGGCTGTTTCGGCCTGACTGAGCCCGACTACGGCTCTAATCCGGCCGGGATGATCACCCGCGCCAAGGCCGACGGCGACTCCTACGTCCTCAATGGGGCCAAGGCCTGGATCACCAACGGATCACTGGCCGACGTGGCCGTTGTCTGGGCCCGCTGCGACGATGACGAGATCCGAGGATTTCTGGTGGAAAAGGGAACCCCGGGTTTCGAGACCAAGGACTACCACAACAAGCACTCGCTGCGGGCATCGGTGACCTCCGAGCTGATTTTCGACCAGTGCCGCATTCCCGGCGACAATCGGCTGCCCAAGACGGAGGGGTTGAAGAACGCCCTGATGTGCCTGACCCAGGCCCGCTACGGCATTGCCTGGGGAGCGGTGGGAGCCGCCATGGCCTGCTACGAATCGGCCCGCAAATGGGCGCTGGAGCGCAAGCAGTTCGCCGGGCGTCCCATTGCCTCTCATCAGTTGGTGCAGCGCAAGCTGGCCATCATGCTGACCGAAATCACCAAGGCCCAGTTGCTGGCCTTCCGTCTGGCCCGGCTTAAAGATCAGGGGAAGATGCGCTTCGACCATGTGTCGCTGTGCAAGCGCAACAACGTTTCCATTGGCCTGCAAATCGCCCGCCAAGCCCGCGATGTGCTCGGTGCCAACGGCATCCTCAGCGACTATCCGCCTTTCCGCCACATGGCCAATCTGGAATCGGTCTACACCTACGAAGGCACCCACGACATCCACACCCTGATCTTGGGTCAGAGCATCACCGGCATTCCCGCCTACGAATAGGCGCTCCGGGACCTTAAGAGAATGAGGAGGAGAGCATGCCTCAATACTGGCTCATGAAGTCGGAACCCGACGTCTACTCCATCGACGACCTCAAAAAAGACGGACGCACCCATTGGGACGGCGTCCGCAACTATCAGGCCCGCAATTTCATGCGCGACGACATGAAGGCGGGCGACGAAGTCCTCTATTACCATTCCAACGCCAAGCCCCCCGGAATCGTGGGCCGGGCCCGGGTGGTCAAGGAGGGCTATCCTGACCACACCGCCCACGACCCTGATGACAAGCACTTCGATCCCAAGTCGTCCGAGGACGATCCCCGCTGGTTCATGGTGGATGTCGAATTCGTCGAAAAGTTCCCGCGCATGTTGCCGCTGCCCCGCTTGCGCGATGTGGACGCCCTGCAGCAGATGGCTTTGCTCAACCGGTCCCGCCTTTCCGTGCAGCCGGTCAAAGAAGAGGAGTTCGACGTCATTCTGCGGTTGGCCGAAGAGGGTTTCGGCGACGACCAGTAGCCTTCTGCCGTGTCGTCCGCTGAGGCCTGCTCCCGGCCTCCCCGAGGCAAGCCATCGCTTATCCGACAATTCAGCCCCAGAGTCTTGAACTCGGCCCCTGTTCCCGATATCTTTGAAGTTGGAATGTCGCTGGATATAGTTCCTCTCGCCTCAACACTCTGCCGAAATCAAGCTGGAGCCCGATAACAATGGCCAACAGATACTGGGGATTGGCGTCCACCATCGGGAAGAAGTTGCTCATGGGGCTGACGGGCTTGGCTCTAGTGGGCTTCGTCTTCGTCCACCTGGCCGGCAACCTCCTGCTCTTGAGTCCCAATCCCGACCACTTCAACCTCTACGCCCACACCCTGGAGAGCATGGGCTTTCTGCTCTATCTGGCCGAAGCCGGTCTGGTCCTGGTTTTCGGGGTCCACATCTACAACGGCATCAGCATCTCGCTGAAGAACCGCCGTGCCCGCCCGGTCCAGTACCGCAAGAAGGGAAACGCCGGCGGCGCCTCGTACAAGAACACTTCCTCAATGTCCATGATTTGGACCGGGTTGATTCTCTTCGTCTTTCTCATCTGGCACTTGATCGCCTTCAAGTTCGGAGGTGGAATCGAGGCCGGGTACACGACGCAGCTCTCGGGTGTCGAAGGTCCCGTCCGCGACCTCTACGCCCTGGTGGTTGAACGTTTCGGCGAGGCCTGGTTCTCGGGACTCTACGTGCTGGTCATGGTCTTGCTGGGAGTGCATCTGCGTCATGGTTTCTGGAGCGCTTTTCAGTCCTTGGGCGCCAACCATCCCCGCTACATGCCCTACGTCCGCGCCCTAGGTCTTGTAGTGGCCCTCGTCCTAGCCGTCGGCTTTCTCTTCATTCCCATCTACCTCTACGTCACGGGAGGGGCGCAGGCATGAAACTGGATCCCAAAGTCCCCAGCGGACCAATTGAAAAGAAGTGGGACCACCACCGCTTCGAGATGAAGCTCATCAACCCGGCCAACAAACGCAAGCACGAAATCATCGTGGTGGGGACGGGCTTGGCGGGCGGATCGGCTGCCGCCTCGCTGGCCGAGTTGGGCTACGATGTGAAGGCCTTCTGCATCCAGGACTCGCCCCGGAGGGCCCACAGCATCGCCGCCCAGGGCGGGATCAACGCCGCCAAGAACTACCCCAACGACGGCGACAGCATCTGGAGGCTCTTCTACGACACCGTCAAAGGCGGTGACTACCGTTCGCGTGAGGCCAACGTCTACCGCTTGGCTCAGATCTCCAACAACATCATCGATCAATGCGTGGCTCAGGGCGTGCCCTTTGCCCGCGAGTACGGAGGCACGCTGTCCAACCGGTCCTTCGGCGGAGCCCAAGTTTCACGGACGTTCTACGCCCGCGGACAGACCGGCCAGCAGCTTTTGCTGGGGGCCTACGGGGCGCTGATGCGCCAAGTCGACACCGGCAAAGTGAAGATGTTCCCGCGCCGCGAAATGCTGGACGTGGTGGTGGTGGACGGAAAAGCCCGGGGCATCGTGGTGCGCAACCTCGACACCGGCGAATTCGAACGCTACGCGGCCGACGCCGTCATCCTCTGCACGGGCGGGTACGGCAACGTCTTCTATCTTTCCACCAACGCCTTCAATTCCAACGTCACCGCTGCGTGGCGCTGCCACCGGCGGGGTGCCGCCTTCGCCAATCCCTGCTTCACGCAGATCCATCCCACCTGCATTCCCGTTTCGGGCGACTACCAGTCCAAGCTGACCCTGATGAGCGAGTCGCTGCGCAACGACGGACGGGTGTGGGTGCCCAAGAAAAAGGACGACGACCGTCCTGCCAACAGCATCCCCGAGGAGGAGCGCGACTATTATCTGGAGCGCAAGTACCCCGCCTTCGGCAACCTGGTGCCCCGCGACATCGCCTCGCGCAGCGCCAAAGAGGTCTGCGATGCCGGTTACGGCGTGGGCGAGACGGGCAAAGCCGTCTACCTCGACTTCCGCGACGCCATCGAGCGCATGGGACGTTCGGCCATCGAGGACAAGTACGGCAACCTCTTCGACATGTATCAGCGCATCACGGGTGAAGACCCCTACACGGTGCCCATGCGCATCTATCCGGCCATCCACTACACCATGGGCGGACTGTGGGTCGATTACAACTTGATGAGCACCTTGCCGGGACTGCACGTGCTGGGCGAGGCCAATTACTCGGACCACGGAGCCAACCGCTTGGGCGCCAGCGCGCTGATGCAGGGCCTGTGCGACGGCTACTTCGTGATTCCCTACACCATAGGCGACTACATCGCCAACGTCGACCTCAAGAAGGTCGACGCCGACTCGCCCGAGTTCGAACAGACGGCCCGCGAAGCCCAGGAGCGCACCCAGCGTCTGCTCTCCATCCAGGGCCAAAAGACCCCCCGCGAGTTCCACCGCGAATTGGGACACGTGGTGTGGGACTATGTGGGCATGTCGCGCGAGGAAGCCGGACTCAGGAAAGCCCTGGAGCAGATCCGCTCTCTGCGTGAGGAATTTTGGGAGAACCTCCACGTGCCCGGACGCAACGACACCCTCAACAAGTATCTGGAGATTGCCGGACGGGTGTCTGACTACCTGGAGTTAGCCGAGTTGATGGCCGTCGACGCCCTCGACCGCAAGGAGTCCTGCGGCGCCCACTTCCGCGAGGAATACCAGACCGAGGAAGGGGAGGCCAGACGCAACGACGAGGACTACATGTACGTGGCCGCCTGGGAATGGAAAGGCGAAAACCAGGACTGGGAGCTGCACAAGGAGAATCTGGAATACGAGAACGTCACTCCTTCTCAGCGCAGCTACAAGTAAGCAATCCGCCCCGCGCGGAGGGGAAGAAAAAGAAAATGGCCAAGACTCTCAACCTGACGCTCAGAATCTGGCGCCAAGCCGGCCCCGACGCTCCCGGAAAGCTGGTGGACTACGAGGTCGACGACATCTCCGACGAAATGTCCTTCTTAGAGATGCTGGACGTGCTCAACGAGCGCCTGACCAAACAGGGGCAGGAGCCCATCGAGTTCGACAGCGACTGCCGCGAGGGCATCTGCGGCACCTGCGGACTCACCATCGACGGGGTGGCTCACGGACCGGTCGCCGGAGTCAGTTGCTGCCAGCTTCACATGCGCCATTACCGGGACGGCGATACCATTACCATCGAGCCCTTCCGGGCGGCGGCGTTCCCCATCATCAAGGATCTCGTCGTCGACCGCAGCGCCTTCGACCGCATCGTGCAAGCCGGCGGCTATGTGGGGGTGAACACCGGAAACGCCCCCGACGCCAACGCATTGCCCATCGCCAAAAACCAGGCCGACTTGGCCATGGACGCCGCCACCTGCATCGGCTGCGGTGCCTGCGTGGCATCCTGTCCCAACGGTTCGGCCGCCCTCTTTACAGGTGCCAAGATCTCCCAGTACACCTTCCTTCCCCAGGGCCAGCCGGAGCGCAAGCGGCGGGCACTGCGCATGGCGGAAGCCATGGATGAGGCCGGATTCGGGAACTGTTCCAATCACGCCGAATGCGAAGCCGTCTGTCCCAAGAGCATCTCCATCTCCAACATCGCCCGCATGCGCCGCGAGTACTTTCGCGCCGCATTGACCCGCCGCGACGACTGAACCCGACACGTCCGTCCCCTGGCGCAGGAGATTTCAATAGTCGTCCGGGCTATGGTCTTTGCTTGCCATAAGCCGTTGCTCCTCGCTTCAAGCCCCTGACCGAGGACGAACCTTGGGCTCGGCCGATCCGCCGTTCAGACGTTTTCGTCGGCGAGCCGTGCACAAGAGGTCGTCTTGTCTAACACGCCATTGCGTCCCCTCTCATAAGGGCCAGTCGCAGAGCTCTCAAAAGCCGCTGGCCAGTCGCAGTTTGTCGCGCCAGGTCAGAGAGGGGAGGGGGCCGTCCTGGACGGCCAGGGAGAGGATCTTGCGGCGCAGCCGGCTGTTGCGGTTGAGGGCCTGCATGGTGCGGCGGGCCAGGAAGGGACGCCTCAATGCCGAGAGGAGCGTTTCGGCCATCTCGTAGGCGGGACGAAAGTACTGCTCGCGGCGCCGGCTGAATTCGGCCAAGTCGGCCTCCTCCAGGCGGTCCTGACTCAGTTTGGAGGCCAGGATCGAGGCGGCCAGCCGGGCGTCTTTGAGGGCGATGCTCATGCCTTGTCCGGTCACCGGATCGACGGCTCCTCCGGCGTCTCCCACCAGCAGCAGGCGCCTGCCGTGGCAACGGTCCAGCCGCAGCCCCAAGGGAGCCGCCGCCTGCACTTGGGCCGGCCGACGCGATCCCCGCAGCTCGGCCTCGAGGCGGGGAAAGCTCTCCAGGAATGCCCTGAAGGCTTCAGGCGTCGCGCCTCCCACGGGCTTGCGGGGGGCATGCAGCAGCAGGGTGACCAAGGCCCCTCCCTCCGGCTGGGGCGCAATGTAGGCCTCGGCCCGGGGACGGCAGTGGACCTCCACCATCGTGTAGTCTCCGCCGTAACGGTCGAAGCGGGCCCGCAGGGCGAAGCGCTTGTGACGGGCCGGGCGGCGGCGGATGGCGAATCTGCGATGCAGGCGGGAACGGATGCCGTCGGCGCCGATCAAAAGGCGTCCGGCCACTTGCCGGCGTCCGCCGGGGGTGACGGCCCCCACCACGACCTCCGGACCGCTCATGCGCACGGCATCGGCTCGGGTTGCCTGCATCCAATCCACGCCAGGGCTTTGGGCCGCGAACTCGGCCAGGGTTTCGTCCAGCGCCAGGCGCGGAAAGGCGTGTCCCCGCAGTTCGGGGTCCACCAGCGAGAAGTCCAGGTCGAGGCTTCCGCCCCGTTGGGCGTCCAGGAAGCGGATGCCGCCGAACGACTGTCCACAAGTCAGGCGCTCCAGCACTCCCATTTCACGAAGGATTTCAACACCGGCGGGCATCAGCCCCTCGCCGCACACCTTGTCGCGGGGAAAGCGGGCCTTGTCGAGCAAGGCCACGCGGAAGCCTTGGCGTCCCAGCAGGGCGGCGGTGGCGGCTCCGGCCACGCTGGCTCCCACGATGACGGCGTCATAGCGCATGTTGTGATGATACACGACGCTGTCGGCGGCAATGGCCGAGCGTTTTTTGGCGGGACGATGGGTGATACACTCGGGAGCCATGGAAAAGGACGTCATGGTGACCATAGAAGAGCCTGAGACCGATCCCCAATCGGCCCGCCGCCACTGCCGCTGGCTGGAGCAGGGAAAGATCATTTTCTTTCCCCGCACACCCTTCGACTTTCCCGCTCAAGACCGCAGCTTTCTTCTGGCCCAGAAGCAGAGCGAGGCTCACTTTCACAAGAACGTCGCCTACCGCCCCCTGCAGGACAAGGTGACGGGAGCGGGGGCCCTGTCAGGCGGAGACGGCCAGAGGCTGCACCAGATCATGAGGCGCTATTCCAGCAGCGTCGTCGACTTCCTCAAAGGGTTTTTGGCGCCCTATGGCGGGCAGTGGAGACTGGACTACGCCAGCTTCCGTCCCTTTCAAGAGAAAGGGCGCGATTTGCGCCGACGGGCCCGCAACGACTTGCTGCACCTTGACAACTTTCCAACCCGGCCCACCAACGGCGACCTCATCCTGCGCTTTTTCACCAACATCAATCCCGACGAGCCGCGCCGCTGGATCACCACCAGTTCCTACCAGGACCTGGTCAGCCGGTTCACCTCGGGCGGCAAGTTGGATCCGCCTTCGCCTCTGAGCGGATGGGGACGGCTGCGCTACAACTTGCTCAAGGCCGGCAAGTCGGCTGGGCTGCCGCTCGTGGCGCGTCCTCCCTATGACGACTTCATGCTGCGGCTCCACCACGCCATGAAGGAGGATGAAGAGTTTCAGGAAAAGACACCCAAGATCCATTTGGAGTTTCCGCCCGGTTCCTGCTGGATGGTCTTCACCGACCGGGTGGCCCATGCGGCCTTGTCGGGGCAGTATGCCCTGGAACAGACCCTCATGATTTCGCGCTCCTCGCTCATCGAGCCTGATCAGGCTCCGCTCAAGATCCTGGAGCGCCTCAGCGGTCAAGCGCCGCTCAACGCCTGATCGGCTGGCTGGCCCTTTGCCGCTGGAGTGAGGCGGCCGTTGGCGGAGAGGAAGGATTGCACCTTCTGCACCAGTTCGGAAGGAGCAAAGGGCTTCTGGATGAAGTCCTGGGTGGGGAGGTTGTTCTCGCGCATGATCTCGCGTCCCGTGTAGCCTGACATGAAAAGCGTCAGGAAGCCGGAGCGCTGGCCTTCCAGGCGCTGAGACAGTTCCCGTCCGCTCATCTCGGGCATCACTACGTCGGTGAGCAGGAGGTCGATGACTCCTCCATAGGCTTCGGCCATGAGCAGCGCCTGAGATCCATTGCGGGCCTCCAGAACGCGGAAGCCGTGCTCGCGCAGGACTTCCGAAATGAGTTCGCGCAGCCCCCCCTCGTCCTCCACCAGCAAGATCGTGCTTTGGGAGGCTGTGGCCGACTCCTTGGGGCGGGTCGCGGGTTCGTGCACGGGCTTGTCCGCCACGCGGGGAAAGTAGATGCGGAAGCTACTGCCCCGTCCGCTGCGGCTGTCCAAGTCGATGTGGCCTCCGCTCTGCTTGACGATGCCGTAGACGGTAGCCAGTCCAAGCCCGGTCCCCTTGCCCTGTTCTTTGGTCGTGAAAAAGGGCTCGAAGACCCGTCGTCTGACCTCGGGCGTCATGCCGCATCCGTCGTCCTCGAATTGCAGCAGGACATATTCCCCCGGCAGAACGCTGTGATTGCGCGAGTAGGCTTCGTCGAGTTGGGCGGGACGCACCTCCAGGCGGATCTTCCCGTTTCCCTCGATGGCGTCGCGGGCGTTGACGGCCAGATTGACGATGACCTGCTCGATCTGGCCCGGATCAGCCTTGATCCGGTCACGGTCCGGAGACAGCGAAAGCTGGATCGTGATCTGCTCTCCCAAGAGCCGCCTGAGCAAGGGCTCGATGTTGGAGACGATTTCACCCAAGCGGATCTTCTTGGGCAAGAGCACCTGTTTGCGGGAAAAGGCCAGCAGTTGGCTGGTGAGAGACTGGGCCCGGTTGGCGGCTTTTCGGATTTCTTCGACATAGTGGCCGAAGCGGCCCTGATCTGGCTTGTGCTCGCGCAGCAGATCGCTATATCCCAACACCGCGGTGAGCAGGTTGTTGAAATCATGGGCAATCCCTCCCGCCAGTCGTCCCACGGCTTCCATCTTTTGCGACTGGCGCAGTTGGTCTTCCAGTTCGCGGCGTTCGGTGATGTCGCGGTAGATGCCGTAAACGGCGACTTGGCCGCCGTCCACGGTAATGGGCGTGCCCAGGATGGAGACGTTGATCAGCTCGCCGTCCTTGCGGCGGCGCAGCGTTTCCAGGCTGACGCTCTCTTCGTTCATGATTTTCCCGGTCACCGTCAGGGCTTCTTCGCGGAAGTCCTCTGGAACGATCAGGTGGTCCACCCGGCGGCCCAGAAACTCCTCTTGCTGGTAGCCGAAAAGCCGCGTGAACTCATTGTTGGCGCGCAGGATGCGGCTTTGGTTGTCAACGATGACGATGGCCTCGGGAGCACTCTGGAAAAGCTGTTCCAGGTAAGCCTTCTCTACGCTCAACTGTTGCAGGACGCGGTGCCGCTGAGAAACCACGGCGCCCAAGACTAACCCGGTCAATCCCAGGGTGAGCATCAGAGCCAAGGCCTCATCGAGGTGAGGACCCCTGAGTCCGTAGTCGGAAGCGGAGAAGAGCGCGGCGGCTCCGAAGGCAGGCAGCAGCGTGGAGGCCCCCTCCAATCCGAAGCGCAAGGCACCCCAGATCAAAGGCAGGAACAGCAGATATCCAAGCGAAGTGTGGGCAGGCGAGGGCCAGAAGAGCACCGCCCAAAGGATGAGCGAGGTGACCGCCGCCAGAGCGGTTCCCTGCACCAATGCAGGACGAGGAATCGAGCGCAGTCCGCTGATGCTCAGGCGTCGCCCGGCCAAGCGGCGAACGCCGGGGAAAAACAGAAGGACCAGAAAAGGGGTGACCAGCATGATGCCCAACAGGTCGGCTCCCCAGCAGAGCAAGAAGGTCTCCAGGTTCAGCGGCTGTGCGGGTAGCGGAGTCGTGCTCAGCAGGCCCAAATGCAACCCGGCCAGCAATAGGGACACAGTGCCGCTGAGGGAGAGGAAGAGAATGATGTCGCGGGTTTGGCGCAGACGGGCGTCGAGGCCCATCCATCTTCGGGCCAGCCAGACCGCGCTGGCCAAGATCAAAGTGGTTCCGGCCGTCCACAGCAGCGACTGGGGCAGGTTGGAGAGGCCGGGAGTCGTGGTCAGAGCCGAGGCCAGGTAGGTCATGGCCACCAGGGGCGTCCAACGCAGGCCGAAGGTCAGCAGCACGGCCAGGCTCAGTCCTTCCGCGGGAGCCCACACGCCGGCGCCACCGTAAAGCTCGACGCCCCGTCCCAGAAGATCGAGCAGGATGAATCCGGCCAGATAAACGCCAGCCGAGAGCAGCGATCCGTCGCGCAGCCCGCCCCAGCGCTTGCCCTCCAGGACCAGCTCCGGCCGGCCAAGGCTCCCCAAGTTCTCGCTTCGGATTCGGTTCATACTCTCATTCAGCGGCGTTGAACCGACGCTCCCCAATAAAGGCGTCGTGCAAGGCAATGCCTCCTCTATACAGTCTGCCTTCTTTCTCGGCCGTTTCGGCAAAAAACTTTGCTCGATTAGCCATAGGGATCGGTTTGAGGAAAAGAATCGGGAAGGGCTTCCAGAGCCTTGCCGTCGAGCAGATCCTGATTGCCGAGAACCCGATGCGGGAAAGTGTGCGTCCACTTCTTGACCTGTTCGCCCGGGAAATCCCGGCTGAGGCTGCGCCAGGCCTTCAGCAGCATCAGTGGGCGCGTGGCAGGCCGGTGGCCGTCCGAGGCCAGCATGCAGGAGTCGGGCAAATCGCCCAGCACCTCCAAGCCGTTCCAGCGGGCCCGCGGACCAAAGGAGCCGTCGAGGCTGGAAGCGTTGATCAAAAAGCAACCGCCTTGGCGGGCCAAGCGGTTGAAGCATGGGCCGCAGCGGGTGCGCCGAACTTGGCGCTCAGGATGGGCCAGCAGCGGAATCAACCCTTTCCTGAGGATGGCGTCCAGGGTCTCAAAGACCTGGTTTTCGTCCTCGTAGGTGGAGAACTCCGTGAGGATGTAACGGCTGTTGTTGAGGGTCATCACGCGGCCCTGCTTCACGGCCCGCAAAAACCCGCTGCAAACCTTGTTCTCAGCTCCTGGGCCGATCTGGAAGGAATCCAGAAAGCGGCAGCGGAAGCGGTGGCGGGTTTCTTGCAGACGTTGACGGAAGCGTTGGAAGACCTCGATCACGGCTTGGGGGTCGGCCATACCCCACTTGCGGGTGAAGGCATGAGGCGTGGCCAGGGCCCAGCGGGTCCCGCTGCGGTGGGCGTCGCGCAGCAAGTCAAGGCTCTCGGAAAAATCGCGCGGTCCGTCGTCCACGCCTGGAATGAGGTGTCCGTGGAGGTCTACAAACCCGTACTGAGGACGCTCATCGTTGCGTTCCTCCTTGAAATAATCGAGTAACCTCATTCGTCTTCTCTCACGCTTTTAGCATACTCGCCGAGCTCAGTTTGGAAGTTCGCCCGCCTCCTTTCGGCAACTGCGCTGCGCCAGCTTGATCTTCGGCCGGTTTTTCGCCGACTTGGAGCCGCCATCACTTGGGACTTTTCATTTATGGCGCGATGCGATATAGTTGAATACGCTATAGCTTGCCGTGACAGAGGCCGGAGGATCGAAAGGGACGGCGACCCATGAGTGTTTTGAAACGAAATCTGAGCGATGCCTGGAGGGCCGTGCTGGCCCATCCCCTGGGCAGTCTGATCATCATTCTCACCCTGGCCTTGGGCATCGGAGCCAACAGTGCCATCTTCAGTCTGGTGGACGGCATTCTACTCAAGCCCCTGCCGTTTCCTGATTCTGACCGCATCGTCACTCTGTGGGAGGATTTCTCGCGCCGGGACGGTCCTGAGCAGGAATGGATTGAGGTGCCCAACTTTTTCCATTGGAAGGAGCGCAGCGACTCCTTTGAGGCCATGGCGGCCTGGGGCTTCCAGCCAGGCAATCTGATGCTGCAGGGTCAGGCCGAGCGATTGCTGGTGGGAGCGGTGTCCTGGGACTACTTTCGCGCTTTCGGCGTCGAGCCCCAACAAGGCCGGGATTTCAGACCCGAAGACGACCTGCCTGGAGCTGAACCCGTGCTCATCTTGTCGGCCTCTTTCTGGAAGCGCCGCCTGGGAGGCCGCCCGGATGTGATCGGCCAGCGCTTGGAGATCAGCGATGAGTCGATGACAGTGGCAGGAGTCCTTCCCGAGGGCTTCGGCTCGACGCTGGGTCCCCAGCCGGACGTATGGACCACCCTGCGCCTCGATCCAGCCAAGGCCCGGCGGGGCAACTTCTTTTTGCGCTGCGTTGCCCGCCTCAAGCCCGGGGTCAGCGTCCACCAGGCCACTCAGGAACTGGATGCCATGATGGAGCGCATCGGAGCCCAGTTCCCCGAGAACCAAGGGGTGCGCATGCAGGTCATCCCCCTCCACGACCTGCTGGTGGCTCCAGCCCGCCAGGCGTTGTATGTCCTCCTGGGCGTGGTAGGGGCTGTTCTCCTCATCGCCTGCGCCAACGTAGCCGGGCTGATGCTCAGCCGAGCCGCCTCGCGCTCCCAGGAAATGGCGGTGCGGGCGGCTTTGGGCGCCCGCCGCAGCGAGTTGCTGGGACAGCTTCTGAGCGAGAGCGTCCTGCTGGGACTGCTGGGAGGATTGGCAGGGCTGTTGCTGGCCTGGGGCGGCGTGAAGGCTCTGGTGACTTTCGCGCCTCCCCTGATCCCCCGTTTGCAGGAGGCGACGCTGGACTGGCGGGTGTTTCTCTTCACGGCCGTGGTGTCGCTGCTGACCGGACTGCTCTTCGGAATCGTGCCAGCCCGGGCAGCCTCGCGTCCCGACGTCTCGAGGGCCCTTCAAGAGGGACGTCGAAGCGGCGGATCGATGGGCGGCGGCCGGCTGAGAAGCGGACTGGTGGCGGGGGAGATGGCTTTAGCCGTCCTCTTGTTGGTGATGGCGGGACTGCTGGTCCGCAGCTTTGACCGGCTGATGAACGTAGAGGTGGGCTTTCGTCCTCAGCGGGTGATGGCGGTGCAACTGACCTTGACGCGTGACCGTTTTCCCGACCGGGCCTCCATTAATGCCTTTTGGGACCAGTTGCTGGAGCGTCTCAAGGCCAGAGGGGAAGTGGAGGCGGCAGCCGCGGTGTCGGTCCTGCCCCTGAGCGGATCCGACACCGACACCAGCTTCCAGATTCCGGGACGTGCTCAGGAGCGCGATGAACCGACGGCCTGGTACCGCCAGGTCACCCCCGGATATTATCGAACCATGGGGCTGGAGTTGCTGGCGGGACGCGAGTTCGAGCCCGCTGACCGCGACAGCGGGGCCGCCGTGATCATGGTCAGCGACGTCCTGCTGGAACGTTACTTCCCCTCGCTGGAGCCCCAAGATGCGCTGGGACAGCGGCTGCTGGTGGGAGGGCGCGAAGCTCAAGTCGTGGGAGTTGTGCGGGGTGTGCGCCACAACGCCTTGCAGTCCGAACCGCGCCCTGAAATGTACATTCCCCAGAGCCTCTTCCCCTCGCGCACTATGAGCCTGGTGGTGCGCAGTTCGGCTCCCCAAGATGCCGTGGCCCGGATGCTTCGCGCTGAGGTGGCCGGGGTCGATCCGGCCGTACCGGTGACGGCGTTGCAGCCCATGGAGGAACTGGTCCAGCAGTCATTGGCCCCGGACCGCTTCTACATGCGCCTGACGGCCGCTTTCGCGGTGCTGGCCTTGGTCCTGGCAGCGGTGGGAATCTATGGCGTGGTCTCCTACCAGGTGGCGGCCCGCACCTGGGAGATGGGTTTGCGCATGGCTCTGGGAGCCCCCCGCGGGCGCGTCCTGCGGCTGATCCTGGGTCAGGGGATCCGGCTGCTGGTCATCGGATTGTTGATCGGCCTTCCGACCGCCTTCTTGACGACCCGTCTGATCGCGCAGCAGCTTTTCCAGACGAGTCCTCTTGACCCGCTTTCCTATTTGGGGGCGGTGATGCTCTTGTCGCTGGTGGCCTTGGCGGCCTGCCTGCGTCCCGCCCTGCGCGCCACCCGCGTCGATCCCCAGCAAGTCTTGCGCGCTCCCTGATTTGCGTCGTGGGGCAAAGCGGTTCACTGAAATGAAAGGGCTGCAGCGCGGCTTGAGGCGATTTTTGTCGCGCCTTTTATCCAAGTCCTTAACTTGCTAAGCTTTATGTCCGGTGGGAGGTGGATGGAGAGCGAAAGAAAGAGCTGATGAACCGGAAGTGCGAGTCGGCCGAACGCCTCATTCGGCGTCTGATCGAGAAACAAGTCGAAGCTTACAATCGAGGAGATGCAGCCGCTTATTTGGAGAACATCGCCGATGACCGCATTGCCATGAACCCGGAGCAACCGCTCTCCGTGGGCAAAGGCGACGCCGATGAGCTGCAGGCCTTCTTCGATACCATCGAACAAGAAGCCGAGGTCGTTGTGGACGAGTTGGTGGTGATCGGCGATTGGGCTTTCGAGAGAGGACGGGGGCAGGGAACCCTTTCGCCCAAGCACGAGGCCTTGGACCCCGCCGCCAGCTATTCCTACAAGTATTTGCGGATCTGGCAGTGCCGGGACGGACGATGGCTGGTGGTGCGTTCCATCTGGAACAGCAGCCAGAAAGGCCTGACCGACCCTTCTCCCCAACTGGTGCAGAAGTAAGTGCAATGACTGACGCTCCGCTTTGGGCGCTTTGAGGCGGCTCGTGACCGGCCCCATCCGGTGCGATTGAGGGTCGCAGCTTCGCGCGACTTTTAGATGCCGGAGCTTCCGTCACAGGACTTTGCTAGGCTCAGTCCATGTCGCGCTGGATTTGTCCCCTGTGCGGGAAAGCCATGATCGAGCGGCGCTGCAAGCTGCACTGCCGTTCCTGCCGCTATACCGAAACCTGAAGCGATTTGGGTCTGCCGGTCTGGGCGGACGAAGACCGTTCTTCCAATGTCGAGCGCCATCTGTCGTGCCCAAGTGCCAGCTAGCCCGCACTCCTCACAGGTGCTCTGCTGCGATACCGCATCCATCCGCGCTGACTGGGTTGCGCTCGGTCTGCTGCTGCTCAAGGTGCCCTGCGTTTGCGCTGGCCTCCGTTGCGACGCCTTGTGAGTACGGCGCCTGCGGCCCTCGCGACGACAACCCGCGAGAATGCAGGATAGGGGTTCATGACGTCCCGGCGCATCCCGCCCCACAAGCACTCTCGCGCCCGTGGAAGCGGTTCCCTCAGGCGGTCTTCATCCCCAATTTCCGACCTGCTGCATTCGTCCCCCCACAGTCGCCTTTGGCCGGTCCTTATTGCCCGGCGGGGTCGCTGGGTTTGCCCTCGCCGCTTCCCTGACGCAGCGTGTGGTAGCGGTTGATCTGCAGACCGCCGAAGGATTCGACTCTTCCGTCCGGCCAGAGGACCTCGACGCTGACTGGGCCCTTCCTGGTTCCCAGTCCTGCCAGGACGCGCGCATCGCGGCAGGAGCAGTAGCTGCCGTCAGTACGGCTTTGGCGGACCAGCGGCGCACCTTCGGCGGGACGCAGGGTCACCTGGGCGCCAAGTTGGTCGCGTTCGCCAGCTCCCAGCAGGCGCAGGCCGATCCAAGCCCGGTCGGATCCGACCTGGTTGAGCAGCAGCCGGGCGGGGCCGTTGACGTTTCCGACCAGCAGGTCCACGTCGCCGTCATTGTCGACGTCTCCCAAGGCCGCACCCCGGCTGACCTCGGCCAGTTGGAAGGCCGCTCCGGCCTGGCGGCTGACCTCGCTGAAGCGTCCGTCGCCCAGGTTGCGGAAAAGCTGGTTGGGCTGCCCCAGCGGAAAGGAATCGCCCTGGGCCTTCAGCTTCTGGTCGATACGGACGGCGCCGTTGAGGGAAAGGAGGTCGGGATGGCCGTCGTTGTCATAGTCGAGAAAAGCTGTGCCGAAGGCTGTGAAGGAGAGGCTGGGCAGGTGCAATCCTGAAGCGATGGTGTCGTCTTCGAAGAATCCCTGGCCCCGGTTGATGTAGAGAGTGTTGGACTCCTCCATGAGATGGGTGACGAAGATGTCGAGATCGCCGTCTCCATCGAAGTCGGAGACGTCCACGCCCATTCCGGCCTCGGCTTTTCCGGTGGCGTTGAGCGCCACGCCCGCCAGCAGGGCTTCGTCGAGGAAGGTTCCGTCCTTTTGATTGATCCAGAGCTGATTGGGATCGCCGTCGTTGGCCACGTAGATGTCGATCCAGCCGTCGCCGTTGAGGTCGGCCGTAACCACGCCCAATCCGGCCCCGAAGGCTTGGCTGATGCCGGCCGTCGAGGTGACGTCTTCGAACGTGCCGTCGCCCTTGTTGCGGAAAAGACGGTCGGAGACCGGGTCGTAGGCGTCGGGTCCGCAGTAGTCGGGGGCTGAGTTGTCGGCGAAACAGTCGACCTTGTTCTCAAGGCTCATGTCGACATAGTTGGCCACAAAGAGGTCGAGGTCGCCGTCGCGGTCATAATCAAAGAAGGAGGCCGAGGTGGAAAAGCGCGGGTCGTCTACCCCGGCTGCGGAGGTGGCTTCGCGAAAGGTTCCGTCGCCTTTGTTCATCCACAACTGGTTCGATCCCCAGTTGGTCACGTAGAGGTCGGGATAGCCGTCGTTGTCGACATCACCGCAGGCCACTCCCATGCCGAACCCGGTGGCCGAGATGCCGGCCTTGGCGGTGGCGTTGTGGAAGCGCAACTTTCCCCCCGGCGGGGTGACGTTGAGGTAAAGCTGATCAGAAAGCGGCGGACCTTCCTGCGTTTCCCCCAGCAGCCGTGCCTGAGTCAGGTAGACGTCCAAATCTCCGTCCTGGTCAACATCGAGGAGAGCCGCCCCACCTCCCATGATGTCAGGCAGAATCTTCTGAGCGTAGCCGCTGTTGCGATGAAGAAAGTCGATCCCCGACGGCCGGCTGCCGTCGATGAAGATTTCGGAGGCAAGAGGAGGGGGTGATTGGGCCGGGACCGTCTCCGCCCAGAAGAGCAGAGCGGCTGCCGGCCAGAGGATGGATGGGAGACTTGTTTTCACCTGTTACTACCTGCCGCTTGGCGGCAAACCCGGCGCACGACTGAACAGACGCGTTCAACCTGGGACGGTTTCATTTGCGGAAAAAAGGGAAGGGCGAGCGATGTTTCGCCCCACTGCTCCGCAACCGGAAAAGCTCCCCTCCCATATCCTAAAAGGCTCTTGAAGGGTTCCTGCAGATGGATGGGCGGAAAATAGATCCGGCATTCGATTCGCTCTTCACGGAGTGTCTCTTGCAGACGTTGGCGGGCTTCATTGTCGGTGCGGATGATAAAGACGAACCAGGAGAGATGGCTGTCGCTGACGGGATCCTGGAGGGTGGTGACGTCTTTCAACCCGCTGAGTTGCTCAAGATACCATCCAGCCACTTGCCGGCGCTTCTCCAGTAATTCCTCCAGCCGTCGGAGTTGAACCAGACCCAGGGCCGCGCTCATTTCGTCGAGACGGTAGTTGAAGCCGGCTTTGGGTCCGCGGGTCCAGTTGGGCTGTTGACGACCTTGATTGCGGAGGCTTCGGATCCTTCGGGCCCAAAGATCATGATCGGTGACGACCATGCCGCCCTCGCCCATCGTCATCTGTTTGTTGGCGTAGAATCCGAACACGGCGGCATCGCCTTGGGTGCCGGCCATCCGCCCGCTGGCCCTTGCGCCGAGAGCCTCACAGGTGTCCTCGATGACCGCTAGTCCCCTCTCTGCGGCCACCTTCATCATCGGCTCCAGAGGACTGCACTGTCCAAAAAGATGGACGGGCAGCAGCGCCGCGAGTCTTCCTTCCCGGGCATCTCGAAAGGCTGGCGGCAGCCAGCGTCTGCGTTGAAGCTCGCTTCCCCCGGTCAAATCGTGAATGGCTTCTTGGGCCAGCTCCGGATTCCAATTCCCCGACGCGGCTTCCACGTCAACAAAGATGGGGATGGCTCCTGCATGGAGGATGCAGTTGGAGGAGGCTATGAAGCTGAGTGGCGTGGTGAGGACCCAGTCGCCGGGTTCAACTTCCGCTGCCACAAGGGAAGCGTGGAGACCGCTGGTGCCGGAATTGAGTCCAATGCCGTGTTTTCGGCCCAAGTACTGGGCGAAGACTCTCTCCAACTCCTCCAAATGCGGGCCCCGGCTGAGGGTCCCGCTTCTCAGCACCGACTCTACTGCTCGTCGTTCCTGGGGGCCGATGTCGGCTTTCGCCAGGGGAATCTTCCAACGCCTCTCCATCGCTGGCCATTAGATCAGAGGGCCGTTCGGGCGATCAAGTTGCCCAGGTCGAGCGCGAGCGAGCGTTTTGTGTCTCCGCGGGAGATGGGATAGAGTTGGTCGATGATCGTCCGCTCTGCGGTTGCAGTCGCCGGCCTGCTCGTTTTCGGCAGCACCTTCGCTTTCTTCCCACCCTTGGCCGGCTTGGCGCTGCTGGCCTTCAGCGCCGCGACCTATTGGAGGCCCGAGGTCGGCTTGTCTCTAGTTTTCCTAGTGGTTCCCTTCGAACTGGTGAGGCCTCTGCCCGGCGACGTCTTCGTCTCTTTTTCCGAATTCATGCTGGCTGGATCGGCTGTCGCTTTTTTCTGGCGGCGTCCAGACTGGCTCGACTGGGATTGGAGGCCCTTGATTTGGTGGACGCCCTTTCTGGGAGCGATCCTGCTCTCCGGCCTCATCAACATCGAGTGGTACAAGGTGTTGCCTCACGTTCTTCGCAACTGTGAACTGGCACTGATGGCGGTCTTAGCCCTCAATGTTTACCGGTCGGGCTCAGGCAGGCGCCGGTGGGTTCATCTGGCGGCGGGAGCAGCTCTTCTCTTCCAGGGATTGCTGGCGGTCGTCCAACAACTGAGCGAGGGGGCCTTCGGGACGCGGGCTGTTGGCACCTTCTCCAATCCCAATCAGATGGGCGGCTTCATGGCTCTCGCGACCGTGACAGCTCTCGCTCTCTGGCTGGTCACTCAGGATGCTGCGAAAGGCGAGCTGATGGTACACGCCAAGAGGGTTCTCGGACTGGGTGCCTTGGCCGGCCTTCTGGGACTCCTTCTGTCGGCCTCCCGGTCAGCCCTGGCGAGCGCCAGCGGCGGCGCCCTAGTGACGTTGGCAGGACTCTGGCGCGTAGGCCTCGCCCAGTCGGCCTCCAAGCGGCTCGGTTTGCGGCGGATCGTCCTGGTTCTGACGAGTCTCTTGTTGCTGACCGTGGTTTTCGCTCAACTGCCGTTGTTTCAACCCGCCTACCGGACCCTCTCCGAGCGGGTGGGCCCTGGCTTGTACGCTGCCGCGGAAAAGCGCCTTTCCTTCTTTGAGGCGGGCTTCAAGGTGTGGAGTAGTAACCCACTCCTGGGTGTTGGCCCCGGAAGGTGGAGGGAAGAGGCCCTGGCCCACGATGTGCTGGCCGATCCGGCCTTGGACGAAAGCATCCTGGCCCATCCTCACAACTTGCTTCTGCAGGTGGGGGCTCTCTTCGGCCTGCTTGGGGTTTTGGGTCTTCTCTACGCGGGCGTCCGCTACGCTCTCTTTTTTCGGGTTTCATCCAGCCCTTTCGCCCTTGCGGGATGGGCTTTTTTGGCCGTCTTCGTGGTCAATAACTTAGCCGATTCTCTTTATCCGTCTCTAGCCGTCGAAACGGGCTGGTTTCTCGGGGCCTTGGCGGCGTTTGCAGCGAACAGGCACGCGGACGCCGCGCTGCACAGCCAGGCCTAGGGTCGGAGAGGGCAACAGCCCGTCAGTTTTTCTGAAACACGGTGTTGACTTTTCTCGGTACGTGTACTACTCTGCTGGCCAGTCACTTCGTTTCAACCCATGGACAGGGAAGGAGTATCAGTTCATGAATTTGAGAAGAATCGCCTTGATTTCGTTCTTGGCCTGCCTTTTGGGAGGTTTTGTCTGCGCGCAGGGGGCCCGACCATCTCTCGGTCAGCCGGGGGATTTGGTTGAGTTGGAGCTCTCGCCCGATATCGCTGCTTGGGACATCAAAGTCCCGAACGATGGTATCGCTCTCCGGGTCACCGGACCGCGCGCTTTCGTCTACCAGGCCACCTATGCTTCCGGCGACCCTGTTTTCTTTGATTTCGTCGACGAGAGCGGAGCGCCTTTGGCCGATGGCGTCTATAATTGGGAAGTCGTCGTCACGCCCTCCGGCGCCTTGCGCGCCAAGAGAGAAGAGGGAGCAGCCCGCCAGCAGATCCCGGCCTACTCGGGCACCTTCCGCATCGAGGGTGGTCTGGCGGTCAGCCCCGACATCAACGAGCAGGGTCTGCGGCCGCGTGACATCATTCACAACGATGACGTGATTGCCACCTTCAGCCTGTGCGTGGGAACCGACTGCGTGAACGGCGAGAGCTTCGGCTTTGACACCATCAGGCTCAAAGAGAACAACCTGCGCATCAAGTTTCAGGACACCAGTAATTCGGCCAGCTTTCCGACACAGGACTGGCAGCTCACCGCCAACGACTCGGCCAATGGCGGCGCCAACAAGTTCTCAATTGACGCCATTTCGCCTATCTCCAACACGCCCTTTACCATCGAGGCCGGCGCCCCCAGTCATTCGCTCTATGTGGACGACGGCGGACGCATCGGCGCTGGAACCAGCACTCCCGTAGTTGAGCTGCATGTCGTGGACGGCGACACGCCCACCTTGCGGCTGGAGCAGAACGGCTCCTCGGGATTCGCGCCCCAGACCTGGGACGTGGCCGGAAATGAAACCAACTTCTTCGTCCGCGACGCCACCAACGGCAGCACGCTGCCCTTCAAGATCCGTCCCAGTGCCCCCAACAACGTGCTGGTTATCGACCCAGACGGCGATATTGGAATGGGAGTCCTATCTCCCACGGAACGCCTGCACATGACTGGAAGCGATGGCAACACGAAGTTCTTGGTTGAGGAGACGAACTCCACGACCTCGGGCCGCCAGATGATGGAACTCCGGAACAATGGAGGCGTCAACTTTATTCTGGTGGACACTAGCTCCGGCGGCGACGATTGGCAGATCCTGGCCGAGACGGCAACGGGCACGCCCGGCCTGTCGTTCTCGCTCCAAGGAAGCGGCAACCGCGAATTCCGCGTTGCTCCCAACGGCGACGTCTTCGTGAATGGATCTATGGTTCACAGCTCCAGCCGGACCGTCAAGGAGGGCTTTGTCCATCTTGATCCGGTTGACGTGCTTTCCCGTGTGAACGGCCTGCCGCTCACCGAATGGAACTACATCAAGGATGGCGATGGGATTCGTCACATCGGTCCCATGGCTGAGGATTTCTACGAGGCCTTCGGGCTTGGAGTGGGGGACAATTACATCGCTGTCGGCGATTCCGCTGGCGTGGCCTTGGCCGCCATTCAGGGACTGAGCAAGGTCGTAGAGGAAAAGGATCAGCAGATCAACGAACTGAATGTACGCATCAAGAGGTTGGAGCGCCTCATTGAGCAGCAGTAGCCTGATCTCAGTGCCTTAAGACACTTCCCGCCCAGCCCTTCCAAGGGCTGGGCTTTTTTTGTGGTGGGCAAGGCTCGGCAAACCACTTTCATCTCGACGAGCCGGTCAAGAAGCGGCTGAGGCTGTCGGCCACGGCATCCACGTCATGATCTCTTAGGCCCCTCCACAATGGCAGGCGTACCAGGCGGCTGCTGAGTTCCTCGACGTTAGACAGGCTCCCAGCCGTCCGCCCGAAACGCTTGCCTCCGGGTGAAGTGTGAAGTGGGACGTAGTGGAAAGTCGTGGTGATGCCATCCTTTCTCAGTGTGCGGATTAGAGCGTCGCGAGTGCGCTCGTTCTCCACCAGGATGTAATAAATGTGGGCATTCGCGGAACAATCCCTCGGGATCGTCGGTCGCCTGAGGACTCCGGCCCGCTCCAACGGCTCAAGCGCCTCATGGTAGCGGTTCCAAATCCGCAGGCGCTCTGTCCTCGTCGTTTCCGCTTTTTCCAATTG
>DATIPO010000357.1:0-29027 GCA_035471925.1 Acidobacteriota bacterium
TCGCGCTCGACTTGCATGTGTTAGGCACGCCGCCAGCGTTGATTCTGAGCCAGGATCAAACTCTCAGTTGTGACTTGTTAAAACCCACACGCGATCCTCTACTCAACGCTAATCTACTACTTACCGTCCAGTTGTCAAAGAACACTCGCTTACTCGCGAACCTTTAGAATATGATCTGAAGAGGCTCTTGTCAAGCCGCGGTCAACCATGATGCCAGCCCTCAAGTCTCTTTGCCCGCCGCCGCAGGCGCGGCCGCCGGAGGTCCCTACTCGATGAAATTGGAAGGTTTGGAGTAGGGTGACTTGATGTACTTTTGGGCCTCGGCCTGGGCTCCGTTGTAGTCGACGCCGCTGTTGACCGCTTTCTGATATTCGGCCAGGGCCCTCTGGCGCTGCCCCAGCACATCGAAGATCTTGCCCAGATAAATATGGGTCCAGGTTTCCACCCAATCGGGCTGCAAATCGCCGTTGAGGGCGTCGCGGAAGGAATTGGCGGCCAGATTGTAGCTCTGCTGCCTGAAGTAGACCTCGCCCAGGCGGTAGTGCACCAGCGAACTGCGCGGATCCTCTGACTTGGCCTTCTCATACTCGGTTATGGCGGCCACGAATTCACCTTGGCGCAGGAACTCGTCGCCCAGAGCGATGTGCACTCTCAGTCTTTGCAGCTCCGAGTCGAGCAGGATCTTGCCTTTGGGATCGAAACGCAGCCGCTCAGGAAGAGTCTCGGTCATGAAGTTGAAGGAGGTGCTGCGGCCCTTGACCTCCAACCGTTTCTCCTCGGCCTGGCCTTTGGTCTCGATGAGAATGTCGACCGGCATCTGGAAAAGATCCAAATCTTGCTTGACTTGGCCTTCGATGCGGAAACTGCCGTCCCGACGCTTGTAGATCGTGTAGTCGACCTCAAACTCGGGTACGCCCACCTGCTCGATCCATTGCAGGAAGAACCACCCGTAGTCGGTTCCCGTGCGCTCTTCCACCAGTTGGCGGAAAGCTGCCGTAGAGGCTTTCCCGCCTTTGATCTGTGAGAACCAGTCGCTGAGGATGGACTGAAAGGCCTCCTCGCCCGTCAACTGAGAGAGCATGTACAGCACCCACGCCCCCTTGGAGGCCACGATGGATTGATATTGAGCCGTTCCCGGATCGAGCGAAAGGCCCTCCATCACGGGTGAGCGGTCTTCGTACTTGAGGGCGTCGACCGAGGTCATGGCCAGATCGGTCTTGTACTGTTCCTCGTCCTGGCTGCGGACATACTGCAGGGCCGCGTAGGTGGCGAATCCGTCGCGCAGCCAGGCGTCGCGGTAGCTCTCGAGTTCCGTGGAATAGCCCCACCACTGCAGGGCCAGCCGGGTGGCCAGGGCCTGCCGTGGAAGATCTCCGCCCCGCATCAAGTCGCTCTCCAGCAGAATCAGCCCCAGGCTGCCCTTGCCCGAGAGGTCGACGTTGCCTACCTGAGCCAGGTTGAGCCGCTGCAAATCAACGGGGCCGTAGCGGCTGCGGTAGAACTCGATGATCCTGCTCGTCTCCTGGGCCAAGGGTTCCAGTTCGCCTTCAAAGTCGTCGGCTACGAAAAAGGTCAGTGGAACCGGGTCCAGATCGAAGGGTTCGCGCACAAAGCGGGCCACCACCACCGGCATCTCGCCCAGAGGACGCTGGGAGACCCAGGTGAAGACCTCTTCGATGCCCTCGGTTTCAATGGGCTGCAACTGTCCCGGCCCCACCACGGTGAAGCCCAGCGGGACCTGGATGCGGATGGAGGCCGGAGCGCTGTCCAGGGGCAAGTTGTGGGAAGGGAACCAGTGCCCTTGGCTGAGCAGAACCGCGCCGTTGCGGTTGATGAAGACCGGCGAGCGCTCGGGAGTGTCCAGGAAAGCGTATTGTTCGTTCTCCAGAGTGCCTTCGAAGTCAAAGGTGAGGACGTATTGCTGTCCTCCGATGAAAGGATCGTCGCCTCTCACCAGGAACTGGTCGGTGCCGAAGTCGGTATAGCGGCTGTTGTAGCGCTTTTCGTCGGAGCGGACGTTGGTCAAGACCAGCCGGCTGTTGAGCTGGAAGGGAACGCTGAGGGCGTCCTCCAGAACCTGGAAGCGCACCGCCACCGAGCCCTCCAAGGCGGCCCGGTCGGGAAGGATCCGGGCCCGCACGTCATAGTTGAGGACGTCGATGCGTCCCGGCTCGACATCAGCCTGGGGCTGTGCCCACCCCTGGGCTCCAGCGGCGGCGGTCAGGGTCAGCAAAAGCAACCAATTCAAAACGCGTTTTTTCATTACGCGGCCTCTTTCTCTTTATCAATCCAAATGCCGATCTGGCGGGCAGCCTGCCGATAGGCGTCATGCTCGCCCAGACGCCGGGCGCCCTGGGCCAAGGCCTGGCGCAGCGCCTCGCCTCGAGCGGGATCGGCCAGATGCTCGACGATATGGCTGGCCATCAGCGGCGGCCGGGCTTGCTGCTGGACGAATTCCCGGACCACCCGCCGCCCCGCCACGATGTTGGCCAGGCAGTAGGTGTCGGTGTCCACCAGCAGGCGACCGAACAGCCAACTCGCCAAGGACATGCTGTAGAGCATGGCGAAAGGCACTTGCAGGATCATCGCCTCCAACGTCGACGTCCCGCTCTTGACCAGAGCGAAGTCCACGCCGGCCAAAGCCGTCCGGATGTCTTCTTGAATGAATTCCAGCTCAAGAGGTTCACCACCCGAGCGCTGAACCCACTCGCGGGCCCGGCTGCGCAGTTCTTCGAGTTCCACGGTGGGCGCTGCCGCCACGCGGAAGCGCGGTCGGGGCAGCCCCCTCTGAGCCGACTGGAGGACGACTTGGCGCGCCGTCTCCAATTGGAGAGGGAAGATGTGCTCCACCTCCTTGCCGCGGCTGCCGGGAAGCAAGGCGACCAAGGGCGGCTGGCCCTCGGCGGGCCGGGAGGCCGGCTGCAGGCCCAGGCGGCCGGCCGTGGGATTGCCGACATAGCGGGCCTCCACCCCATGACGGCGATAAAACTCTTCCTCGAAAGGCAGAATGACCAGCATGCGGTCCACATACCTGCGCACTTTGCGCACTCGCGAAGACCTCCAAGCCCAAATCTGAGGGCTGATGAAATAGCACACTGGGATCGCCATCTTCTTCAAGCGGCGGGCCAGAAGCAGGTTGAACTCGGGGAAGTCGACCAGCACCGCCAGCCGGGGCCGGCGGCGGCGGGCTCTCTGCAATAAACCCCGGTAGAGCTTCCAATAAGACGCCAGGTTGCCCAGCGCCGCGGCCGGACCGATGGCTGCCAGGCGTTCTACGTCGGCCATCAGGTCGACTCCCCGGCGCGCCATGCGCTCTCCGCCGCTCCCGTACCATTCAAGACGGGAATGGGGATAAAGATGTTTCACTTCATCGATCAGACCCGCAGCATGCTCGTCTCCCGAGGCTTCGCCTGCCACAATCAAAATGGAGTCGTCCCGCACCTGAGCAGCCTTTCCTCCGCGTCCCTGGCCGGGACTTCAGCCAGGAACTCCTCAAATTATAGCACTCTGCAAGAAGTCCCCCGCCCGGCCCATCCGCCCAAAAGGAGAGGCGGGCCGCCCGGGGAGAGGCGACCCGCCTGGGGGAGTTTGCAGGTTGGGGTTGAGGAGTGATGAAGAAAAGGCCACAAAGTGGCCAACAAGCTCACATACAGGTCGATTCAGCGGCCAAGTTCAGTTGCCCAGCGTCCTCGACGGTGTGAGCGCGGCTAGTGGATCAACTGCTTCTTAAGCTCTTGCCGGCCGTAGAAGAGACGTGACTTGACGGTGCCTTCGGGCACGTCGATCATCTCGGCGATCTCGCGGATGGTGTAGCCCTGCAGGTCATGCAGGTCGACCACCGAGCGGTGCTTGTCGCCCAAACGGCCCAAGGCCGAGTGGACCCGTCTTCGAGCCTCGTTCTGAACGGCCTTCTGGTGCGGATTCTTGATCTTGCGGTCTTCCAAGAAGAGGTTTTCGGAAATGTCCTCATCGGTCCGATGAGCATGCTTCTTGTTCTTGCGGATCATCTCCAGGCACACATTGACCGTGATGCGGTTGATCCAGGTACCGATCTTAGAGTCGCCCCGAAAACTCTTCGAGGCGCGATATATGTTGAAAAAGGTTTCCTGCAGTGCGTCCTGCGCGGCAGCCTCTTCCTTGAGGATGCGCATGGCCGTGCGGAATACCTTGTCTTGAAATCGATTGAACAGTTCGTGGAAGGCCCCGTCCTCACGTTTGCGGACTCGCGACATCAGGTTGGCTTCCATGGGTGCAACACTTGCGATGTAAGTTCCCATAACGGCGATTCCTCCAATACGCCATACTTAAGGAGCAAGGCCCGTGCCAAACCCTGAAAGGCCCGCAGACCGGGGCTTTACGGAATCGAGAGGAAAGATGGCTGTCCAACTCTTTCACACCCCGTCGGCGCCGCAGTCGCGCTAAAGTACCGCCAACATTAGAATTTACCAGGTGTTAAAAGTTTTAACAGGGAGTGTCAAAAGAAAAGGCGGTCGGTGGAGACAGGCCGGGCTGGCGCATGGCATTCTACCGGCAGGTGTCGAAAAAGGTTGGCAGAAGGGGCCGCCTAATTATGGGCCTGATAGTCCTTGAGCTTGGAAATGATGGTCTGGCGGCTCACACCCAGGGCGTCGGCCACCCGCGATTTGTTGTTGCTGTGTTTCCTCAGCGATTCCAGAATCAGGCGGCGCTCCAAGGCGGCCAGCTGCTCTTTAAGCGATCCTTGGCCGGAGGAAGCCGAGGAGTGATAGCGGATGCGCTCCGACACGGTGGCCAAGGAAAGGGGACCGTCCTGATCGGCCAGAATGACCATCCGTTCCACCTCGTTCTCCAGCTCTCTGACGTTGCCGGGCCAGGAATAGCTCTTCAGCACCTCCAGAGCCTCCGAGTCGAATCCTTGCAAGGGCTTGTTGAGCTTGGCGGAAAAGCGTTTGAGGAAGTAGCGGGCCAGCGGAGCGACGTCTTCAGGACGAGTGCGCAGCGGCGGGACGTGGACTGAAAAGACGTTGAGGCGGAAGAAGAGGTCCTGGCGGAATTTGCCGTCGTCCACCATGCGGCTGAGGTTGCGGTTGGTGGAGCCGATGACACGCACGTCAACTTCGACAGCCGTCCGCGAACCGACCGGGTAGATCTCGCCTTCCTGCAGCACCCGCAGCAGCTTGACCTGCAAGTCCATGGAGGCTTCGCCGATTTCGTCCAAGAAGAGCGTGCCTTCATGGGCTGTTTCGAAGTAGCCCTTGGCGTCTTCAACGGCGCCGGTGAAGGAGCCCTTCTTGTGTCCAAAGAAGGAGCTTTCCACTAGGTCGGCGGGGATGGCGCCGCAGTTGACGGGCACGAAGGCCTTTTGGGCCCGGCGGCTGTGGTCGTGAATGTAGCGGGCCAGCAATTCCTTGCCCGTGCCGGTTTCACCTTGGATGAGGACGGTGGAATCGGTGCCAACCACCCGGTCGAGCATCTTGATCAGCTCTTCCATGGGCCCGCTCTCGAAGATCAGCCGGCTGGAGTCCTTGAGGGCTTCCATCTCTTCCTTGAGGCGGGTGTTTTCGCGCCGCAGTTGCTGATTGGCCACTTTGAGCTTGTCGTTGAGACGCTCGTTTTCCTTCTTGAGCCTGTAGCGTTCCATCTCTTGGGCCACCACTTGGCGCAGTTCATGGGGCTCCCAGGGCTTGGTGATGTAGCGGTGCACGTGTCCCTTGTTGATGGCGTCCATCATTTCGTCGACCTGGGTAAAGCCGGTGAGAATGATGCGCACCGCGTTGGGCAGAATCTTGAGCGACTCGCGCAGCAATTCCACTCCGCTCAGCCCGGGCATGCGCTGATCGGTCACGATGCAGGCCACGGCGTGGTTGGTGAGGATCTCGAGGGCCTCGTCGCCGCTGCCCGCTTGCAGGACGTTGTAATCGTCTTTCAGAGTCCGCTTCAGCTTCTGCAGATTGGCGGGCTCGTCGTCGACGATCAGAAGAGTGTGGTGGGCTTGGCTCATGACTTGAAGGGCAGTTCAACGCTGAAGCGCGTTCCCTTTCCGGGACGGCTGTCGACTTCGATCTTTCCTTTGTGTTGCTGAATGATTCCGTAGCTGATGCTGAGCCCCAACCCCGTGCCCTTGCCTACCGGCTTGGTAGTGAAGAAAGGCTCGAAGACTTTGTTGAGGTGTTCTTCGTCGATTCCCTGGCCGTTGTCCTCAATCTCGATGACGGCCGCGCCGTTGCGTCCCGAGGTGCGCACCCAGATGTCCCCTGAGTCAGGAATGGCGTGGCAGGCGTTGACCAGCAGATTCATCACCACCTGGCTGATCTTGCCGGGATCGCATTCCACCAGGGGCAGATCGGCGAAGTCCTTGTGGATGCGGATGCGGTCGCGATACTGGTTGCGCAGCAGGTTAAGGGCCAGATTGATGGGCTCGCGGATATCGACGGAGCGCAACTGGTCGGTGTCAAGGCGGGAAAAGGTGCGCAGATCGCCGATGATGGCGTGGATGCGTTTGGCTCCTTCCTCGAAGTTGTGAATCAATGTCTCCAGATCTTCGGTCAGGAACTTATAGTTGATCTCCTCCTTCAGGGCGTCCACTTTCTCTTGTATCTCCCCGCCCTCGGGAAGCACTTCCTCAAGCTGGCTGATGAGCCGCTTGAGGTCCCCGACGTATTGCTTGAGAAAGTCGGTGTTGCCATAGATGAAGTTGAGAGGATTCTTGATCTCGTGGGCGATGCCGGCTACTAGTTGCCCCAGAGAAGCCATCTTCTCGCTCTGGATCAATTGCACCTGGGTTTCCTGCAGCTCGCGGTAGGCTTTCTTGACTTCGGCGTTGCGCTCTTCCAGCTCGCGGGTGCGCTCCTGGACCTTGGCTTCCAGGTTGCGGTTGAGTTCCAGCAGGGCCCGGCTGCGCTCCTCCAGAGAGGCCGCCATTTCGTTGAAGGTGGCAGCCAGTTCGCTGATTTCATCGGCTCCCTTAACGGCCACACGCTCGCTGAAGTCTCCGCCCGAGATGCGGGCCGCGCCCACGCGCAGCTCGCGCAGGGGAACGCTGATGCTCTCGGCCGTGGAGAACACTAGGAAAACCACCAGCACGGCCGAGACCAGCGCCACAAAGATGATGGCTTTGCGCAGGTCGTAAACGGTGCCGAAAATCTCGTCGTTGTCGATGCCCACCCCCACCACCCACTGCAGGGGATGACCAAACGTCACCATCAGGCGGTCCTCTGCGTCGATGGCGGCCAGGCCCGAAATCTTATCGGTCCCCACGGGATACTGATACTGAAAGGATGGCTCCCGTCGGGCCACCGCCGCCTGCAGCGAATCGAGGCCCAAGTCTTCCACCAATCGTTTGCCGTAGTTGTTGACGGCTTGCTCTTGAGGTCCCCCCAAGTCGCCCTTGGCGCGGTTGGCGCGGTACTTGTGACCGATGATGGTGTCGGAATCTTGACCGAACAAGAAGGCGTAGCCGGTCTGCAGGTCTTGACGGTCCAGGCGGATTTCGATGTCGTCCAGGATATCGTCCTGGATGAACCGCCAGTTCATGAGCGCCAGCACCCCTCCCAGCGGCTGGGCCGTTTCATAATCGATGATCGGGGCGGCGAATCCCAGGTTGTACTGCAGGGCGATGTCTTCGTCCTCATAGGGATAGACCTGCTGCACCAGGGAGGAGGAATGCCAGTCGAGAAAGGCAAAGGCCGGCTGGCGGATCCGCCGCAGCCATTCGCCTCCCTGGTAGTCAGCCAAGCTGCGTCCTTTGAGAGCATTGACCTCCTGCAGGGGCAAGGACTGCTTTTCCAAATCCTCGGTCAGCTTGCGCCGGTCGGCATGATTGACCATGACGATTCGGCCCTCTTGATCGAAGATCACGATGAGGTCGAAGGTCTTGTAGATGAGCACCATGGAATCGAGCAGAGCCTGGGCCTTGTCCCGCTGCGCGCCCCTTTGCAGGACTTGCCGGAACTCCTGGTGCAGGCTCATCGACCACACGTCTTCGGAGGTTTCCAGCAGCATGCGGTGAATGCTGTCGGCCACGCCTTGGGCGATCTCCTCCAGGTAGAGCTTGACTCGGTCTTCGGTGATCTGGTCCTTGGCCAGGTAATAAGAGTAGACGGAGATCACCAGGAGCGGGCCCAGGCAAAGCGGCAGCACGCGCAAGAGCAGTTTGGCCTTGATGCTGCGGATGAACGACATGGCGTCCAAAGATTTTACACTCAAAGCGGCTTGGATGCCAAGCGTCCTGACGGACGAATCGCCGCTGACTGTCTATTCGTTTGACATCCGACTGTCAGTAGAGGCCCAGATAGGTGTCGACTTCCCAGGGATGAACCTGTTCACAAAAGAGGCGCCATTCCTGCTTCTTGGCCTCCATGAAGTTCTTATAGATATGGCTGCCCAAAGCGCTCTGAACGAGCTTGTCGCGCTTGAGGTAGGTCAGGGCTTGGTCCAGATTGCGGGGCAGATCTTCAATCTTGTGCTTGCGGCGTTGGCGCACGCTCATGCGGTAGATGTTCCTGTTGACCGGCGGGGGCGGCTTGAGGTCCTCCTCGATGCCTTGCAGACCGACCCGCAGCAAGGCCGCCAGGGCCAAGTATGGATTGCAGGAAGGATCGGGGCAGCGGTATTCGCAGCGGGTTCCCTCCCCGCGGCGGGCGGGGACGCGGATCAGGGGACTTCGGTTGCGTTCCGACCAAGCCACGCTGGTGGGTGCTTCATAGCCGCGCACCAGACGCTTGTAGGAATTGACCAGCGGATTGGTGACGGCACACAGTCCCCGAGCATGGCTCAATTGTCCGGCAATATAGCTCAGGGCCACGGGGCTGAGTCCGTTATCGGCAGAGGGGTCGAAGAAAGCGTTGACTCCGTCGCGCTGGAGAGATTGATGGATATGCAGGCCCGATCCGGCAGCCTCGCGGATGGGCTTGGGCATGAAGGTGGCGTGCAGACCGTGATCTTGCGCCACCTTGCGGACCACCAGACGGAAGGTGGCGATGTTGTCGGCAGCGGTCAGGGCCTCTTCGTGGCGGAAGTCGATTTCGTGCTGTCCGGGGGCCACCTCGTGATGGGCGGCTTCCACCTCGAATCCCATGGCCTGCAAAGTGGTGACGATGTCACGGCGGGCTTCTTCGCCCCGATCCACGGGAGTCAGGTCAAAATAGCCCCCGGCGTCGTGGGTGCGGGTTGTGGGCTCGCCGCGTTCGTTGCGCTGGAAGAGGAAGAACTCCACTTCCGAGCCGGACCGCAGCACGTAGCCCTCTTGACGAGCTTGCTCGATGACGGCTTTGAGCCGCGAACGAGGGCACCCTTGGAAGACGCTGCCGTCAGGCAGAGAGACGTCGCAGATCAGGCGCGCCACCTTGCCCCGCCGCATCTGCTCCCAGGGAAAGATGCGAAAGGTGGCGGGGTCGGGCGAGAGCAGCATGTCCGACTCTTCGATGCGTGAAAAGCCTTCGATGGACGAGCCGTCAAACATGATCTGACCGTCGAGGGCCTTTTCGAACTGACCTTCCGGAACCTCGACGTTCTTGTTGCAGCCCAGGATGTCGGTGAACTGAAGGCGCAGGAAGCGTACCGACTCCTCACGGCAAATCTTGAGGACCTCGCTGCTCTTCATGGCCTAGGAATCCTCTTTTTTGTTGGAGTTTTCCCGGCCTTTGCCCTGAGGACGCCGACTGTCGCCGTCCTTTCCCTTTCCTTGGGACTGCTTGCCGCTCTTCCGCTGCGACGGCTTGCCCCCCGAGCCTTTGCGGGAGGAATCGTTGCGAGACCCTCTCTGCTCGCCGCCCTTTGAGGAGGAGTTTTTCTTCTGCTGCGGACCTTTGTTCCTTGCCTTGGACTGGGCCTGCTCCTTGCCCGATTTTTCCTTGGAGGACGGTGAGCCCTTGCCCTTCTTGTCGGGGCGCGGGCCGGAGGAGCCTTTGCGCGAACGGGAGGAGGGCTTGCGCGAGCCCGAACGGCCGCCGGACGGCGTGCCCCATCCTCCCCCGCCGGGCGATTCAATGGTCAGGACATCACCCTTCCTCAAGCGCACCGAAGCCTTGCCGTGGAGCTTCTTGCGGCGTCCCTTGAGGGCCACGAAGTTCATTCCCTTCTTGCCCGCCCGTCCACCCGAGAGGCCGTAGGGGGCGAAGCGGCGGCGCTCGGAAAGCACCGTCACGTCGATTTCCGTCAGGGCCTCATAGCTGCGGACGATGCCGTCGCCTCCTTCATTGCGGCCGCGTCCTCCTGACCCCTGGCGCAGGCGGTACTCGCGCACCCGCAGCGGAAAAGCCGTCTCCAGAGCCTCCACCGGAGTATTGAGCGAATTGGTCATGTGGGTGTGGACGCCGCTGTCGCCCGGACCCTGCGGGGAAGCACCCATGCCGCCGGCGATGGTCTCATAGTAGGAGAAGGGTCTCTTGGTTTGAGGATCGATGCCGCCCAGCGCCAGGTTGTTCATGGTTCCCGAGGAAGCCGCCGGAATGCGGTCGGGCAAGGCCTGAGCCAGAGCCCTCAGCACCACGTCCACAATGCGCTGGGATGTCTCGACATTTCCCCCCGCGGTGGCGCAAGGAAATTGGGCATTGACCACCGTCCCGGAAGGGGACAGGACCTCCACCGGCTTCATCAGTCCGGCGGTGGAGGGCACGTGCGGGGGAGTCAGGCAGCGCACCACGTAGTACACCGCCGACAAGGCGATGGCGCGGACCGCGTTGAGCGGTCCGTCCACCTGTTCTTCGGTTCCGCTGAAGTCGACTTTGAGATCGTCTTCTCCTACTGTCACGGCCACCCGCAGCTTGACGGGACGGGAGCCCCGTTCGCCGCTGCCGCCGTCGTCGAGCATGTCTTCGGCTTCGAAGACGCCCGGCTCGATCTGGGCAAAGACCTGGCGCACCATGCGCTCGGAGTAGCGCTGCAAATGCTTGACGTAGTCGTCCACCTCGCGCCGGCCGCGGCGATCCACCAAGTCCAGCAGCCGCTTCTCACCGACCCGCAAGGCCCCGGCCTGGGCAGCCAAATCGCCTTCTCTTTCCAAAGGCGTTCTAACATTATGCAAAAACAAGCGCAAAATCTCGCGGTTGAGGCGTCCCTGATGGTAAAGCTTCAGAGGGGGAATGACGATACCTTCTTGGAAGATCTCGCGGCTGAGAGGCATCGATCCCGGACTCATTCCTCCCACATCGGAATGATGGGCCCGGGAGGCGAGATAAAAGAGAGGCTTCTTGCTTTGAGCGGACTGCTGAAAGACCGGCGTCACCATGGTGATGTCGGGCAGATGGGTTCCACCACAGAAGGGATCGTTGAGTATGACGATGTCGCCAGGATAGAGCGGCTCGTTTTCGATAGCCGCCGCCACCGAAAGGGGCATCGACCCCAAGTGGACGGGCATGTGGTCTCCCATGGCCACGACCTCTCCTTGGTGATCGAAAACGGCACAGGAATAATCGCGCCTCTCCTTGATGTTGGGGGAATAGGCCGTTCGGCGAAGAACGGTGCCCATCTCCTCGGCGATGGAGAAGAAGAGGTTGCGGTAGATCTCAAGCTGGATCGGGTTCATCTCGTCTGCCATCGCGGCTAAGGATAGCAGAAGTGACTCGCGCGCCGGAAGGCCGATTGAAAGTGATAGCATGCAGGAACGGCCGCCTGACGGGGTAGCGGCCGGCACAGGAACAGACCAGCGCAGGAGGTCGGTCCCGTCGCGCCTCCTGACGTTTCAACCAAGGACGGGGAGCGGGGATTGGCTTCCATCATGACCACCCGAATCGGGGAAGTGCTCATCCAGCAGGGATTGCTCAACAAGGAGCAACTCAACCAAGCCCTGGCCCATCAACGCAAGAACGGGGGACGCCTGGGGTCGACCCTCTCAGAGCTGGGTTACTGCTCCGACTTGGCCATCTGTCAGGCTCTCAGCAAACAGTACGACGTCCCCTCCATCGAACTCAAAAAGCTGGAAATCGATCCCGAAGTCATCGGCATGGTCCCCGTCAACGTCGCCATCCGCTACCAACTGGTTCCGGTCAAGCGGGTGGGAACCACGCTGACGGTGGCGGTTGCCGATCCGTCCAACATCATGGCCTTGGACGAGATCAAGTTCATGACCGGACTCCGGGTGGAGCCGGTAATCGCCATGGAAGGCGATATCCGGGAAGCCATCGAGCAGCATTACGGAGACGAGCATAGCCTCGAGCTTCAAAAGGTCTACGACGAACTGTCGGCCGATGCCGACGAGTATGAACTGGAGCTTTCCCAGGACGAAGACCTTGAAGACCTGGACGCCCTGCAAAGGGACAGCGAGGAAGCTCCTATCATCAAGCTGGTCAACCTGATTCTTGCGGAAGCCATCCGCAAAGGGGCCAGCGACATCCACATCGAGCCTTACGAGAAGGAGTTCCGCGTCCGCTACCGCATTGACGGGGCCCTTTACATCGTCATGAACCCGCCCATCAAGTTCAGGGACGCCATTATCTCGCGGGTCAAGATCATGGCCAACCTGGACATCAGCGAACGGCGGCTGCCCCAGGACGGCCGCATCAAGATGCGCATCAGCCAACACGGCCGCAAGAAGGAGATCGACTTGCGCGTCTCCAGCCTGCCCACCTTGTTCGGCGAAAAGATCGTGATGCGCATCTTGGACGCCACCAAGCTGCCTCTGGATTTGACGCGGCTGGGCTTCGAGCCGGAGTCGCTGCGCCGGTTCGAGCGGGCCGCCGACAGCCCCTACGGGATGATCCTGGTAACGGGTCCCACGGGATCCGGAAAGTCGTCCACTCTCTATACCTGCCTCAACCGCCTCAACGCCGAGGACGTCAACATCATGACGGCCGAGGATCCGGTGGAATTCAACTTTCCCGGCATCAACCAAGTCCAGACCAAGGAGCAAGTAGGCCTGACTTTCGCCGCCGCGCTAAGGTCCTTTCTACGTCAGGATCCCGACATCATCATGGTGGGTGAGATCCGTGACCTGGACACCGCTGAGATCTCCATCAAGGCCGCCCAAACCGGCCACTTGGTGCTTTCAACCCTGCACACCAACGACGCCCCTTCAGCCATCACCCGCATGCTCGACATGGGCATCGCTCCTTTTCTGGTCACCTCCTCCGTCAACTTGGTCTGCGCCCAACGCCTGGTGCGGCGCATCTGCAAAGATTGCAAGGAGGAGATGCAAACCCCCGTCTCGACCTTGATCGAGATGGGTTTCCCGCCCCCTTTGGCCAAGAAAGTCACCACCTATCATGGCAAGGGCTGCTCAAGCTGCAACGAAAGCGGCTACAAGGGCCGGATCGGACTCTACGAAGTCATGGAAGTCACCCCCGCAGTTCGACAATTAATCCTCTCAAGAGACGGATTTACGGTGGACGACATCCGCAAGAAGGCCATCGAAGAGGGCATGATCACCCTGCGCGAAAGCGGACTCAAGAAAGTCGGGGCGGGGGTCACAACGGTTGACGAAGTGCTGCGCGAGACCGCCGGCGAGCACTGAGCGGCCCATCCGTCCCGTCCGGCATTCCAGTTGCTTTTTCCTTCTCTGCCATCGCTTCCACTAAGGCGTGACGGCCATCACGCCGATGAGGGAGTGGGGAAGATTATCTTCTAAGGGCACGGAAAGGAAATAGCGGATGCAGTCATCAGAGGAATTCAAGGCCAGCTTGGCCGAGCTGCTGGAAAAGCTGGTCCATCTCAACGGAAGCGATCTGCACCTGACGCCCAACACGCCGCCCCGGGTTCGGATTCACGGCAAAGTGGTGGCGCTCGATTATCCCGACCTGAAGCCCGCTCAGACCAAGAAGCTGGCCTACAGCGTCATGACCGACGAGCAGAAGTTCCGTTATGAGGAGAACCTCGAGATCGACTTCAGCTTCGGCATTAAGGGCTTGGCCCGCTTCCGCGGCAACATCTTCACCCAGCGCGGTTCGGTGGCCGCCGTCTTCCGGCTCATCCCGTTTGAGATCAAAAGCTTCGAGGAACTCAACCTGCCGCCTATTTTGCGCCAACTGTGCGAGAAGCCCCGGGGCCTGATCTTGGTGACGGGTCCCACCGGTTCCGGTAAGTCGACCACGCTGGCCACCATGATCGATACCATCAACAGCGAGCAGCAGGGACACATCATTACCATTGAGGATCCCATCGAGTTTCTTCACAACCACAAGAGCTGTCTGATCAACCAACGCGAGGTCAAATCCGACACCAAGAGCTTCGCCAACGCTCTCAGGGTGGCCCTGCGTGAAGACCCCGACGTAGTTCTGATCGGTGAAATGCGCGACCTGGAGACGATCGAATCGGCCTTGCGCATCGCCGAAACGGGACACTTGACGCTGGCCACATTGCACACCAACTCGGCTCACTCCACCATCAACCGCATCATCGACGTCTTCCCGGCCCACCAGCAGCAACAGATCCGGGCCCAATTGTCGATGGTCCTGGAAGGCATTCTGTGTCAGACGCTGGTGCCCCGGGTGGGAGGAGAAGGCCGTGTCCCGGCCCTGGAGATCCTGGTGCCCAACACGGCCATCCGCAACCTGGTCCGCGAGAACAAGGTCCATCAGATTTACTCAGCCATGCAGACGGGTCAGGCCAAATTCGGCATGCAGACCATGAACCAGTCGCTTTCCCAGCTTTATATGGACCGCAAAATCACCTTCGAATCGGCCTGGGAGAAATCCTCCAATCCGGAAGAGCTGCAGGAAATCATTCAGCGTGCCGGCGGACGCATTCCCGACCGTCCGGCTTCAGCCGCAGCCATGCTGCATTAGGGAATGACGGGAGAGAGAGAATATGCCTACATTCAGTTTCAAAGGACGCAATTACGAAAACGGAGAAGTCATCACCGGGGAGCGCTTCGCTCCCAACCCCCAAGCCCTGGCGGCGGCCTTACGCAGTGAGCGGGTGATGCCCATTCAGATCGGCGAGAAGAAAGAGGCCGGGCAGGGCGTGAAGCTTTCCCTGCCCACCAAGAACGTGGGTTCCAAAGACATGGCCCTCTTCGCGCGCCAGTTTTCGGTCATGTTGGACGCCGGGCTGCCCTTGGTGCAGTGCCTCTCCATCCTTGCCGACCAGCAGGAAAAGAAGGTCTTCCGCGATACGCTGCGCCAGGTGCGCTCCGACGTCGAAGCCGGCGCCACTCTGGCCGACGCCATGCGCAAGCATCCACGGACCTTCGACGACCTCTTCGTGAGCATGATCCAGGCCGGAGAGGCGGGCGGTATTCTGGACATCATCCTCGAACGCCTGAGCGTCTTCCTGGAGAAGATCGTCAAACTGCGCCGCGGAGTCATCTCGGCCTCCGTCTATCCAGCCATCGTCATTTCGGTGGCCGTCATCATCGTCTTCGTCATCATGATCTTCGTGATTCCGGTCTTCGCCACCCTCTTCGAAGGCATGGGGACTTCGTTGCCCTTGCCGACCAGGATCGTCATGAAGATCAGCAGCCTGCTCAGCCAATTCATCATTCCCTTGCTGATCTTGGGCGCCATCGGCGCTTTCGGATTTCGCCAGTACTACCAGACGACCAACGGACGCAAGGCCATCGACCGGGTCAAGCTGGGCATTCCCATCATCGGCACGGTCATTCGAAAGCTGTCGATCGCCCGTTTCTCGCGTACTCTTTCCACTTTGCTGAGCAGCGGCATCCCCATCTTGGAGGGATTGCAGATTACCGCTGACACGGCTGGCAACGTGATCGTCAAAGACGCCCTCCTCAACGCCCGCCGCGAGGTGGAGGAGGGCAAAACGCTGGCCGAGCCCATGAAGAAGGTCAAGGTCTTCCCCTCCATGGTGACCCAGATCATTGCGGTGGGCGAGCAGACCGGCGAACTGGATCAGATGCTGACCAAGCTGGCGGACTATTACGAAGACGAGGCTGACGCGGCGGTAGCCAATATGCTGACCATGATCGAGCCCGTCATGATCGTCTTCCTGGGTGTTGTCATCGGCGGAATCGTGGTCTCCATGTACCTGCCCATCTTCACTCTCATCGGGAACATGTCGGCAGGCATGTGAGGAGACCCGAAAAAAGGCGCCGGACCCCCTCTCCGGCGCCTTTTTTCTAAAGTTTTCCGGCCCTTATACCGATCAGGTGATCAGCGTCACCGAGAGTCCTGGGCTCTTGGCTTTAGGATGGACGCATTACTCGAAAGGCCCTGCGGAGGGTCTGTTTTACTTGACTGCTTTGATGCAATTTTTCGGAGGTTACTAATCATGAGAAATCAACGCGGATTCTCGTTGATTGAACTTTTGATCGTCGTGGCGATCATCGGTATTATCGCGGCCATCGCGATTCCGAACCTGGTTCAATCACGGATCGCGGCCAACGAGGCCTCGGCCATTTCGTCCGTGCGCACCATCGTGACGGCCCAAATCACCTACTCGTCCACCGTGGGCAACGGCGCTTTCGGCGCCTTGGCCGACCTGGGCGATCCTGCCAACCCCTTTATCGACGAAGTCCTGGCAGCCGGAACCAAAGACGGCTACACCTTTACCGTCGCGAATGGCGGCGTGGCCGGGTTCGACGTGACGGCCACTCCTGTCAGCGAAAGCACTGGCCGACGCGTCTTCACGGCTGATGAAACCGGCGTGATCATGGCCGACGGCGTCCCGCTTGGCGGCGGCGGCGGCGGTGGCGGCGGCGGAACCTAAAGCCGACCCACCGGATTACACTTTCGGCTCAGACGAAAATCAAAGGGCTGCCCAAGTTGGGCAGCCCTTTTTGTGTTCATTTGAAACCGGTCGGAGATTCAAGAAGCTTGGGTCGAATCCCCGCCGCCGTGGCTAATGGCGCCCCTGTGGCTTAGTCGACCTTAGCCGCCTCGCCCTTGGTCTCGGCGTCGAGAGCCTCCTGAATCAGGTCGGCTTCCTCCGGACCCTCATCTTCAGGCACGGTGCTCTCCACCTCGATGTTGCGGTAGAACTCCATGCCCGTGCCGGCCGGAATCAAGCGCCCCATGATGACGTTCTCCTTGAGCCCCCTCAGATAGTCGACCTTGCCGCTGATGGCGGCTTCCGTCAAGACCCGGGTGGTCTCCTGGAAGGAGGCCGCCGAAATGAAGGAATCCGTGCTCAAGGAAGCCTTTGTGATTCCCAAGAGAAGCGGACGTCCGGTGGCTTTCTTGCCGCCTTCCGAGGCTACTCGTTCGTTCTCTTCCTGAAAGCGGAACTTGTCGACCTGTTCCTCCAACAGGAACTCGGTGTCGCCCACATCTTCGACCTTGATCCAGCGCATCATCTGGCGGGCGATCACCTCGATGTGCTTGTCGTTGATGTTGACGCCCTGCAGGCGGTAAACCTCCTGAATCTCATTGACCAGGTAACGCTGCAGCTCCTTCTCTCCCAACACCTGCAAGATGTCGTGAGGATTGCGGGGCCCGTCCATGAGGGCCTCGCCGGCCTTCACAAACTCGCCTTCCTGGACGTTGATGTGGACGCCGCGAGGCAACAGGTATTCGGCCTTGGTCTCGCTTTCCTCGTTCTCAACGATGATCTTGCGCTGGCCCCGGCTGATGCCCCCGTAGCGGACAACGCCGTCGATCTCAGTGATGACGGCAGTTTCCTTGGGCTTGCGGGCCTCGAAGAGTTCCACCACGCGAGGCAGACCGCCGGTGATGTCCTTGGTCTTGGTGGTCTCGCGGGGAATCTTGGCCAGGTTTCCGCCCGGGTGAACCTCGTCTCCGTTGTCGACCATCAGGTGGGCGCGGGAGGGAATCAGGTACGACTTCTGCACCTTGCCCTTTTTGTCCTTGATCTGGATCTGGGGCTGGCGCTTCTCGTCGGGCGATTCGATGATGACTTTGCGCGACAGGCCCGTCACCTCGTCGACTTCCTCCTTCATGGTCACACCTTCGACGATGTCCTTGAAGTGGACCTTGCCGCCGAACTCGGTGAGGATGGAGAAAGTGAAGGGATCCCATTCGATCAGGCGCTGTCCCGGCTCGATCTTCTGGCCTTCTTCGACCAGCAGCTTGGCACCGTAAATGACGGCGTGGCGTTCCTTCTCGCGGCCTCTGTCGTCCATGACCAAGAGGCTTCCGTTGCGGTTCATCACCACCAGGTGGCCTTCCTTGTCCTTGACCGTCTGGACGCTCAGGAACTTGACCTTGCCGTCGCTGCGGGAGTCGACCGTGGATTGCTCTTCGATTCGGCTCGCGGTTCCGCCGATGTGGAAGGTGCGCATGGTCAACTGGGTGCCAGGCTCGCCGATCGACTGGGCAGCCAGCACGCCTACGGCTTCGCCCATTTCCACCATCTCCCCGGTGGCCAGGTTGCGGCCGTAGCACTGGCGGCACAGGCCGCGCTTGGCCTGGCAGGTCAGCACCGAGCGGATAAGCACGCTCTCGATTCCAGCGGCCTGCACAGCAGCGGCGCTGTCTTCGGTGATTTCCTCGTTGACATCGACCAGCGTTTCGCCGGTGAAGGGATCGACCACCTTTTCAAGGGCCACGCGGCCCACGATGCGGTCGCGCAGGGCTTCGATAATCTCGCCGCCTTCGATCAGGGCGGTAATTTCAACACCGTCCAGAGTATTGCAGTCTTCCTCGGTGATGATGACGTCTTGAGCCACATCTACCAAGCGGCGGGTCAGGTAGCCCGAGTCGGCCGTCTTGAGGGCCGTGTCGGCCAGTCCCTTACGGGCGCCGTGAGTGGAGATGAAATACTGCAACACCGTCAGTCCTTCGCGGAAGTTGGCGGTAATGGGAGTCTCGATGATCTCGCCCGAAGGCTTGGCCATCAGTCCGCGCATGCCGGCCAACTGGCGCAACTGCTGTTTGCTGCCGCGGGCGCCCGAGTCGGCCATGGTGAAGATCGAATTGAACTCCGAGCCTTCGCCGAAACCGGCCATGGTCTCGAACATCACGTCGGCCACCTTGTCGGTCACGTTGGACCAGATGGCTACGATCTTGTTGTAGCGTTCACCGTTGGTGATGGCGCCGTCGAGGTACTGCTGCTCGACTTCGATCACTTCTTCGCGGGCCGCTTCCACCATCTTCTCCTTGTCCTGGGGAATGATGAGGTCTGATATGGATACGGTGAACCCGGCGCGTGTGGCGTAGTAGAAGCCCAGCGACTTGAGCGTATCGAGCATCTCCACGGTTTTTTCCAGCCCGAAGCGCAGATTGCAGTAGTTGACCAACTGCTGCAGCCCCTTCTTCTTGAGCAGGCCGTTGACAAAGGGCATGTCGTCGGGCAGGTTGTCGTTGAAGATCACGCGTCCCACGGTGGTGTCGATCCAGCGGTTGCGGACCACTTGGACGTCGGCCAGCATGACGGCCTGATTGTCGTATTCCTTGGTCAGGTCGATCAGGCGTCCGTTGACGCGGTAGCGGATGGGCGTCAGCAAGTGAACTCCGCCCCGCTCCAAAGCATGGTAGACCTCAGCGGGATCGGCGAAGGAGCGTCCGGCGCCCTTCTCCTGCTCGCGGATGGAGGTCAAATAGTAGCAGCCCAGCACGATGTCCTGGCTGGGGACGGCCAAAGCCTGTCCGTTGGCCGGCGACAGAATGTTGCGGCTGGAGAGCATGAGCACGGAAGCTTCGATCTGCGACTCCTGGGAGAGCGGAATGTGAACCGCCATCTGGTCGCCGTCGAAGTCGGCGTTGAAAGCCGTGCACACCAACGGGTGGATCTTGATGGCCTTGCCTTCCACCAGCACCGGCTCGAAGGCTTGGATGCCCAAGCGGTGCAGGGTGGGAGCCCGGTTGAGCAGCACGGGGTGCTCCTTGATGGCCTCTTCAAGGATGTCCCACACGATGGGCTCCTTGTTCTCCACCATTTCCTTGGCGCTCTTGATGGTGGTGGCGTGGCCGCCCTTCTCCAGCTTGTTGTAGATGAAGGGCTTGTAGAGCTCCAGGGCCATCACCTTGGGCAGTCCGCACTGGTGCAGCTTGAGTTCGGGACCCACAACGATGACCGAGCGGCCTGAGTAGTCGACGCGTTTGCCCAGCAGGTTCTGACGGAACCGTCCCTGCTTGCCCTTGAGGGTGTCGGACAGCGACTTGAGCGGACGGTTCTTGACGCCCCGCAGCACGCGTCCGCGGCGGCCATTGTCGAAGAGGGCGTCAACGGCTTCCTGCAGCATGCGCTTCTCGTTGCGGATGATGACTTCGGGCGCCCGCAGCTCGATCAGCTTCTTGAGGCGGTTGTTGCGGTTGATGACCCGCCGGTAGAGATCGTTGAGGTCAGAGGTGGCGAAACGGCCCCCATCCAGCGGCACCAGCGGACGCAGTTCGGGGGGGATGACGGGGATCACGTCCATGATCATCCACTCCGGCCGGTTGCCCGACTTGCGGAAAGCGTCCACCACTTTGAGACGCTTGGAGAACTTAAGCCGCTTGAGCTGGGAGGTCTCCTCTTTCATGCGCACGCGCAGGTCGATGGCCAGGGACTCGATGTCCACGGTGGAGAGGAGGTCCTTGATGGCTTCGGCGCCCATTCCGGCCTCGAACTGGCCGGGATGCTCCGACTGCATCTGGCGATAGCGTTCCTCGGTGAGGAGCTCTTTCTCTTTCAGAGGCACGTCGTCGTCTCCGGGATCGGTGACGACGTAAGCCTCGAAGTAGAGAATGCGTTCCAGGTCGCGCAGCGTCAGGTCGAGCAGATGCCCGATGCGGCTGGGCAGGCCCTTGAAGAACCAAACGTGGGAGCAAGGGCTGGCCAGCTCGATATGCCCCAGCCGCTCGCGGCGCACCTTGGAAAGGGTCACTTCCACGCCGCACTTGTCGCAGATCACCCCCCGATGCTTCATGCGCTTGTACTTCCCGCACAGGCACTCCCAGTCGGTGACGGGGCCGAAGATGCGGGCGCAGAACAGGCCGTCTCGCTCGGGCTTAAAAGTACGGTAATTGATCGTCTCAGGCTTGGTGACTTCGCCGCTCGACCAGGAGCGGATCTTCTCGGGAGAAGCCAAGCCGATGCGGATGGCTTCGAAGTCCTTCAGAAGCTGAGTTTTGTCCATTTGGTCGCGGAACAGTCTCAAAGTCTTCACCTCCATGTCAGTCCCCGGCAGGGACCGAGAGGAACATGCTTGCCAGCGTACGCTCGCCGGGGAGAAGCGCCGGACCGGGGCCGGCGCCCATCCCCGCGGCGGAATCTTATTCGTCGGCCTCGCGGTCGGCGCTGATGCCGCTGAGGGCCGCCTCGGCTTTGGAGAGCTTGCGGCGGCGCTTGCGGCGCTTGGGCTTCTCGATCAATTCAACGTCCAGAGCCAGCGACTGCAGCTCCCGGATGAGGACGTTGAAGGACTCGGGAATTCCCGGGTTGTAAGAGGACTCGCCTTTGACGATGGCCTCGTAGATCTTGGCGCGTCCCTGCACATCGTCGCTCTTGGCAGTGAGCAATTCCTGCAGGATGTTGGCAGCCCCGTAAGCTTCCAAGGCCCACACCTCCATCTCGCCGAAGCGCTGGCCGCCGAACTGCGCCTTCCCTCCCAGCGGCTGCTGGGTGATGAGGCTGTAGGGGCCGATGGAGCGGGCGTGGATCTTGTCGTCGACCAGGTGGCTCAGCTTGAGCATGTAGATGTAGCCCACGGCCACTTCCTGGTCGAAGCGTTCGCCCGTCATGCCGTCGTGAAGGACGCTCTTGCCCTTCTCGGGCAGCTTGGCCTCGCTCAACTGCTCGCGGATCTCAGCTTCGCTGGCCCCGTCGAAAACGGGCGTAGCGAAGTGCAGTCCCAGAGCCTTGGCAGCCCAGCCCAGATGGGTTTCAAGCACTTGCCCGACGTTCATGCGGGAAGGCACGCCCAGCGGGTTGAGGACGATTTCGACGGGGGTGCCGTCAGGAAGATAGGGCATGTCTTCTTCGGGCAGGACCCGCGAGATGACACCCTTGTTCCCGTGACGGCCGGCCATCTTGTCGCCCACGCTCAGTTTGCGCTTCATGGCCACGTAGACCTTGACCATCTTGATGACGCCGGGAGCCAGCTCGTCGCCCTTCTCCATGCGTCCCAGGCGCTCTTCGTGGAGCGAGCGCAAGATCTTGACCTGCCGCTCGGTCTTCTCCTGGATGTCGTAGACCTGCTGCATGCGCTTCTCGTCGTCGGCCAGGACGTCCTTGAGCTCCAGATAGCTGAGAGGGGCCAAGTCTTTGGCCGCCAGCTTGTCGCCTTTATCGGCCAGCTTGTTGCCCTCAAGGTCGACTACCGACTGAGCGGCTTTGGCACCCGAAAGCACCGTGATGATGCGCTTGGCGCTCTCTTCGCGGATGATGCGGATCTCGTCCTGAAGGTCCTTTTCAAGACGCTCGACCTCTTCCTGCTCGATCTGCAGGGCGCGCAAGTCTTTTTCCACTCCCTTGCGGGAGAAGATCTTGACGTCCACCACCGTGCCTTCGATTCCCGGCGGGGCGTAGAGCGAGGCGTCCTTCACCTCGCCGGCTTTCTCTCCGAAGATGGCCCGCAGCAGTTTTTCTTCGGGGGTCAGTTGGGTCTCGCCCTTGGGCGTGACCTTGCCCACCAGGATGACGCCCGGCTTGACCTTGGCGCCGATGCGGATGATGCCGCTTTCGTCCAGGTCGGAGAGCACGCCTTCGCCCACGTTGGGAATGTCGCGGGTGATTTCTTCGGCGCCCAGCTTGGTATCGCGGGCCTCCAGCTCCAGTTCCTCAATGTGGATCGAGGTGTAGAGGTCTTCCTTGACCAGCCGTTCGCTGACGAGAATGGCGTCCTCGAAGTTGTAGCCGCGCCAGGGCATGAAGGCCACCAGCACGTTGCGCCCCAAAGCCAGCTCTCCCTTTTCAGTACAGGGGCCGTCGGCCAGCACTTGGCCTTTCTGTACCCGTTCTCCTTCCCCGACCAGAGGCTTCTGGTTGATGCAGGTGTTCTGGTTGGAGCGCTGGAACTTGGTCAGCTTGTAAATGTCGACGCCGCCGTCCAAAGGCGATTCGTCATCGTCGCCTCCCACCACGCGCACGATGATGCGTTCGGCATCGACGCTGTCCACCACGCCGTCGCGTCTGCACAGGGTGACGGCGCCCGAATCGCGGGCGGCGATGTATTCCATGCCGGTGCCCACGAAGGGAGCGTCGGATTGCAGCAGCGGCACAGCCTGCCGCTGCATGTTGGAGCCCATGAGGGCGCGGTTGGCGTCGTCGTTTTCCAGAAAGGGGATGAGGCTGGCCGCCACACTCACCAATTGCTTGGGCGAGACGTCCACGTACTGCACTTCCTCCTTGGGAAGGAAGACGAAGTTGCCTTCGTGGCGGGCGCTGACGCGCTCGCGCACGATGTTCTGCTTCTCGTCCAGTTCGATGTTGGCTTGGGCGATCACATACTTGTCGCCGTCCCAGGCCGTCAGATAGAAGGCGTGGGCTTCGTAGAGGGCCTGATCCTTCTTGGTCTTATGCTTGGAGTTGACCTCGTCGACCTCCTCCTTGGGGTAGACGCCCCCCACTTTGAAGTCGGTCTTGCCGCCCTGAATGATCTGGACGTAGTCGACCACCCGTCCGTCCACCACCTTGCGGTAGGGGGACTCGATGAAACCGAACTCGTCGACCCGCGCATAGCAACTGAGCGAGGAGATGAGTCCGATGTTGGGACCTTCCGGAGTCTCGATGGGACAGATGCGCCCGTAGTGGGTGGGGTGCACGTCGCGCACCTCGAATCCGGCCCGTTCCCGGCTCAGTCCGCCCGGGCCCAGGGCCGAAAGGCGGCGCTTGTGGGTGATCTCCGAAAGCGGATTGGTCTGATCCATGAACTGGGAGAGCTGGCTGCTGCCGAAGAACTCCCGGATGGCGGCCATCACCGGCTTGGCGTTGATGAGGTCGTGCGGCATGGCGGTGGCCATTTCCTGATGGACGCTCATCTTTTCCTTGATGGCCCGCTCCATGCGCACCAGCCCCAGACGGAACTGGTTTTCAAGCAGTTCGCCCACGGCCCGGACGCGGCGGTTGCCCAAGTGGTCGATGTCGTCCACCTGACCGATGCCCTTCTGCAGCTTGAGCAGATAGCCGATGACCTCGCAGAAGTCCTCGGGCGTCAGGGTGCGGTCGTCCAGAGACGTATTGGTTCCCAGCTTGATGTTGAACTTGAGGCGACCCACGCGCGAGAAGTCGTACTTGCGCGGATCGAAGAACATGCCGTGAAAGAGCGCGTTGGCGGTCTCCAGGGTGGGAGGATCGCCAGGACGCTGCTTGCGGTAGATTTCGATCAGGGCGTCATCAGTGTTGGTGACGGTGTCCTTCTTGAGGGTGTCGGAAAGAGTGCTTCCGATCTCGTCCTGCTCGGGGAAGAAAATGTCCAGGGATTCGACGCCCGCGTCCAGCAGGGCGTTGACGGTCGAGCCGGTGACCTCGGCGTTGGATTCCACCAGAATCTCACCCGACTCCTCGTCGATGATCTCCGACACTGCGAAAGCGCCGTCCAGATCCTCGATTCCGATTTCGACTTCTTCCACGCCGGCTTTCTTCAGCTTGGCGAAGGCGCTGTTGGTGATCTTGCGTCCGGTCGCCACCAGGACGTCCTTCTTGCCGCTGGGATCGGGGATGTCCTTGCTGATCTTGTTGCCCACCAACTGCTCGTCGAGCGTGCGGAAGAGCTTCTTCTTCTTGAACTGGATCTGGGCCACTTTGTAGAAGCGGCGCAGGATGTCCTCGTCGCTGCCGAAGCCCAGGGCCCGCAGAAAGATGGTGGCCACAAACTTGCGCTTGCGGTCGATGCGGATGTAGAGCAGGTTCTTGGAGTCATATTCGAACTCCACCCAGGATCCGCGGTAAGGGATGATCTTGCCCAGGTAGTAGGTCTTGCGGTCCGACGACTCGAAGAAGACGCCGGGCGAGCGGTGCAGTTGGCTGACAATGACGCGCTCGGTGCCGTTGATGATGAAAAGGCCCTTGTCGGTCATCAGGGGGATGTCGCCGAAGTAGACCTCCTGCTCCTTGATGTCGCGGATGGTCTTGGCCTCGGTATCGGGATCCTTGTCCCACACCACCAGGCGGATGGTGACCTTGAGGGGCACGGCGTAGGACATGCCGCGCTCTTTGCATTCTTCGATGTTGTACTTGAACTTCAACTGGACGGGATCGCCGCAATCGTCGCAGCGTTCCACGTCATTCTTATTGCGCGTGCCGCAGGAGGGGCAGAAAACGTCCTCGATGCTGTAGGGATTGAGGACCAAAGTCTCGCCGCACTCGGTGCAGCGGCTGCGCAGGTGGGAGAGGCCTTCCAGCTTTCCGCACTTGCACTCCCAGTTTCCGATGGAGTAGTCGACAAACTCCAGGGATGACGTGCCCCTGAAGTCGGAAATGGGAAAGACCGATCCGAAGACGGCCTGCAACCCGATGTCCTCGCGCTCGTCGGGAAGCAGATCCATTTGCAGAAAGCGCTTATAGGACTGTTTCTGGACCTCGAGGAGATTGGGTATGGGAAAGGCCGCTTTGATTTTGGCGAAGTCGACTCTCTCGCGGTGAACGTTGTCGATGAAATCTGTCATGCGTGATGGCCCCCTTGACGTGAAGTGGAGGTTGCCCGCGCAAGGCAACCGGACCGGGCGGAAGACACTCTTCCCCCGGGGCGGGGAAAACAGGAAAATTCCAAGCCGAAGAGAATGCTAGCTTTCAACAGCACTCAATAAACAGAAGGGGCGCAAGGCCCCCGAGATTGCCAGCAGGATAGACGAAAAAAGAAAAAGGGACGCCGTGATCTTATCCCCTTTCCTTCACTAATGCCTGCAATAATGAATAAAACGGCATGTTGCCATTAGGCTAGCACACCGTCCAGACAAGAGCAAGCCGGGACACCGCGGCGCGGGCCCCGGCCCGGGATCTCTGCAAAGGCCGGGAACCCTTACGCGATCTCCATGGTCGCGCCGGCGTCCTCGAACTTCTTCTTGATCTCTTCGGCCTCTTCCTTGCTGACACCTTCTTTGACCGCCTTGGGAGCGCTCTCCACCAATTCCTTGGCTTCTTTCAGACCCAGGCTGGTGACCTCGCGGACGGCCTTAATGACGTTGATTTTCTTGGCGCCGATATCCTTCAGCACGACGTCGAACTCGGTCTTTTCCTCGGCTGCGGCGGCGCCTTCAGCGGCTCCCGGAGCGCCGGCGGCGGCCACAGGCGCCATGGCGGCGGCCGTAATGCCGAACTTCTCTTCCATGTCCTTGACCAGTTCGTTGACTTCCAGGATGGTGGCACCCTCGATCCATTCCAGTACTTGCTCACGCGTAACCGACATTCTGTATCCTCCAGATTCTTTCTCGATTGCTTGCTTTTTTGCTTACTCTTCTTTTTGTTCGGCGATCTGCTTCAGGCCGGAAGCCAAGTTGCGCAGCGGCGACTGCAGAGCCGCGGCGAACTGCCGCAAAGGAGCCTGCATGAGGAAAACCACTTTGCTCAGCAGCTCCTCGCGCGAAGGCATGTCGGCAAGCTGCTTGACCTCGTCAGCGCTCAACGCCGTCTCATTGAGGACTCCGGCCTTGAATTCGAAGCCGGAGTGGTCTTCAGCGAATTTCTTGACGGCCTTGGCCAGCCCCACCACGTTCTCCGAGGTGTAGGCAATGGCCGTAGGTCCGCTGAAATACTCGCTGAGCTGGGCCACGGCCGTATCCTCGGCCGCCCTCTTGGCCAGGCGGTTCTTGACCACTTGATAGCGGCTTCCGCCCTTGTAGATTTCATGCCGCAACTGGGTGATGTCGGGAACGTCGATTCCCGAAAAACCGAACAAGAATACTCCCGTGTTGCCGCTGAAGATCTGATTCAAGTCTTCAATGTTCTGCTGTTTTTGCGTCCTGTCCATTGTCTTGCACCACTCACGTTGTCAACCTGCCGCGGCAGGGGAGATCAAGCCTCAAGTTGTCCGGGATCGATCTTGATGCCCGGCCCCATCGTGGAAGAGACGTAAATGCCCCGCAGATAGCGGCCCTTGGAGGCCGCCGGCTTGGAGCGGATGACCGCTTCCAGCAAGGAGCGGATGTTCTCCACCAGTTTGGCTCCCTCGAAGGAAGTCTTGCCGAAGGGAGCGTGGATGATGCCGTTTTTGTCGACGCGGAACTCGACGCGGCCAGCCTTGATTTCCTGAACCGCCTGGCCCACGTCGAAGGTCACCGATCCCGCCTTGGGATTGGGCATCAGCCCCCGGGGACCCAGCACGCGGCCCAGCTTGCCCACCGACTTCATCATGTCGGGAGTGGCCACGACGGCGTCGAAGTCAAGCCATCCGCCCTGAATCTTCTCCACCAGATCCTCGCCGCCGGCGAAGTCGGCTCCGGCCTCTTCGGCCTCCTTGACCTTCTCGCCCGAAGCGATGGCGCAAACCCGCACCGTCTTTCCCAGTCCGTTGGGAAGCACCACCGTGCCGCGCACCATCTGGTCGGCGTGCTTGGGATCGACTCCCAAGCGAACCGAAACTTCCGCCGTCTCGTCGAAGCCGGCGAACTTGATCTCCTGCATCAGCTTGACGGCATCTTCCAGAGAGTATTCGCGGTGGCGGTCGACCTTGGATCGGCTCTCATTGTAATTCTTACCGTGTCTCGGCATTGTCTCTTTCACCTTCTATGCGATGACGGCATTGCGCCGCTGTGTTTCTCGGGCACGGCCTCAGTCGGCCAGCTTGATGCCCATGCTGCGGGCCGTACCCAGGATGATCCGTGTGGCTCCCTCAAGGTCGTTGGCGTTGAGGTCGGGCATCTTGGTCTGGGCGATCTCCTGGACTTGCTTCAAGGTCACCTCGCCTACCCGTTCAGCGTGCGGCTCGGCAGCGCCTTTGGCGATATTGGCGGCCCGCTTGAGGAGCACGGCCGCGGGAGGCGTCTTGGTAATGAAGTCGTAGCTGCGATCCTGATAAACGCTGATGACGACGGGGATGATGAGCCCCTCTTGCCCCTGCGTCTTGGCGTTGAAGGCCTTGCAGAAGTCCATGATGTTGACGCCGTGCTGGCCCAACGCCGGACCCACGGGAGGCGCGGGAGTCGCCTTGCCTGCCGGGATCTGAAGCTTGATCTGTCCGATAACTTTCTTCGCCATTCCCTAATGCCCTTTATTGCAATCCAGACCGGGGCCTCTCAGACCTTCTCGACCTGGACAAATTCCAGCTCGACCGGAGTGGCCCGGCCGAAAATCGTTACCATGACTTTGAGCGTGCTGCGCTCCATGTTGACTTCTTCAACCACGCCGTTGAAGTTCTCGAAGGGACCGTCGATGATCTTGACCGACTCGCCCTTTTCGAAGGTGAACTTGGGCTTGGGCTTCTCATCGGAAGCCGAAACCCGATGCACCACCTCATTGACCTCTTCTTCGGTCAGCGGCGTAGGCGTGTTGCCCTGGCTGACGAATCCCGTCACCTTGGGCGTATTCTTGACCAGATGCCAGGTCTGGTCGGTCATCTCCATTTCCACCAGGATGTAGCCTGGAAAGAAGAGCTTTGAGGTAACCACCTTCTTGCCGCCCTTCATCTCCACCACGTCCTCGGTGGGAATCAGGATCTGTCCGATCTTGTCTTGCAAGCCATACACCTGCACCCGGCTCATCAGGCCTTCAGCAACCTTGCGCTCAAAGCCCGAGTAGGTGTGAACGATGTACCACTTTTTTTCGCCGCTTTCGGAGCTGATAGCTCACTCTCCTCGGTTGTGCGGCCTCCCTGGGAGGACGCTTAACGGAACGTTTCGGTGATCCAGGTGACGGCTTGGTTGAGAACGATGTCGACCAGGTAGAGATAGATGCCGAAGAAGAACACCGACACCAGCACCACGGCGGTGGTCCCGTAAACCTCGTTCTTGCTGGGCCAGGTCACCTTGCGGAGTTCATTGCGAACGTCCGTGTAGAACTTGGCCATGCGTCCCGGCGCCTGCTGGATCTTCTGTAACATATTCGTCGTTCTACCCCGACACCAAGCCCCCTGCACAAGCGGGGGCCCGATCAAGGTTTTGGCAGGCCAGGAGGGGCTCGAACCCCCAACCCCCGGTTTTGGAGACCGGTGCTCTGCCAATTGAGCTACTGGCCTGCAAGGGAGGCTTGCGCCCCCTTGTTAGTCGATGATTTCAGTAATGGTTCCCGCGCCCACGGTGCGTCCGCCTTCGCGGATGGCAAAGCGCAGGCCCTTCTCCATGGCGATGGGCGTGATCAGCTCGGCCGATATCGACACGTTGTCGCCCGGCATCACCATCTCGGTC
>DATIPO010000358.1:0-3663 GCA_035471925.1 Acidobacteriota bacterium
GAGCCGCTGGTGGCTGAAGGCGTTGACAAAGAAACCGCTAAGAAGGCCGTTGAGGCGCTGATCGAGGTGGTGTTGCCCAAAGGAAAAGCCAAGGCTCGAGCCAAGGCCGAAGAGGGCGAAGAAGAAGAGAAGACGGAACTGCACACCTCACAAGTGATCGTGCTGGGCCGCCCCGAGGTGGAGTACCTCTTCCATGTCGCCCGCGACAAAATCAGCGAGGCCGAGTCCGAAGGGAAGGACCTCGTCAAGCACGTCAAGAGCATCAAGGGCGACCTAAAGAAGAACCTGCTGGCCCTGCGCAAGGAACCGGGGCTGGGACCGGGACTCGACGCCGCCCTTTTCGGACGCATGACCACCGGCGACGTGCTGGCCCGCTGCGATGCCGCCGTTCACGTAGCCCATGCCTTCACCGTCCACTCGGGGCAGTTCGAAACCGACTATTTCAGTGCCATCGACGACCTGCAGGGGAGAGAAGAAACCGGCAGCGGACACATCAACACCAGCGAACTTTCGTCGGGGCTGTTCTACGGCTATGTGGTGGTCGACGTACCTCTGCTGGTCTCCAACATCGAGGGATGCGAGCGCGGCGATTGGACCTCGGCCGACCGCGGACTGGCGGCTGACGTGGTACGTCATCTGGTGCACCTCATCGCCACCGTGTCCCCCGGGGCCAAGCTGGGGTCGACGGCGCCCTACGCCCACGCCTCGACGGTCTTGATTGAAAACGGCGACCAACAGCCCCGGACATTGGCTAACGCTTTCCTCAACCCCGTCGACCACCGCAACGGCGGCCAGGAAGAAGCAGCCGCACTTGAGTTGTTCAGACACCTGCGAAAACATGACGGCATGTATCCAAGCGACATCCGTCGAGCCATGGCCAGCATGACCGAGTTGGGCGATGTCGAGGGGCTTATCGACCGGCAGGCATCACTGCCCGAGGTGGCCGAATGGGCGGCTGGCTGCGTGCGGGGGGAGGCATGAGTACGCGCTTCCTGATTCTGCGCCTGGACGCCCCCCTGATGTCCTTCGGAGGAGTGTCCGTGGACGAGGTCGGCGATACCCTGGCCTTCCCAACGCTCTCCATGCTGGCGGGACTTCTCGGCAATGCGCTGGGCTATCGCCATCAGGACTTTGACAGGCTTCAACGCCTTCAGGAACGGGTGCGCTATGCGGCCCGAAGGGACCGTCCCGGGCGCGAGTTGGAGGACTTTCAGACCGTGGCGCTGGGACAGGACTTCATGCGCCAGGCCTGGACAACCTACGGAAAAGTCGTCACCCGCGGAGGAGGAAGCGCCATGGGCACCCACATCCGCCGACGCCGTTACTGGGCGGACGCGGCCTTTACGGTGGCCCTCAGCCTGCAGCCGGTTGAGGAAGACCCTACGCTCGAAGCTTGCGCCACAGCTCTACAGTCGCCCGAGCGTCCGCTCTTCATCGGACGCAAGCCTTGCCTTCCCGCCCAGCCCATTTTCGCGGGAATGCTGGAAGCCGGGGACTTCCGTACTGCCTTGTGCCAAGCGCCTCTGGCCCGCGAATCTTCGCCCGACGACGAACCGCTGGCGGTTTGGTGGCCCCAGGAGGATTCCCCGGCCGACCCCGACAAGGGCCGTCTGTTGGCTGTCTACGACATTCGGGACTGGGCCAACCAGATCCACAGCGGACGTCGCTTCGTGTGGGAAACCCACATTCCCCGGCAGGAGGTTGCCCATGAAAACCAATGACGCGGCCCGGCCCCTGCACATGGTGCAACTTCAACTCGATGCAGCCGCGCTGATGCGCCAGGTTCGGGACCTGAACCTGGGCCAACGCCATGAAGACCTGGGGTATCCCGTCCACGCCGCTTTGGCGGCGCTTTTCGGTCAGGGAACCGTGCAGCCCTTCTCCATCCGCGGAGAAGCGCGGCATCAGGGAGTGGGTTCCAAGCCCGTCGTTCTCGGCTACAGCGCCCAGGATCGGAAAGCGCTGACTGAACACGCGGAAACCTACGCCGACCCCGGCTTTTATCAGGCCTGCGAATGGCCGTCCCTGGCCTGCAAGCCCATGCCGCGCCGCTGGAATGCGGGGCGGGTGCTGGGATTCGAGGTGCGCATCTGCCCGGTCGTGCGGCTGGCCAGCGATCTGTCGACCGGGCAGCCTGCCGGCGGTCCCCGCACCTACAAGAAGGGTTCGGAGATGGACGTCTGGCTCAACCGCCGCCTGCGTGATCCGCAAAACGGCGACGTCTCGATTTCGCGCCAGCAGGCTTACCGCGACTGGCTGCAGCAGCGTCTCGGCCAGGTCGCCCGGCTGCAGTCAGCCCTACTGCGTCGTTTCCGCCGCGTTAACTTGGTCCGCCGCAAGCAGGACTCCGAACGCACCGCCAGGACGCTGGAGCGGCCTGAAGCAGTCCTCACGGGCTCGCTGGAGATCCTCGATCCCCAGGGCTTCTCTAGACTGCTGGCCGGCGGGGTCGGACGCCACAAAGCCTTCGGCTTCGGCATGCTGCTGTTGCGGGCCGGGAGCCGTGATGCTTAAGGGACGGCTGGGACTGGAAGGCGGACGCGTCCCCCATGCCGACCGGCACGGACTGATGTGGCTGGGCCGGGGCAACCTGACGGTGGAGTCGGGAACCTTGCGTTTCATCACCGCAGGCTATGGCGACCTGGCCGCGGGCGACTACGCCATCCCCTATCAGACCGTTTCTTGCTTCGTGGTGCAGCCGGGGAGCACCGTCAGCCATGACGCCCTGCGGATCCTGGCCCGTCACGGCTGCGGAGTGGTGTTCGCGGGCAACGACGGGGTGCGCTTCTACGCTTCGCTTCCCGCCGGTCCGGACGCCTCGGCCCGCGCCCGCCGCCAGGCGCTTGTTTGGGCCGACAAAGACGAACGCATCCGCTTGGCCCGTCGCATGTACGCTTGGCGGCTAGGAGAAGTCGTCCCCCACGCCGACCTCAACACGCTCAGGGGCATTGAAGGCTCGCGCATGAAGGCCACCTACCGCCGTCTGGCCGAGCAGTACGGCATCGTCTGGAAGGGCCGCCGCTACGACCGCGGACGGCCTCAGTCAGCCGACCTGGCCAACCAAGCGATCAACCACGCTTCCTCCGCCGTTGAAGGAGCGGCACTGACCGCCGTCGCCGCCGCGGGGGCGATTCCGCAGCTCGGCTTCATTCACGAGGACCCCGGCGCAAGCTTCGCCCTCGATATTTCAGACCTCTTCCGCGACCGCATCTTGCTGCCCGTGGCTTTCGGTTCGGCCCGCCACATCCGCAAGACCAAGCAAGGCCCGGTTGAGCGCGTGGTGCGCAAAAGAGCCGGCGAGATCTTCCGCCAGGAACAGGTCGTAACCCAGATGATCGACCGAATCAAGGACTTGCTCGATGACGATCGTCGTAACCCGTAACTCGCCGGGCCGTTTTCGCGGCTTTCTGGCTTCCTGTATGTGTGAAATCGCGCCCGGTGTCTATACGGCGCCACGCATGAACGAGGCGGTGCGCCGGCGTATTTGGGCCGTGCTCAAGGACTGGTACGAGCCTGCTCCGGAACACGCGGTCCTGATGACCTGGCGCGACAAGTCCCTTCCCGGCGGCCAGGCCATCAAGGTGCTGGGAGCCCCCCGCCAGGACCTCTGGGATCATGACGGCGTCTTTCTGGCCCGCCGCCCCCTGCCCGAAGAATCCGAGC
>DATIPO010000359.1:0-18072 GCA_035471925.1 Acidobacteriota bacterium
GTGCGGGAGGCGCGGCGGGCGGGGAGGTAGGTGGCCATCAGAGCAGCGATGAAAAGGAGCGTGAGGGCGGAGGCGTAAGTGAGTTGGTCATGCGGGCTGAGTTGGTGGAGGTAGCTTTCAAGCAGGTGGGAGGTGGCCAGAGTGCCGGCCAAGCCCAGCGCCAGACCGACAGCAGTCAGCAACAGTCCTCGGCGGATGACCCAGGCCAAGATCTGTCCGCGGCGGGCACCCAGAGCCATGCGGACGCCGATCTCCTGCGTCCGGCGGGTGACTCCATAAGCCATGACGCCGTAGACGCCGATGACAGCCAGCAGCAGAGCCGTGACCCCGAAAGCGGCCAGCAGGAGGCTGCGGAAGCGGTCCTCAGCCATGTGTCCGCTGAGCTGGTCCTGAAGGGCGGGCTGGCCCACCAGAGGGATGCCGGGATCGAGGGAATGCACCAGGTTTTTGATCTCCCGCGACAGATCAGCGGCGCGCCCCGGAGCGGCGCGGACCAGCATGTCTGGATAGGATTGTTCAGGACGCTGGGCCAGCGCCTCGAAGATCATGGGGCGGATCGGGGAGGTCAGGCCGTAGAGCTGCAAGTCGGGGACCACCCCTACGATCTCAAGTTCCCGTTGCGACTGGCCGCGGCCCACGGTCAGGCGGCTGCCCAGGGCCGGATCCTGCCCAAAGAAGCGCCGCGCCAACGTTTCATTGACCACCACCACAGGGGGCGCGCCGGGACGATCGCCGGCCGTCAGAAGGCGCCCCCGCAGCGAGCTCACGCCCAGGACTCGAAAGAAGTCGGGGTCGACAATCTGGGCGTCGACGGACTCGCCCGGCTCCTCCAGATCCTGTCCCTGCGGCCAGGCGTTCTCCTGCATGTGCACACCGCCCATGGGGACACAGGCGGTGGCGCTGGCGGCCTCCAGATGAGGGAGCCCTTCGAGACGCTGGCGGAGGTCGGCGTAGAAGCTGCGCATCGATTCCGGATTGCGGTATCGCGCGAAAGGCGGCGAGGGCCGGACGGTGAGCAGGTCGGCGGACCGGTACCCAAGGTCGGTGGAGGCCAGGCGCTGAAGACTGCGCAGCAGCAATCCGGCATTGGCCAGCAGCACCATGGCCAGGGCAATCTGAGCCACCACCAGGCCGGCCCGCAGGCGGTTGTGGCGCAAGCTTCCAGCGCTTCCGCGAGCCGATTCGCGCAGTCCGGCGTTGAGGTCGGGGCGGGAGGCACGCAGCGCGGGAAGGATTCCAACCAGCAATCCGACCGTCAAAGAGAGGACGGCGGCGAAGAAGTAGGCCGAGCCGTCCAGACCCAACAGATGTCCCCGGGGAACGAAGTCGGAAGCCATGGAATGGACGACGGAGCCGATGAGCAGGGCCGCTGCCAGTCCGGCCGCGCCTCCCAGCAGCCCCAGCAAAGTCGTCTCGCTCAACATCTGGGCCAGAAGGCGGCGGCGTCCGGCTCCCAGCGCGCAGCGAAGGGCCATTTCGCGGGTGCGTCCGGCCATGCGGCTGAGCAGCAGGTTGGCCACGTTGATGCAGGCGATCAGCAACACAGCCACCACCGCCGCCAGGAAGATCCAAAGCTGCGGACGCACTTCGCCGACCAGCGTTTCTTTCAGCGTCGCAGGACGCACGGTCACCTCCACCGATCCCTCGGCTCGGCGCGACGGGACCTCCAGCCGCAGGGCGTCGAAGTGAGCCCAGGCTTGGGCATGCGTCCAGTCCGGCCCCAGGCGTCCCAGAGTGCGCAGCCAATTGATGTTGGCGGTGCGGGGACGTCCGGCCATCGAGACCCACAGGCCTGGCCCGTAGTCAGGGAAGACAAAGCCGCGCGGCATGACGCCTACGATGGTGTAGGGAGTGCCCTCGATTTGCATGGTCTGGCCCAAGACCTCCCGCTGTCCTCCGAAGTGCTCCTGCCAGAAGCCGAAGCTGAGCAGGACGGCCCTGGGGGCATCGGGTTGGTCGTCGGATGCGTTAAAGAGCCTCCCCATCAGCGGCTCGGCTCCCACGGCCCGCAGGACCTGCCAGGTCAGGACCCCCGTGAGCAGACGTCTGGCGCCGGACTGCAATTCCACGGTGTTGGTGTTGACGGCGTAACATCCGAAGTCCTGCAGGGCCTGCTGAGCCTCTCCGATGCTCTGACACAAGGGATATGAGATGACCTCGCGCAGGCGCTGACGCTCGGGATCGTAGGCTCGAAGCTGCACCAGCCGCTCGGAATCCGGGTAGGGCAGCGGACGCAGCAACACGTCGTTGACTAGCGAGAAAACCACCGTCGTGGCGCCGATTCCCAGGGCCAACGTGGCCCCGGCGGCCAAAGTCCAACCGGGGCGGCGGACGAGGTTGCGGAATGCATAGGCGAAGTCTTGCTGAAGTTGATCGAACATCGAGGCTCTCCCCCATAAAGGCGGACGGTGGGAATGGGCGATGGGCCGGCGGCTGGGCTTCAGCCGCCGGGCGCGGGCGCCGCCGGCAGGACCTCCGGCAAAGCGCAGGCCCAGGCCGCCTTTGACCGCATCGGCCAACCCGGCCCATAACAGATACCAGCGCTGGCGCAGCCCGGCCGTCCGAATGTCCTGCCCCAGCAGCCGCTGGAGTTCATCTCCGTGGCGGCGGCGAAACTCAGGCGGATAGAGCAGCAGCACCAGCCGGAGGTAGGCTCGCAGCAAGATGCCGGATTTATCATCGCTCATCGTGCCTCCTGAGCCGCCGCCTCGGAATAGCAGCCGACGCCGTTGTCATTCACAGCGCAGAGCCTCCATGGGATCGGTCCGGGAGGCGCGGCGGGCGGGCAGAAAAGCCGCCAGCAGCGCAGCTAGAAAGAGCACCGAAACAGCCGCCGCGTAGGTGAACTGGTCGTGGCTGCTGAGCTGGTGCAGGTAGCTCTCCAAGAGATGCGAGGTGGCGAGGGCGCCGCCCAAGCCCAGTGCCAGGCCCAACGAGGTGAGCAAAAGCCCGCGCCGTATGACCCAGGTCAAGATCTGTCCCCGGCGGGCGCCTAAAGCCATGCGGACGCCGATTTCCTGGATGCGCCGGGTGACGCCGTAGGCCATCACGCCATAGACTCCGATCATGGCCAGCAGCAGAGCTGTAATGCCGAATGCGCCCAACAGCAGGGTGCGGAAGCGGGCGTTGGAAAGGCGTCCGCTGAGGTGCTCGTCGACGGTGGCGCGTCCGATCATGGGGACGGAAGCATCCACCGATTGCAGCGTTTCGCGCACCTGAGGAATCAGGGCTGAGGCCGCGCCGGGCGCCGCCCGCAGCAGCATGCCCGAGTATTGCAGCGACATTCTGTTCTGCAAGGCCGACTCGTAAACCATGGGGCGGATTTCCCGCGTCAGTCTGTATAGCTTGGTGTCAGGCACTACCCCCACGATCTCGACTTGCCGGCTGCGCTCGTAGGATCCCAACGTGAAACGTTGTCCCACCGCCTGGCCTTGGGGAAACAACTGGCGTGCCAGAGTCTCGTTGACGACGACCACAACAGGAGTTCCCTCCCGGTCCCGCGGCGTCAGCAGCCGTCCCTGAAGCGGACTCAGGCCCAGCACCGGAAAGAACTCGGGACTGACCACCTGGACGTCAGCCAGGGCGTCTTCTTCCTCCGCTGGTGTGCCTTCTAAACGGATGCCCTCGCCGATATGCCCTCCGGCGAAGGGCAGCGTTGCAGCCAGGGCCACCGACTCGACGCCCGGCAGGACCTCCAAGCGCGACATGGTCTGGCGGAAGAACTCCAGGGCGGCGGCCTCCTCGCGATAGCGCGCCATGGGAAGGGCGGGTTGCACGGTGATCAGGTCGGCCGTTTTGAATCCTACATCGGTGGAGGCCAGGCGTTGGAAGCTGCGCACCAGCAGTCCGGCGTTGATCAGCAGCGTCATGGCCAGGGCCACCTGGGCCACCACGAGTCCGGCCCGCAGGCGGTGGTGGCGGCGACTGCCCGCGCTGCCGCGGGCCGATTCACGCAATCCGTCGGAAAGGTCGGGACGCGAGGCGCGCAAGGCCGGCAGCAATCCAATCAGCATTCCCACAAGCAGCGAGAGCGCGGCAGCGAAGAGCAGAGCCGTGTTGTCGAGCCCCAGCAAGTGAGAGCGGGGGACGTAGGCCGCCGCCATCGAGCGCAAGGTAGTGCTGAGCACCAGGGCCAGAACCAGGCCCGCCGCCCCGCCCAGCAGTGCCAGCAGGGTCGACTCCGAGAGCATCTGGATCAGCAGCCGGCGGCGTCCAGCTCCCAAAGCGCTGCGCAGGGCCATCTCGCGGGTGCGTCCAGCCATGCGGCTGAGCAGCAGGTTGGCCACGTTGATGCAGGCGATCAACAACACGGCCGCCACCGCCGAAAGGAAGATCCACAACTGGGGACGCACCTCGCCCACCAGCGTCTCCAGCAGAGTGAAGTGGCGGACGGCGATCTCTCCCGTTTCCCCAGGGGCGCCCGTGGGGACGTCCAGGCGCAGCGCGTCGAAATGGGCTTCGGCTCGCTGGGGCGTCCAGTCAGGCTTGAGGCGTCCAAGGGTGCTCAGGTAGTGGGTGTGGTCCGTGCGCGGCAGGCCGGCCAGGGAAATCCAGTAGCGGGGTCCCTCGTCTGGGAAGACGAATCCCTCGGGCATCACGCCGATGACAGTGAAGGGACGTTCAGCCAGGCGGATCGTCTGCCCGATGACATCGTCAGAGGCGCCAAACCTCTCCTGCCACAGTCCGAAGCTGAGCAACATCACCCGCTGGGCGTCGGGCTCGTCGTCCTCAGGACCGAAGGCGCGCCCCTTGAGCGGCGGCACCCGCAAAGCCTCCATGACTTCCCAGGAGGCGATGCCTCCGCGGATGCGTTCGGCACCTTGGTCGATCTTCAGGGTCTGGGTCGTGGTGGTGTAGCAGCCGAAGTCCTCGAGGGCTTCCTGAGCCTCGCCCATCATCCGGCACACCGGGTAGGACACCGATCCTCTCAGACGATTGCCTTCGATAATGTAGGCCCGCAACTCCACCAACCGCTCGGCTTGGGGATAGGGCAGCGGACGCAGCAGCACGTCGTTGACCAGCGAGAAGACCGAAGTCGTGGCACCGATGCCCAAGGCCAGAGTGGCCAAGGCGGCCAGCGTCCAGCCGGGACGGCGGATGAGGTTGCGGAAAGCATAGGCCAGGTCTTGGCGTATTTGATCGAACATATTGGCGGATCCTGGTTGAGAAGTGAAAGGGGGAACGGATGGCGGCCGCCCGCCTGAGTCGCCGCCGCGGCCGTCCGGGGCAAGGGCTTGGGAGTGGGCCGGTCGTCTCAAGGTCCAGCCGGGGAGGAACCTCAGCCGGAGTCCCGCCCACAAGGCATCGGCCAGGGTGGCCAGACTGGAGAGCGGTTGGAGCCCGCCTTGGGAGGGCGCCAGGTCATAACGCAGCAGCCGCAGCAGTTCATCTCCACGGCGGCTGCGGAAATCGGAGGGGTAGACGGCCAGGATGAGACTCATGCAAAGGCGGGTCAAACGCCCCATCAGGAGCCCTCGCTTTCAGGAGCCATGTCGTGAGACTTGGCGTAGGCGACGATAGCGTCCAGGCGCTTCATTTCGGCCCGCAGCACCTGGCGTCCGAAGGCAGTGATGCGGTAGTAGCGCCAGCGCGAGGTGGCTTGGTCGGAGGGCGGCTCCTCAAGTTCGGCGATGAGGCCGTCGCGGTCCAGGCGGTGGAGGGCTTCGTAGAGGGTCCCGGCCCGCATTCGCACCTCACCGCCCGTGCGCTCCTCGATGGCTTTGCGGATGCCCAGTCCGTGAGCCTCCTCTTCCAGCAGCGCCAGTAGAATGTTGAGGGCAGCCTGGGGGAGCGGCAAGAACCGCTCGGGCTGCCGTTGAGCTTCCTGGTCTTCTCTCTTGTCCATCTTCGTTTCAGCACTGGTTGCGCGAATTCACGGTCTCGGTCGGTTCCGGCGTCCGGCGGCCTGCGGCGATGCTACGCCGACCGATTATCGGCGACCGTACAATACAATGTCAAGGACTTTCTGCCTCTGCCTTAAGACGAGGAGACTGTCGGCTTGGTTTGCCTTCGGAGCAGGGAACGATTTGGACGAATCTTCAACTCAACCTGAACATAGACACAGCTACGACAGAAATACACCAAAAAGCGCCCCTACAAAGGTTGTTTCCCAACCTTGACACCTCATCGGGCAGCCGCTATTCTTTCGCCAACTTTCACTTCGGTGATGGAAAGGGAGGGTGCGCGATTGGCGCAGATTTTTCCTCGTTGGATTAACAAGTTGCCCGCCATGATGGCCGTCGGGGGAGCCGTCATGGCTGCCGCTGTGGCCGGGGGAATGTGGTACTTCTTTTCACCCGAGTACACCGACGTGGGCTATGCCCCGGTGCAGCCCGTCCCCTACAGTCATGCCCTGCACGCCGGTCAGATGGAGATCGACTGCCGCTACTGCCACGCTTCGGTGGAGAAGTCGGCAGCGGCGGTGATTCCGCCCACTCAGACGTGCATGAACTGTCACCAGTTGGTGCTGCGCGACAGTCCCAAGCTGGCACCCCTCGTGGACAGTTCCACCAGCAAGAATCACATGCGCTGGGTGCGGGTCCATGACCTGCCGCAGTACGCCTACTTCGACCATTCTTCCCACGTTTTGAAAGGCGTGGGCTGCGTCAGTTGCCACGGACGCATCGACCAGATGGAGGTGGTCCACCAAGTGAAGCCGCTGAGCATGGCCTGGTGCCTGGACTGCCACCGCAATCCGGGACCCCACCTGCGTCCGCTGAACGAGGTCACCAACATGAACTGGATGCCGCCCTCCGATCCGCAGGAGCATGAGGCCTTCATCCAATCCGCCATGGCGGAACGCAACATCAACCCTCCCGTCGATTGTTCGGGGTGCCATAGATGATCCGAAAGTCCAAGATCGAGCTTTCCTCGCCTGAATACTGGCGCAGCCTGGAGCAGTTGGCCGACGACCCCGAATTCCGGAGCTACCTGGAGAACGAGTTTCCCAGCACCGCTCCCGCCTTGGACGCCCCCCTCGACCGCCGCCGCATGCTGGCCTTGATGGGAGCCTCCTTCGCCTTCGCGGGACTGGCCGCCTGCCGCCGCCCGGTGGAGCATATCGTCCCCTACGTGGACGCGCCCGAGAACATCGTCCCCGGCATTCCCAAGCACTACGCCACCACCATGCCGGATGGGCTGACGGGCTACGGACTGCTGGTGGAGAGCCATGAAGGACGTCCCACCAAGATCGAGGGCAATGAGCAGCACCCCTCGACTCGGGGAGCTTCCCATCCCCACCACCAGGCCGCCATCTTGTCGCTCTACGATCCCGACCGCTCGCACGACGTGCTTCACAATGGGCAGGTGTCGGACTGGGAGGCGTTCAAGACCGCCTGGCAGCAGTGGTCGGAGTCCTTCGCGCCTGACGGCGGATTGGGCATGGCCGTCCTCAGCACTTCCTTTTCGTCCCCGACGCTCCACCGTCTGGCCGAGGCCTTCAAGGCCCGCCTTCCCGATGCCTTGTGGGCGACCTATGACGCGGTCAGCGAAGAGAACCGGGTCAAGGGACTGAAGCTGGCCACCAATCAAGATCTGCAGTACCGTCCGCGCCTGGAAAATGCCCGGGTCGTCCTGGCGCTGGACTGCGATTTCCTGGGGCTGGAACCCGACTCCGTTTCCAACGCCCGGGGTTGGGCCGAGGGACGGCAGGTGTCCGCTCCGCAGGATGACATGAGCCGCCTCTATGCAGCGGAGAGCGTCCTCTCGCTGACAGGATCTAATGCCGACCACCGGCTGCCCCTCAAGAGCGGACAGATCGGGGCCCTGGCCGCGGCGCTGGCCTCCGAATTGGCCGCTCAGGGAGTGGCGGTGGAGGTTCCGCCCAATGCTTCGGCTTCCGCCGTCGAGGGCATGACCGACGACACCTTTCTCAAGTCGGCGGTTTCCGACCTGGTTTCGGCGGGCCGGCAGGGGTTGGTCCTGTGCGGACGCAACCAGCCGCCCCAGGTGCACGCCTTGGTCTACGCCATCAATCAGGCTCTGGGCGCCAACGGCAGTACCGTCGAGTACTACCCCTTGCAGGACGCCTACGCCTCCGACATCGATTCGCTCAAACAAATGGCCGCCGCCGTCGAGGACGGCTCGGTCGACACCCTCATCATCCTGGGCGGCAACCCGGTCTACAACGCCCCCCGCGACCTCCGATTCTCGCGCCTGATGGAGCCGCTGACCACCGTCCACGTGGCGGACCGGGTAGACGAGACTTCGATCTTGGCCGACTGGCATATCCCTCTGGCCCACTTCCTCGAGTCTTGGGGCGATGTGCGCACCTCTTCGGGAGAACTCAGCATCACCCAACCGCTGATCGAACCGCTCTACGGCGCCGTATCCATGGCCCAAGTAATGGGACTGATGGCCGACGACCAGGACTTGCCGGGCTACCAACGCGTTCGCCAGACCTGGGGGCCGTTGCTGCAGGGGCAAGGCGATGAGGAAACCGAGTGGCGGCGGACGCTTCACGACGGCATCCTGGCCGCCGATCCGCCCGCTCCCGTCAACCCGCCTTACGTCAGCGGCGCTGCCGGAGAGATGCCGGTGGCCGTGTCGCAAAGTGACCGTGAAATGGAGCTGGTACTGGTTCCGTCCTACGGCGTGGGCGATGGAAGCGGGGCCAACAACGCTTGGTTGCAGGAGCTTCCCGACCCGGTCACCAAGCTGGTTTGGGACAACGCCGCCATCCTCTCGCCCGCCACCGCCGAGGAGCTGGGGGTCGAAAAGGGCGACAACGTCCTGCTCAAGCACGAGGGCGGCGTGGTGGAGCTTCCCGCTTGGATCCAGCCCGGACAGGCCGACGGATCGGTCACCGTGGCTCTGGGCTACGGACGCTCCCGCAGCGGACGCGTAGGCGACGGAGTGGGACGCAACGCCTACCTCCTCAAGCACTCCCAATCGCCTGACTTCGGGCCCAACCTGATCGTGGAGAACACCCCGCGCAGAAGCCAGTTGGTGTCGACCCAAGATCACGGCAGCATGGAGGGCCGCCACATCGTGCAGTGGGGAACGCTGGAGGAGTTCCGCCAGCATCCTGAGTTCGCCGAAACCCACACGCCTCAGACTCAGCTCTATCCAGAGCATGACTACAGCAAGAGTCCCCAGTGGGGCATGGTCATCGACCTCAACCTGTGCACCGGATGCAACGCCTGCGTGACCGCCTGCCAGAGCGAGAACAACGTGCCGGTCGTGGGCAAGACCCAGGTCAGCCACGGACGCGAAATGCACTGGATCCGCATCGACCGCTACTTCGGCGGGCCGACCTCCAATCCCTCGGGAGCCTTCCAGCCCATGCCCTGCCAGCACTGCGAGAACGCGCCTTGCGAGCAGGTCTGTCCGGTGGCCGCCACCGTCCATGACAGCGAGGGCGTCAACGTGATGGTCTACAACCGTTGCATCGGGACGCGCTACTGCTCCAACAACTGTCCCTACAAGGTGCGGCGCTTCAATTTCTTCAACTACACTCAGCAGCGTCCCGAGGTGGCCAAGATGGCCGCCAATCCCGACGTGACCGTGCGCTCTCGCGGCGTTATGGAAAAGTGCAGCTTCTGCCTCCAGCGCATCAGCGCCGGCAAGAAGCAGGCCAAAAGAGAGGGACGGTCTCTGCGGGACGGCGACGTCATTACGGCCTGCCAGCAGTCCTGCCCCACCGGCGCCATCGTCTTCGGCGACATCACCGATCCTCAGAGCCGGGTCTCGCAGGCCAAGACGCAGCCCCGCAACTACATTCTGCTGGGAGAACTCAACAACCGTCCGCGCAATTCTTATCTGGCCCGCCTGCGCCATCCTCACCCTGATCTGGAGGCCAAGCGCAACGAGGCCATGGAGGCGCCGCCTGAGCCAGCTCACGAAGAGGCCCCGGCCCACGGCGCTCCCGCCTCCCACGGCGGAGGAGGGGCCTGATGAAGATTCGCTTCTTGGCAACGATTGGGTCGCCGCAATTCAAGGTCATGGCGCTGCTGGCGTCGCTGCTTTGCTCGGCGGGATGCCTGCGGGGATGCACCTCCACTTCGCCGCCCATCCACATCAATCCCAACATGGACGACCAGCCCAAGGTCACCACTCAGGCCGCCAGCGGATTCTTCTATGACGGCGCGGCTATGCGCCAGCCCGTCCCCAATACGGTGGCCCGGGGAGAGTTCTACGAAGCCGGCCAAGAGCCGCTTCTAACGGGACGCGACGCTCAGGGCAACTTCGTCGACAATCCGCTGCCAATCAACGACGAGGTGCTGGCGCGGGGGCAGAACCGCTTCAACATCTATTGCCGGCCCTGCCACGGCGAGTTGGGGGACGGGCAGGGCGTCCTCTACGACTTCGGCGTCCCCGTGACGAGCTACAAAGACGCCCGCATCATGGCCCTCTCGGACGGCGAAATCTTCGATACCGTAACCAACGGCAAAGGACTGATGTCGGGCTACCGCTACCCGATTCCCGCTGAGGACCGCTGGGCCATCATCGCCTATCTGCGCAGGCTTCAGCAGGAGGAAGAGTAACCATGAATCCGAAAAAAGGCGGCATCATCCTGCTGCTGGCGATCGTGGTCCTGACGCTGGGCCTGATTGAAACCTGGACCTATCTCAACAATACCGCCTACCAGCCGCCCGCCTCCCAGGTCCAGAGCGATACGACGCCCCGCGACCAGGGACTCGCCGACGAAGAGCAAGCGCATGAAGAGGAACTGCGCCAAAAGCCTTACGAGGAAGCCGAATACCGTGCCGTTCCGGTCATCGGCAGCCGCGTGACCGTCTGGATCATCGCCCAGTTGCACCTGCTCTTTGCCGCTTTCGTTTTGGCAGTGCCCATTTTCGCCGTCATCATCGAGTTCATCGGCTACTTCAGCAAAGACCCCGAACTGAGCAAGCGGTACGACAACCTGGCCTACGAGTTCACCAAGCTGCTTTCCACATCTTTCTCCTTCACGGCGGCGCTGGGAGCCTTCCTGCTCTTCATGCTCATCCTGCTTTACCCCAAGCTGATGAACTACATGGCCAGCGTCTTCTCGCCCACCTTCGCGCCCTACGTGACCTTGTTCTTCTTCGAGGCCTTCTTCCTTTATTCCTACTACTACGGATGGGGCAAGTTCTCGCCCAAAGTGCACCTGTTCCTGGGCGTGATGCTCAACCTGGTGGGGACGGCCATCATGTTCATCGCCAACGCCTGGCTGACCTTCATGACCTCGCCGGCGGGCGTGAGCGAATCAGGAGCCGTCATCAGCACCTGGGAGGCGGTCTCCAACTACACCTGGATGCCCATCAACATCCACCGCATCATCGCCAACGTAGCCTTCGGCGGATCGGTGGCGGGCGCCTACGCCGCCTACAAGTTCCTGCAGGCCAAGACCGAGGAGCAAAAGGCCCACTACGACTGGATGGGCTACATCGGCAACATGGTGGCCATCGCCGCCTTCCTGCCACTGCCCTTCGCCGGCTACTGGTTGGCCTCTGAGATCTACGCCTTCAACCAGACCATGGGCCTGCAAATGATGGGCGGAGCGTTTTCCTGGCTCTTTATCATTCAGGCGGTGCTGATCGGCAACCTCTTCCTGGGAGCCAACTACTACCTGTGGCTGGGCATGGGACGCGTGGAAGGATCGGAGCGCTACTACCGCTTCACCAAGTACCTGCTGGCCGCCATCCTGCTCTGCTTCATCGTGTGGGCCACGCCCCGCTCCATCATCGCCACCGTGGACGAGGTGCGGGCCATGGGAGGTTCGTCGCATCCGGTGCTGGGCTATCTGGGTGTGATGTCGGCCAAGAACACCGCGGTCAACATCCTCATCCTGACCACTTTCATGAGCTTCTTGCTCTACCGCCGGTCAGGCAAGAAGGCCACTGTGACGTGGGCGGCCCGGGGCAAGTCGATTCAGTTCCTCATCTTTGCGGCGGCCGCGATTTTCGTGATTTTTCTGGGCGTCTACGGATACTTTGTAGAGGCCCGCGTGCGGATCGGCCTCTCGGTCCCGCAGGTGCTGAGCGTGCTGATCGCCATGGTGTCCATCACCGTCATCGACATTCCGCTCTTTAAGGGAGCCAAGGCGATCGGCCGCACCAGGTGGGGCAAGATACCGGCCATTTCGCAGTACGTGCTGATCTTTCTGGCGGTAACCTTCACCTGGCTGATGGGATTGATGGGATATGTCCGCTCAGGGCTGCGCCAGCACTGGCACGTCTACGGCGTGATCCGCGACACTTCGCCGGACGCCTTCACGCCCACGCTGGGATTCGCCACACAAGTGGTGAGCGTCGCGGTGTTCATCTTCTTCGTTTTTATCGGCTTCGTCTTCTGGCTGACCAGCCTGAGCGACAAGCCCAAGTACGCCGACCGCAAGGCCGAAGAAGAGGCGGCCGACCGCCGGCCCTTAAGCGGAGCTCAGGGCTGGGAGCCTGAAGCCGCTCCCTCGGACAAGCCTCTTTAGGAGCCAAATGATAGCGAACCGCTTCATAGCGCCGAGACGATACAGGCCGCTGACCATGGCGGACGAACCTGACTCGTGTGTCAACCTGTTGGCCACCTGGTGGCCCTAGGAGCAAGCAAGGAATGAAGATACCCGCAGCACTGAAGATCGCCGTCCTGGCCATTGCCGCCACGATCTTCTACACCTACGTGGGGCAACTGGTGCCGCAAAAGCGGGTCGATCCGCCAGAAGAGACCGTTATCGAAGAAGATCTGTCGCCAGAGGAATTGGCTCAGGTCGGCCAGGGCATTTTTCAGGGCAAAGGGCTCTGTTCCACCTGCCACACCATCGGCAAGTCGGGCGCCCTGCGCTTCCCTGACTTGAGCGGCATCGCCACGCGTGCGGCGACGCGCATTCCAGGCATGGGTGCTCTGGAATACATGACCCACTCGCTTTACCGGCCCAATGAATACATCGTGGAGGGCTTTAATCCGGGCATGCCTGAGATCAACCGCCCCCCCATCGGACTCAGCGATCAGGAAATCCTGGCCGTGATCGCCTACCTGCAGACCCTGGGAGGCTCAGCCTCCGTCACTCTCGACACCCAGCTTCCCATTCCTGGAAGCGAAGCCGCCCAGCAAGCCGCTGAAGCGCCTGCCGAAGCGCCTGCCGCAGAGGCGCCAGCCGCGAGCGCCGCCGCCGGAGAAGGCCCCATCGCCAAGTACGACTGCGGACGCTGCCACAACCTCGATCAGCCGGGACGCCTGGAAGCCGCCAGCCTGGTTGACGTGGGCGCCCGTCTCGACCGCGACGCTATAATGGCCTCGATCCTCAGCCAACACCAGCAAGAGGCGTTTATGTCTCAAGCCACCCTCCAAGAACTCAAACGGATGGTCGACCTTTTGGCCGCCAAAGGAGGGACCGAATGAACTGGTCCATCGTCCTCCCCGTCCTGGCCCTGATGCTGCTGCTGCAATGGCGCAGGGTGAGCATGCTGACCTGGGTCTTCGTGTGGTGGGGAAGCCTTTACGTCATCCTCAGCTATGGATTCGCCACGCCCATTCCTCACTCGGTGATTCAGCTCTATATGGGCATCGTCACCTTGGGATTGGCGGTCTACGTGACGGCCAACCGGGAGCGGATGCAGGCCGTGTGGCAACCCCTCAAGGCCTTCATGACCGAGCGGCGCTACCTGCCCGTGCTGGCTCTGGTGATCATCGGCGTGCCTTCGCTGGTGGCGGCCAATGTTTACTGGAGCATGACGTCACCGGTGCAGGCACCCTTCTTCGCCCGCACTGTCCACCCCGCTTCGCCGGCCAGCATCACGGCCTTCGACGGCAAAGACTTCGACTTGCTCAGACTCGACAATCCCTACCGCGGGTTGGAGGAGAGCGATCCTCAAGCCTTCGCCAGCCACGTCGAGAACGGACGCCGCGTCTACTACGAGAACTGCCACTACTGCCACGGCGACAACATGACCGGCAACGGGCAGTTCGCTCACGGACTCAACCCCATCCCCACCAATTTCGCCGACCCCGGCACGATTGCCATGCTGCAGGAATCGTTCCTCTTTTGGCGCATCGCCAAGGGGGCGCCGGGGATGCCCGAAGAGGGCGGTCCCTGGGAGTCGGCCATGCCGGTGTGGGAGAAGTTTCTCAGCGAAGAGGAGATTTGGGACGTGGTGCTCTTCCTCTACGACTTCACTGACTCGCGTCCCCGCGCACGGGAGGAAGGCCATGAATAAGTTCAAGAAGCCTTACTCGCCGATGCGCCGCAGGGGAATCAAGAAGATGCCTGCCATGACCTGCTTGCTCTTGGCGGTCCTCATGGCGGGCGGCTTTGCGCTGCTGACGACCGGCTTGCTGCTCGAGGTTGAGGCGCAAGACATCAACTTGGGAACCGACGATCAGCGGGCGGCGGGCAAGGTCCTCTACGACAAGAACTGCGCCCAATGCCATGGCGCGGAAGGCGATGGACTGGGCGTGGGCGCCGACCACCTCAAGCCGCGGCCCCGTGACTTCACGCGCGGCAAGTACAAAATCCGCACCACTCCTACCGGCATGCTGCCCACTCACGAAGACCTCAAGAGCGTGATCCGGCGCGGAATGCCCTATTCTTCGATGCCGCCTTGGCCCAATTTCAGCGATCAGCAGTTGAGCAATCTGGCGCATTACCTCAAGACCTTCTACCGCTCCTGGGACGACCCGGCGGCCCATGAAACGCCGCTGGATATTCCTTCGGCGCCTTCCTCCAGCGAGGAGTCGGTGGAGCGCGGACGCGGACTCTACGTGGAACTGGGATGCGTCCGCTGCCATGGCGAAGAGGCTCGGGGCAACGGTCCGGCGGCCCGCGAACAGACAGACGACTGGGGATTTCATCTGCGTCCGGCCGACTTGACCAAGCCCTGGACCTTTCGCGGAGGGGCCACCTACGAAGACGTCTACCGCACCTTCATGACCGGCCTTAACGGAACCCCCATGCCGGCCTACCAGTCGATCATCCCCGAGGAATCCGATCGTTGGGCCCTGGTCCACTATGTGTTCTCGCTCTCCGATTCAGCCGAGCCCAACTACGCCAGCCTGGCGCGGGTAGTCCCGGCTTCAGGCGAGATCAGCCTGGAACGGGGACTGGAGATGTTCCAGGAGGCGCCCGTGGCCCGCTTCCCCATCGTGGGACAGATCATGGAGCCGGGGCGCATGTTCTACCCCGCGGCCGTGGACGTCGAAGTCAGAGCCGTCTACGACAACTCCGACATTGCCATCCTGGTGCAGTGGAACGATATCTACAACGAAGAAGAAGGCGGCAACGACCCCTCGGTGCAGGTACCCCGCTGGGATTCTGAGGCCGAACGGGCCCGCATTCTGCTCGATCCCTCCAAGTTCGAGGGAGGGGGCGCTTCGGCCCCCGCCGACGATCCTTTCGCAGATCCCTTTGCCGCCGCCCCCCCCGAGGACGCGGCGTCTGAGGAGGGAGGGGAGGCCGAGCCGTCCGAGCCCGAAGAGCAGTGGTCGGACGCCATCGCCATTCAATTCCCCAAGGAACTGCCCGCGGGAGCCCGCAAGCCCTACTTCCTCTTCGGAGACGCCCAGAATCCAGTGGAGCTCTGGTACGCCGAGATGGCCACCAAAGAGCCCCAGTTGTGGCTGGGACGGGGCAGCGTTTCTCTGACACCCGACGACACGGGAGAACCTTTCGAATTCACCGCATCGTTTGAGCATGGCCGCTGGTCGGCCATCTTCAAGCGTCCGCGCACCTCGCGCCGCAGCATCTCGTTTGAACAGGACGAGTTCATCCCGGTGGCCTTTTCCACCTGGGACGGCTACAACGCCGAACGGGGCAACCGCCGCGGGCTGAGCCAGTGGTTCTACCTTTATATCGAGCCCATGGACCAGCCCTCGCCCCTCTATCCGATGGCTCAGAACGCGCTGGCGGTCCTGGCCATCCTGGTGGTCGTGGTCTTCACGGTGCGCCGCAAATTTTCACAACAAACCAGCCAGGCATCCTCTCAACAACAGGAGGCAACCTCATGAGTACGGCACCCGACGTGCTGAACCAAACAGGACACAATCTTCTTGAGCAGCTTTATCGAAGCATCTACGTGCCGGTCGATAATTCGGCCCATTCCAACCGGGCCGTCGACCTCTCGATCGAGTTGGGACGGACTTTCGGAGCAACCCTGACGGGGTGCCACGTCTACGCCGCCCGCATGCACGACTACCGCTTCAAGCAGATGGAGTACACGCTGCCCGAAGAATACCTGCAGGAACAGGAACTCGAGCGCCAGCGCAAGATCCACGACAGCCTCATCACCATGGGGCTGGAATTGATCTCCGATTGCTACCTGGAAGACATGGGCAAGAAGTGCGAGGATGCCGACCTGGAGTTCGAGAGCAAGATGATGGACGGCAAGCACTCCGAGGAGTTGCTCAAGGACATCAAGGCCTCGGGCTACGACCTCACCATCCTGGGCGCGGTCGGCATCGGCAAGGTCAAGGACACCCAGATCGGCTCGGTTTGCGAACGGGTGGTGCGCTACTCCGCCGACTGCGACACGTGGGTGGTCAAGCACGTCCCCGGCAAGAAAGAGGAGGAACGCGACACCATCCTGGTGGGCATCGATGGATCGCCCCAGAGCTTCGGGGCGCTCAAGACGGCTCTGGCGCTGGCCAAGCGCTTGGGCAAGCGCGTCGAGCTGATCGGCGTCTATGACCCTTATCTGCACTACGCGGTTTTCAAGGGCATCGTCAACGTCCTCACCGAGAAGGCCTCCAAAGTGTTCCGCTTTGAGGAGCAGAACCAGTTGCACGAAGAGATCATCGACACCGGACTGGCCCAGATCTACCAGTCCCACCTGCAAGTGGCCCAGTACATGGCCCGCCAGGAAGGCGTCGAAGCCTCCACCACGCTGCTGGACGGCAAATGCTTCCAGAAGGTCCTCGATCATGCCCGCAAGACCAATCCCTGGCTGATCGTGGTAGGACGCGTGGGCGTCCACAGCGCGCCGGACGAGCCGCACCTGGGCAGCAATGCCGAAAACCTGCTGCGGCTGGCGCCCTGCGACATCCTCTTTACAACGCGGCTGGAGCATCCCGAGCTGGACGTCAAAGCCGACGAGTCCATCACCTGGACGCCGGAAGCCGAGGAGCGCATGACGCGCGTCCCCGAGATGGTGCGCAACATCGCCCGCACTGCTATCCTGCGGCTGGCCGTGGAAAAGGGACACAGCGTGGTCAGCAACAACTTGGTCACCGAAGCCATGGAACGCTTCATGCCCAAGCAGACCTCCAACACCACCACCTCGCTAGCTGAAAAGCTGGCCATCGAGCACGCCCGCCAGAACCAACTGGCCATGTGCCGCAAGTGCGGGGTGACGGCCAAGACTCCCGACCCGGTCAAGTGTTCAGTGTGCGGAGGGACCGACTTCGAAGTCATCACTCCCGAGGTCATCCAACGCATCGCCGAAATGGAAGGCGGCGTGGAAGAGGAAACCACCTATGACGGGCGCAAGGTCAAATGGACCCAAGAAGCCCGCCGTACCCTCTACGCCATTCCCGACAAGTATCAGATGCGCCGCTCCAAGGCCCGCATTGAGAAAAAGGCTCGCTTGGCGCGCCGCGATACCATCACCTTGGAGTTCGCGGCTTCGGTGATCGATGAGGAGACTGGCTCCAGCTTACTCCCGCAGGCGCGGGAGACCTTGGCTAACGCCAAGGCGCAACTCCCAAGTCCCAACGACCAACTCACAAAGTCGGAGGGGGCTGGTCAGGCTGCTGGCGACGAGAACCGTCACTACGAGGCCACGGCGACAGAGGATGCAGCCCAAAATGCCAATCCATCGGAGTCCAAGGTTGCTGACGCCAACACTGGGGATGCTGAAAGGCAAACCGGTGGTGCTGCCCTAGCGGGTAATGGGCATACATCCGCAGCTAGCAGCGCAGCGAGCGCTGAGGCCTCGGGGCCTGACCTGTCACAGGCCAGCCAAGCCGAGGCGCGGGCCGAGTACCAAGCGCCGTCCGAGACGAGTGGAGCGAGCGAAGAGGCTTCCAGCTGTCCTTTCTCGGGCGTCCATTCTGATATGGCCAGGCCGGCGGCCCCGAGCAAGCAAGTCATCGCCAAGGACGAGAAGGGCAACCCGCTGCTCTCGTCCTACGAATGGAGCGCCGAAGCCACCCAGCGGATCCTGCGCG
>DATIPO010000360.1:0-2721 GCA_035471925.1 Acidobacteriota bacterium
CCAACTGTCCTGCATCTACGCGAGTCTTCCACAGGGCCCGCTGCAAGGCCAATTCGATCTCGATGTTTTCGCCCAGCGAGCGGTGAAGAAGATCGGAGACTCCTTCCACAAGCCGGTTGAGGTCGCACACTTTGGGCTCGAGCGTCTGCTGGCGGGAAAAGGCGAGCATCTTCTTGACCAGTCTCGCCCCTTTCTGAGCCGCTCCATGGGCCATCCGCATGAGCTGGAGAGGATCGCGCCGCGACCCCTTGTCGGTCAAGGAATCCTCCAGCAGCTCCAGGCAGCCGGTAATGACGCTTAGCATGTTGTTGAAGTCGTGGGCCATTCCCCCGGCGAGCTGCCCGACAGCCTCCATCTTCTGGGCCCGCAGCAGTTGCTCCTCCACCTTCTTGCGCCGCGTGATGTCGGTGCAGGTGCCAAGCATGCGCTGTGGCCTCCCGTCGGCGCTGCGCTCCATGACTTTGGCCCGTCCTACCATCCATTGATATTCGCCGGATCGGGTCCGCAAACGGAATTCCTGTTCGAACCGACTATCCGGTTCCGACAAGCATCTCCGTATGCCGATCTCCACTTCCTGGGCATCGTCGGGGTGGAGAAGGTCGCAGAAAGTGGCAAAACGCGGGGGGAGTTCCTGTGATGAATAGCCCAGCATAGAGGCCCATCGCGGACTGAAATGGAGCTCGTCCGTCTCGATGCTCCAGTCCCACAGAGCGTCCTCCACCGCCTCCAAGGTGAGCTTAAGCCGTTCTTCGCTCCTGAGCAGGGATTTCTGGGCCTGCACTTGCTTGGTGATGTCGATGCCGGTCCCGATGATGTACTCCACTTCCTCGCCGGGTCCGGTGAGATAGGACGCCGACCAGCGGATCAGCCTGCGTCGGCCGTCTCTGGTGACCCAATGGTTCTCGAAACGATGGGTCAGGTTCTTATCCAGCAGCCTTTGGGTCTCTCGTTGGACTGCCTCGACTTCTTCCGGCAAGAGGAGGAATTCCCACACTGTCCTACCTCGGACTTCGGCGAATCGATAGCCGGTGAGCCGCTCGCATGCTTTGTTGAAACGAACAATGCGGCCCTGGCTGTCCAGCACCACCACCAGCGAATTGAGCGTCTCCAGGACGGTATCGCTGAATTCCTGCTCACGCCTTAGTTCTGCTGCCATCTGCTCTCGCCGGCTGATGTCGTGCAGCACATGGACGTAGATGTGCGCATCTCCAACCCGCATCTCGTTGACGAGCACCATAAGATCGATCCCGGATCCGTCCAGGCAGCGACCGCGTGCCGCGAACGGAGCCATGGTGGCCTTCAATGCCAGTCCGCTCCGCCTGCGGGTCTGCCGGGGACCGCCGGTCTCTGTAATCAGGTCGTCGACCCTTCGTCCTCGCAGATTGACCGTGGAGCAGGCGAAAAGGCGCGCGGCTGCAGGATTGGCATCCAGAATCGTCCCCTCGTCAGTCGTGACCAGCATGCCGTCCGGCATTCTTTTCATGAACCGTCGAAGATGGATCGACTGCTCCTTTTCCCCGGTGATGTCGCTCAGAACGCCGACGAAGCGGACCGGAGTTCCCGATGGTTGCGGTACGGGGCTAAGACGGAGCATGCACCATCGACAGCTCGGGCGCCCAATCATTAGGCGTAGCTGGGTACTGGCCGCCTCTCCCTTCCCGAAGGCGGCGCGGATCGGCGCCAGATCCAGATCACTGTCCCAAGATTCCAGCAAACGGTGGGCAGGCAGGCCCAAGATGTCTTCTATAGAGGTGCCAGTGAGTCGCTCCAGGGCCGGGTTAGCGTAAACGACGGGGTGGTCCAATCTCATGGCGCCGGTAATGAAGATCCCGTCGCTGGCAGCTTCGAGAGCAAGGTTACGCAACTTCAACTGCTCTTCGCAGAAGGTGCGGCGGGCCATGATGTCCTGCGAGTGCATGTCGATTCTCCGATTTTTCCCAGATTCGGCGTCCCCGAGGGTCCGCCGCGCCAATCGGCTCCGCATCCGCGCCGCCCAGGGCTTTCACTTGGCGGATAAAGTCGAGAATGAGCAAAAAAACTAGCGAAGCTTCGGCTTTAGGACCAGCATACGAATCCTTATATCGGCATTTTCTGCGACAGGCTGTAGATAGGTTAAGAGTCATAAGGATCGACACGAGAGGGTGCGCGGCATCCGGGTTTCCAACCGGGAGCAACTGAAAAGGCGCCTATTGCAGTACCTGGAGGAGATCAACGAGTCACCCGTGATCTTCCGCTGGAAATCCGGGCTCGACGACCGTTCCGCTGGTCTGACCTAGGATTGAATAGAAGGAAGTAGGCCGATGCGGAGGATCGATAGAGCGGCGCCGGCGGCCAGGATCGCAGTTCGCATGCCCCGCTTTTCCACCAGCTTGAATACCGCCAGAGCACTGACGACGACGGGTGAAACAATCAGCACGGCGAGAATGCAACCGAACAGGAATGGCAGCAGCGATCCAAGCAGACTCAGTGTAAACGCTATAATCTTACCGGACCCCTAGTTCAACCTTCCGGGCGGTCGGCCTGGGTGCCGAGGGGCTTGAGACGGGCGATTTCTTGGGCGGACTCGCTGCGCAGGGCATGCCAGAGATCCCAATCCATCTGCAGGCCGAGCCAGAAGTCGGCGGGCATGCCCAGAACCCGCGCCAGGCGCAAGGCCGTGTCGGGAGTCACCGAGCGCTTGCCGCGGACGACTTCGTTGAGGCGGGGAAAGGACACGCCAAG
>DATIPO010000361.1:0-1541 GCA_035471925.1 Acidobacteriota bacterium
GGGACCGCCAGCCCGGTCTTCAGACTCGCCTCAAGCCGTCTTCCAGTGTTGCTGTCGGTCCCGCCGGTCAGAGCGCCATCGGACGGAAAGCTGCTGCTGCGGCTGCAGCTCCAGTCCAACAGCAATCAAACCCGTGAGTCCTGGAGACGAGCCTCGAGGATCCTTTTCGACTATGGGCGCCTGAGACCCTGCCGCAGAGGGAGTCGGCGGTGAAAGAAGTCATTCCCGCTTCAGATCCATTGATGATCTTCTGGCCGGTCGCGTGGGCAGGCGTCTTGGCGGTCGCCACTGTGATGTTGTGGAAGCGAAGACGGGACTGGGCCACGCGGGCCTCATTCTCCGGACTCGCCGCCAGCGGGATGCTGCTGATCTCTGCCGCAGGGCTGCTTGTGCCCTGCATCTTGGCGATCATCTTCAAGGCGGAATTCGTGCGAAAGGCGATCGCAGATCCTTACCAGGGCGATTATTCCAGATTGGCTCTGGCACTGTCCATCTTTGTGCCGGTGGCGCTCTACCTCGCCGTCAAGTGGCCTGAGCAGCGTCACCGACACTTCTTGCTTGTGGCGCTGCTCGCAGGCCTCCTCCTCAAACTGATCTACATCGGTATGATCTCTCAAGAGCCTACCGATGACTTCAAGCGCATGTGGCGATTCACCGATCAGATTGCGGTCGACGACCTCAGGACCCCTCAGTCGCCTATGGAGAGGATCTACTATGAGCGCGTACTGCTCTATTTCCTTCCCCTGCGCCATTTGCTGGGCTATCGTGAACTGGCCTTCGAATTGGGAAATGTTGTGGTCACCCTAGCCTGCAGTTTCCTCGTTTACTCTTTGGCTCGGATGTGGTTTGGCAAAGTCGCCGGCCAAGCGGCCCTGGTGGTGTCGCTTCTAGCCGTGGAGCCGATAATGGCCTTGGCGGTTCCCACCCATGACATTCCCGGGACGTTCTTGACATTAATGTGCTTCGGAGTCTTCGCCGTGCTGGCCCGTCGCTTGCGCGAGACGGGCTGGACGCCGCTCTTACTCTCCGTGGCCTGCCTGCTGGGACTGCTGATCTCAGCCACTGATCTCCAGCGCCGGACGGGGATGGTGATCCTCCTCACCTGCGCTTTGACGGCGGTTGCGCTGTCCAGGCAATGGCTGCTCAGCGGGCGACGACGTCTCGCTTTCGCTTTTCTGCTGCTGGTCGGGATACCATGGTTCATCTCGCTGACCGCAGACTTGGCCTTGACCAAGGCAGGAGTAAAACGATCGGCGGACGTCCGCGTCCAACGGCGCCTGCTCAAATTAAGCGCCTACACGGAGCCTTGGAATGATGGCACTGCCAACCATTGGAAAGACTGGTGGGTCGATGTTTCCGTAGCGCCAGAACTGCAACGTCAAGGCGAGTGGATGGATCTGACGATCAGCCGGAGCTTGACTGTCCTCTATCGCGATCCCCTCAGTTTCTTTTCCATGTACGTACGCAAGGCCAGCGTGCTTTTCGACCTAGGCTCGCAGACCTGGATCTACGCACGAAAGGCCCAGGTAAAGAGCCTGGGA
>DATIPO010000362.1:0-14996 GCA_035471925.1 Acidobacteriota bacterium
GTACAAGTCCCGGCCGGCGACTATGTCCTGGTCGAAGTGCGCGACGACGGCTGCGGCATGGACGCCGAGACTCAGGAACGGGCCTTCGAGCCCTTCTACACCACCAAAGGAAAGGGCAAGGGCACGGGATTGGGCCTGGCCACCGTTTATGGAATCGTCAAGCAGAGCGAAGGATTCATCTTCCTGAAAAGCGCTCCCAGGGAGGGCACCTCTTTCCGGCTCTACCTGCCTCCGGTGAAAGGCGCCAAGCCCTCCCGTCCAGCCTCCGGTTCAGAAGTCCGAAAGTCGGAAGGCCGAGAGACCATCCTGGTGGTGGAAGACGACGACGGCATCCGCGAGTTGATCGGAGCCGTGCTGGAGAAGAAGGGCTACCGTTTTTTGGGCGCCGATCAGGGGACCAAAGCGCTGGAGATCGTGGAAGGCCACGAAGGACGCATCGACCTGCTTCTAACCGACGTCGTCATGCCCGGCATGAACGGCAAGGAACTGGCGCGCCGCCTCTCCTCCTCGATGCCTGGACTCAAGGTCATCTTCATGAGCGGCTACACCGAAGACGCCATCGACCGCCACGGCGTCCTGGAGCCGGGAACCCACTTCCTGCAAAAGCCCTTCAAGCCCCCGGCGCTGGTCAGCTTGATCCGCGAGATCCTCGACAACTCATACAACACCGCTCCACCAAAGACACCCCCGTCCAAATCCGGGGACCTCTCAGAAAATTTGAGCGAAGATCCTGAATCCAATGCATAGTCCCCTAGGCTTGGTAGAAGACAAGCGTATTGGGGGGTATGGCCGAGTCGTCGATTTCATCTCCTGACAGGATGCGGCCGTCGGGGAAGCGATAGAAGGTGGAGGGATAATTCCATTTGCTTCCCGCGATCTTGACCGGCGGACGGCTGCTGCGGACGTGTCCCGCATAAACATACCCCAGCAAGATGCGCGTCCCCTGGGGCAATGCCTGCAGCAGCCGGCGCGTGGAAGCGGAAGCGGCCATTTCGCGTCCCGTGCGGACCAGACCGTTGGGCAAGAAGTAGATGGTGGTCTCAGATTGAGCAGCGTCCCCCGCCAACTCCGCCGCCGCAACGTCCTCTTGGCCGCTTTCCAGAAAGCCTTCGAACTCGCCCTGGGGTTCTTCCTGCTGTGCGGTTTCAACCCGCGTGCCCACGGGAATCCGTCCCCAGTTTTCGATTTGGTCGCCGCGCAACTGGCGGCCGTCCGGGAAGATATAGAGCGTCTCGGACGATGCATATTGCTCGCGGGCGATGTGCCAGGCGGTCCAGCCGGGGGCGATCAGGTTTGATTCGCTGGGTGTGCGGGTGTCGGCTCTTCGGGCCCCCGCAGGAGGCGGCGCAAAGAGATACTTGAAGAGTTCGGGATCGGCCACCCTCAGACGTCCCGCTTCGACATCGCGGTCCTTGAGAGGCTTCTCCTCCAGTCCCAGTTCGGCCCGCACCTCGTGGTCGGCGAAAATCATCCCGCAGCGCTTGCGTCCCCGGTGATTGTAGGGATGGAAGCGGTTGGGCCGTCCGTAGGCCACCATGGAGTGGGTCACCACGTTTCGGTCGGGGATATCGTAATAGCTTTGCAGTTGGCGCAGCAGTTCGCGCAGCGCTCGTAACTGAGCCTGGCTGATCTGGCGGTTATGGTAGCCCACCACCTCCACGCCGATTGAATAGTTGTCGAGGGTGCGGCGGCCTTCCCAGATGCTGCGTCCCGCGTGCTTGGCGATCTTTGACTTGTGGATCACCCGGTAGACGCGTCCCTTGGGGGTGACGAAGTAGTGGGCCTCGCCGCGGCTGCGGATCTTGCGCAACGAGCCCCTCTCGCCTCCCTCGGTGGTGTGGAGGACGATGTAGCGGGTTTCGGGCCGCTGAGGACGGCGCGGATTGCGGGGACTGTAGCGATTGCTGATGTCCAGCGAGCCGGCCGCGCTCAAGAAGGGCGCCCCATCGCTGATCAAAATCAGAAAAAGACTGGCCAGGGCGGCACACGTCCGCCTGGTGAATAGCGTCTCCCAAAATCGCCGGTCTTCGAGTAGAACTCTCTCCATGCTCTATCCTGCATAGAGGACCAGCGGTCAAGTTGCCCGCCCAACAGACTAGCACAGCCCGTCAAGCCCGCTGGCGAAAAATCGGCCGCTCCCTGGATTTCTCTTGAGGGCAGCTTCGAGATAGGCTGAGAAGATGATGCAATATTGCACTTTGAATCCGACCACCGGCCAGTTGGTGCGCCCATACGAACTGGCGGACGAGAACCAGATCGAGAAGGCGTTAGAAGGCTCCGCGCAAGCCTTCCGCGAGTGGAGGAAAACCGCCTTCCGGCGGCGCGGAGAACCACTGGAGGCCGTGGCCGACCGGCTTGAGGAAAAGGCCTCTTCCCTGGCCCGCCTGATGGCCGAGGAAATGGGCAAGCCTGTGGCGGAAGGAAAGGCCGAAGCTGAGAAATGCGCTTGGGCTTGCCGCTACTTCGCCCAGCACGGACCGTCGTTTCTATCCGCCGATGAGCGCCACAGCGACGCCCGCAAGTCCTCGGTGCGCTACGACCCGCTGGGTCCGATTCTGGCCATCATGCCCTGGAACTTCCCCTTTTGGCAGCTTTTCCGTTTCGCTGCCCCGGCGCTGATGGCTGGAAACACCGTCCTGCTCAAGCACGCCCCCAGCACGCCTGGCTGCGCCTTGGCCATCGAGGAACTCTTTCGCCAAGCCGGTTTCGATGCTTCCATCGTCCAAAACCTCTTTCTCAGCAATCAGCAGGCCGCCCAAGTCATCGGCGACAGCCGCCTCAGGGGCGTGACCCTGACAGGGTCGACAGCGGCTGGACGGGAAGTGGCGCGGACCGCCGGCGGTTCCCTCAAACCCGTCGTGCTGGAATTGGGGGGCAGCGATCCCTTTATCGTCTTTCCCGACGCTGACCTGAAAGCGGCCGTCCAAACCGGCGCCGCCGCACGCTGCCAGAACAGCGGTCAGAGCTGCATCGCGGCCAAGCGATTCCTGCTCCACGAATCGATTGCCGAGGACTTTGCCCAGGGCCTGGTGGATGCCATGCAGTCCCGAAACGTGGGGAACCCGCTCGATGAGTCCACTGCCATCGGTCCTCTGGCGCGCGAGGATCTGCGGGAAACGCTCCACCGCCAAGTCGAGGAGTCGCTGGAGGCGGGCGCCCGGTTGCTGTGCGGCGGAAAGGTGCCGCCCGGCCGGGGATTCTTTTATCCGCCCACTGTGCTCGCCGATGTGCCCGCCGATGCGCCCGCCGCCAACCAGGAGCTTTTCGGTCCCGTGGCCGCCTTGCGCACTTTCCGGGATGAGGCCCAAGCCGTTTCGCTGGCCAACCAAACCGCCTATGGACTGGGAGCCAGCTTGTGGACTTCCTCCCTTGAGCGAGCCGAGCGTTTGGTTCCGCTCATCGAAGCCGGGGCGGTGTTCGTCAACAGCATGGTCAAGTCCGACCCCCGCCTCCCTTTTGGCGGAATCAAGGACTCCGGATTCGGAAGGGAACTCTCACGGGAAGGCATTCGTGCCTTTACCAACGTCAAGACCGTGTGGATCGACTAAGACCTGAGCCACGGCCTGGAGGATAGGCAAGAGCGCCCAAAACGCTCAACTCGAAACTTGGCCAAGTCGCTTTGAATCAAGGACTTCGCCTCTTTTCCACCGTCTGTGGAAAAAGCCGTGGAAAACCTGTGGCTGGAGAGGGCAGAATGGCCCTGCCGCGTTGCTCCCGGCTCGATGCCAGGCCTTGCAACGGAACTGTGCAGGACGAAATGGGGCTTGAGTCATTCGTCAGCCTCACTAAACTCGTAGCGCGGCTGTTCCAAGCGGCCAAGCAGCCTCCTGAGTTCGGAGCGCTTGGCGAAAAACGTTGGCACGGCGGTATCCTGTGGAGACCGCCGAAGAGCTTTAGCCGGCCGCGCCGGACGCCACCCGGCAAGGCCGGCCTGGATCGGGATTGGCGGCGAGGTCGCTTGGTACAGTTGCCCTGGCAGGATTTTCCTTGATGCAGACGCTCCCCCTGACGCAGATCATCGACTGGGCGCTTTTCATCTTCTGCTGGCTGTCCCTGGTGGAGGCCCTTTATTCGCTGCGAGGCGGATTGGCCTTTCGCCGCTTCCTCCTCAGCCAAGCCTCTCCAGCGCCTGTCGGCCCTTCTCCGGCCGCCTCTCTCATCGTCCCCTGCCGCGGACTCGATCCCGGATTCCGGTCCAACCTGGAGGCCTTTTTTCTCCAGGACCATCCCGACTACCAATTGATATTGGTCTGCGACAGTCCTCAGGACCCCTGCCTACCCGTCCTGCGCAGCCTGCAGAAGGAGCACCCGACACCGCCCACCCGCATCGTCATCGCAGGATCCGCGCGGGGACGTTCCCAGAAGGTCCACAATCAGCTCGCAGCACTGGGCCACCTGCGCGAGCATGACCAAGCCATCGCTTTCGGCGACTCTGACATCCGTCCCCATCAGGACTGGCTGCGCTTCCTCCTTGCTCCGCTGGCAAAGGACCATTGCGCCGCCTCCACCGGCTTCCGCTGGTACGTGCCGCAAAGGGGCGGCTGGGCCTCTTGGCTGCGCTCGGTGTGGAACGCCGGCAGCCTCTCCCTGCTGAGCGAAAAGGACTCTCCCTTCGCCTGGGGAGGCGCGATGGCCATGACGCGCCGCCGCTTCCAGGAATTGGAGATCGCCCGCCGTTGGCAAGGAGCCTTGAGCGACGACTATGCCCTCTCCGGCGCCGTCCGGGAATCGTCGTCCAAGAGCGGACGCGGCATCTGCTTTCAGCCCCACGCCATCAGCCTGTCGCTGGAGGACTGCACCTGGAAGGAACTGCTGGAGTTCACCTTTCGTCAGATGGTCATCACCCGGGTCTACCATCCGACCCTCTGGAAGCTGGCCCTGGCGGGACAGAGCCTCAACACGCTGAGCCTGTGGGGAAGCGCCGTCTGGCTCGCCTGCTCGGCTCTGCTGGGAAGGTCCGGACCGGCCTTCGTGGCCCTTTGGCTGAGCCTGATCGCGTCCATCTACCTGCTTGGGGTATGGAAGGCCAAGCTGCGCCTGCGAGCCCTCGATGCGCTGCTTCCTCCCAGCGCCCTGCGGCGACGCTGGACCTACCTGCTGCTAGGTCCGCTGGCCGCCCTCGTCACCCTGCAGGCTCTCGTGCGATCCGCGGCCAGCCGCGAAATCACCTGGAGGGGCATCCGCTACCGCCTCCACTCCCCTGAAGAGACGGAAACCCTGGGCGAGGAAGTTTCTTGAACCGGGCCCGCATCCGGTCGTCTATCAGGCTATGCGACTGCCTTTCCTCCTAACCTGCTTGACCTTGGCGGGACCGTGGAATGTCTTTGCCCAGGACGTCCGCCTGCAACTGAACCCCGTGCAGACTGGGGTCGAATTGGACGGGACCCTGGAGCCTGAAGAATGGCAGCCGGCCCAGAGCGTGACGCTGCAACACGGGACGCGCCTGCTGATCCAACAGTCCGGCAGCCGGCTTTTCATCGGAATCAAGGCCCAGGACGGCTTCAGCATTGGGAACATCTTCATTCGCCGCGGCGATCAGATCTGGAACCTTCACGCTTCGGCGGCCATGGGGACCATCCGTTTCGCGGCTTCCGGCGACGGCTGGCAGGTCGAGGAGCAGAGCGGTTGGAGCGGCCGAGGAGCCAATCTGGCAGAGGTCGAGAGCGACTTCGAGGCGTCCTTCCAGCAATACGGCTGGGCCGGAACCAACGCCCGGCTAGGCGCTTCAGGCGAACGGGAATTCGCTCTCAAGCTCGATCACTTCCTTCCCAGGGGTGAAGGGGAACTCCGCCTGGTCATCACCCATATCCACCTCGACCCCGAGCGCATCGAAAGCTGGCCACAGCCGGACGACAGCACCATTGACCCTCAAGTCCTCAAAGGGTACTTTCCTGAACAGCTCTCTTTCAACGAGTCGGGTTGGGGAGTGCTGGTATTGGGCGACCGATAGCGGCGGTGAGGCGTCCTGAACGGGATCGGCGGCTGGGGACCCTTCAGTTGATCTTCTCGACGACCATGGTCACCACGCGGCCTTCTTCGCGCTGCGTGTAGTAGACGTGGACGTAGGCCCCGGACCCAAAATCACCGCCCTTGATGGAGCTTTCCATCATCTTGAATTCCAGGCTCTGGCCGTTGCGGGATTCGATCACCAGCTTTTCGCGGTCGACCTCCTTGACGGTGCCGTAGACGTCGTATTCGATCTCTTCCGGCGCCTTCTCCTTGCCCCAGAACTTGAGGAAGCAAGCTGGCTGGAGCGTCAAGAGAAACAACATTGCGATCAGCACGCTGCGGGACTTCATAAGCTGCTCATTTTACTCGCGGCGGCGACTTGGCGCAATTCAGCGCACCCTGAAGAGCGTCGGCGCCAAACTGAGGGCCGCCTGAGGATTGTAGTAGTCGTAAAGACGCGAAGGGGTCGTCCAAGCCTGCATGCGCAGGCGGGGGCGGAAGCGAATACTGAAGCGGACTTCCTCGCCTCCCCGGGGCCAGAGATAGCAAACCACCCGGTCGGGATGGACCTCGTAGCGGGGGACTCCGTTATACCTTTGATCATCCAGCCAGTCGCGGTCCAGTTCTGAAGCCGGCGGCAGCCCGATTTCAGCGATCAACATGCCGCGCCGGCCCCAACCGTGATCCACAGATGAAACGGCCACTTCGACTTGACTCTCCTGGCCCAGCTTGAATTGAGTGTTCCCGTAATCCACTGCCAGTTTCAATTCTTGGTTGGAATGGACCTTTCGGGGGACGTCCTTGGGCCAGGGCCGAGAGCCCTCAACGACCGCGCGAACCAGCACTTGAGGAACCCATTCCGACGGCAGACCAACTTCTAAACGATTGGTTCCCTGTTCGAGCAAGGACGAGATTTCGACCCGCAGGGGACTTGGGTCATCCCTGGCGGGAGACCAGGAGAGAGACTCGAGTTGGGTGCCGTTGACCGAGATGGTGAAAGTTCCCGATCGCGGCTGCGAAGAGGAAAGAGTGCCTAGAGTCCGCAAAACCTCGAGGGTGGCATTGGTCGAATACCAGCTTCCCATGTGGTCCTTGTTGCGCAGCAGAAAGGTCATCCCCCGCCTGACGTGAGTGGAGAAGGGCTCGCCCAGGGCCTGCAGCGCGTTGACCGCGCTTGCCGTGAGTTCGAAGGAGCCGGTACGTCCCCAACTGTAAAAGACCGATCGACCGTCAAGCTGCCACCTCAGCATGTCGTCTTCTCTTCGGGCGCTGTTCACCAGCCTTCCAGCCAACTCGGGGAGGTCTGGATGCGAGGCATCGAGAAAGGCACGGGCTTGGAGGAAGAGAGCCAGCACGTAGGGATCGACAATATCCCGTCTCCCGACTTGCCCGCCTAACCTTTCCAGCAGGGCCTCCAGGGGGCGACCCAGGAGGGAGTCCTCCAGGGAGCCGGGCTTCAGGGACTGGATGGCGGCCCACTCGCGGGCCAGGAAAGCCTGGGTGCGAAGGTCGGACGGCTCTTGGTCCCCTTCAAGTTGTCGAATGGTCTGGCCAAGCGCCCGCTCCACCGCCTCGCGCGGAACCGGCGTAACTTCGGCAGCCTCGCTGAGAAAGCGGGCCACTGAGGCCGTCAGAACCAAGTCCGGCTTTTCGGAGACGGCGAAATAGCCGAATCCGCCGTTGTCATGTTGCACGCTCAGCAGCCGTTGAACGCCTTCCTCCACGAAAGCCTGAGCCCGCTTTCTGAGCGATGGGCCTTGGCGTCGGTCCCGGAGTATCCGCAGGACCATCAGATTGACCCACGATACCGACATAACCTGCTCTACGCACCCCCAGGGACGGCGCAGCAAGGCTCCCTGACTTTCCAGCAAATGCCCGATGGTGTCGGGATAGACGGTCAGCCATCCTCTGGCTCCCTGCTCCAAGTCCTGCGGCAATTCCAGCACCAGATCCCGAGTCCCTCCCGCCATCAGGCTTTGGGTAATCTTGACTTCCCGGCCCGGCGAGCGGACTTCAAGCTTTTTCTGCAGGGCGTCCGCCACTTGAGCGGAAGCCGCGGTGAGCTTAAGTTCGGCGTTCTCCGCTACCTTGCCGGCCCTGACCCAAAAGGTTGCCTGCCGGCTTTGCTGAGGTCCCACGGAAAGAGAGCGCCGGGGGTCGTCCACGGTCAGCCCCGAAGAAGCCTCCAGACCGACCTCCAGGGAGGCCTCCTGATCGCGGTAGTTGCGCAGCACGGCGGGCAGTTCAATCCGGTCGCCCCGGGTCAGGATAGGTGGAGGGTCGATGTGAGCGAAGAAAGGCAGAGAGGTTCGGAACTCGGTCTTGGCCGAAGCCAGCTCGCCCTCCAGGGTCGACGCCAAAGTGGCGACCCGCCAAGTCGTAATGCTGTCGGCCAACGGGAATTCCACCCGCGCCCGGCCGCGCTCGTCCGTAATCAACTGGGGCGTCCAGAAGAGGGTCTCGGGAAAGAAGCGTCGAACGCGAGTTGTCAAATGCGCCTCCTGGCGCGCCGCGGGAACCGTCCTCGTCTGCGGTTCTTGACCGGCGGGGCGGGAACCTCGCCCCGTGACCTCGACATTTTCCGTGATTCCGCCGAGCTGCAGCTTGACGTCCAAGGCGATGACGGCAGAGTCGTGGACCAGGACGTCTGGAAAGCGGGCTGTCTGGAATCCTTCGAGCTCGACCTTCGCGCCATAGAGTCCTTGCGGCAGCTGAAGAGCGAACTGCCCGACATCGGACGTTATGTCGACGGTGCTTTTCCCGTTCGCGCCCTTCACTGTAACCGTGGCGCCGGGAACAACCCCGCCCGATTCATCGATCACTTGTCCATGCAAGATGCCCTGTTGGTCGAGATAGCGGCCCTTGAGGCTTTCGACGCGGTCGACGATCTCGTCAGGGGCCGCGTTGAGGGGCAACTCGACGAGAGCGCTGATGTGAACGATGGGGATGTCGTCGCCGCTCCCCTGCTGGCCGTCGCTGCCGGCACTGATCAGCATGATGCTGGCTATCCCCCCGCTGACGGTGTCCCATCCATTGGCCAACAAGCGCCAGACCCTCCTCGAACTCGAGGGGTCGATTTGCACGCGCACTTGGGGAGGCTGTCCCCAAGGGTCGCGTAGGTCTCGGGGTGTCAAGCCGGCGGAGCGCAACAACCGCCACACTGGCTCTGCACCGGCGGGAACCCGTGCCTGGCGGGCCTGATGGTCGCGTAAAGTCCTGAGGATGGTCTCCCTCCAGCTCGCCGAAAAGTCTCGGACCGGAGTTCTCCAGAGCACGAAGTCGTCGCCCAAACCAATGGCCGCATCCCGCTTGCCGTTGGGGCCCACGCTGACAAGGCGCACCTCCATGCCGTCGCCGGTCCTCTGCGTTTCAACCAATAGTTGCTGTCCCAGATAATCTCGCAACCAGGAGTTTTTTAATCCACTCCCCCTCAGCATTCGGAGAAAGGCCTGCTCGTGGGGAAGAACTTCCCCCGAAGCTTGACGGAAATCGGCAGCCAGGGCGTCAAGGCGCTCGGCCAGAGGTTGGAAGTACTGCCAGGAAGCACCAGCCAGCGCAAAAGCCCGAAGTGACTGGGGGGTCTTCTCGACGTCGCTGCGGAATTGCCGTGCCGCCTCCCGCGGAACCACCACCAGATGTTGGCGGTCGTCGTGGCCCAAGAGGAAGAAGGAAAGAGCCTCACCGCAGGGAGATCTCCACTGGTCCAGGCCCAAACCACCCCGTTCAAGGACCGTCCTCAGTTCGTCCAGATCCCGCAGGGGCCGCAAGTTCCTTTTCAGATGCTCTCGCACGAGAACTTCAATTCGTTTCATCTGGGGCTCCAGATAGCCCCACCTGAAAGACCCCGCCAGGAAGTCGTCATCATTGCCTGGGGTGCGGTCGGGTCCTATCGACTGTAGCGCAAGGATGCTCTCGCCTTCATTTGCCGAACACTGAGCCATCAAGGGCTGATCCCAGGGATCGCGCAGAGTATGGATGGCCTGCCCGCTGGCAGCCATCCAGTCTTGCCAATCGACCGTCCGCCCAGGAGCCGCAGCCAGCAGTCGATTATCTTCGACGGCGTCATCAACCGGCGTCAATCGTTCCCTCAGGAGCTGGGCGAAGATCTGAGAGTAATTACCCGGATCGCGGCTGCGGCGTCCGTCTCCGCGAGCCCCGAAAATACCGGAGAGGGCGAAGTAGGCCTCGACAGCCAAATCGAGATCAGACGGGACAGGATCTGCAGGTCGCAGAGATTGCAGGGCTTCGATCACGGGACTTGGGAGCCAATGCGGCCAGTTGGTTTGCCTGTCGAGGAAGCCGTGGTTTTCTCGATTGTCTTGGCCAGCTTTGACCAGAATCGCTTGATCGAGCACCGAAACCGCCAGAGCAGCTTGCCGTCCCCGGCCCTGGGAGTCCGTGAGATGGAACTCCACGCCCGTGCGTGCGCCGGGGCTCGCCGACTGGTGGTCAGGCTGGACGCTCAGGTGCAGGGTCCCATCCGGCAGATACCAGACCCCATCGCGGGCTGATTGGCCTGTCAAGGGATCATAGGCCTGCACTTGCACCGGACCTGCGAGTTCGGGACGGTAGGGCACTTGCAGATGGGCGTTGCCTTGGCGTCGGTCGAGTGCGAACGTTTCCAGGACACGGTCCGGCAGAAGGAGGCTGATTAACAGTGGAGCCTGCGCCGGCTTGGATTTCAGGGTCACACTGAAAGCCTGGCCTTGACGGTAGACATGACGGGACAGATCAACTTCAAAGGCACCCTCTCCCCGCGTGCCCAGATCGACCTCTTCCAGTTGCATCCTGGACCGCAAGCCTTGGCGGCAATCGGCATCAACCGTGACCTGGGACAAACGATCGGCTCGGCCTGCTTCAACGCGTCCCGTGGCAAAGCCATAGCGGTTGCTGTGCAATTCGATGCTGCCCTCGATTTGGGGACCTTTCAAGAGCAGGCGGCAAGCCGTCGGCTCACCAGAGGCCTTGAGGGTCTGCAAGTAGAAGCGACCGCCGGGATTGGGATAGGTTGGAAGGAGAAAAACGTGGACGGGATGCCGGCTCAAACGCAGGCTGAACCGCTGCTGGACCTGCCGACCCCCGAAATCATCGCGTACGGTGGCCATGAAGTAGACATCCTCGACGAGCGGAGAGCCGCGCCAAGCAGCTTGCTCCAGCAGAGCGTGGAAGTGCTCTTCCAGGCCCAGTCTCACCTTGGCCGTTCCCTGAGCGTCGAGTTTCGCCTGATGCTGCCGTCCGGTGGCCTTCCTTTGATAGCGCCGACTGTCGGGATTCCATTCGAAATGGCCCAGAGGCTCGACTCGCACTTCTCCGGATTCCAATCCACGACCTGACAGGTATAGGGCCGAGATCTTGATCTGCGCCTTTTCCCCCGGTAGATAGAAGGGCTTATCGCTTTCCACTCCGACTTGGAAATCGGGCAATTCGTAGGGCTGCACCCGAAATGATGCGGCGGCGCGGCAGTTGTATTGCGGATCAATGCAAACGACCTCCAACATGTAATCGCCCGTTGGGGCCTCCTCTGGCAGGGAAAACTCGCTGGAAATCACGCCCCAGCGCGAGGCGAGGTGCCGGGAACGGTGGATCTCTTGTCCGCGGGGATCTCTCGCCCTCAGCAGGAGAGAGCGGTCCTTGACCTGCCTCCCGTCGGGAGAACGTAGCAGGGCGCGGACACGCATCATCTGTCCCGGCTGGTAGAGGGGCTTGTCAAAGCTGAGCAGGAGACGGTCTTCAGGGATATTCCACAAGTTGCCCCTAACCCGCCGCTCGATTCCCTTATAGAAGCCGCTGAGGTCGTAACGGATAGACCGGATAGCCGACATGTCCCTGGACGGATCCCACTTGAGACGCGCCACGCCCGCTGAATCAGTACGGCCAGTCACGATCGCGTCTTCCCACCTTTGGGGCACACGCAGGCGCACCTCAACGCCACTTACCGGATGCCCGAGGACGGGATGGAAAGCCGTCACATAGAATTCAGGATTCCACTTCGAGTTGGAAGTGAGATGGGTCAAGCTGAGGTCAAAATAGGCGGGGATCAGATGATGGAGGCTGCGGTAGCCCTCATCAAAGACCGCCCCCGACTCAGCCTCCGTGAGGCGATAGCGCAGACGGTAGGCATGCAGTTCGTCAGGGGGGATGCCGCTGCGCGCCGAGGCGGCTTCGAAGCGAAAGGAGTCCCCGGTTTGTGCGACTGGAACCCACTTGGAATAAAGCACCTCGCCCCTCGGATCGAGGAGCCAGCACTCCAACCGCGCCCGGCTGGGGCTGCTGAAGGGCTCCACCCGGACTTCGATCCAAAGCCCCTCCTCAGGTGTTCCGTAGATCACGCGCAGAGAGTCCGGGGCAACCCGCGGAGCGGCGGCAGCCGACCGTCCCTGGGGAGCGAAAACAAATAGGCAAATGAGGATTTCCAAGGCAGCGAGCCATTTTCGCATATGGGCCTCCCTGCCTAGAATAGAGTCGAAAGGGACCTCGGGAGTTCAGTCTTGCAGCGGTTCCGCGGGACTTCATCCCATGCTATGCTTTGGCTTGGCTTGCAGAAAGGAAAATGAACAGGCTTTTCAAGCCGATGAATGAACCCGCCTTGGGGCTCTTCTGCGTCTTCAAGACGGGCTGAACCATAGCCGACATTTGCCTATGAACGTCAAGACTCACACCCGCAACCTTCGAGAGACTCAGGATCTCAGGAAACTCATCGACCGGCAGTGCCGGAAGGTCCGCAGGTTTCTCCCCACCTTCGCCAGCCAGGATATCGACCTCAACATCGATATCGAGCGGCACTCTAAGAAAAACCAGTTTCACGTCTCGATCTCGCTGGCGTTGCCTCAGAAGGCGCTTCACTGCGAGGACACCGAATACAACCTGACGCCCGCCGTGTTGAAGGCCTTCTCGGAGCTGATTCGGCGCATCAAGCGCTTCAAGAGCAAGCTCAACCGCGAAAAGCATTGGCAGCGCGACCTCAAGCTTCACGCGCCGCCGCCGTCTGAGCAGTCCCGTCCCGATGTCTTCGATGAGTATCAGGACGGCTTGGAGAAGATCGAGAACTACCTGCGCCGCGAACTCTACCATCGCGTGGTCACCCAAGACCTGCCCCCGGGCCTCTTGCAGCCCCACGAGTTGGTTGACGAGGTCTACCTCAAAGTGACCTCCAATCCCGCCGGGCGTCCTGAGAACGTTTCTCCAGACCAGTACATGTTCCAGGTGGCCCGCCGAACCCTGGGCGAGAAGGTTCAGGAACTTCGCGAAGCCGCCGCCACGCGGCATGTGGAGGAGCCCACCGACGGCACTCCTCAATGGGAAGACGAAGACCTGAACTTCTACCAGCCTGACGAGTCGCTCAAGCTGGAGGACCTGCTCACCGACAAGAAGGCCGCCACGCCTGAAGAGTATTTGCGCGAGGAAGAAACCGAAGAGCTGCTGCAAAAGGCCATCGCCGCCCTTCCCAAGGAGCTGCGCGAACCCTTCGTGCTCTATTCGCTGGAAGGATTCAACTCCCACGAAGTGGCCATGATCATGGACAAGACCCGCGAAGAGGTGCTGGACGCCGTCGACCAGGCCCGCCAGACCCTGCGCGGAGAAATGCAAGTCAGCCGCACCTGAGGAACCAGCCCGCCATGAAACTCGCCCAGCGGATGAGCAAGATCTCCACCTCGCCCACCATCGCGGTGATGCAACTGGCCAAGCGCCTGCGCAAAGAAGGCGTGGACATCATCGACTTCGGACCCGGCGAACCCGACTTCCCCACTCCGGAAGCCGTCAAGGAGGGGGCCATGGCTGCCATCCGCGAGGACTTCACCCGCTACACCGCGGTGGCCGGCACCGACGAACTGCGGGAAGCCATCGCCGAGCGCTACAACCGCGACTTCGGATGCCGGCTGACCGCTGAGAACGTCCTCACCGCGGCGGGCGCCAAGAATGCCATCTACAGCCTCTGCCTGGCCGTCTTCGAAGAAGGCGACGAAGTACTTATCCCGGCCCCTTACTGGGTTACTTTTCCCGAAGTGGTCAAACTGGCCGAGTCGGAACCGGTCTTCTTCCCCACCCTTGAAGACAAGGGCTTCGTCCTCGATGCCGAGGACTTGCAGGCCCACGTCAATGAAGGCTCGGCGGGACTGATCATCAATTCGCCCAACAATCCCTCGGGCGCCGTCATTCCTGACGGCAAGCTCAAAGGGGTTGTCGAGGTGTGCCGGCGCCGGGGCATCTTCCTGCTTTCAGACGAGACCTACGACCGCTTCACCTTCGAAAACCATCCTTTCGCCTCGGTGGCCTCCCACATGGACGCCGACGAGCACGGGTGGGCGGTGTGCGGATCGTTCTCCAAGACCTATTCCATGACCGGCTGGCGCCTTGGCTACATGATCGCCCACAAGGACCTGATCAAGAAGGTAGTCTCGCTGCAAAGCCACGAGTGCGGGAACCCCTGCTCCATTTCACAGAAGGCGGCCCTCAGCGCCTTGGCCCTGCCCCCGCAAGTAGTCCAGCACATGCTGGACGAATACGCCTCACGCCGCCTCTTTGTGCTGGACGAACTCAACTCCATGCCCGGCATGAGTTGCCCCAGGCCCTACGGAGCCTTCTACGCCTTTCCCAACGTCCGCCGCTGCATGCAGAACCTGGGCTGCGAGAACAGCGTGGAGTTCTCCAAGCAGCTCATCGACCAAGCCCGCGTGGCCACCGTCCCCGGATCAGCCTTCGGGATGGAAGGCCACATCCGCATCTCCTACGCCACCTCGATGGAGAACCTGAAGAAAGGCCTGGGACGCATCCGTGAGTTCGTCTCCGGCTGATCTCGGCAGTCCAGGCGGCGCACATCCCGCCTTGGCGCTGCCTCGGGGCCGGCGGGCAAGCCTGTTGTAAATCCAGTGCCGCCCTCCCGGCTGGTCTCCGATTGCCGCGAACCGATTGTCGCTTCGGAGCGCTCGTGCTTTGGTGCCGCGCCCTGGCTCCCCATCGCAAACTGGCGGCTCAGAGCACCGGTGGAAGGCCCGAGCAGGCGACAACCTATCCCAGACGGTCTGATGGTGAATCTTCAGCATCAGTGT
>DATIPO010000363.1:0-18404 GCA_035471925.1 Acidobacteriota bacterium
CCGTATTGGACGTCGAGCCGCGCGCGCGGCCCAGCAAGAAAGCCGCCGCATGGGCGTCCCGAACGTCTACTCAATCAACGGCATCCTCCACTGGGAGCTCCCCAACGGCGAACTCACCACCAAGGACCCCATGGCCGAATCGGATACGAACAGTAGGAAGAAACGACCACCTGTGTCGAATAGGGACTAAAGCGAACCACCAGGATCAAATGCGGTTTAGACCAGGGTTCGGTTTCGGTCAGGCAGGTTTGTCCGCTGAGCCGGCGTCGCTGCGCGTTAGCTCCCAGGGGGCAACTGAGCACGAACTGACTCCACATGGAGAAGCTGGTCAACTCTGGAGTGATCAACGCCCACTTTTTTGAGTTCGTACAGGAATCCTGGAATGAGGCGAAGTGCCTCACGCGAGATCGCCAAGCGCTGCTCAAAAGTCATGCCCTCACGTGCATGTTTAGCGAATGGAATGAAGGCGTTGTGACAATCTCCAGTCAGAACGTAGAGCTTCAAATCACAATCCTCGCATTCTATTGGGGGATAGGTTTGGCCAACAATATCCGAGAGAATCCGGGCTTCGTCCTCGCGGATGGCTAACCGCACTCCGGCGCAATCGGGCAGCTAAATCAAATTCCTGAAAGTCTTCTATTCTCTTCCGCATGAGCACCAGGACGGTCTCAACTAAGCCGCACCGAGTCGCGGCCGAGGAGGGATTCGACGGCAGATATGAAGTCGGGGACGGGGTTGATGAGGATGTCCTCCGAAGGCTTGAGGCGGACTTTGTAGGCCTTGGGGTTGAGGAGTTCGAATTCGACCGGGCAGCGGCCGCGGTGGCGGGAGAAGATGAAGCGCAGGCTGTTGAGCTTGTCGTCGTCAAGCTGGTCGACGAGGACGCGGATTTGGGCGCGCTGGATGCCGTTCTTCCAGGAGTCGGCCAGCGGGGTGAGTTCGTTGAGGAGGATCTGGGTATTGCCCTGGGCGTTGGCGTCGAGCTTTCCCTTGAGCAGGACCGGCTCGTCGGTTTCCAGGCGGTCGCGCAATTCTTCGTAGGCTTTGGGGAAGACCACAACTTCGATGGTTCCGGTGAGGTCCTCCAAGGTGAGGATGGCCATGTTGGCGCCGCGCTTGGTCTTCTTGCGGGCCACCGAAGTGATGACGCCTCCTAAGCGGATGTCGCGTCCGGCCATGTCGTCGTTGAGGGACGAGATGGGCATGCGCGAGAACTGCTTGAGTTCGGCGCGGTATTTCTCCAAGGGGTGGCCTGAGACATAGAATCCCAGGGTTTCTTTCTCGTAAGACCACTTTTCGGTGTCGTCCCACTCGCCCATGTCGGGGATGTCGGGGGCATCGTCATCGGGAGCGGCGGCTTCCACCGCGGCGAACAGCCCTCCCTGTCCGCTGGCCTTGTCGCGCTGACGCTTCTGGCCGATTTCAAAGGCGGCGTCAAGGTGCTCCATGAGGCTGCGGCGCTTGTAGCCCAGGCTGTCGAAGCATCCCGACTTGATGAGCGATTCGACCACCCGCTTGTTGATCTGGCGCAGGTCGATTTCCTCCATGAACTCGTAAAGGCTGCTGAAGCGTCCCTCCTCAAGCCGCGCCCGCGTTTCGATGATGTTGCGGATGGCGCCCTCGCCCACGTTCTTGATGGCCAGCATGCCGAAGTTGATGGTGTCGCGTCCCTGAGCCTCGAAGTAGAGGTTGGAGGCGTTGATGTCGGGCGGATTGACCTTGAGTCCCATCTCGCCGCATTCGGCCATGTAGCGGACGATCTTGTCGGTGTTGGAGGTTTCCGCCGTCAGCAACGCGGCCATGAACTGGGCCGGGTAGTGGGCCTTCAGGTATGCGGTCTGGTAGGCCAGCAGGGCATAGGCTGTGGAATGCGACTTGTTGAAGCCATAGCCCGCGAATTTTTCCATCAGGTCGAAGATGAATTCGGCCTTCTTAAGGTCTTTGCCCAGCTTCTCGGCCCCGTCCAGGAACTTGCGCTTCTGTTCCTGCATGACCTTCATCTTCTTCTTGCCCATGGCGCGCCGCAGCAGGTCGGCTTCTCCCAGCGAGAATCCCGCCAGAGTGGAGGCGATCTGCATGACCTGCTCCTGGTAGACGATCACGCCGTAGGTGGGCTCCAGGATCTCCTCCAGCTCGGGCAGCGGGTACTTGACTTCAACCTTGCCGTGACGGCGGTTGATGAAGTCGTCGACCATGCCGCCCTTGAGCGGTCCGGGACGGTAGAGGGCGTTGAGGGCGATGAGGTCGTCGAAGCGGCTGGGCTGCAGCTTTTTGAGGATCTCGCGCATGCCCGACGATTCAAACTGGAATATGCCCGAAGTGCGTCCCTGGCTGAACAGCTTGTAGGTCCTGTCGTCTTTCAGGGTGATGCCCAGCAGGTCTATGTCCTTCCCGAACTGGGCTTTGATCTGATCGAGGGTCTGCTGGATGATGGTCAGCGTTGTCAGTCCCAGGAAGTCGAGCTTGAGCAGGCCCAGGCGCTCCAGGTCGCCCATGGGGAACTGGGTGGTGATTTCGTCCTTGGGCGATTTGTAGATGGGGACGATCTCCACCAGCGGCTTGGGCGCGATGACCACTCCGGCGGCATGGGTGGAGCAGTGGCGGGCCAAGCCCTCCAAGCGCTGGGCGGTCTCCAGGAGCTGCCGGTAGCGGGGGTCTTCGGACTTGATGTCCTGAAGGTCCTTCTCGCTTTCCAGGGCCTTGGTCAGCGAAGCGCCGGGCGTGTTGGGGACCAGCTTGGCGATCTTGTTCACTTCATTCAGGGGGACGTTGAGCCCGCGTCCCACGTCGCGCACCACCCCGCGGGCGGCCATGGTCCCGAAGGTGATGATCTGGCAAACGTTGTCCTGGCCGTATTTTTTGGTGACGTACTCGATGACGTCGGAGCGGCGGTGGGTGCAGAAGTCGATGTCGATGTCGGGGGGCGAAACGCGCTCGGGATTGAGGAAGCGCTCGAAGAGCAAGTCGTACTGCAGGGGGTCGACGTCGGTGATGCCCAAGACGTAGGAAACCAGCGATCCGGCGGCCGAACCGCGTCCCGGCCCCACGGGTATGCGGGCCTCCTTGGCGTAACGGATGAAGTCCCAGGTAATGAGGAAGTAGCCCGGGTAATCCATCTGATTGATGATCTTGAGTTCGTGGTCGAGGCGCTCTTCGTACTCGTCGAAGCTGTGGCGCAGCTTGCCTTCCTTCTCGCGCTGCTTGAGGTATTCCAGGCGCTTCTTGTAACCCTCTTTGCACACATGCTCCAGGTAAGACTCCACGGTGTACCCCTCGGGGACGTCGGGAACCGGGTAGAGATTCTGGCTATAGGGTTCGGGAAGGGTGAAGTTGCACTTCTCGGCCACTTCCAGGGTGTTGGACAGGGCTCCGGGGATGTGTCCGAAGAGCTGCTCCATTTCCTCGGGGCTTTTGAAGAAGAATTCGTCGGAATGGTACTTGAGGCGGTTGGCGTCCTCAATGGTCTTGCCCGTCTGGACGCACAGCAGAACATCATGGGCGAAGGCGTCGCCGCGTTCCAGGTAGTGGCAGTCGTTGCTGCACACCACCGGCAGTTCCAACTCCTGGGCGATCTTGATGATGTCGGGATTGGTCTTGATCTGGTCGTCGATGCCGTGGTTCTGGACCTCCAGATAATAGTCGCCGGGGGCGAACATGTCCTTCATCTCCGAGGCGTGTTGGCGGGCGGCCTGGAAGTTGTCCTGGGCCAGATGCTCGGCCACTGACCCCTTGAGGCAGGCCGAGAGGGCGATGAGTCCCTGCGAGTGCTGGGAGAGCAGGTCGATGTCGATGCGCGGCTTGTAGTAAAAGCCCTCCAGGTAGCCGGAGGAGACCAGCTTGACCAGGTTGTGGTAGCCCGTGGCGTCCTTGGCCAGCAGCACCAGGTGGTTGGCGCCGGCCGAGCGTCCGCTGCGCTCTTTGCGCGAGCCCTGGGCCACGTAGACCTCGCATCCGATGATGGGCTTGATTCCGCGCTTGCTGCAGATGTCATGGAATTGGACGGCCCCGAAGAGGTTGCCGTGGTCGGTCAGCGCCAGTGCCGGCATGCCCATTTCAACGGCCTTGTCGACGACCTTCTCCAGCTTGTTGGCCCCGTCGAGCAGGCTGAAGTGGCTGTGCAGGTGAAGATGGGTGAATTTGGCATTGGCTGTGGGCATGGCGGTTCTTCAAGTTCGAGGTTCGAGATTCGAAGTGCGAACTGGGTTGAGTCGACTCATTGTTGGCGCGCTACTCCCACTCGATGGTGCCCGGCGGTTTGGAAGTGATGTCGTAGACCACGCGGTTGACGCCTTGGACTTCGTTGACGATGCGCGACGAGATGCGTCCCAGCACTTCGTAGGGCAGGTGGACCCAGTCGGCGGTCATGCCATCCTGGCTGTGGACGGCGCGCAGCGCGATGACGTTTTCGTAGGTGCGGTCGTCGCCCATCACCCCCACGCTGTGCACCGGCAGCAGGACGGCAAAGCTCTGCCAGATCTCCTCGTAGAGTCCGGCGCGGCGGATCTCGTGGGTGACGATGGCGTCGGCCTCTTGCAGGACCTTGATGCGCTGCTGGGTCACCGGGCCCAGGATGCGCACGGCCAATCCCGGGCCTGGGAAGGGCTGGCGGTGGACGAAAGCGTCTTCCAGGCCCAACTCGCGTCCCACCGAGCGGACCTCGTCCTTAAAGAGCTCACGCAGGGGCTCGACCAGCGCCAGGCGCATCTTTTCAGGCAGTCCGCCGACGTTGTGGTGGCTTTTGATGACGGCCGAAGGTCCGCGCACCGAAACCGACTCGATCACATCGGGATAGAGGGTCCCCTGCACCAGAAAGTCGATTTGGCCCAGCTTGTCGGCTTCCTCGTCGAAGACGTTGATGAACTCATATCCGATGATCTTGCGTTTCTCCTCGGGATCTTCGATGCCTTCCAGGGCGTCCCAGAAGCGTTGCCGGGCGTCCACGCCGAGGACCTTGAGGTGGTGGTCGCGGAAGGCTTCCTGCACCTCTTCGAACTCGTCTTTGCGCAGCAGGCCGTTGTCGACGAAGATGCAGGTCAGCCGGTCGCCGATGGCTTGGTGTACCAGCAACGCCGCCACGGTCGAGTCGATGCCGCCCGAAAGTCCGCAGACGGCATGCCCTTGGCCCACCTGGGCGCGGATCTTGTCGACCGCTTCCTGCACGAAGGAAGCGGGTGTCCAGTCGCCGCGGCAGCCGCAGATGCGGAACAGGAAATTGTCGAGGATGTGGCGTCCCCGCTCGGTATGGACCACCTCCGGATGAAACTGCAGGGCGTAGCGCCGACGCGAGGGATCGCTCATGGCTCCGATGGTGGTCTCGGAGCGGGCATCTACGGCGAATCCCGGGGGGACGTCCTCAATATGGTCGCCGTGGGACATCCAGACGGTGCTGGATCCCGACAGGTCGGCAAAGAGCCCGCCGGACTGCGAGGGGATGTCAAGCCGGGCCCGTCCGTACTCGCGGCGGCGGGACGGTTCCACCACACCTCCATAACGGCGGGCCATGAGCTGCATGCCGTAGCAGATGCCCAGCAGCGGGCCTTGGAAGTCGTAGATGCGCGGGTCGGGATTGGGCGCGTCCTCGCTGAGGACGGAATCCGGTCCGCCCGAGAGGATGATTCCGCGCGGCTTATGTCGCACGATCTCCTCCCAGGAAGCGGTGTAGGGAAGGATCTCGGAGTAGACCTTGGCTTCGCGGATGCGGCGGGCGATCAGTTGAGTGTACTGCGAGCCGAAATCGAGGATCAGGATCGACTCATGCTGCGTCTCCACCGATGTCGGCCCCGAATCCTCACCGGAGACCGCCGGGCGGGCCTGCTCGGAGTCCGCTTCCTGAGCGCCGAGAGCCCTCGAAGCCGCCTCGCTGGTACCCGCCTGGGCCTGCTGGTGTCGTTCCCCTGAGGGACCGCCCTGGACCGGATTTTGGACTTGCGGCGAGTCCTCGGACATGTTTTGTTTCCCCCCTGTTCACAGACACTTCGGCTGCATTTCCTGCGGTGGTACATGAGCGGGTGAAGCCGAAGAAAGAAGGAGCAGCCGGCAAAAAGCTGCCGGCTATTTGCTCCTGCCATTGTTGTATCGAGGCGGAGTATAGCACGCCCGAGTGACGTTGTTGAGGACGTTTCGGCCCGCTAGGCGGCCACCAAGTTCACGCACGCCTCAAGCTGGCACATCGGGTCGGCAGCCTCGCATCTCCGAGCCGCTATGAGACCGCTAGCTACCGGTCAGCAGCCATTACCCGCTGCCAGAAGGTGCGAAGCAGGTGCCCACGGCTCCCAAAGTAGGGGCGCTGCCGCTTTTCCTTGGCGGTGGACCCTAATTGTGGGGCACGAAGCGGTTGTCGGGAATGGTGGCGTTGCCGTTGGTCGGGGTTGCGTAGTATCCCTTGCGGGTGCGGGCCACAAGATTGCGTCCTTCCACTTCAACGCGGATGGAGCGCCAGGTCCCGTCCTGAGATGGGTTAGTGGACGAGTAGGCCATCGAATACTGGACGCGCAGATCGTCGGCGATTTCTGAGTAGACCCGCGACAAGTCGCGGATGCCGCGGGGCTCGTACATGCGTCCGCCGGTCTGGTCGGCGATAAGTTGGAGCTGATCGCGGGCTTCTTCGTACTGACGGTCGACGCCCGATGAAGTGCGTCTGGGACGGCGTCCGCGGGGATTGCCTCCGCCTAAGATGATGTCGACAATGCCCCCGACGCCGCCACCGCCGCTACTTCCGCCCACCGTGTTGCGGGTGTCGAGGAAGATAGTGTAGATGGTGGTGTCCACCTCTTGCACCGAGCGGTAAAGCTGGCGGAAGCTGACCTTTGATCCGCGTCCGTCGCTGATGCGGTTGTCGACGCCGTCGGTGAAAACGACGACCGCTTTGCGCCCTTCGACCCCGCGCAGGTACTCATTGACGCTGACGTAGAGGGCATCGTAGAAGTGAGTGCCTCCGTTGGAGCGGATGGTTTGAATGGCATTGGCCACCTCGTAGCGGTCGTTGGTGAAGCGCTGGATGAGTCGCACGCGGTTGTTGAAGGTGGCGACTGCGATGCGGTCGTTGGACTTGATTTCACGGGTGAAGTCGATGGAAGCGTCCTGAATGAGGTCGATATGCTGCTTGGTGGATCCGCTCACGTCCAACAGCAAGAGCAGGTTAAAGGGCGCTTCCGTGTTGTCGAAGCGCTCGATTTCCTGGAGTTGGCCGTCCTCGTAGATGCTGAAGTCGTTGGGACGCAGATGGGCCACGCTGCGGTTGTTGCGGCGGTCGCTTACAGCCACGTTGAGGTGGATCAGGTTGACCGAGGAGCGGAAGATCGGCGTGGCGTCCGTCCCCGCTTCGCCGGGTTTGGCCACGGTGTACTCGGGGACCGAACCCGTTTCGGTCCTGGATGACGCCGTACCCGTATCGGTCCGGCCGTCACGGCCGTAAGGCTCGGTTCCGGGATCCGGCTCGGCCCGGCGGTCGGGTTCACCGCCCAGCGTGGGAGGCGGCCCTCTCCGCTCATCCGCTGGATCGTAGCCGCCAGATCGGCCGGACGTCCGCTGGTCGGCATCGGGATCATAAGAAGCCGGACGCCTGTTGTTGGGGTCGTCTTGGGTCCCGCCCGAACTGCTGCTGCTGCTGCCATAAGTGCCGCTCTGGGAACCGTCATCATCCCGCTGGGCCACAACAGGTGGACTGGGTGCCCGCCGCGGAGCACTCTGCAAACTTCCACTAGTCTGGACGCTGACATCGCCCTCCAGGCTTGAGGCGTAGAGCAGGGGACCGGCCCCGTCGCCCAGGTCGCGGGACAATTTGCCCGAGGTCATCTCGATCTCACGTCCCCACTTGAGGACGCCGCCAGCCCGGGCGTAGCCGAAAAGATCGACGCCCTCGGCGGTCTCCACCGAGACGCTTCCGCCCACCGACTCCAGGCGGATGTCCTTGGAAGGCTGGCGGCCCAGCCGTACGTTGATGTCGCCCATCTCGCTCAGCAGCGACACCGAGCCGGTCAGGTCGGAGGCGGTAATGTCGCCCGTCATGGTCTGAACTCGCACGTAGTCGTCCAGCCCGCTAAGTTCAACCCGGGGATTGGCTCCCCACACGACCACCCGGGCGCCATAGGGAACCTCCACGTCGAAATCGACTGATTCGCCTTGATAGTCGAAGAAGAAGCTCTGCAGGAAAAGCCGGTCGGCAGCCTTGGCAGTGATCAGCTCGACCTCGCGCAGGCGGCTTTCCTCACGGGCCTTGCGCTTGAGTGTCACCTGAGCCTGAGTAACGTTGGCTCCGCGGACGGTCACGCTTCCATAATCGTTCTGCACGACCACCAGCTCTCCGGCGGAAAGCGGGAAGACTCGGGTTTCGCTGCGCTGGGCCGGCTGGCCCAGCAATAACGAAGCAGGACCAACCGCCATCGCCAGCAGGACGGCCAGTCCCGCGGCGGCTGAGCTTCGGAAATCAATCAGACGGGCAAGAATTCTTTGCATCACACTTGTCCAGACGTAGTTTTCATTGGCAATGTTCAGGACCGGGGCTCCGATTCGTCCACGCCGTGGTTCCTTGTGGAAGCGGCGCAGGCGCTGAACTTTGCAGCCGGGCTTGTCATCAGCCACTCATGAGATAATGATGAAGATGATGAAGTCGAAGTTGCTCTGGATGCTCTTGACCTCGCTTTTGACGTCTACCCTGCTGCAGGCCCAGCCGGGCAAGCTGCACTACTTCTACCTGTCCGATCAACGTATCGTGACGGTGGAACTGATCGACGCCGAAAGCCTGATTCTCAACTACATCAACCTTTCCGACTCCATCGCCTTCGTCAAGGCGCCCTGGGTGGTGGTGGCCGACGCCCAGAACCAGACCTACCGCGGACACCTCATCCTCAACGAGGATCCGCTCTCGCCTTTCGAGAAATATGAGGTCACGGAGCTGATCAATCCCGGGGAGTTCAAGGGCTACACCATCGTCGGCAACCTCGACTTCCAGGCGCCGCCAGTCAAGTGCTTCTTCCGCGACGGAGGACAGATTCTGGAGCTGGAGCCGCTGACCGCCGACGAATTCGACCTGGTGGCCAACCGCATCGGCGACCTCAACCTGGAGATGGCTGACCGCAAAGCCATGATCCAGCAGGCAGGTTTCTACCAAGGGCACGGAGAGTTGCACCGCTCCAGCGAAGAGACCTTCGACGACCTGTCCAAACTCTTCGTCGACTTGGAACTGCTGGCGCCCATGCTGATCCACTCGCCGCGTCCCATGCTGCCTGAAGAGGACGAAGACCTGAAAAAGCCCGTCATCGTCACCTTGGAGTGCGACGTGGCCCGCTCAGGCGGCATGTTCAACCTCAAGGTCAAACGCGGCGTCAAGAAACGCATCGACGACCTTGCCGTGGAATATGTCCAGAACACCTGGAGAATCCTCCCGGCCATAGCCAACGCCAAGATCGCCGATGCCAAAACCACCCTCAACGTCGTCTTCGACCCCGGGGAGTAGATTTTCCCGACTGGGTTCGGACCTGTCGCCGCCGTCGAGACCGTCCTGTCCGCGGCGCGCTTTCTGACCGATGTTCCGGTCAATGTCGCTCACGGCTTGGTGCTCACCCCAGTGATCCTCGAGAGTTGGTTTCTGCCCGAAAGCGGGAAGGACGGTATGCTCGACGTGGCCGCTCAGATGCTATTCCCTGGTGGCCTTCAGATCTTGACTTGAGATTCGGCCATAACCGCCTCAGTCGGAGTGGGAGTCGGAACCACTACCTCCTCCGGAACCGGAGCCACTTCCTGAACCAGAACCGCCGCCGCCTTCGGCTGGTGGCTTCTCGAAGATCTTGTGCTCTCCGTCAACATCCTGCGTAAAGTTGGTTCGGGTCACTTTCCTTTGGTCGTTACCGATGATGTCTGAGTCCCCCCAGCCGAGATCCTCTCCGCAGGTAACAAGTTCGAGGTCTCCATCGGTGTTTGTGTGTGAGTAGGCCATTGTAAGACCAGTGACTTTCGGAAATTTCGCCTGGCCGACCCCCAGTGTCGCCTCGATGAATCCATCGATTCCGAACTTTCCGCCTTCACTGGCGATTTGCTTGAGGTTCTGGGTTGAGACGGTTGAGAATGAAGCCCCTCCATCAAAATGCCAGTATTTCACGACGTTGTTTCCGTCTGCGTCAATGAGAAAGCCGGCGACGTAGACTGAACCCCCTTCGTTCTGAGGTGCGAACAGCTCGGGGGCTGCATTGACAACCTCTTCTTTTAAGGCTACTGCGGCGTCAAAGGCGCCCGTAGGCTCTTCCTCTTGGCCACCCTCCTCACCCTTTCCGCTGCCGTCCTCGTCCTGTTTTTCCTTTTCGAGCTGGAGGATTCTCTCCTTGAAGCTTTGGCCCTTCGGGCTTTCAGTCCCCCCACCAAGTCGAATGAGTGGCGTCGGTTGAAAGGCGAGGGTGTAGGTTGGTTCACTTGGACTGAAGTTCTTAGCCAGGTTGTGTGCGGCGAGCACGTCGTCTCCCGCGTAGGTGAGAAAGCGCGCTCCTTCCTTAACGACGGTTACGACCTTGCCTGGAAAACGTCGCCTAAGCTTCCCTCGATTGTCGTCGACCCACTGGTCGATGTCGACGAGCTTGTCGCCAGTACGGCGTGCCATGAGGCCTTTTCGCACGGCCTCGTCAACTTTGCTACGGACTTCTGCGAATGGATCTTCAAGTGGAAAATCTGACATTGTTTTGTCTCCTGTTGAGTTGTGAGTCACATGCTCTGGACACCGAAAAGCCCAGCTCGTCTTCTGATCCGCTGTGGACTCACGCAAGGTCCTGCCGGGGAGTCGTCATTAAGGTCGCTCAGCCGCAGCACCATGTTTCAGCCTAATGCGTCACCACCTCATCGGGATCAGCCGTTTCACCTTTGTTCTTACTTGTAAGCTGTCATGGTCCATGAGCTGGTTTAGTCAAGGGCAGAAGAGTATTAGGTCAGGGCTGACTCTCGTCCGGTGCAGTAGCGCCTTGCCCGTCGGTGTCAAGCAGTTGCAGGATGGGGGAGAGGGTGGCGCGGGTGTTGTTGACGGTGACGGCCAGGTACATGGGGTGGAGCGGTCTTTCAAGGTTGAAGTCGGTGAGGACGACTTGTTTGCGGCGCGGATCGTCCGGCGTATTCATGGGGCAAGGCAGGGAAGGGTCGCCCAGCCAGAACGGCTCGACGGGCAGGCGGTAGGCGCGGTCGGCCACGATCAAAGTGAGATCGCTGAGGCGGACCGGCTTTCCCTGCACCCTGTAGCAGGGATCGAATTCTAGCCAGAGGGTGCCTGGACTGCCGTTGCCGAAGCGGCAGCCGGGATTGTGGCCGGAATCGGGCTGGGGACCCAGTCCAGGCTGCAGGCGGATGTCAAGAAGCCTCTGGGGACACAGTTCGGGATCGCCGGCGGAAACCTGGGCTCCCCTAAGAATGCCTGGGTTGCAGTTGTTGAGAGACGTGATGGCGGAAAAGCTCATGGACACGGCTGGGCTGGTCAAGACAAGTGCCGGCTCTCCGGCGGGCCAGGGGGGAGGAGGCACCGCAGGCTTATTGTGAACAAAGACTTGTCTGGCAAGTGGACGTGCACTATCAAGGTCGAAATCGGAGCGGATGCCTGTCTCCATGCCTTCATTGAACAGGTCTTGCATGAGATCAAATGAGCCCAGGTCGGGGTCGAGGCGCCAGCGTTCCCCGGCGGCGGCGGACACAACCAGGGTCGAAACCGAGGTGCCGGTCAGAATCTTCAGGCTCCGGTCTCGGCCTCTCTTGGAGACGACGGCGTGATCTCCATAGGCCACTAGTCGGGGAGTGGCGTTGGGACGGGAGTTGGAAAGCAGGCGCGGTTTGTAGGGACGGCGGTCGTCGGGCTGCACGCCCCCGACAGCGAAGACCAGCGGCTTGTAGTCCGTGTTGGATTCCGGTCCAGGGGACGCCCCATCTTCCAACAAGGCCTGGCAGTTGGCTGCACTGGGTGCCGGAACCAGTTCGAAGGCGGCAGGCAGCAAGGGTGTCTCCAGCTCTGGAGGTCCGGAACGGCGGTTTCCTGCCGCGGCGACGACCAGGGCTCCGCGGCAGACGGCATCTTCGAGGACGGCCCGGACCTGGAGGCCCAGAGTCGAAGTGGCGGAGGCGTGGATGGGCTCCCAGCCGACCGACAAGTTGAGTATCAGAGGCGGCCTGTCGGCTTCCGACCTCCATTTATCAACCTCCCGCCAGATGGCCATGGCTAAGTCTTTCGTAGTGCCCGAGAAACCGCCGCGGGCTGGGCCAGGAGGATCCGAGTTGCTCCATCGAGTCTCTGCGGGCGTGCCCTGGGATTGGATTAAATGGCTCCAATGCAGCGACCTCCGGGTAGTGATCCGGACCCTGCAATCATCGTCCTGGTCACCGCAGAGGAGCTTGCGAGCCAACTCGACCAAGACTTCGCCATGGGCCGAACACTCGTAGTCGCCCTCCTTGAAGCTGGGAGGGCATTTCCTGTCCTGCGGAGCCTCTGCATCGTCCTGTATGGAATCTACTATCACCAAGCGGGTCTGGCGATTGCCCGACTCGAAAGTGTTGGGGCGTTCGCCCTCCGCATGGCGCTCGAAGCGCGCGCTCAACTGTTGCGCTTCCTTGAGAGGAAACATAGTCTGGGCGGCCGGACCTACGATGCGGCAATCGCGCTCGATGTACTCGAAGACCTCGTACTCCATCCGCGCACCGGCGACTTTCCAGAGCGAGGGACGCGGATCCGGGGCATGACCCACGTAGCGGCAGAAAGGCTGAAGGCCGGGCGGGGGAGGCTTGTCGGGATCGTCGGAAAAGATCCATGCCCACCCTTCGGGGCATCGAAGCGGTTCCTCACGGTTGCCAACCGGCCGGTACGCCTCCCGCATCCGGAGTGCTTCCTCTGACAACCTCGGTGCTTCTTCTGAGGGTCGCGGCCGCCTCCCTCCCGGCTCTTGCTCTTCCTCTCTCTTCCTTTTTTCCTCGTCCTCATCCTCTGTTCGTTCCTTGAGGATGCCGATCCATGAGCCCGAACAGTCAGTGGAACGATCCATCGCTGCCAGCGGCTGTTGCGAGGGACGTTCTTGATGCTTAGAGCCGGGAATGAGCATGACGCTGGAAAGGAGAAGGAGCAGCGAGATGGCGATAATCGGCCATGGCGAACCGCGGTAAAGATCCTTCAGAATAGACATTGCGTTACCTCCTTCACTTGCTCGGGGATGCCTGCAGGTATCGATGCATGCCGCTTGAGCCTCCAAGGAGTGCATCACCAGGCATGCTTGTTGTCCTGTGGGCCTCGACGCCTCGCATTGTCGAAGATTCGCTACAAATAGGTCCCAAACCAAGCTGGCTGGTTTAGCGCACCAGGACGCGAAACTTGCTCCAGTCCGAGTCGGGGGCTCTCTTGCGCAGTTCCAACTGAGCTTTCTGCAAGGCGGCGGACAGGGACGCCGAATCAGCCCCCCAGTGACGGTAAAGGGCCTCTCCCAGGGCCGCGGCATCGGCATCTGAGATGTCGGCCGTGGCGGCTAGGACGGCCTCCGATCCGGCGGCCAGGAAAGCCTGGGCCAAGCCGATGCTGGGCAACGATGCAGCCCGCGAGTCCCGACCGGTTTGGCAGCCGGAGAGCACCGCCCAGCGGGGAACACGGGGCAAAGCCAGTATGTCGTCGATAGTCAGCCGTCCTCCGCCGTGCAGAGCCAAGTAGCTGTCCCATCCTCGGCTTTCCGGGTCGAACTCGGCATGGCCGGCGTAATGGAAAAGTGCCGCTTCGGGCATCCCCTGGCGTACTTGGGAGACGGAAGCCGATTCCCCCTGCAGCCATTCGATGCGGCGGCCACTGGGAGCACCAGATCGAAGGGCCCGCGAAACCTTGGCAGCCTCTTTCGAGGCCTGCAGGAGTCCCGGTCCGGAAACCAGCAAAGCCAGCGAGGGGGACGCGCTTTTGAGAGGGGATGCCGGGAGATCCAGCTGGTAGGCGACGGGCGCCTGCTCCAGCAGAACGCCCCGGCCAAAAGGCAAGGCGTGGAAATCGACATGGCGCAGGTCGCCGTAGGAAACCACCCGGATTTCAGCAGCCTGCTCGATCTGCCGGGAAAAGGGTTTCAGCAGGGCGATCGAGAGCGCAGGCAGATCGCTCAGGTCCGCAAGCGGGCCAATGCTCTCGGCCCTGACTCCCTGCTCATCGGCGGCCAAGGCGGCCCAGCCTCGCGGCAAGGGATGAAAGGCCAGCAGCAGCGAACCCGCCGGAGCAGCTTCCAAATCGGGGGAAGCCTGCCCTTGAGGCTCTCCAAGTGAAGCGATCTCGTCCAGAAGTCCGCGCAGGTCGCGGCGCTTGCTCTCGACTTCGGCTCGAAGGCGTTTCTCCTGATCCAGGGGCAAGCCCCTGCCGATCTGCACCGTCAGGTCCTCCATCTCTGCTCGGGTTTTTTGGTAGGTGTCGAGGACTTGCTCCCACTGGCGCCGCTCATTCTCCTCCAACTCGGCCATGCGGGCTGCGGTCCGCAGAGATCTCAATGCGCTGGCTGCCGAACGCCGGATGGCAGCCAGAGCCTCTTCTGTGCGGCCGTCCCGCAGCAGCAGGTCAAGACAAAACCGGGTGGCTCGGCTGCGCTGAGCGATGAAAAGCTCCCGGCCTTGATCCATGGGGACAAGCAGGCTCTCTTGATCGACCAGTTTTTCGGCCTGTAGACAGGCTTCGATGGCTTGTCCGCGGTTTCCCAGGGCCTGCAAGGCCTTGGCTCGCCCAAAAGCGGCTCTCCATGACGCCTCTGGAGAGGATCTGCTGTCGGCTCGGCGGGCCAATTCCAGGTAAAGCCCAAGGGCATGCGCCGGTTGACCGTCCTCCAGCCGGATGCGGGCCTCGATCTCAAGCTGCCAAAGGGCCAGGCGCGCAAAACTCGCCGCATCCCCGGCGCGCTCAAGCTGCTCACGGGCTTTTTCGAACTTCCCCTGGTGCAGAGCCCAGAGAGCCCAGTTGAGGCGTACGTTGGCCAGTTCTTCCCCAGTGAGACAACTCCCCAGGCTGGCGGCGTCGCGGGAAAGGATTCGTTCAGCTTGCCGCAGCAAGGCTTCCAGGTTCACCCCTTTCAATGTCCGGCTGGCCTCCAGGGCCAGTAGTCCGGCCCAAGCCCGGTTGACGGCGAAACGCGCACAATCGCAGAGTTGATCCTCCCCCAGCGCACTTGGGTCACGGCACCGCTCAGTGATAGGGGGCCCGATTCGCAAATAGACGGCTTCAGCGGCCTCCCAAAGACCGGCGCTGGCGAGTTGCAGCGCAATGATGTCGTCGGCGAACAGTTGTGCCAGGGTCAGGCCCGCCCGTTCGGCCGCTTGGGCTGCCTGGGACATGTAGCGACGCGCTGCCCGCAGGTCGCCGGTCGCTTGCGCAAACCTGCTGCTGTGATAGGCGAAGTAGTAGCGGGCAAGAGCGGAACCGCCTAGGTCCTCGGCAGACACGGAATTCAGCAGCTGGCGGACCTCCGTGAAGCGCCGTTCCCGGATGAGCTGAAAGCTCAATCCAGCCACGTCGCGCACCTCGTCGAAAAGGTGACCGGCCTGCCGGTGGGCATCCAATGCCTGACGGTAGTAGTGCTCGCTTAAGGCAAGTTGGTTGTTGTCGCGCTCCAGGCGGGCCAACAGGCTGAGGGCGAAACCTGCTTCCGGTGTGCCCGATTCCGCAATTTGCCTGAGAAGGGGGGCGGCTTCTTGATAGGGGCCGCTTTCATACAGCTGTCTGGCCTTGCCCAGTTCCTCGGAAAGCGGCTGATCGGCAACCTCCAAGGCCCAGATGAGCCGCTTCTCCTCGGTGACCACTTCGACCACCACTTCTTGCGTCTGGCCCACCTCGATGTTGAAGCGGAAACCCCGGCCCGCTGGGGTACCGGAGCGGGACGTCCACAGGCCGGCGTGGATGCGGATCTGAGATTGTCGTTCATGCCGGACCCAGAGCGTCAAGGTGCGGTCTTCTTTCAGAATGCAGACCGGTCCTGCCAGGATGGTCCGGCATCCCGCGTATTCCACCCAGGGTTCGGCCGAAGCGGCCGCTCGCGGACTCGCCGGCGAGCCGATGACTCGGATATCGGTCGTGGGAGCGATCCACTGGCGGTCTCGACTGAGGTCGCTTGCGGCCAGTTGGTCACGGGAAGGCAGGTTTCCGAGGCGCGCCACGGCGACGATCAGGTTGCTCTCCCCGGAAGGCAGGAAAAGATCGGACCCCACCGTTCCTTGCAGACGCACCACGCCATCTTTGCGGGCCTCCAGCGTGGAGCCGCTCAATGCCCGGAAAGCCTCTCCATGGCGCAGGTAAGCCCGGGCAGTGGGGGGAGCGTGGAGGGCCGTTTCCGGCTGAAGGGTGAGGGTGAGCTGGCTTCCAAAGGGGAACACGTAGACCTCCCCGGGGTCTTCTGGGGCAGTCCGTGTGGTCTGGACGAAGCCGGTAAGGCGCGCCGAATAAGAAGGCAGAGGCTCGCCCGTGGGCCAAGCCAGTACCAGGATCAAGAGAAGGGCCGCCGCCGCAAGTGGTGCCATCCACAAGCGCCGCCGCCAAGCGTCCGGCTTGTTCGGCGGAATCGTAATCTCGGCTGACGGCCGATGATCGGGGTCGGGATCCTGGGCAGGGAAGGAATCGGAATCGGCGGAATCGGCGGCGAAGGATTCAAGATCAAGCAGCAGCTTGGCGCATTGGGGGCACAGCACCAAGTGATCTAGCAGGTTCTTGGTTTCTTCAGATTTCAGCTCGCCAGCCTGATAGGCGAGCAGTTGCTCAGGTCTTGGATGCGGTCCCAGGTGGCGACGTTTTTCCTCCACCACCTCTCTCAGAACCTCGCGCCAATCTTGCTTTTCAGACACTTGCCGCCTCAGATTTCGCTAGGTTTGACCATTGTCGTCAAACGCGAAGTAATCTCCCAGTTGTTGTTTCAGCTTGGCCCGGGCATGGCTGAGATGGGCCTTAACCGTACCTTCGGCGATCCGCAGCACGACCGCGACTTCCCGGGTCTTCAGCCCCTGGTAATAGTGAAGGATCACGCAATTGTGCTCCTGCTGGGGAAGCCCGTCGACCGCTTCCCGGACCAGCCGTTTGGACTCGCGGTTGAGGACATGGCCGAGTTGGGTGGGGGCAAGCTTCACCTGTTCAAGAATGTCATCGCTTCCCCCGGCGGGCTGAAAATCCGGCTGGCGCTTGGCGGCCCGCTTGAAGCGCTCGTTTCTCAGCCATGTCGTGCGGGCGATCTTCCACATCCATCCTACCCAGGATTCAAAGAGCCGGACACTGCCCTGAAAACTCTGCACATCTTGATAGATCCTCAAGAATATCTCCTGGTTTAGATCGCGGGCCTCGTCAGGAGATGCTCCCCAAGCCATGAGCTGCCTCCGCAGCGGAGGCGAAAACCGCTGGAAGAGAAAGTCGAAGTGCTCTCCGCTCGTCACTCCATCCCGAAGGGCCCGAACCGCCTGCTCGACCCTCTCACGGTCTGCAGCCCGAGGACCCGCCCCCTCTTCAGACTCTGAAGGCATTGCCGCTCCCGATGACCATCACGAATAAATGGATTTTTGAGAGAGTAACGCAGCCTGAGAATTCGTTCAAATGGAGTCTTGCTTCGGCGGGATCGATTACTACGGGAGAGGAAGAGGGCCGGACCGCCAGTTCGGCCAACAAGTCCGGTGCGGGTCAAGTGTGGCGGCCAAGATCAGCGGCCGAGACCCCCGTTCCGTCATGAGGGCCCGGCAATCCTGGGCTGAGGGTTGATCCAGCCTGTCAGGGTGGTTCTCGAGGGCAGGAAAGTGACCTTGCTCGGGTTCGCTAGGCGAGGCGGACCGTCCGGCTGGCCTCAGCTTGCCGGACAACGGTCGGGGAAGGCCAGGGGCGAGCACGCGCCTTCAGCATCCGGGGGTGGAAAAGCCTTTGAGAAAGTGAAAGCTCCTTGGGAAGGGCCATGTTGGCGCAGGTGCTCCAGCTTGATGCGGGCCTCTTCGATGCTGGGGCGATGCCCCTGAGGCACCCACCACAGGACCTGATAGGCTCGCGACATGAGCTGGAACCACTCCTTTCGCCGTTTCATGATCTCGACGTGCGCCGACCGGTAGACGTAGTCGCGCAAAGACTTCAGGTCCTTCCAGACCGACATGTTGACCAGGGTCTGGTCGCCGAAGGGCCGCAGGGCGGTAGCGTCGCCTTCATCGGTTTGCAGCCGCCAGATGAACCCGGGGGCACTTTCCGCCAAGGTGTTGATCCGGTCCAGATTGTTGACGAAATCCGCCATCTCGGGCGCGTCCAGCGGATGCTTCATCAAGGCGATATTGAGTTGTCCCAGTTGATATTTCACGAGTCATCTCCGCTGGGCTGCGCCTCAGGCAAGAACCATGCGCTCATTCGGATGCGAATCGTACCTCTACTCACGATTGACGGGACAGTTTGTTCCCGAACGGTGGACGCTGGACGTACATTCATCGAGAGTCCAGAT
>DATIPO010000364.1:0-50800 GCA_035471925.1 Acidobacteriota bacterium
GGCAAGGCTCGGATGCGCTGGCAGAAGAACAGCGCCAACGCCTCCTGGACCGGCATGGCTGGTACGCCCGGCTGGCCCTGCAGCAGGGCGGCGACGAAACCGTTTCAGTGGACGCCCAAATCTGGCGAACCACCCTGACGCTGCTGGCTGCCGGACTGGGTCTGATACTGGCCGGATTGGGCGGCTTCGTCCTGCTCATCGCCGCCGTCCTGCAATACAGCCGTGGCCACTTGCGCCTCCATTTCCGTACTCAACGCTCTGAAAGTCAGACGCTGCGCCGTCCTCTGCTGGAGGCCATCGTCCTCTTCCTGCCCCTGCTCCTTCTTCTGACCCTCGGCGCCGAGTTGGTGGGATTCCTGACGGGGACGCCTCCCCTGACGGCGTTCTTTTTGTGGGGTGCCATCCTGGCTCCCCTGTGGCCGCTGGCCCGCGGCGTTTCGCGCCGGCAACTGAAGCAAGCTCTGGGCTGGCACCGCGGACGCGGTACCGCCTGGGAGATCCTCAGCGGCGTGGCCGGCTACCTGGCCGGACTCCCCATCATGGCTGTGGGACTCATCATCTCGCTTTACCTGTCGCAGATCTTCGGCGTCCAACCCACCCATCCCGCTGCCTTGGAAGCTCTCAGCGGCAGCCTCTGGCAAGTCATCCAGATCTTCCTGCTGGCCTGCGTGTGGGCTCCCGTTGTGGAGGAATCCGTCTTCCGCGGGGCCCTTTTCAGCCATCTGCGGCTGCGCTATTCCGCCCTGGCGTCGGCGCTGCTCTCGGGGGTCATCTTCGCCGCCATTCACCCTCAAGGGCTGGCCGCATTGCCTATCTTGGGCTCTATCGGATTGGTGTTGGCCCTGATCCGCGAATGGAGAGGCTCCCTCATCGCCTCTATGACGGCCCACGCCCTCAACAACTTCGTGGCTCTCACCCTGGTCTTGCTGCTGATGCGCTAGCGCCCGCATTTCTGAGGTGCTGTCATCGCGAGGGGCCGCAGGCGCCGTGCTGACAAGACGTCGCGACCGAGGCCCGCGAAAACGTACCGCAGGGCATTGAGCAGGCCGACCGAGCGCAACCCAGTCAGCGCGGGATAGATGCGGCACCGCAGCAGACCACCGGTTAGAAGGCGAGCTAGCGTCGGGGATTCAGCTTGAGGCATGCAGGTGCCGCTGTGGTTACTGGTAAGCCCCTTGACTGGGAATTGCTTTCAGGGCTAGGGAAGACTTCCCTAGATAGGACTGCCCGACGGCACCTTCCTTCCCACATCTTGATGTCTACTTTTCCGTTTATTAAAAGTGCTTTAGGCAGGACTTAGCCTCCTTGGCATTGATCTTGCTCCATAGTAAGGATAGGAAATCTGGGAACACTCCAGAGCCAACCGGCGCTGGACCTTGATCCCTCGAGATCACCCAGATCGGAATTACGAAGAGGAGGCGTCATGCCCAGACGTGAATATATGAAGTCCAGATTGGTTGTTCTCTCGACATTAATCCTCCTGCTGACAGGAGTGCCGCTAGCGGCCCAGACCGAGGTTGAGCCCGGGTTCAATCTCTTCTCGCCCCAGCAGGACGTTGAAATCGGCCGCCAGTCGGCCCAGGAAGTGGAGCAGCAGCTTCCCATGCTCGATTCGCGCCGCGTCCAGCAGTACGTGGACGGGGTGGGGCAGCGCTTGGTCCGCAACACGCCGGGGCCCGACTATCCCTACCAGTTCAAGGTCGTCAATTCGTCCCAGATCAACGCTTTCGCCCTGCCTGGAGGCTTCATGTACATCAATCGGGGGCTGATCGAGGCCGCCAGCAGCGAAGCTGAACTGGCCGGCGTCATGGCCCATGAGATCTCCCACGTGGCCCTGCGTCACGGGACCAACCAAGCCTCCAAGGCCTATCTGGCCCAAGCCGGACTGGGTCTCCTGGGAGGACTGCTGGGCGACGGCGGATCCAGCGGACAGATCATTCAAGCCGTGGGCGGTTTCGGACTTAACACGCTCTTTCTCAAGTTCAGCCGCTCGGCCGAGAAGAAGGCCGACATCCTGGGCGCTCAGATTCTGGCCAATGCCGGATACGACCCCATGGAAATGGTCGACTTTTTTGAGACGCTGCGCCGCCAAGGCGGAGACGTCAGCGGCATCGAACAGTTCTTCAGCAGCCATCCCTCCCCCGAGAACCGAGCGGAGAGGGTGCGCGAGGAGGTCCAACTGATCGGCCAGGTGCGGGAACGTCGGCCCGTGGGCGGTTTCTCGCAGATCCAAAACCGTTTGGAGCAAATGCCCGAAGCGCCCGCTCCGCAGAGGGCTGGCGACAGCGGCCAGGGAACCCCCGGCCAGATCGAGAGGCCTTCATCCCGTTTTGAGACCTACCGCGCGGATTCTGACCTGTTCGCCATCGGCCACCCCGAGAATTGGAAGGCCTTTCCCAACCGCCAGGGCACGGGCGTGACCATCGTCCCCCAAGGGGGCGTTGTGCAAACTTCTCAAGAACGTCAGGACATCATCTATGGCGTCATCGTCTCGCATTACGACCCATTTGCCGACCGCTACCGGTCACGAAGATCGGTCAGCCTGCGTGACGCCACAGAAGACCTGGTTCATCAGTTGCTGCGCTCCAACAGTTATCTGGAAGTCGACCAGCGGTCGCTGCAACGCGATCGTCTGGACGGCAACACAGCACTCTCGTTGGTGCTGGAGGGCATCTCTCCTGTGACTCGTCAAAGCGAACGCGTCACCCTCTTTTCCACGCGTCTTGAAGACGGACACATTCTCTATTTCCTCTTCATCGCGCCTGAAAGCGACTACCGCAGCCTGGGCAGCACGTTTGAGCGCATGCTCTCCAGCGTCCACCTGCATTCTGACGCCGGCCACGCCTCAACCTCAAGTCGTTGAGCGGCGGCAGACATGAGACCAGACATCCGAATTTGAAGCCATCAGAAGGAAATAAATATGTTACTCAGATCAAGAACCCTTTGGGCCGCCTTAATGGCTCTGGCCCTGTTCATCAGTCCGCTGGCTGCCCACGACGTCGAGAAGGACACGCCCCTCGACGTGCGTTTGGCTGAACCTATCAGCAGTGAACGGAATCAGGCGGGCGACACCTTTGAAGCCCTGCTCGACGAACCGCTGCGCGCCAACGGCGAAATCGTCGCTCCCCGCGGAGCTGTGCTCCGTGGCGAGATCCTGGAAGCTCAGGAATCAGGCAAAGTGAAAGGACGCGCCGTCCTGCGCCTGACCCTGCGCACGCTGAACGTCGGTGAGCGCCAATACGGCATCGACACCAACGACATCGAGATCCGCGCCAAGGGGTCCAAGAAAGAGGACGCCGCCGTAATTGGAGGCGGAGCCGGAATCGGTGCCGTCATCGGAGCCATCATAGGAGGCGGCAAGGGAGCGGCTATCGGTGCCGCCATCGGCGCCGGCGCCGGGACCACCGCCGTCCTGGTCACCGAGGGAGACGAAGTGTCCTTTGAGACCGAGCAGGAGTTCCGCTTTTTCTTGGAAGAGGGCCTCGACTTGCCCGCCTACTCGGGTGAGGCCGAACTTTCGGTTGACGATCGTGTTGACGGATACGACGGCGGCGATGACCGTTTTGGAGGCGACCATCGCGATGGGTTGAGGGGAAGAGACTTTCCCCAACTGGGCCAGCAGATTCGAGAGTTGAGCGACCTGTCCGAGGAGTCGCTGGAAGAAGGCCGCCGCCTTCTCGACAACAGCGACGCCTGGGCCGATGAAGTCTTTGCCCTGCGCTCCTTCCATTCCAGTCTGGAGATTTTTTCGGAGATCTGGCAGGACCATTCGCCCCGCGAACTGGTGGCCGCTCAGCAGTTGCTGATGCGCCAGTATGAGAACACCGACAACCTGCTGCGCCAGGCGGCGGTCCCCCAGAACCTGTGGGACGCCTGGCGTCGAGTGGGAACTGGGCTGGATGACTTCGACCGCGCCTTCGAGCAGGAGCGCCGCAACGACTTCCGCCAAGGTCAGCCCGAAACGCGCCAAAGCGGAAAGCTGGTCTGGTCAGGACTTATCGACCAACGCGATTCCATTACGCTTCAAGGCAGCGACGTTTCCATCAACCACCTGCGGGGCCGCCAGCCCCAGGACACGTCGATCAGCCTGACCTCGGCCCTGCCCCGTCAGGCCGTCCGCCTGGTGCTGAACAAGCTGGAAGGACGCGGAACCGTCCGCCTGCTTGAGGAACCCTCCCGCTGGAACGACTACCAAGCCGTGATCCTGATCGAAGACCCCGACGGCGGCGCGGACCGCTACGAGTTCGAACTAACTTGGGAGGTCGTTAACTAACAACAGCGAGCAACCTCCTGCGGTCGAGAGTTCACGGGCCGAGCACCGGTTCGCGAACTTCACTCGCGCGCGAACCGGTTGGCCGGCCCGTTCATCACTGAGGCTGGCCGCTGAGATTCGCCTTTCTGCCTCAACGCTGTCGACCGCCTAAGGCCTCTTGCCCGTGGTGGCCCTAAACTACCTTCTTGAGGGCCTCGACGAAGCGTTCCATCTCTTGGGGGAGGCCGAGCGACACGCGGTTCCAGTTGAGCAGCGGCGGGAAGGGGCGTCCCACCAGGACGCCTTGCTCCTGCATCTTTTCGATGTGGTCCTCGACCTTGCCGGGGATGCGGTGGAAGACGAAGTTGGTTTGGCTGGACAGGTATTCCAGACCCATCTCGTCCAGCGCCGTGGTGAGAATGGAGCGGGCTTGCTGATTGCTCTCGAAACTGCGCCGCAAGTACTCGTCGTCGCGGTAGCATCCCATCGCGGCGCAGGCGGCGGCGTGGTTGACGTTGCCCCACTGAGTCAGTCCGGCGAGCTGCTCGGCGGTCTCAGGATGGGCCACGCCGTAGCCGATGCGCAGTCCCGCCATGGCGTAGATTTTGGAGAAGGTGCGCGTCACCAGCGTGCGTGGACGCTGGGTGGCTTCGGCCACCAGGGTGCGGTACCTCTCGTCTCGGACGAACTCATGGTAGGCCTCGTCGATGAGGAACCAAGTGTCCTCAGGAGCTTCTTCGATCCAGCGCGCCACCGCATCGCTGGAAATGACCGTCCCGGTAGGATTGTTGGGGTTGCAGACGTAGACCAGCACCGGCCCCTCGGTTTCCTCAGCGGCTTGGCGCATGGCATCCAGCGGATAGGCGTGTCCTTGGGCCAAGTCGAACTCGCGCACCGTGACGCCCCGCGCTTTGGCCTGAGCCGAGAAGGTTAAGAAGGTAGGACGTCCTTGCAGCACCGTCCCGCCTTCGACCCGCGAAAAGGCGGCTGCCGCCATCACCAAAAGCTCGGCTGACCCTCCGCTGGTCACCAGGCTTTCGACTGATATCCCCAGTCCCTCGGCCAGCATTTCCCGCAGCTTGGGATAGATGTCGCCCGGATAGCGGTTGGCTTCGCCCAGCCCCTCGATCAAGGCTTCCCGTCCCGAGGACGCCAGCCCCAGCGGATTCTCATTGGAATCGAGCCGCAACAGAGGCGTCCCGTCCGAAGCCGCCTGCGGATCCCGCGGCTGGCATCCCATCACTTTCAAGGCCGCCAATCCGGCCGCCGTCCCCATCAAAAATCGCCGTCGATCCATAGCGCGCTCCTTGAGCAAATTTCCAATTCCCAAAAATCCAAGGACCAAGTGAATTCCAAAAAGTCTAGCACGCGGCCCACGCCTCGGCTAACTCCGCGGGAAACGGATGCCAGTTCAACGCTCCTGCGTCCAAGACGCACATGAGGGAAACTCGGCCCGAGGTCGGGAGGTCTGGCATCGGCCCTGAAGGGGATACGTAGTGGTGGTCGTGAATTGACAAAGCTCTGGCCGAATTGCTAGATTTCTGCTTTGGCCCCATCGTCTAGGGGACTAGGACGCCGCCCTCTCACGGCGGAAACGGGGGTTCGAATCCCCCTGGGGCTACCATCTCAGGTTAGTGGAAGAGATACTCTCGAAATCGCTCGCATAGCCTCGTCACGTTGGAATCTCGAGGGGTAAACCTGTCTGTCACACTGAGGATCTGTCGCTGCAGATTCCCCTTGACACTGAATGAAGATTATCTTATAAGACAACTCATACCTATGACTGGATCCACCCGAGCCAAGCCTGCCTTCAAATCCCTTCTTATCTTCTTATCCGAGAGTCCCAAGTTTACTATGATTGGCTCCGTTTTACTTGTTGTCCTAGTGGGGATGTGGCTCCTCATGTGCTTGAAAAGGGAGGATCCTGAACCTTCAGATAAGCCCCCCTGTGAAGGTCAAGCCTTACTCCAACCAGAGATGCGAGACTCAGAAGCTGGGCGACTCGACACGCAGTTAACCGTCGACTACGCCACAAGCAGCCTAGGATGTGATGAAGTCCGACTTCGAAGCTATGAGTATACACTTCGACCACCGACCCTCAAAGTGCGGCCGGGCGACCGAATCGAGATGGTTCTAAACAACCTACTACCTCCCAACTCCGAACAGCATGCTTTCGACCCAAGACATCCCAACCGGGAGCACGATTTCAACACTACTAACTTTCATACTCATGGTTGGCATATTTCGCCTGCTGGCAATAGCGATAACGTGCTTATCAAGTTAGATCCAGGAAAAAGGCTGACCTATGAATTCAATCTGCCCAGAGATCATCCTGCCGGAACGTTTTGGTATCATCCACACAGACATGGGTCCACATCCATCCAAGTAGCCAGCGGCATGGGAGGAGCCCTGATTGTTGCCGGCGGGCTCGATAACGAGCCAACAATCGCCTCTGCCGAAGATCAGATCATGATCCTTCAGCAGATCCCGTATGAAACAAGAGACGGATTGGGCGTCCTAGAGCATTTCAGCCACTTACAGGGGGATTATAAGTGCGGCCCGAAGGCGAACCCGATCAATCCTTGCCCGATCTTCGTCAATGGACAAAAAAGACCGGTTATTGCCATGCGTCCTGGAGAAGTGCAGCGTTGGCGATTCATCCAAGCCGGAATCATGCGAGTCGTCTTGTTGAGTCTGGAGAATCACGACTTGCACGTCATAGCCTGGGATGGTCTAGCAACCGGTCGAATCGACGCTGAGCCGAACGTGGAGTTGGCTCCCGGGAACAGGGCCGACATATTAGTCAAAGCGGGGCGGGCCGGTCGATACAAGCTCATGGTGCGTACCCAGAGACCCACGGGAGGTTCCGCTGCTTCCCTGAGGCTGTCGCAACCATCGCTCCTGGCGACCCTGATTGTGGGTGGTGCCAGACGCGGAATGGCCCTTCCAGACAGCAGTGCGCTGGCAAAGTACAAGCCATTCACTGATATCACGCCAGCACAAGTCAACGGCCACAACAAAGACGTGATCTTCGCGAAAAAGCCGAGAAATGCCTTTAACTTCTACAACATCAACGGAGAACGGTTTGATGCAAACAAAGTTGGCTACACGCTCAAACTCGGAGCCTACGAGCAGTGGAAACTGACTTCTGACGAACAAAATCACCCCTTTCACATTCACGTCAATCCCTTCATGGTCACAAAGATCGGAGACAGGGATCTCAATCCGCCAAGGTGGATGGACACCATCTTGGTTCGTAGAGACGAGCCAGTGGTAATGTACACGCACTACCGTCGCTACATCGGCAACTTTGTGTTCCATTGCCATTTTTTGAACCATGAAGACCGCGGTATGATGTGGTTGGTCGAAATCGTCCCTTAGGCCTGCTGAGGCAGACTCCACAAGACAGCAAGAGTGCCCAAACCCAAACCCTCAGTCGCTGGTTTCGCCGTCGAAGAGTTTGACGGTGCGGTCCGAGCGGCGGGCGTAGTCGGGGTTGTGGGTGACGAGGAAGAGAGTGGCGCCCTTGGAGTGGAGGTCTTGGAGCAGGCTCATCACCGACTCGCCGTTCTTGGAGTCGAGGTTGCCCGTGGGTTCGTCGGCCAGCAGGATGAGCGGGTCGGCCACTACTGCGCGGGCCACGCCCACGCGCTGCTGCTCGCCGCCGGTGATCTGGCCGGGATAGCGGCGGGCGAACTTCTCCATGCCGACCTTTGAGAGTGCTTCCATGACCCGGTCGCGGCGTTCATCGGACGCCATTTTGAGGTAGGTCAGCGGGGTCTCGACGTTCTCGTAGACCGTCAGGTCGCCGATCAGATTAAAGTTCTGGAAGATGAATCCCACGCACTTGTTGCGGATGAAGGCCATCTGCTGAGGCTTGAGGCCAGCCACCGGGTTGCCGTTGAGAGTGTAGGTCCCGGTGGACGGGGTTTCCAGCAGGCCGATGATGTGCAGCAGCGTCGACTTGCCGCATCCCGAAGGACCGGCCACGGTGACGAACTCGCCCCGCTCGATTTCAAGATCGACCTCGCGCAGAGCCTGCGTCCGCACTTCGCCGTTGCCGCTGACGTAGACCTTGGCGATGCTTTCCAAGTGGATGAGGGGCGTCCCGTCACGCGGCTGGAAGAACTCCTCCATGACCTGATTGGCGGGAGAACCCGAAATTCGGCGCAGCAATGTCTTGAGCATTATTTCTTTAGACGGACCCAAGCACCGTATGGTTGGCCTAATGGAGGAGATTTCTTGCATTCTTGACAACCCTGCGGACGTGTTTGCCTCCCCAGTGCGGCAAACTCACCCCCGGACAAGCCCGGCCGGCCAGGATTGTGACGCTGGAGCGTTTCAGAAGGCAGATCGGCCTTATCGCGCGACAATTCCATTGACACTCCTGGATGGCGGGCGCATAATCGGCCCAGTCAAAATCGTCAGAAACATATTGCAAATTGTTCATCCCAGGGGAAAGGAAATTCTGAGCATGAGGAAGCACCGGGAAACGACCATTGCGCTGAGGCTGCTCTTGGGGCTGCTGGCGCTGCTGACCGCCGCAGGCGCGGCTCAGGCTGAGGACTGCGAAGGCCAGGATTTGCTCCAGCCCGAGATCAGAGACTCCGAACAGGGACGGCTCAACACCGAGATGACGGTGGCCTACTCCACCAACGTCCTGGGATGCGACAAGGTCTACCTGCGCAATTACGAAGGGACCCTGCGTCCCCCCACTTTCTGGGTTAAGCCGGGTGACCGCATCAACATGCAGCTCAACAACAACCTTCCCCCCACCAACATGGAGCATCCCACCGACAGCAACGTCCCCCACGGATTCAACATCACCAACTTCCACACCCACGGATGGCACATCTCGCCCACGGGGAACAGCGACAACGTACTGCTGGAGCTTGAGCCAGGCCATGGACTTTATTATGAATTCAATCTGCCCGAAGACCATCCGGCGGGGACTTTCTGGTATCACCCCCACAAGCACGGATCGACCGCCATGCAGGTGGCCAGCGCCATGGCCGGCGTCCTGATCGTGGAGGGCGGACTTGACAACAACCCGCAGATCGCCGCCGCCAGGGATCAGATCATGATCCTGCAGCAGATCCCCTACAAGCTCAACGACGACCAAGTGGGCACTATCGAAGACTTCACCCAGTTGCAAGGCGAATACACGCGCCCCACCTTCGTCAACGGCCAAGTCCATCCGATCATCCGCATGAAGCCGGGCGAGGTCCAGCGCTGGCGCTTTGTCCAGGCCGGCATCCTGGAACTGGTGCATTTGAGCCTGGAGGGCCACAAACTCAACGTCATCGCCTGGGACGGGCTGGCCACCGGCTCCATCGACGCCTATGAAACCGTGGAATTGGCTCCCGGCAACCGCGTGGACGTCCTCATTCAGGCCGGTGCGGCCGGGACGTACAAGCTCATGAAGCAGGCCGAACAACCCGACCAGAGCCTGCGCAACGAGTACACAAACGAAGAACTGGTGGCCACCCTGGTGGTGGAGGGCGATCCCAACCCCATGGATCTGCCCCAAAGCAGCGCCCTGGCCCAATACAAGCCCTTCAGGGACATCACTCCCAATCAGCTCGATTCCCAGAAGGATGTGATCTTCGCCAAGAACGGCTCCAGCAGCTTCTTCAACATCAACGGCGTGCCTTTTTCGCCCAATGAAGTTCCCTGGCAACTCCAACTGGGCGACTACGAGCAGTGGAATCTTTCCTCCGACGACCAGAACCACCCCTTCCATATTCACGTCAACCCCTTCATGGTGGTCAAGATCGGGGATCGGGAGCTCAATCCGCCGCGCTGGATGGACACCATTCTGGTGCGCAAGGGCCAACCGGTGGTCTTCTACACCTACTACAAGCGCTACATCGGAAGTTTTGTCTTCCACTGCCACATCCTCAACCACGAGGATCAAGGCATGATGCGCCTTGTGGAAATCGTGCCCTGAAGGCCAGAGGCAACATTCTCCACCTTCGTCAAAGAGCAGCAGGACCGTGGACCAAGGCGTTCCCAAGGGCGGGCGGCGAGGCACGCTATTTCACCCCTACACAGGGTTCCATTCTGTTTGTTTCCTGACCCAGGGTGGCGCCGCGGCTGCTCGCCGCGGCTGACCCTGGGCTAGGCGTATGGCTCGCCTTCAGCGAGCCCGGAATGGTTTCGTCTGACTGTCCCTTGGGGTGTTGCCTGCCCTCGCCTTCAGCGAGCCGGGACTTGCCTCGTCTGACTGTCCCTCGAAGTTGCCTATCCTCCCCCGTCGGCGAGCCCGGACTTGACCCACCTGACTGTCCCTTGGAGTGTTGCCTGCCCTCGCCTTCAGCGAGCCCGGACTTGGCGTTCGCCCCTGCCATCCCTGGCAGCTTGCCTGCAAAGCCACCCAGCAAGCCGCTTACATCGATCCACTGGCTGGGGAGGTCAATCGACCGACAGGTTCTTGGCGATGCGGCCGGCGGTGATGCCGAAGTGGGAGCTGTGCCAGTGGACGCGGCCCTGGCGCAGCACGATCATTTGAGGAGAGGCGTGAGCCACCGAGGTCTGCTGGGCGATGAAATTGGAAAGGTCCCGGTCTTCAATCACGTGCACCTTGTGGACCTGGCTGCCGGGGTTCTGGGAGATGAACTTCTCCACCTCGCGATGAGCGATACTGCTGATGGCGCAGGATGTGCTGTGCTTGAAGATCAGGGCCGAGTCTCGCCGCAAGAGTTCTTCAACTTGGGCTTTTTCAATCAATAGGTTCATGGACATCTCCGTCATCGGCGCGACACCCTCCAACAACGTCCGTGCGCCGGAACATCGCTTGAACCGCCCCTGTGCTGTTGTATCGCATCAAGAGCCAGCTAAACCGAGCTCGTGCAAGTCAGGAGTCCTCGTCGGGACTCGCCTTCTTTTCCTCTCTCCGGTCCCTAGCCAGCCCGACGGTGCTCAGGTAGAGGAACCACATCAGCAGGCTTGCGCCCAAGAAGAGGATTCGTCCGCCGAAGCCCAGGGTGCTGGGCGAGATGAAGCCTTCCACCAAGCCTGCGAAGACCAGCATCACCATTACGCCCAATTCCAGCGTCAGGGCCTGGGGGGCGATGCGCTTGAGGGCCTCGCTGCGGGTTTGGACGCCCGGCGCGGCAATGGCCCGGGCCAGCAGGAACCCGGCCGCGCCCGCCAGCACGATGGCCAGCAGTTCGGTTCCCCCGTGAGGCATGATCCAGCCCCACAGGGCGCGTCCGTTGCCGTTGAGCGTCATCCACCCCGCCACTGCCCCAAGGTGAATGCCGTTGTAGATGAGCAGAAGAGCGCTGCCGATGCCAGCCGTCAATCCCAGCCCGAATGCCATGAGCGAAACCTGCAGGTTGTTGGTCATGATGGAGCTGGCGGCCAGCGGACGCATCAGTTGGGGAAACTCATGCATAGTGTCTTGACGGGCTGGCTCGAAATCGAGAAAGCCCACGGGCACCAAGTCGTAGCCCAAGGAGGGATTCCACATCACTGCAAAGGCCGTGATGAGAGCCGGCACGAAGAGAAAGAAGGCCGACAGTCCCACCGGCCCCAACGAGCGCCGGAAAGCCTTGGGAAAAGCCGTCAGCCACGATGCGGACGGCCTTGTCTTTTCGCCGGGCCGAGCGTAGCCGTAGAAGAGCAGATGACCGGCCATGGCGATGCGGTTGAGTTCAAGGACGGCTTCACTGTCGCCGCCCATGGAACGGGCGCGGGCCAGATCGGCATTGATGCGGCGGTAATCGCGCGAGAGCTGCTCGATTTGCTCGGGAGGCAGCCTGCGCAGGGCCGGTTTGCCGGACTTGAGCAAAGCCTTGGCCTGGCGTGAAAAACGCAGCCACTGCATGCGCTTGCGGGCGGCGGCGTCCATCTCATCGGACTCGGGGACGGGCGGCCCCGGTCCTGCCTCCGCCTGCCGACGCTTGACAGGACGGGACTTGCGGCGGGCGGCTTCAGCCTGCTGAGAAGCCCGGTCCAAAATGGCCCTGAGGATGCCTTCGCAGTACTCGCTGCGGTCCTCGCGGGCGGCGACACGCTGAGGGTCTTCGCCCATCATCTCGAGAAAGGGATGAGTGATGCGCCAAGCCAACTCGGCCCGCTTGTCGGGATTCATCTGCAGGCGCCGGTCCATATACTTTCGGATCAGGGCCAGCCGCTGGGAATCGATCTTGCCTCTTGGAAGGGTGACGGCTTGACGCGACTGTCCGGCCTCAACGCGGGCCAGCCAGCCCGAACTGGAACGCAAAGCCGACGCCCGCAGCGGATCGGTGGCGAATCCCTCACGCACCACCAGCGTGCCGGCGGCCATGTCGCCCAGACGCTTGCCGTGGGGATGATAGAGGGCCACGATTCCGCCCAGCATATAGGTAGGGATGGGCAGCATGTCGGCGGCTCGGACCAAGTTGCGGATGGCGCTCTCCCTCAGGCTCACGGGGAATCCGTCGTCCCGCATCACCCGCAAGCCCGCTGCCGCTTTGCCGGGAGTCCGTCCGCGCATGAAATGTTCAAGGAGTACGAAGTAGCCCCAATTGAGGATGAAGAAGATCAGCCCCAGCAGGGCCATGGCCACCGAACTCGTGGCCCGCAGCGACCCCGCGTCGGTGACCAGGGAGAGCAGACCGAAGAAGCTGGCCAGCAGAACCAGTACCAGCATGCTGCCGATGATGATCAGGGTGTCGAGGAGAAGCGCCGCGAAGCGGCCCAGTGGTCCGGCCACTTCGAACTCGATCTCAACGTGGTCAGGAGTGCGGATGGTGTAGCTGCTGTGCAAATCGTTCCTCCAACGGCCTCATCCCTCTTTCGCCAAGGCGGCGGAGGGCATGCAGTCCTTTCATATGAGATCGGCTTGGCGTATCTCCAGGTATTTTCGCACCAGTTGAATGCTGAGATGGCGGGGATCGGTTTCCAGCACCAGGATGCCGCGCGAACGCAGGCGTTCCAGGGCGATCTCGCGTTCGATGCGCAAGTGGGCGGCAGCGGCCTTGCGGTAGGCGTCCTCGTCGTTTTGGGGAACGCTGTCGGCGACCTCCTCCACCCGAGGCTCCGAGAGCACCACGCAGAGGACGAGGTGCTTGGAGGAGGCCCGGATCAGGTTGGCGATCAGTCCGGCGCTGGAGACCGAGTCGAGCACGTCGGTCATCACCAGCACCAGGCTGCGCCTCTGCAGCAGGGCCATCGATTCGGCGATGACTTGCCAGTAGTCGGATTCCACTTCACGCAGCCGCACGCGGTAGATGCTTTCCAGCACCGAGGGCATGATGAGGTGCCCGCGGGTGGGCGGCATGAAGGACTCGATGCGGTTGGAGAAGGTGGCCACGGCCACGGCGTCCCCGCGCTTCTGAGCCACGTAGGCCACCATGACGGCGGCGTTGAAGGCGTGCTCGATGCGGGCGAAATCGCCGATCTGGCCTCCCATCAGGCGTCCGCAATCGACCAGGACGGCGATCTGCTGTCCCCGCTCCACCTGGAAGACGCGGCTGATCAGGCGTCCCCGGCGGGCGCTGGCCTTCCAGTCCACCTTGCGTAAATCGTCCCCCGGCACATATTGACGGAGGCTTTCGAAGTCGGTTCCGCCTCCCCGGATGCGGCGGGGACGGCGTACAACCTCTTCCCTTTCGTCGATCTTGGCCAGCAATTCGTATTCGGCCACCTGCAGAAACTGAGGATAAACCTTGCAGCGCTCCTCCAGATCGAAAGCCAGCCGCCTCTCCAACAAAGCCGCCCCGGGAAGGCGCAGGAAGAGCAGCAACTCGTCAAAGGCATGATCGCCGCGTTGCACCGGACGCACGCCATAGTCGACGTCCGCCGTTTCCCCCGGCGAAAGCCGCCCGTCGCGAGGCGGGCTGGAGCTTTCCAGTGCCAGCGGAGGCTGATCGACCAGCCGCAGCAAGACCTCCTGGCCCGAGAGATTGCGCAGGCGGACGCCGATCGTCTGGCGCGAGTCCAGGGAAAAGCGCTTGGGCAGGCGGCGCGAGGCCTCCAGATCTGAGGCCGTCGGCAGGACCAGGTGCTGACGCCACGCCAGCAGTCCCAGGACGCCCCAAAAAACAGGCGCAGCCAGCCAGCCCAAGGGCACCACCAGGTGAGCCAGCCACAGCGGCGCTCCCAGCGACAGCAGGATGAGCAAGAATGGCGTGGGGACGGTGCGGGAGCGGCTCTTCATGACTCGTCTTCAGGTAGGGGAGCGTGGGGACGCGTGGGAGCGTCCTGGGAGGACGGCTGGGGCGAAGCCTCCGGCGGAGCGGCTTGCTCCGGCTGAGACGGTCCGCTCTCGCCCGACTCTCGATCCTGCACGGCGGCGCTGTCTTCCTCGTCCTCGCCTCCCGCCGCTTGAGGAGCGGTAAAGCGGGGCACAGCCACTTGTTCAAGAAGGGCCTTCAGACAGTCATCGGCCTGCAGACCCTCGATTTCGGCCTCGGGCGTCAGGCGGACGCGGTGGCGCAGCACCGGGAGGGCCACGGCCTTAACGTCGTCGGGAGTCGCGTAGAAGCGTCCCTCCAGCACCGCCAGGGCCTTGCAGGCTTGCAGCAGAGCCACAGCCGCGCGGGGAGATGCTCCCAGCGCCAGCGAGTCAAACGAGCGCGACTGGCGGATCACGTCCACCATGTAATCGAGCACCGAGCGGTCGACCTCTACCTGGTGGGAGAGCCGGCGCAGTCCCAAGATGTCGGCCGGTTCCGCTACGGCTTCGATGGTCTCGGACGGGTGGGCAGCTTGAGGCCCCAGGTGATGCATTTTGGAGAGCATCTCGCGCTCGGCCTCCAGTGAAGGATAGTGGATGGAGATCTTCATCAGAAACCGGTCGAGCTGGGCCTCGGGGAGCGGATAGGTCCCCTCGTATTCGATGGGGTTCTGAGTGGCCAGCACCATAAAAAGTTCCGGCAAAGGACGGGTTTCGCCGTCGATGGAGACCTGTTGTTCCTGCATGGCCTCCAGCAATGCCGACTGGGTTTTGGCGGGAGCCCGGTTGATTTCGTCGGCCAGCAGGATCTCGTTGAAGAGAGGTCCTGGGCGGAAGGAGAATTCGCCCGTCTCAGGCTGGTAGACGTTGACGCCAGTGATGTCGGAAGGCATCAGGTCGGGCGTGAACTGAATGCGGGCGAAATCAGCCTTGACGGCGCAGGAAAGGCAGCGGGCCAGCAGCGTCTTGGCCACGCCGGGGACGCCCTCCAACAAGACGTGCCCGCCCGCTGTCAGGCACACCAGCAAGTCGCGCATGATGTCCTGCTGTCCGGAAATCACGCGGGCCAGTTGTGCCCGTACGGCTTGAGCCAGTTCCAAGGCCCGCCGGAAGTCGCGGCTGTCTTCGAGGTTTTGGGGATCGTTCATGGTCTACTTCCTGGCTTTCAGTTCTTGGGACAGGAGGCCGGCGGCGCGCGCCAGCGAGGTCAGTTGTTGGGTGGAGAGGGCTCCCTGCCGGGGCAGCTTGCGCCACAGACGCAGGTATTCCTGGAAGCGCCGGGCCCGGGGATGATCGCCTCCGCTCAGCTTGCGCTGGGCCCGCTCTTCGTCGATATCGACGCTGTAACCCAGGCTGCGCGAGAGCTTCAGGGCCAGCGAGCGGTGCATCCACTGCGCGCAGAGGCGTCCGGCGCCGGCGGCCTGCAGCAGTCCGGCCCGGGCCTCGATCCATTGCAGCGGACTGCTGCGATGGGGGGCGGGAGGCTTCTTGAGGCGTCCGAAGCGGGAGCGGAAGATGAGCAGGTAGACCATCAGCGCCAGCAGCATTTGCAGGCACATCCAGCCCCAGGGCGTGGCGGCGAAAGAAGCCAGCAGCGAGACCAGTCGGCGCTGGCGGACGAATCCATGGTGGAATTCGTCAAAGACCGTGCGTCCGGCGCCCCACACCGCCGCCGTCTGAATCAGCCACACCTCGTTGGAAGTGCGTTGCAGGCGGCGGTTGCTGAAGGCCCAGGGATCGGTGATGATACCCACACGTCCCTCTCCGACGCTTTTCCAGACAGCCGTCGGCTGGCCCGGACGGCCAGCGATGATTTGCAGGCCCTCCCCGGTCAACCGGGCCACGGGTTCGAGGTCCAGGTCGGTCCGAGGAGCGCCCTCGGTCCCGCCTCTCGTCTCTTGACCGGCGGCCTGATCCGACGACTCCGACGACTCTTCATCGCTGGCGCGGATGCTGACGCCCAGCCGCCGCAAGAAGCCGTCCCGCTCGGACCGGTGGGAAGAGGCGGGCTCTTCTTCCTCTTTCTGCGGACGAAAGGCGCTCTGATGGACGCTGATGGGCCAATCGACCGCCAGGCAGAGAATGGCTTGTCCGCCATCCTCAAGCCATTGCAGCAGGGCTCCGGCCTCGGCAGGCGACAGGGACTGAGTCGGATTAGCCAAGATGAGCGTATCGACGCGGTCCCACTGCGCCGCGTCGCCGGCCTGGCCGGCGTCCGAAGGAGCCGCTGAGTCCTGTGCCGCCGGAACCGCCGCCGAAGGCGGGGGCAGAGCCATGAGGACGCTGCGCCAGCGGCCGGCAGGAGTGAACTGCCGCATGGCCAGATAGGCAGCCCGCATTCCGTCGTCGTCGGTGAAGTACGTCGACGCCTTGCGTTGAGGGCTCTCCCTTGATGCTCCGGAGAGGGCTCCCAACACGACCGCCATGATCAGGGTCAGCAGCAGCGAACATCCCAGCAGCACCCAGTTCAGCTTCTGGGAATCAGCGCTCAGCTTGACGATAAAACTCATCGACTTGATTCAGCAATCCTTCCAATTCCCCTCGGGGGGCGGGACGGTGGGCGTAAACGGTTTGATCAAAGGCCTGGGACAGCCGGTCGAGCAGCTTGTAACCCTCTTCATGGCCTCGGCACTCGCGCAGATAGTCGCGGTTGGTCTTCCAGCCGGCAAACTCCAAAGCCCCCTTGTCGTCGAGGACGCCCAGCAGCATGCGGTGGGAAATCCACACGGCGCTGTAGAAGTCGCCCCGGGACAAGGCCCGGCGGGCCAGTTGCAGGGCCTCCGGCCAACTGGCAACTCGGCCTTCCAGTGTCTTCCAGGGCTGGCCGGCCCGCCTCAGGCTGGTGCCGCCGCGCTTGGGCAGGATCTGCCAGATGGTCCACCCGATGTGGGCCAGGAGCCCAGCCAGGATCAACAGCAACACCGCGGTCAGGATCCATTTCCCGGTGGGGTTGGCATTGGCCCATCCCGATAGAGAGGCCATCGAGTCGAACACCCATTGGAGAAGTTCACTGAACCAGTTGGCCAGCGCATTGCCCTGAAACTCGGGCCGGCGGAGGATCTCATCGACGCTTCGCTCGATGTCGGCGGCCGCAGGCGGGTTGGGAGCATTGGGCTGCATCTCTGCTCCTATCCTCTCATGTCCAGATGGGCCAATGGCGGAGAATCTGCACCCGTTCGCACCTCAAAGTTCGATTCCCCTGGAGGGAGCCGAAGCCGGCGTCTCATCGGGTTGCTCCCCTCCTCGAACGTCAGGGGTCGGGGGCGAGGCCTTGCCTTCCATGGCGTCCAGGCTCCGGCTGAGGTAATCGAGGTCGAAGGCTTCTTTGCGGATGCGCAATTCGTAGTAGACGAAAACCACGCTGGTGTAAAAGAGGGGAGTCGCCACAAGGCTGCCCAGCAGTTGAACAACCTGACTGACGATGGGGTCCTGGGCCGCCTCCAATCCGAAAACCAGCACGGCAACCAGCATCAAGGCCAATTGGGCCACGAAAATGACAACGTAAAGCACCGCGAAGACGGCGAAGATCTTCACCCGGTTGTCGCGGGTCAGCTCGATGCTGCGGCGCATGGCCTCGATGGCATTGAGCTGTTCCAGCAGGACTGCGGGCGCCATCATGCTGAAAATGACGAAAAGGGCGATGATGCCGACCGTCATGGCCACGCCCAGGGCCGTACCGAAGACGAGCATGAAGAAGAAACCGCCGCCGCCGCCGATCGCGCTGCCCCCGAGGACCACAGCCGAGACAAGCATCACTCCGACAATCAGAACCGCTCCGGTCATCAGTCCCAGAAGCATGTAGGCCAGAAAAATATGAAGGAACCGCTGCAAGGCCATGCGGAAGGCGCTGAGAATGGATACCGGTCGGTCCAGATAGCGTTCGCTGACCGCCACCAGAGTGGCGGCGATGGAAAGAGGCGAAAGGACAAAGAAGATCACCAGCAAGCCAAGGCCCATGACCAGAGTCGCCAACGACGTCATCAGCCCGGGTTCGCTGCTTTGAGCCACTGCCAGGACCAGAATCACAAATAGATAGTAAGGGACGAAGGCTACCGCCGTAATCCCGGCCAGCAGGGGAAAATGCCGCGCGTACATGCGTAGTGTGGCGTCCAGAATCTGAGTGACCGACATGGCCTGAAAACGTGGCATCATGTCGGAAAGAAAAGTACCCATGAACGATCCTCGGCAAAAGGTTTAGGATGGCACAATCGCCATAAAGACGCAATTAGCTTGAAACATAACTTGTGGGGTGATACGCGCTTCTTGCCAAGGCTATTCAGACAGCGGGACGACGCGTTCAGGAGCCGGCATCGCGCCCTGACTCGTCCTCGGCATGAGCCAAAGGCACCTGCAGGTAGCGGCTCAACCAGCGCACTCCCACATAAAAAGGGATGGTATCGAGCAAGGCCGACACCAACTTAAAGACATAGCCGGAACCGATAAAAACCCAAAGCTGCGGCCAAATGGGCGCCTCCGGATCGACGGGAAGGGCTGCGGCGTAGAAGTGGGTGATGGTGATGACGGCAAAGGTGTCGATGAACTGACTGACCAAGGTCGACCCGTTGTTGCGGAGCCACAGATGTTTGCCGCCGGTCAGATCCTTCCAGAAATGAAAGAGATAGACATCGCAGAACTGGGCCGCCAAGTAGGCGATCATGGAAGCCGCTACCGCCCCGAAGGCCAAGCCGCGGATCTCGTAGAAAACGGGAAGCCGTCCCGCGCTGTCGCGAACGATTTCTCCGGTTTGAGGATCAAGAGTCTCGTAGCCGGGCAGGACGCCTCCCAGCCAAAGGATGAACATGACCCAAAGATTGAGCAGCAGACCCACCCAGACCATGAAGTTGGCGCGGCGCCGACCGAAGAGCTCGCTGATGAAGTCGGTGCACAAGAAGGTGATGGGATATGGCAAAACTCCCACCGCCAACAGGAAGGGAATGCGGATGCCGAACACCTCGAAGCTCAGATCGACGAATCGGCTGATTCCAATGATGTTGAGCATGGCCAAGGAGCCCAGGAACAGTCCGGCGAAAACCAGAAACACCCGTTCGCGCCGTTCGCGCAGCTTGACTTGCTCAATGTTCATGGTTGAGGGCGTCATCCGGCTTGGGCGGCTTGAGCCACGCGCTTGGCGACTTGGGGAGCCACCGAACGGTCGAGGGCTTCCGGCAGAATGAACTCGGGCCGGGGATCGGAGACGCAATCGGCGATGGCGTCCACGGCGGCCAGCAGCATTTGGCGCGTGAAGCGGGGAGCACGGGCTTGCAGAGCGCCCCGGAAGAGGCCCGGGAAGGCCAGGACGTTGTTGACCTGGTTGGCGTAATCGCTGCGTCCGGTGCCCACGATGGCGGCTCCTCCCTTGAGCGCCGCTTCAGGATGGATCTCGGGAATCGGATTGGCCATCGCCAGCACGATGGCGTCGCGGTCCATGGTCTTGATGTCCTCAGCCTCAAGCAGATGCCCCTTGCTGACGCCGATGAAGACGTTGGCTCCACGCAGCGCCTCGCGCAGGTCACCTTTGCGCCTTTCTGGATTGGTGGTCTGAGCCATCTCTTCCTTGAAGGAGGTGTTGCCGGGACGTCCGGGCCAGATGATTCCCTTGGAGTCGCAGATGCACACGTTCCCGGCCCGCAGATCAGCCTCCTCGGCGGCCGTGCTGCTGAGCAGACGGCCGATGGCGCGTCCGGCTGCCCCGGCGCCGTTGATGACCACGTTGAGGTCCTTAAACTCCTTGTTCAAGATGCGCAGTGCGTTCTTGATGGCGGCCAGCGTGACCACGGCCGTGCCGTGCTGGTCGTCGTGCAGGACGGGAATTCCGATGTCTTGAAGGCGGGCCTCGATGTCAAAACAGCGGGGCGCCGAGAAGTCTTCCAGGTTGATGCCGCCGAAGGTGGGCGCGACCGACTTCACCAAGTTCACCACCTCATCGACGTCACGGGCCCTGATGACCAGGGGAACCGCGTCGATGCCGGCGAATTCGCGAAAGAGGACGGCCTTGCCTTCCATGACCGGCAAAGCTGCCTCGGGACCGATGTCGCCCAGTCCCAGCACCGCCGTTCCGTCGGAAATCACGGCTACGGTGCGGCCCTTCCAGGTCAGATCCCAGGCCTGAGTGACGTCTTCGGCGATGACCTCGCAGGGCCGGGCCACGCCCGGCGTATAGGCCAAGGAAAGGTCCTCGCGCGAGTTCAAGGGCATGCGTGAGCGAATCTCGACCTTCCCTCTTGCCTCCCGGTGCCGTTTCAGAGAGCGTTCGTAAATATCCATCCCTGCCATCTTCTGACGCAGGACGCCCCATGTCAACAATCGGAGACGAGCCCGGTGACGGGCCGCGGGCCGTTCAGGATTCAGGGCTGAGGAACGTCCTCGAGAGCGGCCACCAACTCATAAGTGAAGCTGGGCCCCCCGCCCAAGGCGAAGTCCTCGACGCGCAAGACGTACTCGCCGTCCTCGGGCAGGACCACTTGAAGAAAGGAGTCGAGGCGGCGTATGAGGCGGTTGAGGTCGTTGAAGGCCAGAAAGTCTCCCCCCGGGGTCTCTAGCGAAAGGAAGGAGTCGAGTCGGGAGACGCCGCGCTCGGTCACCGTGTAGACGGTGAGAACTTGTCCGGCCTGCCCCTCAAAACGAAACAGATCGGTGTCCTGAGCAGGCGAAACCGCGCCCTCGATGCGGGCCGGCAACTGCAACAGCGCGGCGTCGGCCACTTGGTCATTGGGCTCCTGCTCGGCAGATGCCTGCAGCTCGGCAGTGATGTCGAAGGCTGAAAAGACAGGTCCCTCGCTGATGGCGATGGTGGAAAGAATGCCTTCTTCCAGCCGCAGAGCCGTGAGCCCGAAATCCACCCCCGCCGAGACGCTCAGCACGCCCCTGAAGTCGTCGATCTCGGGAAAGAGGCGATCGTCATTGACAAAAAGGGAGGTGTGTCCGTCCAAGTCGAGTTGCAGAACCCGCTGCCCTGCGATCTGGCCCTGGCCGTCGATGAGGGTGAGCACAAACCCTTGAGCCGTTGGAAAAGGAGAGGAGATGAGCTCGAAGGATCCATTGGCAATAGCCAGTCCGGTGTTAATGTTGGCCTCGCTATCGACTTCGACCGGAAAAGTGAAGTTGTTGAGAGGAACCAGGGAGGCGACGCCCAACTGGGTCTGCAGACCTCCGCTTCCATCCACAACCCGAAGCAGGTAGCTGCCGCGCACGGAAACCCGCGCCGAATGGGTCACTCGGGCATAGCCGGCCAAGGCGGTTTCGCTATCCAAGGTCACTGAAATCCTGCGGCTCTCACCGGCCCCCAGAGAAAAGATGATCTGGCTCGCGGACGGCTCCTCTCCCAGATCGACGACTAGGGGCTGTCCGTCGTCTCCGAAGAAGTCGATGCGCACTTGGGAATCATCCACGTAGCCCTGGTTGGTCAGAATCACCTGGCCCGAGAAGCCTCCTCCCACCGCGATCTGAGGGAAGACCTGGTAGATGCACACGGCCCGGTTGACCTCGTCCAAGGCGGTGCAGTCAAAGGGGTCCTGTCCGGCTTGCGCTATGGGCGCCGACAACAGCAGCAGCGTGGCCAGAAGAATATAGCGAGCGACAGCAATTTTCTTCATCTTCCCTCCAAAATCAAAACGTCTTGCGGAAATAGCTTGACTATAATAGCATTCCTCCCACCCCCTAGAAGCTCCTCTTTCCCTATCGGCACCACAGGGGCAGTCCAACACCCCTGAGGTGCAAGCCTGCTGGAACGGACGAATCAGGGACGTTCGACATCCAGCTTATCCATCAGCTCATAGAGGGTGGGACGGCTGATTTCCAGTTCGGCTGCCGCTCGGCTGATGTTGCCCTGATTGCGGACCAAAGCCTTTTCCACCAGGTCCTTCTCCAAAGCCTCGCGAGCAGCCTTCAGGCTCATGCCCTCGTATTTGGCATGGCCGCCCGAGAGATCGAGATCGGCAGGCGTGATATTGGGTTTGTCGGCCATGATGACGGCCCGCCGCACCCGGTTCTCAAGCTCTCGGACGTTGCCTGGCCAGGTGTGCGTCTCCAGAGCTGCTACGGCCTTGGAAGTGAAACCTTTCATTTTCTTGGAGTTCTCATAGGAGTAGCGGTCAAGAAAGGCTTTGGCCAGGGGCAGGATCTCTCCTTCCCTCTCTTGCAGGTTGGGCATGGGAATCACGATCACGGCCAAGCGATAGTAGAGATCGTCGCGGAAGCTGCCCTCGGTCATCATGGCCTCGAGATCGGCATTGGTGGCCGAAATGATGCGCACGTCTACCTTGACCTCCTTGCCGCCTCCCACTCTCTGGATGACCCCTTCCTGGAGAAAACGCAACAGTTTGACCTGAAGATGGGCGGGCAGTTCGCCGACTTCGTCAAGGAAGAGCGAGCCGCCTTGAGCGGTTTCGATTTGCCCCCGTTTCTGGGCGTGGGCGCCTGTAAAGGCGCCTTTTTCATGGCCGAACAGCTCGCTTTCCAGGAGGTTTTCGGGGATCGCTCCGCAGTTGATGGGAACGAACGGCCCTTCCTTGCGGGAACTGAGATTGTGGATGGCCCGGGCCGCCAACTCCTTGCCGGTTCCGCTTTCTCCCACCAGCAGGACGGGAGCGTTGCTGCCCGCCACCTTGCGGATGGAGGTAAAGACCTGCTGCATCTGGGGCGAGGAGCCCATCATGCCTTGAAAACGATCTTCACGGAAATGCTTCCTCAGCCGTCGGTGCTCTTTCTCAAGGCGATGGAGATAGACGGCCCGCTTGAGAATGACCTTCAATTCCTCGATTTCGACGGGCTTGGCTAGGAAGTCGTAGGCGCCTTGTTCGATGGCGGTCAGGGCGTGCCTCTTCTCGTCCTGGCCGGTGATGACCACGATCTTCACGTCGGACACCGCCTCCAGCAGTTGCCCCAAGGCCCTCATGCCCTCGCTGACGTTGTTGGCTTCCGGGGGCAGGCCCAAGTCGAGAGTAACCACGTTGGGCTGTTCCTTGCGGGCCACTTCCAGAGCTTTGGGACGGGTATCGGCCAGGAGCACCTGATAGTCGTCGGCCAATCCCCACTTTAACTGGCTGCTCAAATCCTCGTCGTCGTCAACGATCAGCAACTTATAGTCTTCACTCATAGGCCCGTTTGCACAGCGTTTTCATTTGCCAGCCCCACTTTTATACCGCGCTCTTCCTGCGCGAGTCCAAAGGACGGCTTTGGCCCGCGAGAGCCACCACTCGGGCTTGTCCGGTGAGACCGCGGGTGACGCCGCGGGTGTCGACCACCAAGCGGCTGTTGTCGAGAATCATCTGGTAATCGAGATGGCCATGATGGGTGACGATGACGACGGCATCCTGATCCTCGAGAGTCGAGGGCGTGAGGTCGCTGTTCTCCAGCCGCAGTGGATCGCTCCACCCGTAGGTCGAAGTATCGATTTGGGGAATGTAGGGATCATGGTAGCCGATCTCGCCACCCATCTCGCGCAGCAGGCGCAGGATCTCCAGGGCGGGGCTCTCTCTGAGATCGTCGACCTCCGGCTTGTAGGCCGCACCGACGACCAGCAGCCGGCTGCCCTTGACCGGCTTGGCTTCGGAATTCAAGGCATCAGAGATTTTGCGTACCACGAAAGCCGGCATTTCGGAGTTGATTTCGCTGGCTAGTTCAATCATGCGGGTCTTGAAGGAAAGGGCCCTCATCTTCCAGCTCAAATAGTGGGGATCGAGGGGTACGCAGTGACCGCCCAAACCCGGTCCTGGCGTGAATTTCATGAAGCCGAAGGGCTTGGTGGCAGCAGCCTCGATGACCTCCCAGACGTCGACGCCGAGGCGCTCGCAAACCTGAGCCACTTCGTTGGCCAAGGCGATGTTGATCATGCGGAAGGTATTCTCATAGACCTTGATCAACTCGGCGGCTTCGGTGCTGGAAACGGGCACCAACTGGTCGAAAATGGCCTGATAAAGCGCCACACCGGCCCGCAGGCATTCGGGCGTCAGCCCTCCGATCACCTTGGGAGTGTTGCGGGTGTTCCAGACCTTGTTTCCGGGATCGACGCGTTCCGGACTGTAGCAGAGAAAGAAATCGCGTCCTGGAGAGAGACCCGATTCCTGCAGCAGGTCTAGGAGGACTTCGCGGGTGGTGCCGGGGAAGGTCGTGCTCTCCAAGACCACCAATTGACCGGGTCTGAGATATCGGCTGATTTCCTTGCCGGCTTCCGCTACATAGCTGAGGTCAGGGTCCTTGATCTTGTTGAGTGGGGTGGGGACGCAAATGGCGAGCGCATCGCATTCGCCCAGCCGTGAGTAGTCGCAAGTGGCCTGAAAGCGCCTGGACTGCGCCAGAGGCGCAAGAGACTCATCCGCAACGTCCTGCACGTGGCTGCGTCCTTCATTGACCCGATCGACCACCTCTCGACTGACCTCAAGGCCCAGGCAGCGGAAGCCGCTGGCGCAAACCTCCACGGCCAGGGGAAGGCCGACGTAGCCCAGTCCCACAACGCCCACAAGGGCCTCGCGCTCCTCGGCCCGCCGCAAGAATTCTTCAAGATGGGGCGAGCCATTGATGGGATCCTTTCTCTCGCTCATTGTTGAGCTTCTTTCTCGTCGGCGGCAGGAAGCTGAACCCGGAAGGTAGTCCCCTGCCCTTCCTGGCTGTCGACCTCGATCTGCCCCGCGTGGGCCTCCACAATCAGCTTGCTCTGGTAGAGACCGATTCCCATTCCTTCCTTCTTGGTGGTCTCGAAGGGCCGGAAGAGGCGGTCACGCAAGAATTCCCGCGACATCCCGCAGCCTTCATCGCGTACGGCAAATTCAACGGCGCCATTCTGGACGCGGCTCGACAAGCATACCGGACTCCCCTGATTGGAAGCTTGGGCGGCGTTGATGAGGAGATTGCTGGCCACCGAATGGATCTGCTCGGGGTCCATCATCACCGGAGGCAGAGGCGATAGCTCGGTTTGCAGGGACACCCCCAATGTCCCTCGCAGTTCGCCGGCCACTCGTTCGAGCAGGGCGTTGAGATCGGACCTTTGGCGGTCTGTGCCGCCCTTCTGCAGGGTCGAGAGGCGGCGGCAAAAGGTCTTGATCTTCTCAACACTGCGCTGCATGACGCGGGTGGCGTCCTGACGGAACTCTGGATTGTCGAAGTACTTGGGCAGATTGTCGGCGGTCAGGGCCAGCCGCGAACCCAGATTCTTCAAGTCGTGGATGAAGAAGGCTGACATGTTTTGAAAGACTTCCATTTCCTTGGCTTGGCGCAAGCGCTGTGAGAGTTCGATGTTGAGCATCTGTGCAGCGGTCTGATCGCAGATCACCGTAAGCAGGTCATAGTCTTCCTCGCTCAGCGGCCGGTCGCCGGCCCGGCCTTCCAGGGTCAGGAGGGCCAACAGGTCGCCTCGGGCCCGCATCGGGAAGCAGTAGCGGATCATGGCCTGCTCCATCCACCGGGCGTGCTCGCGCCGCAGCCGGCGGCACCAGGGCTGGCGCCCTTGATGCAAATCGATCCCGCCCTCCTGCCGGCTCATTCCGGCAAGCAAGATCTGAAAGGGCAGGCGACGGGAGGCGTATTGCTGTCCCTCGAAGTAGGTGAGGGCCGTAGAGGCCTCCAGATCGGCGCGGCCAGCGTCGGAGGACACTCTCCAGATCGTGACCGAAAGCGCCTGAAGGGTCTCCGACACAATCTGGACCACGGTGCGGCTCAGTTGGGGGCGGTCAACCACGGCGGCGGTCTGTAAAGTGAAGGAGCGCCAAACGTCGCGGTAAGCGTAAAGGGGACGCTTGAAGCGGCGGCTGATGAAGAGGCTCAGGCCCTGGCGCAGCCGGTCTGACAGGAATGCCGCCAGCAGCACCAGAAACGTGGCCGGCACCAGGATAGCCGGCAGGTAGGGGACCTGCTCGAAATAATTCGAAAACTGGACGGCCAGCGCGGCCGCCACCAGGTAGATGGCCACCGCCATGACGGCCACCGAACGGTGGGGAAGCGTATGGGAGATGTAGACGTCGAGATCCAGCACTCCGCTGCGGCGCATTCCGAACAGAATGAAGAAGCCCGCCAGCATCAGCACCAGGCTGTTGACGGCTTCGATCTGGGTGTCCTTCTGGGCGAAGAGGATGGCGTTTGAAGCGGTATAGATGCGGCAGGCGAAAATGCCCACCAGTCCCAGCACCAGAGACCTGAGCTGCCAACGCACATGACCGGGAGCGGAGAAGAGGGTGCGCTCCAGCCCGGCGATGATGAGGGTGGACATGAGCAACAGAATGGAGAAGTAGATCTTGCCCGGCCAGCCCAGAGAAATGACCCAGTTGACGGGAGGCTGAAAGTCCGGCGAACCGGCCACGAAGCCCGGCATCAGCACCAAGGCCAGCGAGGCCAAGCTGACCGAGGCCAGCAAAGTGAGCCAACCCCGTCCCAACTTGCGGCGTTCCTGGTGCTGTCCGAAGGCCAAGGTGAAGGCCAGCCACAGGGAAGGAGAGAAGGCCAGCGCGGCCAGTCCCAGGCGCAGGCTGAGGGCGGCGGTGCCGCTGTCCGCCGTATACAGGCTCACGAAAAGTGCCGCCTGCTCGAGAGCGAAGGTCAGCATGCCCAGTGCGAAGATGCGGTGCAGCAAGGAGCCGCGCTTGGTCCACAGTGCGGCCAGTCCCAGCAAGGCGCTCACAATGGAAGCCGCCAGGGAGGCGGTGAGCTCGATCGTCATAGGACTGTCCCCAACCTGCTCATGCCTCTTCTTCCACCAGGCCCAAAGCCTTCTCCACGGCCCCGACCAATATGTGTCCGATGAGGATGTGCATTTCCTGGATACGTGCCACCGACTTGGAGGGCACGACGATGACATGCTCGGCCAAGTCCTTGAGCTTGCCGCCGTCTCTTCCCGTCAGGGCGGCGGTCACTGCACCGGCCGTCTTGGCGGCCTCGATGCCGCGCAGGACGTTCTCACTGTTGCCCGAGGTCGAGATGCCGATCACCATGTCTCCCGGACGGGCCAGCGCCTCAACCTGTCGGGCGAAGATCCGCTCGAATCCGTAGTCGTTGCCGGCCGCGGTCAGGGCGGAGGTATCGGTGGTCAGGGCCGCGGCCCTCAGGGGAGGCCGGTCCTTGTCCAAGCGGACGGTTAACTCGGCGGCGATGTGCTGAGCGTCGGCCGCGCTGCCTCCGTTGCCGAAAATCAGGAGCTGGCCTGAGCTCCGCAAGACCTCCTCCGCGCTTCGGCAGAGGAGGGCAAGGTCGTCCAGGATGTCACGGCAAGCCTGACTCGTCCTGATGTGCTCTTCTAGGATTCGCTCGGAGTAGCTCTTCAAATGCTGATCTGCGACCATGGGCAAGATGCCTGTTGAACAAGCCTATTGGCTGGAGGCCGTTGCAGCCGGCTCTCCCACTTCCTTAAGGAGGCTGCGCAGGTAGCTGGCATAACCGGTCCCGGTGAGCCTCCCGATGCACTGCTCCACCTGAGCCGCGTCGATGTAGCCCAAGCGAAAGGCGATTTCCTCCAGACAGGCCACCTTAAGGCCCTGGCGCTTTTCCAAAGCCTCGATGAAGGTGCCGGCTTCCAGCAGCGACTCATGAGTGCCGGTGTCCAGCCAGGCGAATCCGCGCCCCAGCAGTTCCACCTGCAACTGGCGCCGCGCCAAGTAGTGGCGGATGACGTCGGTGATTTCCAGCTCACCCCGGTCGGATGGCTCAAGCCCGGATGCCACTTCCACCACGTCCCGGTCGAAGAAATAGAGGCCGGGGACAGCGAAACTCGACTTCGGTTGCTGCGGCTTTTCTTCAATGCTCCGCACCTGCCGCTTGGAGTCGAACTCAACCACACCGTAGCGGTGCGGGTCCTGCACGCGGTAGCCGAAGATGACGCCTCCCCGCTCCACTTTTGCCGCCCGCCGCAGGACTTCCGGCAGCCCATGTCCGTAGAAGAGGTTGTCTCCCAGGATCAGGCTGACCCGGTCCCCGTCGATGAACTCGCGTCCGATTAGAAAAGCCTGAGCCAGTCCTTCGGGACGGGGTTGGATCCTGTAGGAAATCTGGAGTCCCCACTGCGACCCGTCGTCCAGCAGCTCTTGGAAGCTCTGCTGGTCTTCAGGCGTGGAAATGACCAGGATCTCGCGGATGCCGGCCAGCATGAGCACCGAGATCGGATAATAGATCATGGGCTTGTCGAAGACCGGCAGCAGCGACTTGGTGACGGCTCGCGTCACGGGATACAGACGGGTCCCGCGGCCGCCCGCCAAAACAATGCCTTTGCGGGTAGAGGGTTCTTTGCTCATTACCGGGTACAGCTTTCAACTCCGTTTTTCTTCTCATCCCACCACAGGACGGCGGAAACATCTTTGACCGTGAAGCTCTCGACAGTGGCAGGACCTCTAGAGTACCACGCCGACAATCCCGCTTCCGCCTCGGGGGCGGCGACCCTTCGGAGCCACGGCGGTCCTCCCTCCCGTAAGTCTAGCCTATGGGGGTGCGCGACGGGAGAGGGGCTCCTCCCCGGACCAGATTGGCGGCGGCGGTCTGCTACAATTGCTTCCTTTGCGCCGCAGGGCGCTGGGAGGCCCTTCAGACTGAAAGATTTTTTGGGATTTTTATGGCCCTGGACCTGATCCGCACCATTTACGAAGACAAGATTCCCTTCCACGAGATCCTGGGATTGCGAATCACCTCGGCCGAGGAAGGACGAGCCAGCCTGGAGTTCGAGTTCCAGGAGCGGTTGGTGGGCAACTATCGCACTCAAGCCCTACACGGCGGCGTGGTTGCGGCCGTTTTGGACGTGGTGGGCTCGGCGGCCGCGCTGACTGGATTCAGCCGCCAGCGTCCGCCTAAAGGGCTGGGCACGATCGACCTTCGCACTGACTACCTGATGCCGGCCCGGGGACGTTCTTTCATCGCCCGCGGCGAGGTGCTGCGTCCGGGACGCTCGGTGGCAGTGACCCGAATGGAACTGCTGAACGAAAACCAGGACCTCCTGGCAGTGGCCACAGGTACCTACCGGGTCAGCTTGGCAGGCTCAGGAGATCACGACATCATGCAGGGCTGGCTCAGCGACGAAGACCGAGAGGGAGTGTGATGAACCAGTCGAGAATCGCGGGACTGTGGACGCGCGAGCGCCAGTCGGCCCATCCCAGCGGCGACATCGTGCTGATTCATGGACTGGGCGAGTCCAGCCTGTGCTTCGAACGGCTCATCAACACGCCCCGCCTCAAGTCGTGGAGCTTCTGGGCTCCCGATCTGCCAGGCTACGGCCAGTCGGAAGCTGATCCGTCCTGCCGCGGCCTGCAGCAACAAGCCGCCCGGCTGGCCCGCTGGATCGAGGAGTTGCGCCTGCGCCGGGTGGTGCTGGCCGGACACTCCATGGGGGGAGTCGTCGCCACCCTGCTGTGGGAAGAGCATCCCCGGCTGGCACAGGCTTTTGTCAACATCGAAGGCAACATCAGTCCCGGAGACTGCCACTACAGCGCCCAAGCGGCAGCCTACGACAAGGAGTCCTTCGTCAAGGAAGGGTTTGAGGCATTGGGGGAGAAGATCCGCGCCAAAGGGCAGGACGACCCCGCCCACCTGGCCTACTTCGAGAGCTATCAGAAGTGCGATCCGGCCCTGCTCCATCTCAACAGCCGGGAATTGGTGCAGCTTTCCGAGGATGGAGAGCTGGCCGCCCGCATGCGCGACATCGGACGCACCCGCCCCGTTATCTACTTGGCCGGCTATCCCCACGGCGCAGCCCGCCAATCGCTGGATGAACTCTTCAAACTGGAAGTTCCGGTTAGGATGCTCTATCCCAGCGGCCATTGGCCTTTCATCGACCGTCCCGAGGACTTCGACATCGAGCTCTCCCGCTTCCTCGCCACCCTCGAGCTGACCGGCCCCGCCGTTCCCCGCCGGCAGGATTGAACGGCGACTGGAGAAATGCATGTGCGGGTCGGAACCTCCCCTCATCGGCGGACAAGCCCGCATTTCTCACGGGTTGTCGTCGCAAGGGGCCGCGGGCGCCGTGATGACAAGGCGTCGCGACCGAGGCCCCGCGCAAACGTAATGACGATACGTTGGCTGGCCAACCTGGCGCAACGCAGTCAGCGCGGATGGATGCGGCACCGCAGCAGACCACCTGCAAGGAATGCGGGCTTAGGGCATCGTAAACACTGCTCCCATCAGATCGATGCCGTACCACAGGTTGGCCAGGCGCAGGTTCTCGTCGGGGGCGTGCTGGTTGTCGTCGTGGTTGGCGATGGGAGTGATGACCAAGGGCGCCTGCAGCAGGTCGGTAAAAAGGTAGAGGGGCAGCGATCCGCCCAGGCTGGGAACCATGATCAGTTCGTCCTCGGAGGCGCGGCGGGCGGCGGCTGCGATTTCCAGGGCGATGGGAAGGTCCATGCGGGTGCGGGCCGCCGGATAACCGTCTCCCCGCTCGACCTTGACGAGACGCGGGTGAGCCAAGCGGGTGGCCTTGTCAGGCGTCTCCCGGACGATGTGGTAGCCCTGGCGCCGGATGTGGGCTTCCACCCGGTCCATCATGTCCTGGGGATCGTTGCCCTTGACCAGGCGCAGGTCGAGTGAAGCGATGGCGCGGGTGGGAATGACGTTGCGGGCTTGACGTCCCACGCTGGCCGAAGCCATTCCGCGCACGTTGAGAGAGGGCAGCAGCAGGCGTTCCATCAGCGGCTGGTTGCGGTTCTCGCTGCGGGCCAAACCTAGTTCACGGCGCAGTTGAGCGTCGACCTCAGGCACTTGCTCCAGCTCTTTCCGCTCCCGCTCGCTCAGAGGCGCCACCGTGTCGTAGTAGCCCTCCACGATCACGTTGCCCTCGTCGTCCTTCATGGAGGCCAGCAGTTCGGCCAGCATCTGGGCCGGATTGGGTGCCCAATTGCCATAGTGTCCGCTGTGCAGGTAGCGGGTGGGACCGTAGACGGTGAGTTCCATCTGTACGATTCCGCGAACGCCGAAAACCAACTGGGGCGTGCGCGACTGATGCACGGGACCGTCGCAGAATAGCCAGATGTCGCCCTCCAGCTTGTCGCTGTACTTCTTCAAGTACTCCTCCAGGTGAGGCGAACCGGCTTCTTCCTCGCCCTCGAAAAAGAACTTGAGGTTGGAAGTGGGCTGGACGCCCGCCTGACGCATGGCGTCCAGGGCCGCGAGGATAGCCGGAATGGGAGCCTTGTCGTCTCCTGCTGAACGAGCGTAGATGCGCCACTCGGGATCGACTTCCCCGCCCGCTTCGGGCCACTCGATGGGCTGGCCGCCGTCTTCCATGGAGGCTGAGTAGAGCACCGGCTCCCAAGGCTTGTGGGTCCACTGGGGAGGCAAGGCAGGCTGGCCGTCATAGTGGACATAGAGGATCAGCGTCCGCTGAGCGCCGGGGACCATGATTTGACCGTAAACGATGGGAGGGACCGCTTCATCCGCCAGCGTCAGCAACTCGGCCTCCACACCCCGCTGCTGCAATGCGTCTCGGATCCAAGCGGCGTTGCGGCCGATGTTCTCGGTGTCGAAGGCCACATTGGGAATGGAAAGCAACTCCCGAAACCCTTGCAGAATCTCCACCTCGTGCGTCTCGCGGTATTGGCGCACCGCTTGCAGGGCCTCTTCCCCACCGCCATCGGTCGAACTCTGTGCCTGCAGCCCCGGCACGGCAACCGTCACCAGGGCAAAAAAAGTCAAACATCCCAAAACCGTTCGTTTCATAACCCCGATTCTACCCTCTAGGCACCCGACCCGAAACTCAAGCCGGCAACAGCGCCCCCTCCCAGGCCACCCCGGGGACGAACTCGACTCGATTTCACACTTTTCACTGAAGAAGCTCGACTCCGAGAGACTGAGATCCGGCGACGCGAGTCGAGAGCAAGGTTTGGATTTGAATGGAAATGATCTCCGACCGTCTCCAACCGTTATTCGGGATTGGCACTTGCGCTTCTTCGGAAACGCGTTAGGATCGGCGTGCATCAGAAGATTCTGGGCCCGCAGTCTGGACTGAAGCGCCGGCAGGGCGTCAGACCGCGAGCGCAAGCCGAGAGAGTTCGACGTGAGCAATGCAAGTTCGGAGAGTCCGGAGGGGGAAAGGAGCCGAAGATCGCCCACGACCGCGGGGATTCTTTACGGCGGCGGCGCTTTTTTGCTGTGGGGCATTCTGCCCGCCTTCTGGAAGCTCCTGGAGAGCGTCCCGGCCTTGGAAATCCTCAGCCACCGCGTCCTGTGGTCGGCCATCTTCGGGGCCTTGCTGATCAGCTACAAGGCCCGCTGGAGCGAAATCCGCCAAGCCTTGCGCAGCAAACGGGTGATGACGGCCCTGAGCGCCTCCACGCTGATCATCGGGACCAACTGGCTGGTCTTCATCTGGGCCGTCAATAACGGATACCTGCTGGAAACCAGCCTAGGCTACTTCATGAATCCGCTCTTGAGCGTGGTCCTGGGGATCGTTTTTCTGCGCGAGCGGCTCAGCCGTCTGCAAGGCCTGAGCGTGCTCTTGGCCGCTCTCGCAGTGATCTATCTGACCTTGGACTACGGAGAGTTTCCCTGGGTATCGGTGGTCTTGGCGCTGACCTTCGCAGTTTACGGCTTGGTGCGCAAGACGGCTCCCGTTGGAGCCCTCATGGGGCTGGGACTGGAAACGTTCCTGCTGGGCCTGCCTGCCTTGGCCTACCTGGGATGGCTGGAATGGCAAGGGACGGGAGCCTTCGGCGGCGGGGGCAGCTTGGCCTGGCTGCTGGCAGCCGCCGGACCCGCCACCTTCATTCCCCTGCTCTTCTTCAACGAGGGCGCCAAGCGGCTGCCTCTCTCCACCGTGGGACTCCTCCAGTACTTGGCGCCGACCATGCATTTCCTGCTGGCGGTTTTCGCCTACGGGGAAGCCTTCACTTCGGCCCACTTGGTGACCTTTTCCCTCATTTGGACAGCCTTGGTCCTCTTCTCCTTCGAGATGCTGCGACTGGAGCGCACCCGGCGCCGCCTCAAGCCCTCTTAGCGTTACCGGCTGCCCGGGCCACCCGGGATCTGACCGAGTTACTGCCGGGTGATTTTCATTTCCACGTCGCGCTGCAGCTTGAAGGAGAATTTCTGCTCCACCGGGAATTCGACTTTGTCGCCCTTGGTGAGCAGGACGGCTCCCGTTCCGGCGCCTGCGCCGATGGCGGTTCCGATGGCGGCGCCTTTGCCGCCTCCGGCGATGGCTCCGATGACAGCCCCGGCCGCGGCACCGATGCCGATTTTCTTGGCGTCCTCCTTCTTGCTGCCTTCGGCTTTGAAGGCCAGGGTGTTGGTGTTGAGCGAATAGCGCTCGTCTTCGACATAGATCCGATCAAGCGTAATCGACAACTCAGCCCGTCCCTTAACCTTGCCCGAGGGCTTGGCATTGGTGATGCGTCCGGTGACGCGGCTTCCGCTGGGAGCCAGCAGGTAACCGTCAGCCAGCAGGTCCTCGGCCAGCGAGGCTTCGAACACTTCGCCTTCCTGGCTGCTTTCGCTGCTCAGCGCCTGCTCCAGGCGGATCTCGAAGTTGGTTCCCGAGGACAGGGTGGCCATGACCGGTTCCGGCGGAGCCGCCTCTTGGGCCGGCGGAGAAGCCGCCGGGGCCGCTTGCTGAGACGGTGACGAGGTCGCCACCGGGCGGCTGGACGGCTGGTCTCCCGAGGCCGCCGGTTGCCCCCCGGACGCTTGCGAAGCCTCCGGCTGGCCGCCTCCCTCATCAGCGCTGCCGCCATCCTCACCCGACGAGCCTTCCTCGCCCGCCTGGGCGCCTTCCAACTCGCGCTGGGCTTCGATCATGGCCGCGACCGTCATTCCCGTCGGCAGCTTCTGGCCCTCGGGCACGTCGGCGCGCGCCAGATAATCCTGCAGGAGCCGATACTGCTCGCTGTCCAGAGCGTTGCTGGCGATCAGGTCGTTGTAGAGCTGTTCCTGGTTGCTCTCGGTAACCTCAACGTCCAGAAGAGGGCTTCCACCCCCCGCCCCGTTGCAGCCGGCCAAGGCTACCAGAGCGCCTAAAGCCAGAGCCGTCATCCAAGTCTTCATCATCTTCATGGTGTCTCTCCCTGTGCGATATCTATCAAACATGGTCGTTCGTCTTGGTTTCTTGTGGATTGGAGTCCGCGGCGACTCGGGCCGCCGCCGGGTTTTGGTCCACACCCATTATCTCAAAGCTGGCCGCTCTCCGACAAACAGGACCCAAGAGCGACGATCGGTTGGGACCGGTTCCCACGATCTCTTTACATCGAACTGTCTCACTCACCTGCCACAACCCTTGATCCCGTTTCTTGAAGCAATCGTCGCGACGATCACTGCCAACAATCTATGCTAAAAGGGAAATCCGGGTCAGTCAGGTGTTTGCTTCAAGGAGACGAATGGGTTATTCAAGGGGTGGAGACAAGGAACCACAGCAAAGGAGCCTCAGGTGAGAGAGCAAAGCATCGAGATCGCTCATCGTTCGAAGTTGAAGCACATCCGCGAGATTACGTCCGCATTGGGTCTGCAGGAAGACGAGGTGGAGCCTTGGGGACGTCACAGCGCCAAGGTCCGCCTGCAGACGATGGAGCGACTCAAGGAGCGTCCCGACGGCCGGCTGGTGCTGGTCACCGCCATGACGCCCACCCGCTTCGGCGAGGGCAAGACGCTCACCACGGTGGGACTGGGGCAAGCCCTCCCGCGCATCGGCAAAAAGGGACTGATCACCTTGCGCGAGCCTTCAGTGGGGCCGGTCTTCGGCGTCAAGGGAGGGGGTTGCGGAGGCGGACACGCCCAAGTGGCTCCCATGGAGAAGATCAATCTTCATTTCAACGGCGACCTGCACGCCATCACGACCGCCCACAACCTGTTGGCGGCGCTGCTTGACAATCATCTCTTCCGAGGCAACGAACTGGGAATCGACGTGCGCCAAGTCCTCTGGCCGCGGGCTCTGGACATGAACGAGCGGGCTTTGCGCCAAGTCGTGATCGGCTTGGGCGGACTCATCAACGGCATTCCGCGCGAGGGCGGCTTCGTCATGACGGCCGCCTCGGAGATCATGGCCATCCTGGCGTTGGCCGCCTCCCGGGCCGACCTGAAACGCCGGCTGAGCGAGATCGTGGTGGCCCTCGACCGTGACAAACAGATGATCAAAGCCGGCGACCTCAACGCCCAAGGATCGATGGCCGCCACCCTCAACGAGGCGGTGGAACCCAACCTGGTGCAGACGCTTGAGCACACCCCCGCATTCATCCACGCCGGTCCTTTCGCCAACATCGCCCACGGGACCTGCAGCGTGCTCTCCAACCGCATGGCCCTTAAGCTGGCTGACTACGTGGTCACCGAAGCCGGATTCGCGGCCGACCTGGGAGCCGAGAAGTTTTTCGACCTGGTCTGCCGGACTTCGGGCCTGTGGCCCTCGGCGGTGGTCATCGTGGCCACCTGCCAGGCCCTCAAACACCACGGAGGCGTGGACGCATCCCAAATCCAGCAGGAGAATACCCAAGCCATCCGCGATGGCTTCGTCAACTTGCGCACCCATATCAGGAACATCCAGAAATTCGGCGTCCCGGCAGTGGTGGGCGTCAACCGCTTCCCCTTCGACACCGACGCCGAAATCGCCACCGTGGTGGAACTGTGCCAGGAGATGGGAGCGGCCTGCGAACCTCATGAGGCCTTCATGCAGGGCGGCGCGGGAGCCGAGGCACTGGCCCAAAAAGTGGTCGAGGCCGCCGACGGGGCCGGAGACCCCAAGCCGCGCTACATCTATGAGCTTTCTGACGAGCCCAAGGAGAAAATCCGGAGGGTGGCCACCGAGATTTACGGCGCTGACGACGTGGTCATCGAACCGGCTGCCCAGAAGGCTCTCAAGCAGTTCTGGGAAGCTGGATACGGCGACCTGCCCATCTGCATGGCCAAGACCCAGTCGTCTCTCTCCGACAATCCCAAGGCGCTGGGGGCTCCCAAGGGCTGGACGCTCCACGTCAACGAGGTGCGCCTCTCGGCCGGCGCCGGATTCCTGGTGGTGGTGTGCGGCAACATGATGCTGCTGCCGGGACTCCCCAAGGTCCCCTCGGCCATGCGCATCGACGTCGACGACGACGGCCGCATCACGGGACTCTTCTGAAGTTCGAGGGACGAGGTGCGAAGTGCGAAGCGGTGGCGTCGGGCGTCATTCAGGCGGTTTGTTGCTTTTCTTGAGAGCAGGAACTGAGGCGTTTGGCTTGGCGGGCTCTTCGGTACTTGGGGTACTCGGCCAGGAAGATGCCGGAGAAAATCAGCAGCACGCCCAAGATGGCCGCCGGGGAGGGGCGGGTTCCGAAGGACGCCCAGTCCAACAGAAGCGCCAGCACGGGGGTCACGTAGATCACCAGCGACATGGTGCTGGCGTGGAAGCTCTGCAGAAGCCAGTAATAGAGTGAAAAGGCCAGGGCCGAAGCCACCGCGCCCAGGTAGAGAACGGCCCACCAGGATACGCTGGGCACCGGCATCTCCACCGACTCGCCTGAGAGAATGCCGATGGTCAGCAATCCCACCACGCCTGGGATCATCTGGTGGAAGGTGAGCAGGGCGGGATCAAGGGAGCCCAGCCGCTGCTTGGTCAAAGCGATGGCAAAAGCGCCGCCCGCCGCACCCGCGACAACGCCGAAACCGGCCAGCAGCGCCAGACCTTCCAGGCGAGCCTGCAGCAGGTCCCGGCTGAAGATGACAGCCACTCCGGCCAAGCCCAGCAGCATGCCAAAGAGAGCCCCTCCCCGAAAAGCCTCCATGCGGAAGACGAAGATAGCCATGGCGGACGTGAAGAGGGGAAAGGTGGCGAAAAGAACGGCCGTCACTCCGGCGCTCAAGTACTGCTCGCCCCAATACACCAATCCATAGTCGAAGATGTAGGTCAGCGCTCCGGTGACGAAGACCGGCCACCAGAAAGGGCGCGGCAGGCGCAAACTCCCCTTGCGGCGAAGCACGAAGAGGGCCAGCAGCAGGATGGCCACGCCGAAGCGCATCCCGGCCCCCAAGAAAGGCGGAAGGCCTTGCAGCGAGTACTTGATTCCGATCCAGGAACTGCCCCAGATGAAGCAGAGCAGCACAAAAGCGGCGGCTTGCACAGCTTGATTATCCCTGAAAGATGCCCTGGGCGGGTAGGGCCAATTCGCTCCACTGCGGTGGAGCCTTCTCCTGCGCGTTTCAAGATTGGCATCCTCTGGCGCTGTGTTTACTGGGCGATTCAGAGTGCATGAATGGACCGAGGCTACGAGCCATCGACGCGAGGCGGTCTGGCAGCAAAGCGGTCGCCGACCACCTGGCCCGCATTTCGCTCGGGTTGTCGTTGCGAGGGGCTGCATTGTCCCGGACTTCGGGTAGCTGGGACAGCAAGGTCGTACGCGGCCCCTCGTCCATCTCTATGAGAGGCGGGCGCCGTGATGACAATCGCGACCGAGGCCCGCGGAAACATACTCTACCGCAGGTTGAGCAGGACGCGAGGCGGTCAGGACGGATGGATGGGCCACCGCAGCAGACCACCCGCAGAATGCGGGCTGGCTGAAGCAGGAAGAATCAAGGGGCGAATCCGGGTGCTACAATCGGGGGACGCGCCATGACGTCTGCCATCGAGAGCCGCCACAATCCGCGTTTCAAGCAGTGGAAGCGTTACCTCCAGCATCCTCAGCAGGCGGACTGTCCCTGGGTTCCGGTCGAGGGCTACCGACATGTGGCAGAGGCCGCCGCGTCGGTGACGCTGGAGTTGCTTCTGTACTGCGATCCTGACGATTCCCGGCTGCCTTCGCTGCGGGACAAGGCGGTTGACAGCGTGCATCTGACGCCAAGCCTGTTCAACCGTCTGTCCGGGGTCAAGACTCCCCAGGGCGTCATGGCCTTCGTTAAAAAGCCCCATTGGTCGGCGGACGATCTCACCGATTGCGTCCTGGTGGCGGACGGACTGCAGGATCCCGGCAATCTGGGCACCCTGATGCGCAGCGCCGCAGCCGTTGGCGCCAGCATGGCGTCGACGGCGGGCAGTGTGTCGCGCTTCAATCTCAAGGCGGTGCGCGCCTCGGCCTCACTGCTCTTCCGGGTGCCTTTTTTGGAAGATGTCTCCTTTGAGGCCTTGGGCCAGCGGGGATATGTCCTCTGGACCGCCTCGGCCCAAGGACGGCGGACTCTCTTTCAGACCCGCATCCCTTCGCGGCTGGCGGTAATACTTGGCAGCGAAGGCAGAGGCCCTTCCGCGGCCGCCTTGCACCATTCCCAGGGGCGCGTCCGCATTCCCATGCGTCCAGAGGCCGAGAGCCTCAACGCCTCTGTCGCAGGATCCCTGATCCTCTACGAGTGGTTTCGTCGGGGAGGCCAAGAGGGGTGGGAAAATGCCAGCCTGAGACGGTAGCCCTCAGGCACGAAGGTGGTTTGAAAATGTCTGATTCACTTTTTCCTGAGATGGACTCGCCACAGGACGCGGCAGCCGCTTCGGGCGGCGGCTCCAAGGGCCCGGCCGGAGCAGCCTCGGGGCCCAAGGGCTCGTCTCCGTTGGCCGACCGCATGCGTCCCCGCAGCCTGGAGGAAGTGGCGGGCCAGCAGCATCTGCTGGAGGAGGGCAAGGTGCTGAGGCGGCTGATCGAAGAAGACCAGGTCTCCTCGATGATCCTGTGGGGTCCGCCGGGGGTGGGAAAGACCACCTTGGCGCGCTTGGTGGCCCGCCATAGCCGCTCTCACTTCGTGTCGCTCAGCGCCGTCCTCTCGGGTGTCAAGGACATCAAGCAGGTGGTGGAGCAGTCGCGCCGCATGGCCGCCGCCGGACGCCCTACCGTCCTCTTCATCGACGAACTGCACCGATTCAACAAGGCTCAGCAGGACGCCTTGCTGCCTCATGTGGAAAGCGGCGCGCTGACCCTCATCGGAGCCACCACCGAAAACCCGTCCTTCGAGGTCATCGCTCCCCTGCTCTCCCGCTCCCGCGTCTTCGTGCTCCATCCCTTGGAAGAAGAAGACATTCTCAGTCTGCTGCGCCGGGCTCTGGAAGATCGCGAAAGAGGCCTGGGGGATTGGGAGTTGGATCTTGAGGACGGGGTGCTGGAGCGCATCGCCGCCTTCGCCGACGGCGATGCCCGCCAAGCCCTCAATTCGCTGGAGGTGGCCTCACGCTTGGCTCGAGCATCCGCGTCCGAGGGGCAGACAGCCCGCCTGACCGCCAAGGTGCTCTCGGAGGCCCTGCAGAGCCGGCACCTGCGCTACGACAAGGCGGGCGAAGAGCACTACAACATCATCTCGGCGCTGCACAAGTCGATGCGCAATTCCGACATCGGCGCCTCTCTCTACTGGCTGTCGAGGATGCTGGAAGCCGGGGAGGACCCGCGCTACATCCTGCGCCGCATGATCCGATTCGCCTCCGAGGACGTCGGACTGGCCGATCCCGACGCCCTGGGACGGGCCGTGGACGCGCTGCGTGCCTACGACTTTGTGGGCCTGCCCGAGGGAAAGCTGTTCTTGGCTCAGACCGCCGTTTATCTGGCCCGCGCCCCCAAATCCAACGCCGTCTACAAAGCCTATGGCAAGGTCGAGAAGGACGTCCGCCAAACGCGCAGCGAACCCGTCCCCCTGCACCTGCGCAACGCCCCGACAAAGCTGATGAAGGATCTGGGCTACGGGAAGGGATACCGCTATGCCCACGACGAAGGCCGACCCGTGGAGGAGATGAACTGCCTGCCCGACAAGCTGAAAGACCGCCGCTACTGGGAAGAGGACTAACGGCACTCTTCAAGTTGAAAACACCAGCTTGACTGGGTGTCCGCCAATCGCCACAATCGAGCCTCTGGAGGAAAGACGCATGGACGAATTGGCGGACCTGAAAAAGAAGGATTTCGAAGAGTGCAAGGGCCAGGTGTTCCGCATCGCGGTGGAAAGCGACGAAATCGACGACGACTTCAGCCTGCAACTCTGCCAGGTCGAGCCCCTCAAATCGGAGAACGAAAAGCGCGAATCATTCTCGGTGGTCTTCAAAGGGCCCAAGCAGCCGGTCCTGCAGCAAGCCGCCATTCCCCTCCGCAATGAAAGCCTGGGCGAGGTCACGATCTTCCTGGTCCCCGTGGGACAAGACAAAGAGTCGACCATCTACGAAGCGGTTTTCAATTGATCTAAACCCGCAACCCTCAGGCAGCATCTACCATCGCCGTCATGGGTCCCGAGGAGGCTTGGAGCGGCCAAGACGCATTCAGGCCGGGGCCCGCCAGGAGCCGATTGTGTGACAGAGTTTGGAATTTGGACCTTGCGACTTGGGAAGTACGCCGACCGGCGAAGACTCTGCCGGACTGCGGACGAGCGGGCCAGTCTCGATGCGTCGAGCCTGCAAACTCCTTCGAGGCTGCCGGCGTCGCTGAGGCCGGCCGTGATCCCCCCAGATTTGCCCGTCCGCAGAAGCATTCCAGCCGCTCTACGAAAAGCCTCCCCCCAGAAGACGGCTTCCCGCTCTCGAGCCCGCTGAGATGCCGGCAGAGACACAGAAGATAGCAACGGATCGACACAGATGTCAATACCTTCAAGGCACCTGCGCGCTCCTGCAAGCTTATGCCCATGGACTCGAACCTACCGCTGATCGCCGCTGTCCGCCTGGACTTCCTCAAATGAGCAGGCTTCGATTGACCTTGAAGGACGAAGGCACAATAATGAGCCCAGTGACGCGACCCTCCGGCTCCGAGGAGAGCCCGAAATACGATGAAAGTGGAATTGCCCAAGTTTGAACACCTTCCCGAACGCATCAACCGCCTGGGAGAATTGTCTTACAACCTGTGGTGGAGTTGGGATACGACGGCCCGCGCTTTGTTCCGCAGCCTCGATCTCTATTTGTGGCGTGAAACCAAGCACAACCCGGTGGTCATGCTCAACGAGATCCGGCCCGAAGTCCTGCGCGAGCGGGTCCAGGACGAGCGCTTCCTGAAGCTCTACGACCAGGTCCTGGCCGCGCTCGACGACTACATGGAGCGCAAGGACACCTGGTTCGACCGTCATCACGGCAAGGACGCCGACTTCTGGATTGGCTATTTCTGCGCCGAATACGGCATCCATAACTCCTTGCCCATCTACTCGGGCGGTTTGGGCGTGCTGGCGGGTGACACCTGTAAAGAGGCCAGCGACCTGGGACTGCCCTTCGCCGCAGTGGGCTATTTCTACCCCGAAGGATACTTTCAGCAGCGCATCGGCGCCGACGGGGTCCAGCAGGCCAACTACTACCGCATTGAGACCGCATCGGCGCCGCTGTTGCCCGTGCTCAACGAGGACGGAAGCCGTTTCACCGTGGCCGTCCCCGTCGATAACCGCCAGGTCCGGGTGGCGGTGTGGAAGGTGCAAGCGGGGCGCGTGCCCATCTTCTTGATGGACACCAACATCGAGGACAACGAACCCTGGGACCGCGACCTTTCGGCCCGTCTCTACGGCGGCGACCAATCGGTGCGGCTGCGTCAGGAAATCATCTTGGGCATGGGTGGACTGCGGGTGCTGCAAGCCCTGGGGCACGACCCGACCATCCTTCACCTCAACGAAGGCCACGCAGCCTTCGCCACGCTGGAGCTGCTCGCTCAACTGCGCGATCAGGGGCTTTCTCTGGACGAGGCTTTGGAAGACGTGCGGAAGCGAACAGTCTTCACCACCCACACTCCGGTCAAGGCCGGCCACGACAGGTTCTCCGACCACATGATGGAGGAGTTCTTCGGCCATTATTGGGAAAAGGTAGGCATGACCCGTGAGAAGTTCCTGAGCCTGGGCCGTGTTCCCGGGGGAGACGAATTCGTGATGACGGCCCTGGCCCTCAGGACGTCTTCCCGAGCCAACGGCGTCAGCGAGATTCACGGACGCGTCTCGCGCGAAATGTGGCACTCGCTGTGGCCCGAGCGTTCACAGGAGGAAGTGCCGATCGGGCACATCACCAACGGGGTTCACATTCCCACCTGGGTGCCGCTTGAGATGAACGAAGTCTTCAAGCGCTACTTGGCGGTGGACTGGATGAGCCGCCACGATGAGCAGGACCTTTGGGAGTTCGTGGAACGCATCCCTGACCAGATTCTGTGGGAGGCCCACCTCAGGCTTAAGGCCCGCCTGGTCCGTCTGGTGCAGGAGAAGGCACGCACGCGCTGGCACGACGACAGCCTCTCGGCAGGACAACTGGCCGGGCTGGGCAGTCTCCTCGACCCGGCCGCCCTGACCATCGGATTCGCCCGCCGCTTCGCCACCTACAAGCGCGGCAACCTGATCCTGCGCGATGCCCAGAGGCTCAAGCGGATGCTCAACGACAGTCTGCGTCCTGTGCAGATCGTTTTCGCCGGCAAGGCCCACCCGGCCGACGAGCCCGGCAAATTCGTGCTGCAAGAAGTGTTCCAGGCCTGCATGTCGTCCGACATGGCCGGACGCGTCGCCTTCATCGAGGAATACGACGAGCACGTCGCCCACCACATGATCCAAGGCGTCGACGTGTGGCTCAACAATCCTCGCCCGCCCTTGGAGGCCAGCGGAACCAGCGGACAGAAGTCATCCCTCAACGGCGTCCCCAACCTGAGCGTCCTGGACGGCTGGTGGCACGAAGGCCACAACGGCAAGAACGGCTGGGGCATTGATGCCCAGACGGGCGGTGACGATGAGGCCACGGCTGAAGCCATCTACCACCTGATGGAGGAGGAGATCATTCCCCTTTACTACCGCCGCGACCACCAAGGCATTCCCCGTCAGTGGGTGGAAATGATGAAGGAAACCATCCGCTCGCTGGCGGCTCCCTTCTCAGCCCGGCGCATGATGAAGCAGTACGCTGAAGAGATGTATGTGGCCGCCTTGCATGAGGCCCGCGAGTCGCAGGTCAGCGCCAACCCGTGATAGACTTTTGCCATGACTTCCAAGGGTTGGTTCAGTTTCTGGGAGAGCAAGGCAGTGCTCCTGCTACTGGTGGGTTCCGTGGCCCTCAATGTGTTTTCCTACTTCAAGGTCGAAGGCCTCAACTCCACCTTGGCGGCCCAACAGCGCCAGCACGAGTTGAGCGAAATTCTGCAGGTGGACGATTGGGTGCCCAACCTCAAAGCGCTGCATCTGGACGAGTCGGTTTCTTCCATTAGCTTTCCGGCTCCCAAGATGCTCCTGGTCTTTTCCAAGGACTGCCACGTCTGCCAAGCCAACTTTCCCAACTGGACCAGCCTGGAAGAAGAGATCGGGCGCGAGAACGTCCTCTACGTGGCCACCAACCCCCTGCGGGCCACGCAGCAATACGCTCAGCAGCGGCGCATCGCCGACCGAACGGTGCTCTTCGCTGATCAAGGCCAGCGCGCCGACGCCTTCCGCATTTATCGGGTCCCACAGACCATCCTGCTGGCCGACAACCAGGTCAAAGCCATCGAAACCGGCGTCCTCACACCGGAGAAGCGCCAACGCTTGATGGACGCCTGGAGCGCCGTCGCCCCCGCCGATCAGAAGGTTTCTTCAGAGTAGTTGAAGTCCCGGCGAGCCCGAGGCCGAATCGTGGACCAGCGCCCGCAAGTCCATCTCTGTCACTCGTCGCAGTAGGCGGCTGTGGTTTGGGCCAGGATGGCGGAGAGGGAGTGGACGGAATCGAGGTCGACCCACTCATTGTCGGAGTGAGCTCCGGCACCGCTGGGGCCGAAGACGACAGTTTCGACGCCGGCAGCCGAGAGCAGTGCCGAGTCCATCCAAGGATTCTGCCCGGCGTGAGGAGGGATGCAGCCCAGGACGTCCCGGCAGGCCGTCTCCAAGGCGCCCACGATCTTGGCCCGGGGAGAGACTTCGAAAGGCTCGCGGACCAAGCCGACTTGGAGCGAGGCTTTGAAATCAGGATCTTCTTTCTCCAGCCGTTCAAGGATGGATCGGATCTCCTCCTCAACCTGCTCTGCGCTCTCGCCGGGAATGGTGCGGCGCTCGACGGTCAGGGTGCAGGAAGCAGCGTAGATGCTGGGCGAGGTGCCTCCCTTGACTTGAGCGGCGTGCAAGGACGGCGGGCCCAGCAGCCGATGGGGCGGACGGCGGCGCAGTTCGCGTTCCAGCGCTTGCAGCCGGTAGAGAAAGCACCCCATGTGCATGTTGGCGTCGATGCCTTCGTCGGGACGGCTGCCATGGTAGGCGCGTCCCTGGGTTTCCACCTGCAGCCACATAAAGCCTTTGTGGGCCAGGCAGATTTCCAGTTGGCTGGGCTCGGTGACAATGGCTGCGTCGACCGGATAGCGGGGAATCAGGTCAGCGGTTCCCAGGCTGGCGTGCTCTTCGTCGGCCACGGCAGCGATGAGGACGTCCCCCAAAGGACGGCAGCCGGCTTCCTGCAAGGCCTTGAGGGCAGCCAGGGAGGCGGCCAAGCTGGCCTTCATGTCGTAGGCGCCGCGTCCATAAAGGCGTCCGTCCTGGATGCGCGCCGAGAAGGGCTCGGGCATGCCCTCCACCCCCACCGTGTCGTAATGAGCGTTGAGCATGAGCGAGCGGCCCTGGCCCTGACCCGGCAGACGCCCTACGACGCTGACGCGTCCGGGGGAGGGCTCGTGGCGATGCACTTCCAGTCCCAGGTCTTGCATGAGTTGGGCAGTGTAGCCGGCGATTTCGGCCTCGCCCGGCGCGTCCTCCACTAAAGCGGGGTTGACGGAATTGATCCTCACCAAACCCTGCAGGACTTCGACCAGATACTTGCGGTCGATCTCGAAATTCAGCATGCTACCTCCGCAGCGCATTTTAGCCCACGGGAAGCCGGACGCGCCGGGAGGGCAATGCGCTTCGCTGAGAGAGGAAGGCATGAGCACGATCAAAGCGGCGGTGATGCCCGGAGACGGAGGCCAAGTCCAGGTGCGCGAATTCGCCCGGCCCGAGTTGGAGCCGGAAAGCGCCTTGCTGGAAGTGGAGCTCAGCGAGGTGTGCGGAACCGACGTCCACCTGCGCGACGGACGGCTGGGCGGAGTTCCCTACCCCATCATTCCCGGCCACGTCTCGGCCGGACGCCTCTCCAAGGTGCGGGGACCGCTCAACGACATCCAAGGACGTCCGCTGCGGGAAGGCGACCGGGTCACATTTCTCGACGTCCACCGCACCTGCTACGCCTGCTGGCATTGCCTGGTGGCCAAGGCCTCCACCCGCTGTCCACAGCGCAAGGTCTACGGCATCACCTATGGCGTTGAGGACGGGCTCACCGGCGGATGGTCGCAGGGGATCTACCTCAAGCCCGGGACCCGCATTATCCCCCTAGAGGGCGTCGACACCCGGGCCTTCATGGCGGGCGGATGTTCCCTCCCCACGGCCTTGCATGCCCTGGACCGCGCCCAAGTGCGCATCGGCGACGTGGTGTTGGTATTGGGCAGCGGACCCGTCGGGCTCTCCTCCATCATCTTCGCCTGCATGGCCGGGGCTCTCGAAGTGCTCTGCATCGGAGCCCCCGATCAGCGCCTGCAAACCGCCGCCCAAGTGGGCGCGGCCCACACCCTCAATTTTCAGAAACAAGACGAGGAGGAGCGGCTGCAATGGGTGTTGGACCGCACCGGCGGACGGGGGGCCGACGTCACCATCGAGGCCACCGGAGCGCCCTCGGCGGTTGTCGACGCCATGCGATGCACCCGCGATGCGGGACGCGTTGTGGTCGTCGGTCAGTACACCGACCACGGTGAAATCCCCTTCAATCCGCATCTCGATCTCAACAAGAAGCATCTCGACGTCCGGGGCTGCTGGGGCTCGGACTTCTCCCACTTCTACCGCGGCGTGCAAGTCATGTCGCGTCCCGAGAGAGCCCAACCCTGGACCAAGATTCCGCTGCAGTCCTATACCCTCGAGCAATCCAACCAAGCCCTGGCTGCCGTCGAGAACGGCCGCATCGTCAAGGCGCTGATCGAACCTTGACTCTCATTCACGCTCCCGGAGAGTGTTGCAGAAGTCCCCAGCATGACATCTTCGAAGGCCCGCTATTCCACCCTTTCAGGGTTTCTTTAGAGGTACTTGCCTCACCCAGGGTGCCGCTGCGCCGCTAGGCGGCTCCGCTCTACCCTGGGCTGGCCTATGGCTCGCCTTCAGCGAGCCCCGACTTGACCTTCGCCACAGCCGCTGGGCCTGCCTGTCCTTGCAGCTTAAGCCCCGCCCGGTCCTTTGCGGGGGAAGGGTGAAGCAGGGGCTTGTCGTTCAGCTTCAGCGAGCCCCGACTTGACCTTCGCCACAGCCGCTGGGGCTGCCTGCCCTTTGCAGCTTAGCTCCACCTGGCCCTTGGCGAGGGAGGGGTGAAGCGGGGGGCTTGTCGTTTAGCTTCAGCGAGCCCGACTAGCCGGTGCCGCAAAGGTTGAATTGGGACATGAAAGCGGCCAGCGACTCTTCGTCGTTGGGAGTGCCCTGGTAGTCGACTTGGGGAGCGTCGGCGGAGGACTCGCCGGCAGGGCCGGATGACGAAGCAGCCGATGTGTCCGCCTCGGAAGAAGGTTGCCCGGCTGCGGCCAACGCCGCCGGATCCGGGACTACCCAGGCGGCAAATCGACCTCGGCTGTCGTCGGGACAACGGATCCACATAGTGGCGGCCAGACTGTCGCCCCGCGAGCGGCTCAGTTCCACGCCTCCCCGCATGACGCGGTAGTAGGCCGTGTACTGGTTGACTTCGAACTGGCCCAGCTTGATGAACTCGGCGCGGCGGAATTCGATGTCAATGGGTCCCTGAATCTGGACGTTTTCCAAGGCTTCCAATTCGTCGGTCTTGCCGGTGAAGAAGTCTTCCATTTGCTGCTTGTCGTCGCCCATGAAGCGCAGGCTGAAATAAAAAAAGGCCCTCTCCCGAGGCTCGCCGGGTTCTCCGTCTTCTTGAGGTGGGGAGTCGGTTAACCCGACAATGTCGCCGACGATGGGAATGCCGACAACGAAACCTGCGTAATAGCCCTCCGGGACCTGCTCAGCGCCGAGCATCTCAAGGACTCTCTCGCGCCGCATTTCCGGATTGGTTGTCAGTTCTTCCATGTCCCGAACGAACTGGTAGCCCATGATGCCCAGTGCCGCAAAAAAGACAACGCCGATGAGGGCAATGACGGCGCAGCCACCCAGAATCCACATCCATGGGGAAGTCTCTCTGTTGGCCATGATCCCGCCAGTTTACCTCACTCACCCCCGCTCGCCCAATTTCTCTCTTGTGCACGGCGCGTCAAAAGACCGTTCGCGCCATGTTCAGCGAGGACTTGTTATATCCCGCGGCAACAGAATCTGGACGATCGCGGCTCGCTGCAAGCGAGCCATGCGCCAGCCCAGGGTGAAGCCCGCCGCCGTCGAAGCGCCGCAAGGGCAAACCCTGGGTTTGGACGCTGAACCCCGCAATGCTGAAAGCGTGCAATAGCGCCATGGACCGGCCCGGCAAGAGCTTGGCCCAGCGCTAAGCGTCCGTCAGAACCTCGACGCCCGGCAGCTTCTTGCCTTCCAGCATTTCCAGGCTTGCGCCGCCGCCGGTGGAGATGTGGTCGAAGCGGTCGGCCAGTCCCGAGCGCTGGGCGGCGGACGCCGAGTCCCCTCCTCCGATGATGGTGACGGCGGGGGATTCGGCGCAGGCTTTAGCGATGCGCTGGGTGCCGCGTGAGAAGCGGGGCCACTCGAAGACGCCCATGGGCCCGTTCCAGACGATCAGCCGGGCCTGCTCGATGCGGTCGCGGAAGACCTGGACGGTGCGGGGACCGATGTCCAGTCCCATCCAACCCTTGGGAATGGAGGCCCCCGGCGTCTGGCCCCTTTCCGTATCCTCCTTGAACTCGCGGCCGCAGACGTGATCTTGAGGAAGAATCAGTTCCACGTCCTTCTGGGCCGCCTGCCGAATCAGCTTGAGGGCCAGGGGCAGCTTGTCCTCCTCGACCCGCGAGTCTCCCACTTCCACTCCTCCGGCTTTGAGGAAGGTGTAGGCCATGGCCCCTCCCACCAGCAGAATGTCGACTTTCTCCAGCAGGTTTTGGATGACTCCGATTTTGTCGCTCACCTTGGCGCCGCCCAAAATGGCCAGAAAGGGCGTCGCCGGATTGTCCAGCACGCGTTGGAAGTAGTCGATCTCCTTCGCCAGAAGAAAGCCGGCGGCCCGCTTCTCAAAGCTTTCCGCCACAGCCACCATGGAAGAATGGGGACGGTGGGCGGTTCCGAAGGCGTCGTTGATGTAGACGTCCCCAAGAGAAGCCAGTTTCCCAGCGAAATCGGGCTCCGCCTCGGGCTTCTTCTCCCCAGGATGAAAGCGCAGGTTTTCCAGCAGCAGCACCTGTCCGGCCTGCAGTCGGGCGGCGGCCTCTTGGGCCTCCTGGCCCACGCAGTCCTCTGCGAAGGCCACTTCAGACTCCAGCAGGCGGGAGAGACGATCAGCCACCGGACGAAGACTCAGCGCCTGATCGGCTTGACCCGCAGGACGGCCCAGGTGACTCATCAAGATCACCGCCGCTCCTTTTTCGAGGGCATAGCGGATGGTGGGCAACGCCGCTTTGATGCGGGTATCGTCGCTGACCTTGCCGTCCTCCAGTGGAACGTTGAAATCCACGCGAATAAGAGCCTTCTTGCCTTGCAGTTGCAGATCTTCGATGGTGAGCTTGTTCATCGTCCCTCCGGTGATGCGGGTGCTGCTACAGGTTGGAGTTGACCGAGGACCATTCCTCCATGGGCGGCAAGGAGCCCAGCGAAATGACCTCGTCGCGCAGCTTGACCAAGTGGTGGTAAGACTCCTGCAGAGCCTGCAGTTCCTGCTGGCTTCCGCTGGGCATGGTCCAGCTCATGCCGTCTTTGCCGAGCCGGGTTTCCATGGCCATCATGATCTTGCTGAAGCCGTTTTCAGGCGAGTCGACATAGGTTCCGCAGGGCCAGGGATAGCCTTGACCGTCGATGACGGCCTTGACCATGAGCAGGGACTGATGGGAAGGGCTCTGAAACGAGCTGCGTCCCCTGAGCTGGATGATGCGCTTTCCCCCTTGACGGACGTGGGCGCGAATCTCGTCCCATCTTTCCTGGCTCAGCTCGGAACTGCCGATCAGGTCATTGAGGGGACGTCCGTCCACCTTGCAGGTGCTGGCAAAAACCGCCATCTGCTCGCCGTGACCTCCGTAGGTGCGGCAACCGGTCACTCGGTCTTGAGGAATGCCGAAGTGCTGACTGAGGGCAGTCTGGAGCCGGGTGGAGTCAAGCGCCGCCAGGGTGGCCACCTGCGAAGGTTTGAGCCCCGAATAGACCAGCGTCGTCAGTCCCGTTATATCGGCGGGATTGAAGATGATGACGACGAACTTGGCCTGCGGGCAGTTGGCGCGGATGTCTTTGCCCAATTGCTTGGCGATCTCGGTGTTGCCTTTCAGCAAGTCTTCCCGGGTCATGCCCTCCTTGCGCGGTGCTCCGCCCGAGGAAATGATGTAGGAAGCATCTTCAAGCGCCTCCGCGATGTCGGCCGTCCAAGTGACGCGGGCACCCGGAAAAGCGCAATGATAGATCTCCTCGGCCGTGCCTTCCAGGCCCTTTTCGTAGGGATCGTACATCGACACGTTCGGGGTCAGCCCCATGGTGAGCGCCGACTGCACCATATTTGAGCCGATGGCACCGGCAGCGCCTAGGATAACGAGTTTCTCATCTGTCAGATATTTCATAGGTAATCACCTCTTCGTTTTCTTCCTTTATTTCATGATTCGGGGGAGTTTGCAATGCCTCGCCCCGCCTCCAAAGCGAGCCGGCATTGTCCACAAGGCGGCCCCTTCCGGCAAGCCTGACCGCCCATCCGAGGCCTCCAGGGCAAGACCGCGGCGAGACGGGCCGGTGACGGCCTTGGCCGTTCGACGGAGGGCCCGCCGCCCACGCCCACGCGCTTATCGAATTACGGGGTTTGGTGATATTCTGTCGTGCGGTTGGCGGTCGGCACAGCAGGCTCGGCTCAGCTTCTCCGGTCAGTTCGGCGACAGCGAGTGAAAGGGAGCCGTAACCATGCAGGCCTTGACGGCAACGAAAGGCATATGACGGGCATGAAGTTGGAGAGCTTGAGGAGAGGGCGCTTGCTGGCCCGGGCCTTTCTCAGCCTGGCTGTAGTTGCCGGAGCACCGGCGGGCGCAGCCGCCGCTTGGGAGGGGGAGGAGCCCACTCTGCAAGACAAGCCTCAGAGCCGCCAGGAGATCCTGATCGAGAAGCGCCGGCGCAAGATGCAGGAACTCAAGCCGGAAGAGCTGAGCAAGTGGGAAAACGTCCTCGTCAATTACGAGAAAAAGCCTATCTTCCAGAAGCTGACCGTTAAGGGCTACGGCGGCTTCAGGCTGCTCATCGGGGGCCTGCCGCAGGGTTCGGGATTCGCCTATGGAGTCGGCTTCATTAACGGACTTGACCGCGAGACCGTTCGCTTCACGGTTGACGCCCGCTCGTCCACCAGACTCTACGAGCAGTTGGAGACCATGGCGGAGTTCTTCCCCGCCCCGGCCAGCGACTCGCCCTTCCGCGCTTATGTCAAGGCTGGCTACCTCGATTACCGCAGCCACAATTTCTTCGGCATCGGCAACTTTACCCGCGACGAAGATGAGACCACCTTCCGCTTGGAGCAGCGCCACGCCTCGGCA
>DATIPO010000365.1:0-19034 GCA_035471925.1 Acidobacteriota bacterium
CCGCTGGCCAACTCCTGCCCATTTCCATGTTTCCCTTCCTCCTGGCCCGACTGACTCTAATAGCGATTCAACCCTGCGGCTACTTGAAGACGATGGCGTCGGAAACAGGGCGCTCTTGGCCGAAGTCGGAGGGGGTGTTCATGACTTTGCCCTGGTGGACGAAGGTGGTGGATCCGCCTCCGTCGAGATTGAGGGCGTCGCGGCAGCCCAGTTCCTTCATGAGAGCGCCCAGCTCGACCAGGGTCAGACCGATGCTCAGTTCGGGCTGGCGGCCGTCCACGACCACAACGACCCAGCTACCTTCAGCGCTGAATCCCACTGCCGTGCGGGGGTGCTTGTTTGTGATGAAGGTTTCGATAGTCTGTTCGGTCGAGTAGTCTTCGGTGACGCGACCGTTCTGCAAGACTAGTCCGGCTCCGCCGACGATGTAGTCCATCGATTGCCAGGCCTGAGCATCGGCGGTCTGGACCTTGCTCCCGTCCCGATTCACGGACTCGGTGGGACTGCCTTCTGCTGGCTGTCCCGACTGTTGGCCGCCGGAGGTTTGGTTGGACGGTTTCTCGTCTTGACCTGGAATGACGGCTGGCCCCACCCATCTTCCATCAGAGTCCTTATCGGCCAGGGCCCGGGAGAGCTGGCCCTGGGGCAGAAAGCGGTAATCGACACGGACTGGGGAGCCAGTGGGCAGGCTGGGGCGCGTCGCTTCCGGACCCGCAGAGATGACGTATCCATCGACCGGGATTGCCAGGTCGTTGCCCCCCTGGGCGACGATTCGACCGCGGTCCAGCGCCCACTCCTGCCCGCCGGGATAGGTCATGGTAGTGCGGTGAAAAGCCCAGGAATAGAGGATGACTTGCTGGCGGCCGCGGGGACTGTTGAGTCCGTCGAACTCGATCCATTGGGAGCCGGTCGCAAGAGTCCAGGACATGAGCAGGCGTCCCATGAGGGCTTGGCCATCATGCCGCCAGCCCAAGGCTCCGCGAGGCTTGGTAGGGGCCGAGTAGAAGCGGTCCTCGACCTTCAGGACACCCGCCGGAAGGCCGTCATAGCGTCCGCCGATGGTGAAGAAGCCAGCGTTGACGGCGGCTCGGGCCCCGCTGCGGCGGGCCAGTGAGGAGACCGTCTCACGTCCTAGCCCGTCGTTGAGCGCCCGGACGAGTTTGATCTCAACCCGCGCCGGATCGACCCGCAGCACATGAATCGATAGCGGCCCCTCGCGCTTGAGATGCTGGTATTCCAGCCCCTCTTGAGCCGGAGAGGACGCAGGCTCCGCAGAGAGAACTGCCTGCACCGGCAGGCCAGCCCTGGGAGTCCCCGGTTGGGGGATCTGGGGCTGCCCAGCAACAGCGCCCAGCGTCACCAGCAGGGCGATGGCAGAGGCACCCATCAGGCTTCGCAACTTCCTGGCACCAGGCCGGGATGCTGTTTCCCGAAGCTTCTCCAGAGGCGAGGCCTGAGAAAGCGGGGCCGCCGCGCCAACTGTCTCGTCGCGCGCCGCCCCCGCGGCAGCCTCGCATCCGGCGGCTCTCCATCGATTGTCCCTTTCAGACATGTGCTATAGGATAGGCCAGCCGCGAGGAAAGAACCAACATGAATGATCGGAAGAGCCTCCAAGCAGAGGAAAAGCGGGCTGCAGCCGAGGCCGCCTTGAAGCTGGTCGAGGACGGCATGGCGCTGGGACTGGGCACCGGCTCCACCGCCGCCTACGCCATCCGGGGACTGGGACGCATGGTCGGCCAAGGACTGAAGGTCAGAGCCGTTCCCACGTCGCGCCAGACCGAAGAGTTGGCCCGTGAGGAAGGCATCCCGCTGACCGACCTGGAGGCCTGTCCCCGTCTCGACCTGACCATCGACGGAGCCGACGAAGCCGACCCCCGCTGCCGCCTCATCAAGGGCGGCGGAGGGGCGCTGCTGCGGGAAAAGATCGTGGCATCGGCCTCCCGGCGCATGGTGGCCATCGTCGACTCCAGCAAGCTGGTCGACCCCCTGGGGGAGTTCCCGCTGCCCGTCGAAGTGGTCCAGTTTGCCTGGCCCGTCCTCCTGCCCCGTCTGGCCCTCCTGGGTTGCGCTCCCGTCCTGCGCCGGCAAGGCGATAAGCCTTTCCTCACCGACGAAGGCAACTACATCATCGACTGCCCTTTCAAAGCGATCGACGATCCCCGAGCCCTGGCTGCCCAAATCAGCCCCATCCCCGGCGTCGTCGAACACGGCCTTTTCATCGACCTGTGCCAAGAGGTCATCCTGGCCCGAAGCAACTCCATCGAGCGCTTTATGGCTGACTAGAACGACAGAGCGTCCATACCCCTGCTTAATGACTCGAATGAACCAGCTTAACGGTGCGGCCGATGGAGATATGCGGCCAGGCCAATCTAGTGCCGTCAAATCGGTCTGGGGCGTCCTTCACGAACAGCCGGAAGGAAAACGTCACCGTGCAGGATGTGCCTTTCAGATTGGGCTTGAATTTCCACTGATCGATGGCCGACCGGATTTGCTCGTTCCACAGCACATGGGAACCTGACAGAATCTCAATGCCTCCGACCTCTCCACCAGGCTGGATCGCCACCTTGATCTCGGCCTTACCTTGGACGCGGGCCCTCTCTGCAAGTTCGGGATAGGAGGGGAGCGAAAGACCGACCTCAGTCAACAGAAAGTCACACTCAGGCTTGAGTTTCACTTGAGGGGGCTCAGTCATCCCCGAGATCAACACCCAAGAGACGAGAATCATAAATGGGAACGCATGCATGGCGGGCCCTCCTTTCCGAAATCATGGCCCGGTCGTTCTGGCTCTCTAGATGCCGATCAGCCACGGCTGGCTCAAACTGCATCGAAACCTCCTTAGTGCGCAGAACCTGCTTTCCCGTGACGGCCATTAAGGCTGGAGTGTGAGGGTGTGGAGCGTGGGTCCGGGGAGGAAGGGGGTGGGGAGGCCTTGGGCCCAGGCCTGGTGGCCGTTGCCGTAAAAGGGGGAAAGGGGGTGTCCGCTTTGCGCCGAGGGCATGTGAAAATAGCCGTCCTGCTCGCGTCCGGGGGCCACCGCGAAACGTTCGGAGGCGCCGAAGTAAGGCATTTGGACGCGCGGCATGTCGGTAGCGCCCGGGAGGGTCTGGCGAGGCATGTCGAGCAGCCAGGGTCCGATGACGGGAATGAAGCGGCTGACGGGGTGGTCGACCACCACGCGGTTGTAGGCTCCCCAGGTGTCGTCGTCCAACGTGCCATCCTCCATGTAGCGGTCGAGAAGGACATCGGCGGCGGCCAGGATCTGCTGGCTCCAGTCGGCGAATTCGGGGTTGAGCAGGTGGTTGGGGCGTTGGCTCACCAGCGTCCAGAGGACGTACTCGGACTGGCGTGAGGTTCGCAGCAGGTTGAAACCCGGGTCGGCGACCCCGCCTTCGCGCAGCGGAGCGGAGAGAGTCTCGAAGACTTGGCGGCGCAACTCGTTGTGGAACTCGCGCGCCATGCGGTATCCGACTGAATCGACGGACGCGCGTTCGCCCCATTCGTCGAGGGCTTCCCGCAGGTGGAGGCGGCGGGAGTCAGCGGCCACGCCCTCGGGTGTCAGTTCGTCCAGCAACAGGTCGCGCCAGCGCCGCAGGAAGAGGGCGCGGTCATCGAGGTGGACGGGCAGCATGTCCTTCTCTGTCGCCTGCTTCAGCGCCGAAAGGCCGTCGCGGATCTGCCCGGCGCGGGCCCCGTTGGCGTAGCCGCCGTTGCCCAGCAGGGCCAAGTCAGCCCCGTAGGTCACGCGGGCGTTGGCCGTCCAAAGTTGTCCGCCGGACGGGTCGACGATGCGGGGACGCTCGGCGAAGTCGAGGTAGCCGTCCCAACCGCAGGTGCCGTCGGCCCACGAGGAAGGCCGGCGTCCGTCGTGGCCGAATCGTCGCGGGATGGGCCCCATCACCGTCCAGGCGATGCGTCCCTGGCGGTCCCCCACAACAAGGTTCTGGGCCGGGATGCCGGCTCGGGCGGCGGCCTGCAGAGCTTCCTCCACATTGCGTGCGCGCTCCAGCAAAACCGCACCCAGGTTGACGCCCTGGGGATCGTGAGCCACCCAGCGGAGGGCCAGGCGGCGTCCTTGAGGGTCGCGTCCGATGACGGGCCCCCAGATGGTCTTGAGGACTTCGATTTCTTCGGCGCTTCCGTCAGGAAATTCGATCCGCTCCACCTCCCGTTGGTAGCGGCGGCGACCTTGGGGCGTCCGGTAGGTGTCCTCGGCGTCCTCTTCCAAGATGACCACGTCGCTCCAATCGCCGTAGCTGTTGGTGAACCCCCAGGCGATGTAGGTGTTGCTGCCGGCCACCAGTCCGGGAGTGCCGGGCAGGGTGACGCCGATCAGGTCGAGGCCCTCCTGCTGGGATATGAGGCGGGCGCGGTACCAGATGTTGGGGACATCAAGTCCCAGGTGCATGTCGTTGGCCACTATGGAGACGCCGTGAGCCGTACGGCTGCCGGCCACAGCCCAGTTGTTGCTGCCGATATCGTGTCCCAGCGCCTGAAGGCATGTGGATCGGATGGGCGGCGGGCAAACCGGCTCGGCGTCCCGGTCGATCCAGGAGGCGTTTTGATCGGCAAGGCGGGTTGGGCTTCGGCCTCCTCCTGAGCTTGGTCCGGCTGGGGCGGCAGAAGCGGCGTCAAGAACGGAGTCGACCGGGATAGCGGTCTCGTCTTCGGGTCTCGCACCCGGAGTCGGCGAAGGCGGATTGGCAACGCGCGCACCCTTGCCGGTGGAGGATGAGAACGCGCCCGCGCTGCTGGCCGGACGTTTCGACCCGCCTGCCCGACCATCCCGGGACTGGGGATCTCTCAGGTCAAAGACTTCGGGGCCTGGCAGGGGCGGGAGTTGCAGCTCGCCCTCCTGAACTGGCGCGTCCCAGGAACTGCCGGGCGGGGCCAGGAATTCGGCCATTTCCTGGGGCAGCTTGTCGTAGAGCACTCCCAAGCTGCGCTCCAGGCGTCCGCTGGAGTCCTGCAAGGTGAGATACATCGAGTAGACCACCAGGCTGGAGTCCTCGGGACGCCAGGGAGAGGGGTCGACGCCCAGCAGCAGGTACTCGAATGGCGGCGAGTCGAGGGCCTGAAGGCCAGCGTTGACACCTTCGCTGTAGGCCTGCATCAGCGCCAAGTCGTGGCCGGGACCGTTGTCCAGTCCGCGCCGGGCGCGAATGCGGAACTGATGAATGCGGACGGCCTTGTCGATGCCCAACGTGGGCCGTCCCAGAAGACCCGACAGCTCGCCCGCCGAACGGCGGCGCAGCAAGTCCATCTGAAAGAAACGCTCCTGAGCATGGACGTAGCCGAGAGCCCGCGCCAAATCCATGCGGTCGGCGGCTGTAATGGTGGCCGTGCCCAATTCGTCGCGCTCAACCCTCGCCGATGCCGACAAGCCTTCCAGCGGGGCCTCCCCGTCCAACTGCGCCAGGCTGCTTCTCAGGTGCAGGTAAAACCAGCCGCCGGCCAACAACGCCACCACTAGAATGACGACGGCAGCCACTCCGAGGATCTTGAGAATCTTCCGCTTCATAAGGCCTCCGTCATCATACACTTCCCGTGAGGCCGATGGACTGCGGTAGCCGGCCGCCGCGCACAACGCTCAACCCGAGCGGCTACAATGGGACGGTCATGATCGTGCTCGTCATCAATTGCGGGAGTTCCTCGCTGCGCTTTCAACTGATCGAGGCCGAGGAGCGCAAACGGCTGGCCCGGGGGCACGTGGAACGCATTGGAGCCGTCTCCTCCATCGCCACCCTGGCTCAGAGCGGCCAAGACCCGGAGCGCCACGGATTCAAAGCAGAAGACCACGGACAGGCCCTCAACTTCGTGCTGGAATACCTGACCAGCGAAAAGTTCAAGGTCATCGAGGGCGTTGAGCAGATTGAAGCCGTTGGACACCGGGTGGTGCACGGAGGCGAGCATTTCTCCGATTCCATGCTCATCGACGACGAGGTTGTGGAGGCCATCCGCGAGGCTTTTGATCTGGCACCGCTCCACAATCCCGCCAACCTCAAGGGCGTCCAGGCCGCTCAAAAGCTGCTGCCCAAGGTCCCCCACGTGGCCGTTTTCGACACCGCCTTTCACCAGACGCTCCCGCCCGAGGCTTACCTCTACGCCATCCCCCACCGCCTCTACCGGCGCTACAAGATCCGCCGATACGGCTTTCACGGAACCAGCCACTACTACGTCAGCCGACGGCTCTACGAATTGGGAGAAGCCAACCGCTCCGATTCCAAGCTCATCACTTGCCATCTGGGGAACGGCGCTTCCCTGGCTGCTGTCCACAACGGACGATCGGTCGACACCTCGATGGGACTGACGCCCCTGGCCGGACTCGTGATGGGCACCCGCAGCGGCGACATCGACCCCTCCATCGTCTTCTACCTCAACGAGAAGGAAGAGATGACGCTCAACGAGATTCACTCCCTGCTCAACCGCTACAGCGGACTGCTGGGTTTGAGCGGCTACGCCGGAGACATGCGGGCCCTGATGGAAGAAGCCGAAGAAGGGGACGTCCGCTGCCAACAGGCCATCAAGGTCTTTTGCTACCGCGTCAAGAGCTACATCGGACAATACATGGCCGCCATGAACGGCTGCGACGCCTTGATCTTTACGGCTGGCATCGGTGAGAACTCCCATCAGGTCCGCTCTCGGATTTGCAGCGGACTGGAAAGCCTAGGGATCGAACTCGATCCGGTGGCCAACCGCGAAGTGAAGGGCGAGGGCCTCATTTCGCGTTCTGAGAGTGAGACAGCGGTATGGGTGATTCCCACGGACGAAGAAATGGTGATCGCCATCGACGCCATGAAGATCGCCCGCGCCGCCCACCAGACGCCCTGGGCCTAAGGCCACTAGGTGGCCAACAAGTTCACGCACAAGTGAATCTTTGCGACCTTGGGTCAGCGACCTTTACGTCATTGGCGCTACCAGGCCACTCGCTAGCTGCAGGTGACCAGGTGCGAGGTTCGAACACGCTCATCCAGCGGGACGCAAACGGTTCAAAATGTGGATCTGCACCCAGCTTTGGTCCCACCATTCCAGCGGACTGACGGCGGTTTCTTGGACGAAGATGGCGAAGTGGAGGTGATCGCCGCCGGCCAAGCCGGTCTCGCCGGTGCGCCCCAACGACTGGCCTTTGTCGACGCTCTGCCCCTTTTCCACCTCGATGGAACTGAGGTGTCCATAGAGCGACACCACCCCCAGACCGTGATCGATGAGGACGCAGTTGCCGTAGATGCCCAGATACTCGGCCAGCAGCACTTCGCCGCTGTTGGCCGCCTCGACGGGACTCTTTGCGGTCGAGGCCAAGTCGAATCCCAGGTGGGTTTGGCGGTCGATGGGCTCTCCCTTGTAGAGATAGGTGCGCTCGTCGGCGAAAGGCGCTTCCACCTTGGAATTGGTCAACTGCCGGAAGGCTTCACTGAAGAGCAGTTGGCCGGCTGATTGAGCCACGATCTCGGCGATCTGCCGGTGATTGTCGCGGCGCATCTGGTTGTTGATGAGAAGGAATGTCTGGACCGGCGAATCGGCTGGCTCCAGTCCGCTGCGCGAGAGGATCTCAGGCGAGACCTTGGAGATGAAGCTGTCGGTGATGTTGAGGCGCCGCTTGCGGAAGTTGCGGGAGCGGGCGTCGACGGTAATCCGGGCCGTCGAACGGTTGCCGGCGGCGTCCTCGGCCCAGACATTGAAGCGGGTGTTGAGAGGCCCGTTGTAGGGCAGGGCGAAGATGGCGCCGTAGCGTCCGCCGCCCCCCGGCAGGGGATGGCCCGGGTGGCGTCGCGCACCGACCTCGACTCCGCTGGACACGACTTCTTCGTCCAACTGGTAGGCTACCGCCTCCGATCCGCCTTGATAAATGCGGTGCTGGCTGGAGAGGATGGCAATGGCGGGAGGCGTCTTGTCGAAACGCAGCTCGCGCTCATCGCTGGCCTCGCGGGCGAAGAAGAAGAGGTTGGGGTGATCGCGGACGGTGACCTGCAACGTGAAGGGACCTTCCTCGAGTTCCAGGTCCTTCAGATCGGCCACCGGGGTGACGGCCACCTGTCGCTCCAGGTCGGCCCGCGACCAAGGCGCCCAGTCGCGTCCGATCTTCTCGCTGAGAACGACCTCGCGGGTATCGCCTTGTTCCACCGTCACCTCGATGAGGGCGATGCCCTTGCCCGCATCGCGGACGGTGAAGGCCACCGCCTTGGACTCGCCCAGAACCTCGGGCGCTTCGATCCACTCTACCTCGGGCGCCCGTGCGTCCCAGAAGTAGACCAGCACGCCCAACACAATCACAGCGACCACGACCAGTACTTTCTTCATCCCAGCCAGTGTAGCGCACGAGTCCGATGCTGGGGACTGGCACTCCTGGTAGAGAACCGGTCAGAGGCAGTGGCAGGACTTGTTATTACACCCTTACAGGGTTTTTCGGGGTTCTTTCCCCGTACCCAGGGTGGCGCAGCGTCTTCGCTTTCGCTCGCCGCTTGCTGACCCTGGGCTAGCTTATGGCTCGCCTTCAGCGAGCCCGGACTTGGCGTACTGCCCTCAACCCTCCGGACCACGACTTGACGTGCTGCCCCCCGCCATCACTTGGCGGTCTGCCCCCCAACCGTCGCTTGGCGTACCGCTCCCAACTATCACTTGCGTAGTGCCTCTCGCCCAGACCATCGCACCGGGTGCTGACTCCCCCACCAGCCGTCACTTGGGCCTACTGCCTCTCCCCGACCACTGCTTCGCGTGCTGACTCCCCCAACCAGCCGTCACTTGGGCCTACTGGCTCTCCCCCGACCATCGCTTCGCGTGCTGACTCCCCACAGCGGACTATCCCGACAATATCGACGTCGATCACCTCGGGCGGCTCCCCGTCGCCCATCGCTTCGCGGCCTGACCCCCCACTAGTCGCTTGGCGTACCGCTCCCAACTATCACTTGCGTACTGCCTCTCCCCGACCACCGCTTCGCGTGCTGACTCCCCCAACCAGCCGTCACTTGAGCCTACTGGCTCTTCCCCGACGACCGCTTCGCGTGCTGACTCCCCCGACCGTCGCTTGGCGTACCGCCTTCCCGGGGGCGATCATGGAAGGGTTGGACAGGGTATTTCAGTCGATTCGGAGCAGGAAGAAGGTTTCCTGGTTGCCGCTTTTGCGGCCTGAGATGCGGGCGTCGGCGCGGGACTCGACGCTGAAGCCCTGCTGGCGGCAGAAGTCTTCCAGGCGTTGGAGGATTTCCAGGCGTAAGGACTCGTCGGAGATGCGTCCGCCAGCCTCGACTTCCTGGCGCTCGGCCTCGAACTGGGGCTTGACCAAGACCAGCAGCCGCACCGGTGCGAAAGCCTTGAGGACGGGCAACACCAAGCGCAGCGAGATGAAAGAGAGGTCGGCCACAACCCAATCCACGGGCTCAGGAATCACGGAGGGCTCAAGGTAGCGGACATTGACCTCGTCTCGCACCTCCACCCGCGGGTCTTGGCGCAGCTTCCAGTCGAGCTGACCCTTGCCAACATCCACGGCATAGACTTTGGAGGCGCCGTGCTGCAGGAGACAGTCAGTGAATCCGCCAGTGGACGCGCCGAGGTCAAGGCAAACGGCTCCATTAACGGTACTCACGCGCCCCGCGCCCCCACCCTCGGACAGCCCGGACGCGCCTTCCTTTGCCCGTACATGGAGACGCCCCGAAACCTCGCCCTCAGGCGGACTGGACGTGCCTTCCTCCCCCCGTTCCCGGAGACGCCCCGACCCCACACCCGCAGGTCGCCCTGACGTGCCTTCCGGTCCCCGTTCTTGGAGATACCCCGACCCATCACCCGCAGGCGGGCCGGACGTGCCCGCCGGCCCCCGTTCTAGGGGACGCCCCGACCCATCACCCGCCGATGGCCCGGCAGTGCCTTGCTTTCTCCCTGCTCGGGGGCTCTCCGGGCTCTCGTCGGCAGACGCCCCGGACATGCCTTCCCTTGCCCTCCCTTGGAGCCGCTCCGTGCTCTCACGCGGGGACGAACCGCCTCGTGCAAGCCCGAAATCCAGGAGGGCGCCGTGGAGCTTCTCGCCGCCCCGCGAGACGAAGCGGCGGTCGTCCTTGAGGTGCAATTGGGTGGAGGGGTCAAGCAGCATCCCGGCCTTGTCGATGCGCTCCGTCCCGGCCAGGACGCGCCCCGAGAGCAGCAAGGCGCGGGCCTCGCGGACGTCCTCGGCAAGACCCTGTTCCACCACCATCAGATCCGCGCGCTTCCTGCTCAACAATGTCCCCTTTCAGTCGAGTCGACGGACGCTAAGAGCGAACCATGGCCCCGGCGCTGCGGAGCGTAGCCAGCCCCAGTCATGTCCGGGCGCGCTACAGGACAGCCATGCACCAGCCCAGCCACTGTACCCGAGGCCAAGTCCGGGCTCGCTGTAGTCGAGCCATAGGCCCCTCCCTCGCCATCCCCGACCCCTTCTCTCTTCGCGAAGGTCACGGAGGCAGGGCAAAGCAACAGAGAGCATGCGGTCCCAAGGTCGGAGGACCCGCCCGGGCTCCCTGCAGGCCAGCCATAGGCAAGCCCAGCCACTGTGTCCGAGGCCAAGTCCGGGCTCGCTGTGGGCGAGTCATGTACCAGCCCAGCCACTGTACCCGAGGTCAAGTCCGGGCTCGCTGCAGGCCAGCTATGGCAAGCCCAGCCACTGTGTCCGAGGCCAGGTCCGGGCGCGCTACAGGCCAGCTATAGGCCGGCCCAGCCACTGTGTCCGAGGCCAAGTCCGGGCTCGCTACAGGCCAGCTATAGGCCGGCCCAGCCACAGTGTCCGAGGCCAAGTCCGGGCTCGCTGTAGGCGAGCCATAGGCCAGCCCAGGGTCAGCCGCCGTCGAGCGCAGCGAGACAAAGGCGCCACCCTGGGTCCGGGAGCCGAGATTCCCGAACGCTGAAAGCGTGCAATAGCGTCGCGGGCCAGCTCAAAACTTCCAACCTGCCACGCCAGCGGCGAAAGTGCCAGAACGCCCGAGAACACACGAGCCGCTGACCATGTTCGCAAACTGGACTCGTGCGCGAACTCCTTGGCCGTCTTGGCCGCCTCAGAGCAGCAGGAGCGCCGGATTCTCCAGGTAGGGGATGAGGTCGTTCATGAACTCGGCGCCGGTTTGGCCGTCGACGATGCGGTGGTCCATCGAGACGCTCAGGTTCATCATGGAGCGGATGACGATCTCGCCCTCGCGCACGACCGGCTTCTCCTCGATCTTATGGACGCCCAAGATGGCCGCCTCCGGGTAGTTGATAACGGGAGTCGCCATGATCCCCCCCAGCTTGCCCAAGCTGGTGATGGTAAAGGTGCCGCCCTGCAGGTCCTCCAAGGCGATCTTGCCCTCGCGGGCGGCCTCCGCCAGCCGGCCGATCTCCTGCGCCAGCTCCAGCATGCCCTTCTGGTCGGCCTGCTTGACGACAGGAACGATGAGTCCGTTGTCGGTTGCCGTGGCCACGCCGATGTTGAAGAAATGCTTGATGTGGATCTCGCCCTTTTCCTCGTCCAGGCTGGCGTTGGCGATGGGGTGCTTCTGCAGTCCCTTGATGACGGCCTTGATGATGAAGGGCAGGTAGGTGAGCTTGACGTCTCCGGTAGCCGGCATCTGCTGGTAGTGGCGGCGCAGCTTGACCAACTCGGTCATGTCCACTTCGTCCACATAGGTGAAGTGGGGAGCGACTCGCTTGGACTGAGCCAGACGGTCGCCGATTTTCTTGCGCAGAGCCCGGTAGGGCACGATTTCGATCTCTCCTTGCGCCGGGGCGGACGGGGCCGGAGGGGTACCTCTTTCGGCTGCCTCCGGCGGACCCTCCTGCTGGAAGCGGTCGAGATCTTCGCGGGTGACACGTCCGCCAGGACCGCTGCCGTCGACCTGCTGGATGTCGATGCCGCGCTCGCGGGCCACGCGGCGCACCGCCGGAGTGGCCAGCGCCTTGCGCCGGGGTTTGTCGTCCGCGGAGACAACGGGGGCCGGCTGGACCTTCTTCACCGGCCGCGGCTCTACCTGGCGGGGCTCCGCTTCGGGGGGCTCATCCGGCAAAGAGGAAGCCGAAATCGACTCCTGACGGGGCTTGTCCTGCGGCGTTTCTTCGGCCTTTGGCGCCTCGCCTTCGTCGGCCTCTTCAATGACGATGAGCACTTCGCCCACCTCAATGACGTCTCCGGCCTCGCCCTTGCATTCCAGGACCTTGCCGGCCCGCGGACTGGGCAGTTCGACGGTCGCTTTGTCCGTCATGACTTCGACCATGGGCTGATCCTCTTCCAGAAAGTCGCCTTCCTTGACCAACCACTCGACGATCTCTCCCTCCACGACTCCTTCGCCGATGTCGGGAAGCTTAAATTCAAAGGCCATGGCCTCTCCTTGCCTGATTGCTCTTTTGGACCGGGCCGAAAACCCGGGAAAAACTCGATTGTTGACTCCCCCGCGAGGACCAGGGCCACTCAGTGGCCAACAAGTCACACACGAGTCAAATTTTGAGAAAGCCGGCCATCAGCCTCCTACGGCTCTCAGCGGCGAGAGCCTGCCGGCTGCTCCTTAGAAGCTAACCGTGTCGCGCAGCCCCTTGCGGATGCGCCGCTCGTTGGGCAGGTACTCCTCTTCCAACGTGTAGGGGAAGGGCGTATCGAATCCTGTCACCCGCAAGATGGGCGCTTCCAGGTAGAGGATCGCCTTCTCGGCGATCATGGCGGCCAGTTCGGCACCGTATCCGCAGGTCCGGGGAGCTTCGTGGACGATGACCACCCGCCCCGTCTTCTTGACCGACTCCAAGACCGTCTCGGCGTCATAGGGCAAGAGAGTGCGCAGGTTCACAACCTCGCAGGACATGCCGTCCTCGTCCTCAGCCGCCTCGACTGCCTTGAGTACGTCGTGCAGCACGGCTCCGTAGGCGATGACGGTCACATCGCTTCCTTCATTGGCCACGTCGGCTTTGCCCAATTCCAGGGTGTACTCCTCTTCGGGAACCTCGGCACGGGCGGCGCGGTAGACACGTTTGGGCTCCAGGAAGAGAACCGGGTCGTCGTCGCGGATGGAAGACGCCAGCAGACCCTTGGCCTCGTAGGGATCAGAGGGAATCACCAGCTTGAGGCCGGGGGTGTGGCAGAAATAGGCCTCAGGACTCTGGGAGTGGTAATGCCCGCCCCGGATGCCCCCTCCGTAGGGGGTGCGGATGGTGATGGGACAGGCGAACTGCCCACCCGAACGGTAGCGCATCTTGGCCGCTTCGTTGATGATGTGGTCGAAGGCCGGGAAGATGAAGTCGGCGAACTGGATCTCGGGCACCGGACGCAGTCCGCTCTGGGCCATTCCGATGGCCGCTCCGATGATGCCGGCTTCGGCCAGGGGGGTGTCGAAGACCCTCTTCTCGCCGAACTTCTCCTGCAATCCCTGGGTGGCGCGGAAAACGCCGCCGAACTTGCCGACGTCTTCGCCCATCACCACGATGCTCTCGTCGCGCTCCATTTCAATGCGCAGGGCATCGTTGACGGCCTGAATGATGTTCATTCGGGGCATGCTGTGCTGACTCCTCTATTGCCTCACTCCGCGAGGCCGCGCAGTTGCTCGTATTGTTCCTGAAGGTGCCAAGGACGTTGGGCATAGACGTCGTTGAAGATCTCCTCGATATCGGGCGGTCCGACTTTTTCGGCTTTTTTGACGGCTTGGGCGATCTCTTTGACGGTCTCATCGCGCAGTTTGTCGTCTTCTTCGTCGCTCCACAGATCGCGGTGCTTCAAGTAGGACTTCATGCGGTTGAGCGGGTCGCGCTCCTTCCAGCGCTCGACTTCCTCCTCGTCGCGGTAGGCGCGGGGGTCGTCGGAAGTGGAATGGGCGCCTTGCCGATAGGTCACGGCCTCCACCAAGGTGGGACCGTCGCCCGCATAGGCCTTTTCGGCCGCTTTGCGAACCGTCTCGTAAACCGCCAGGACGTCGTTGCCGTCCACCCGGATGCCCTCGAACCCGTAAGCCTCGGCCTTGATGGCGAAGGACTCAGAGGCGGTCTGGCGCTCGCCGGGGACTGAGATGGCCCACTGGTTGTTGCGGCACAAGAACACGACCGGCGCCTTAAAGACCCCGGCGAAGTTGGCTCCTACATGAAAATCACCCTGCGACGTGGCGCCGTCGCCGAAAAAGACCAGCACGGCGTTCTTCTTGTCCTGGATGTTCAACCCCATGCCCAGCCCGGCTGCGTGAGGAATCTGCGTCCCCACGGGACTGGAAATGGATGTGAACTTGAGGTCGCGGGCGCTGTAGTGATTGGGCATCTGACGTCCCTTGATGGGATCTTCAGCGTTGCCGAAAAGCTGGCAGCAAAACTTGTAAAGGGAGAATCCCCGCACCAGCGCGGCGCCCAACTCCCGGTAGCAGGGGACGATCCAATCGTCGTCCCGCATGGCCAGGGCGCTGCCGATGACGGCGGCTTCTTCGCCCACCGAACCGATATAAAAACCGATGCGTCCCTGCCGCTGCAGCTTGGTCATCCGCTCGTCCACCAAGCGGTTGATAAGCATGTAGCGGTACATGTCGCGCAGCCGGTCATCATCGATCGAGGGTGTCTTGCGGCCCTTTTCCAAGCGTCCATTGGTCTTCAGAATCCGGTATATTTCCTCTGACATGAAGGCTGGATTATAGCGTCCGCCCCGCCATCGGAGCAAGGAAGGACCCTCGTGAAGGCGAGCAAAAAACTCATTCACAAAGAGAGCCGGTTGGGCAGGAGGATGGTGCTTGTGGCGGCGCTGCTCTACTACCTGTCGACCTGGATCCACTTTCCTCCGCAGTCCGATGTCAGGGAAGGCTGGCCCCTGCTCGACCTGGGCGTCGCAGCGGTCGGACCTCCTTGGGCCCTGTCAGGGGACTCGCCCCACTACCTGATCATGGTGCACAGCCTGACCGAGGACGCCGACCTCGACTTGGACGACGACTACGCCTCGGCAGCGCAAGGCGGACTCGAGGCCGGACAGCGCTTCCGGGGCCGCCAGCTCGACCCTCACGCCGAGCGCGACGACCTGGGACGCCTGCTGCCCACCCACTCGCCCGCCCTGGCCATGCTGCTGGCCCTGCTCTCCTGGCCCCTGGCCGGCAGCCTGTGGATCGAGCCTTGGTGCATCTGGCTGACCACGGCGGCGGGACTGGCCTGCCTGGCCTGGACAGCCAAGCGCCTGAACCTTGCCGCCAGCGGAGCGGTTGGGCAAGACTGGCAGACTCACCCCGTCCTGCTGCTGGGACTGGCTTCTCCCCTATGGTGCTACTCCGTCGACCTTTGGACGGAACCCTGGACGGCACTGGCTTGGATGGGCCTGCTCTTCTTCAGGCATCCGGCGGCCCTGCTGGCGGCGGGCCTATCGGGAACGCTCATCAAGTACCCCTTCGCCCTGGTACCCGCCGCCATGGGCGCCTGGGCCTGGTGGAAAGGCGAACGGACCCGGGCCCTGTCGCTGCTGACCTCCTCGGCCCTGGGACTGGCCGCCGCCGTGGGATGGGTGCAGTGGCTCTACCGCGACTTCAGCGATCATTTCAGCCTCTTCCATTCCGGCATCCACGCTGGATTCGACTGGCCCTTCGAGGGCATGGCGGGACTGCTGCTGAGTCCCGAGAACGGATTGCTGTTCTTCTTTCCCGTCCTGGCCTGGGCCGTGTACGGCATCATTGCGAGCAGGGCCGGCCTTGATGCCTCCATGGTTGGACGCGGCTCCCCCGGCAAAACGGGCCAAGAAAAAGACCCTCGCCAGCTCGCACAGGAAAGCGGACGCGGGGGCCGCCCAAACAACCGCATCGGCGGTCTGCTGGGCGGCATCCTGAGAAGCGGGCGCCGCAAGTTCGAATCCCACTTCGACGCTCCAGCCCCTGGTCAGGCCGAGAATGGAGCATTCCCTCTCCCCCGGCCCGCTGAAGCCCTGTGCGGACTGGCCGCCTACTTCCTGGTCCACGCCGCCTATGAGGACTGGGCCGGAGGCACCGGCTTTTCAGCCCGCTACTTGGTCCCCGCCCTTCCCCTGCTGGTCCTGTGGGTGAGAACCAGCGCCGCACGCAGCCGCCTGTACCAAGCGGCCCTGGCCTACAGCGCCCTGTGGAGCGCCGTGGGCGGCTTGGCCCCCGCCCTGGTCTACGACCGCACCCCCTGGGGCGTCCTCATCCACGGCCTCAACTACTTGCAGTCGCTCTAAAACCGTGCCTGCGGCTCCGAACCTGATGGGAGTGCCGTAAGGGTCGGCTTCGACTCGACCCATTCGTCGAGGTCCAAGGAACCGCCACGATGGACGTGTCTCCAGCGCTGGATCGGATCTCGGCCTCAGCCGGAACCGCAACACGGCACCTCCGAAAACCTGCTATTCCACCCTTACAGGGTTTCTCTTGGGATGTTTGCCTCACCCAGGGTGCCGCTCGGGAGCTTCGCCCCTCGCTCTACCTGGGCTGGCCTATGGCTCGCCTACAGCGAGCCCGGATCCGACTCCCACGACAGCAAAATCCGGGCGCGATGCAGGCGAACCATGGCAAAGTCCGGGCGCGATGTAGGCGAACCATGGCAAAATCCGGGCGCGATGTAGGCGAACCATGGCAAAGTCCGGGCGCGATATGGGCGGACCCGCTGTAAGCGAGCCATGGCAAGGTCCGGGCTCGCTGTAGGCGAGCCATAGGCTAGCCCAGGGTCAGCCGCCGTCGAGCGAAGCGAGACGGAGGCGCCACCCTGGGTTCCAAGGGCCAGTCTTCCCAACGCTGAAGGCGTGAAATAGCGTCTCAGAACTCCGAACATGCGCCACGGAGCAGCCCCGGAGAGGTTCCTTGCTCATCGGAAATGCCGGCAGGAATGGGCCCATATGCCGGCGTCACGGCGATGGACTAGAATCAGGGACGTGAAGGACCGCATCGATTCACGCCAACTTTCACGGCAGCTCACCCGAGGACGGGCTGCGTCCGCGACCGCGGACTTGTCGCCGCAGCTCTTCGAGACGCTGCGGGACATCGACGCCTCGATCGAGGAGCTGCTGGCCGCCCTGCGCCGCGAGAGCCGGGCCGAATTACCCCCTGAAACCCGCTTGGCCGGGGTCAAGAAACTCTTCCTGCGGATGCTCCAGGTCTACACGCGGCGGCAGGACGCCTTCAACGCCCGCGTCCTGGAGACGCTACGCGTCCTGCAGCGGCGCCAGCGCCTGCTGGAGAGCCGCCTGCACGAGCAAAACCAAGTCCTGCTCGACTCGCTGCTCGACGAGTCCTCCGACCATGAAGCCGATTGACGTCATCCTGCTGGCCCCCCGCGACGACCGGCCCGGGCGTTTGCGCCACCAAGTCCTGGAAGGTCTCCTCGACCGCCTGTCGACGCTTCGCTCGTCCGCCCCTGGCGGCCGGCCCGCCGTCCGAGTCCGGGTGGCCGCAGACGACTCGTTGGACGCCTTGGAAGCCCATTCCAAAAGCTGGATCATCGCCTCACCAGCGGCGCACCCGCAGGTCATGGAGGCGGCCCGCCGCTTCCCCCAAAGAATGATGCTGCTGGCAGATCTCGCCACACCGCTGACAAGCGAGCAGGATAGCTTCTGGAAAACCCAAGTGAACCGCTTGGCGGCAATTGCGGCCGTTTCCCAATGCGAGCGCCAGGAGATTGCACGCCGCTGGGATCTGGACCGGGATTCGGTCATCAGACTGGGTCTGGGCCTCGACGACAGGAATGGGGAGGAAGAAGGCACGGCAGCAGAGGATTTACAGGACTTTCGAGAAGAGCAAGGAGAGCGAGCGCCACCTGGCGACGCGGCCCGACCCGCTCAAGGCGGCGCATCGCCCCGAGAGACCGAAGAACCGGAGGCGGCGGCGCTTGCAGATGAAGGGGTCGCTGCACCCCGCCATCCGCCCTTCCAGCTCGATCTTTTGCAGAGCTGGAGCCGGGGACGCGCCGTGGTCATCGAGGCCTGGCATGACCTGCGCCGCGAGCTGTGTTTCGAGGCCGACGGAGGCGTGGTCGTCCCGGCCGGCCTCAGCCAGGAAGCCCAAGGCTATCTGCGCCGCCATCCCGCGTCCGCCCGCCAACTGGGACTTCAAGGACGCCTCTACGTGGCCTCCCGCCACCATCCCCGATCTTCGGCTCAGGCGCTGTTGCGCACCTTAAGCGCCATCCCCGCCCGCCGCGGCCTGGCGGGACGGCGGGTGGCTCTCTACACGCCCAGCTTCCTGCCCTACGACGCCGTGTCCAACTACGTGGCTGAGACCTGCCGCCTGCTGCGGCGCTGGGGCGTCGAGTTCTCACTGCACGTACAGGACCATCTCCAGCGGGAGGACTTTGCCTCCCACCTGAGACCGGCCTCCGCTCCGGATCCGCGGGCCGACATCGAGATCTACAACTATCCCGGATACTATCCTGCCGTGGAACGGCTCAGGCAGGCGTCCCAGGGTCCGCTGCGCATTTTCGATTATCACGGCGTGACGCCGTCCTCTCTGTGGCCCGATGACAGCCTCTCCCAAAGCGAAAAGGAAATCAGACTGGCCGCCCTAGCCGACTTCGTCTTCACTCACAGCCGCTTTTCGCAGGAATTCCTCAGGCAAGAGCACGGCGTCCTGCCTGAAAAGATGATCCGCTTTCCCTACAGCGTCGATCTGAGCGCTTTCTCGCCCCGCCCGGCGGACCGCCAACTGCTCAGCGGTTACCGACTGGAGACCACCCGCCCACTGCTTTACGTGGGACGGATGGCGCCCAACAAGCGCATCGACGTACTGGTGGAAGGCTTGGCCCGACTGCCCGATGACTGCGCCCTGATTCTGGCCGGCGATTACACCTATCCGCTTTACGCCCGTCAAGCCGAAGCCGCCCGCGACTTGGCCCAGCGTCTGGGAGTAGGCTCCAGGGTCGTCTTCACCGGGAGCGTTTCCGATGGCGAATTGCGCGGCCTCTTCAACTCGGCCCATCTCTTCGTCTCAGCCAGCCTGCACGAGGGCTTCGGCATCCCCTTCATCGAGGCCATGGCCTGCGGACTGCCTTCGCTGGGCACACACGCCGCCTCTATCCCCGAAGTCATCGGAGAGGCCGGACGCACCTTCTCTCCCGCCGACTCCGACGACTTCGCCCGCCAAGCGCTGACGCTGCTGGAGGACGATGCC
>DATIPO010000366.1:0-17962 GCA_035471925.1 Acidobacteriota bacterium
ACGACAGCAAACACCCGCGCAAAACGGGTGTCCCCAATGTCCAACCGGACATCTTTTGCAAACGCTACCGCCAAAGTTTACCCAAAGACCTACCTTTGAGAGCCCCTTCCTTTGCCACACCCCGTTTCGGCCGGCCGCCCCTCGATGAGGGGCCCGGCTTACCTTCTACTCAAATCTGAATTGCCGTCGTTAATGTCCCGCGCCTAGGGCAAATTCTCCTTTCTTAACAAAGAAGTCAGCACCATTCCTTCACTTGACGTAGAAATGTCTATTTCGTAAAACAAAGAGTATTGTTGACTTGAGCTTTTGGATATCTGAGCTTTAACACTTCAAACCTGAGGACAGGCTCTTTCTGACCGACGTATCTCCCCTGTCCCTCAAGACTGCCAAGGAGTCTGAAACATGCGACGACTTTTTTTGACCCTTCTGCTGCTCTTGTGCGCGGTGGCCCTTCTTCGCTTCGGAACGCTGGAAGCCACGACCGCCGTGCGCCTGAGCGAGCAAGACATGGCCCTGCAATCCGACCTGATCGCGGTGGGCGTCTGCCAGGACGTGCGCACCGCCTGGGTGGGGCGTGAACTTTATACCTTCGCCACCATCGAGGTGAACGAGACCCTCAAGGGCGTCCGCTCCCGCATGGTGACTGTGGTTGTGCCGGGAGGAATCGACGCTGCTCACAACCCTCCGATCGCCCGTATATATCCGGGAGCAGTCACTCCTGCACAAGGTGCAAGGGTCTTTCTCTTCCTCAATGAGATTCCCGCCATGCGCCCTCTTCGGATGGCCAATCAGGAGAACGGCGCGCTTCGCTTGCGTAGTCTGGCCGCTGCACGCCAGTTTGCCATTGCGGGTTTTTCTCAGGGCATCTTCAGCGTGGTGGGCGAACCGGGCCGCGAACGGGTGGCCCGCAACTTGTCAGGGTTGAAGCTGCTTTCCCCAACGGGTGTCCAAGAAGGCGGTGCGGAAAGCATGCCGCTGCAAGACTTCCGCGACCGCATCCAGTCCTATTTGAATGAGCGATAACCGGCCCAGCCGTCACGAAGGAGAAATTCTCATGAAAAAGACTATTTGCATTTGGACTCTAATCGGACTGCTGGCCCTTTCTGCAAGCTTGGCTTGGGCTGGCGGACGCATCGAAACGATCGACATCAGCGACGGGATTCCGACTCCCTTTCCCGGAACCGTGGTGGCCAAGATCAAAGGGATCGAGTGGGACATCCGCACCATTCCCGTGAACTACAGCATCAACACCCAGTTCGACCCCGTTCCCAACCCGCTGGGCCCTCCCGTCTTGACCCTCGATCAGGCTCGTGAAGCCATCGCCCGGGGCATGCAGTCCTGGAACGACATTCCCACTTCCTTTATCGAGATGCGCCTCGAAGGCGAGGTCAACAAGGCCACGCCGGCGGGCTTCGACATGATTTTCGAGCAGACCTTCATCACCCCGCCCTTTTTTGCAGCCATCGCCTCTTCGGCTTCCACCTCGCTCATCACCGACGTCGTTTTCAACGACGGCGACGATATCGACGGCGACGGCGACAGCGACGTCTCCAGCGCCATTGCCACGGCTCAGGACGTCGACAACGACGGCGACGTGGAATTTCCCGCGGGACTTTATGAAGCGGGGACGATTCTCGACAACGACGTCCAGTACAACGCTTCCCTTTTGCGCTTTACGGTCGATCCCGCCGACGCCGACACCAATTCCCTCTCCACCGATCTGGAAGGCGTAGCCGCACACGAGTTGGGCCATTCCCACGGACTCTCCCACGTGCTCGACAACAACACCAGCAAGCAGGACGGCACGGCTACGACCATGTTCCCCTTCATCGACACCGGTGACCCTGCGACTGAGTTGTCGATCCGCACGCTGAACGATGACGACATCGCCTGGTCTTCTTTCCTCTATCCCGAAGGATCAGCCTCTTCGGGAATCGCAGCATTGCAGCCCGGGGATCTGGCCTTCGATTCGCGCTACGGCATCATCAGCGGTGAAGCCTTCCAAGGCGCTCAAGGAGGAATTCCCCTGGCGGGCGCCAGCGTAGCGGCTTACAAAGCCAACGGTGGCAAATTCGTAGGGTCCGCCTACTCAGGCGTCACCCAGCTCGGCTTCATCCCGGCCTCAGGAACCCTCTTCGTGATCGATGAGGAATTCAACATTCCCGAAGGATGCTTCGAGATTCCCATTGAACCGGGACGCTATGATCTGCGAATTGAAGCGGTTGACGGCTCGCCGGTCAGCTTCGCCTCCACCAACCAGACGGTTCTGATCGGCACCTTTTTCAACCAGGGAGACTTTAGCGAGGAGTATTACAACGGCGCCGCTGAAGCGGCCATCGAGGACGACCCCGGCGATTCTCAAGCAGTCGTCGTCAATCCAGGACGGGAGAGCGGAGGCAACGACATCGTGACCAACGTGGTTTCTCCCATCCTCGAATACGGGACCCTCGACTTCACGGGCTTCATAAATGTCCCTGAGGGCTTCCTCTATGCCGTGGCCTTTCCGGCCCCGCTAATCGCGGCAGTCGATCCCGGCGCCGACGGCTTTGCCCTGCAAGCCGGACTCTTCGAAACCTTCGTCTTGGACGATTCGGTGCCGGCTCAGTTTGCTCAGACGGCTCTCTGCCGTTGCACCATCAACAACGACGGCACCGCCAACATCGACCTCCAGCACCCTTTGCGCCGGGAGAAGAACTTCCTGGTTCAGGATTCGGATTTCTCCACCTACTTCTTTGACGATCCGGTGGACTTGGGCAACCAAGTAGCCAGCGAGATCGCCTCTGGAGAACTGGAGAATCTATGCCTTGTGCTGGAAGTCGGCGAGGAGCCGTTCGAGGGGGTCTCCGCCCAGCCGCCTCTGATCGGGCTGGACTTCCCTGCCGACGTTCCCCTGACCGGGCGCTCCTTCTTCTCGCAGGATGGAGGGGCGACTTGGAACCCGTCCCAATTCAACTTCCGGTTCTCTCTGCAGGCCACCGACAAGTAGCTGGACGCACCATCCGGTAACATCCTTGCGGGCGGCGGGCGAAAGTGCCACGATCAGTCCATGATCGACCCCGCCGCCCTTCGAGAGCAGATCGAGGCGTCCTGGCGTGAAACCGTTCTGCCGGGGCTCCGCGATTTCATCCGCATTCCCAACCTTTCACCCGCCTTCGATCCTGAATGGGCCGACAACGGACTGATGGAGCAGGCTGTTGAGCAAGTGGCCGACTGGTGCCGCCAGCGGTCGATCGAAGGCCTCTCCCTGGAAGTGCTGCGACTTGAGGGCCGCACACCGCTGCTGTGGATGGAAATAGAGGGCGAAAGCGACCACTGCGTCCTCTTCTATGGACATCTCGACAAACAGCCTCCGGGAGAAGGCTGGAGCGCCGGCAAAGGCCCCTATGAGCCGGTGGAGGAGGAAGGCCGCCTCTACGGACGCGGCTCGGTCGACGATGGCTATGCCGTCTTTACGGCCTTGGCGGCGGCGGAAGCTGTCCAGCGCCAAGGCGGCGCACTGCCCCGCTGCCTCTTTCTCATCGAATGCTCCGAGGAGAGTTCAAGTCCCGACCTGGAAGCCTATTTGCGGTTTCTCGAAGGCCGCCTGGGAAAGCCCGACTGGGTCATCTGCCTGGATTCGCTGATGGGCGACTACCAACGCTTATGGTGCACGACCTCGTTGCGCGGTGGGGTGACGGGCGACCTCTCGGTCAGCCTTCTCAAGCAGGACTGCCACTCGGGCTTGGGCTCGGGCGTCGCCGCCTCCAGCTTCAGAGTGGCGCGGATGCTGCTTGACCGCATCGAAGATTCATCCAGCGGCAACGTCCTCCTACCCGAGTTGCATGTTGATATCCCCTCCCTGCGCGTTGAGGAAGCTTCTCAAACCGCTCAACTGCTGGGAGAGGCGCTGTTGCGGGCCATCCCCTTGCGGCCAGGGGTCTTGCCGGTATCCGCCGACGCCACGGAACTGATGCTCAACAACACCTGGAGAGCCCAGCTTTCGATCACTGGGCAAAGGGGTATGCCGCCCTTGGAGCGGGCCGGCAACATGCTGCGCAAAGAGACGGCCCTCAAGCTTTCGATGCGGCTTCCTCCAACCTGCGACGCCGTGACCGCTGGGAAGGTCCTGAAGCGGACCCTGGAGAGCGATCCGCCTTACGGCGCCCGCGTCATCTTCACCATCACCAACAGCGGACAAGGCTGGCAGGCTCCTCCTCTGGAAGCCAAACTGGAGCGGGCGCTGCAGGAGGCTTCGCAGCGCTTTTTCGGAGAGCCGGCAGCCTTCCTGGGGGTGGGCGGAGGCATTCCCGTGATCAACATGCTCGCCGAGAGATTCCCTGAGGCCCAGATGCTGGTCACGGGGGCGTTGGGACCGGACTCTAACGCTCATGGTCCCGACGAGTCGCTCCACCTGGAGGCAGCTCGCCGCTTGACTTGTTGCTTGGCTTGGCTGCTTGACCGCTCCCGCTAAGGCCACTCTGTGGCCAGGAAAGTCACGCGCGAGGCTTGGCCAAGATGGTCTGCAGTCTCGTCCGATCCCGCCAGGAAGAGGCGCCCCGCTCCCGCCAGCCAAGGTTGCCAGAACTTGGCGCGGGCTGGAATGAAGAGCCTCAATCGTCCTTTTTCTTCTTTTCCTCTTCCTTTTCCTTGTCTTTGGCCGGAGGCTCTTCTTCCGCGCCCCAGGTTCCTGCCGGATCGTCGTCAGGCCGACCTCTCTTGGCTTCGACAACGGCATCGCCGACCTCACCTTGCATGTGTTTGTCATCGGTGAGGGCCATCAGGACTCCATACGTATTGTCCTCAGTGTCGGTGTAGGTGCCCACCAGCACATCATCGTCATCGTGGCTGGTTTCACAGACCAGAGTGCTGAAGCCGTCAGGATTGGGCGGCGGGAGTTCCAGGAACTCGATCGTGTACTCCTCCAACTCCTCTTTCGCTTTCTCGATCTTGTAGCGGCATCCGGGCACGAACACGTCCGTATCTGAAGTGTCAACCACCCACTTCTTCTTAAATTTGTTGCAGTCGGCCATCACAAGTCCTTTCTCTTTACAAAATTCCGTTCCTTCATCAGAATTCTGTCATGAATTAGCCCATTGTCTCAGTAAAAGTGCACCGGCGGGACCTATCTCCAATCGCCTTGAAACACGAATGCCGTCCAAAAGTAGGGATCGCGCCAGCGCCGGTCGCGGCGGACTTCCAACTGAGCCCGCCTGAGGGCCGCGGCGGGCGCCAGGCCTTCCTGCCACAGGCCCCTGTAGAAGTTGCGCATCAATTCGGCGGTGGCCCGGTCCTGAACCTGCCACAGGCTGGCCACCACCCGGGGCACGCCGGCATGCATGAATCCGCGGGTCAGACCAACCAATCCCTCACCGCCCACCATCTTGCCGTCGGCGGTCTGGCATCCGCTGAGGACCACCAATTCGGCCTTCAAGTCAAGGGCGTAGACATCCAGCATGCGCAGGAATCCGTCTTGCGGGGAACCGTCCGGCCCGTACTGGGAAAGCACCAGCCCCGACAATTCGGGACGATGGTCGTCGATGAGTCCATGAGTGGCGAAATGCAGCACCCGGCAGTCTCTTACACGGGGACTGTGCAAGGCTTCGAGGTTGGCCTGCAATCCCGTCAAGGCTTGGGTGGCTCCAGCCGGGGACAGAGACACGATGGCTTCAGCTTCGCGCCGGGAGGCGTAAAGCCGCTCAAACTCCGCCCCTTCGCCAGCGCGGAGCGGGGCTGCGCCGACCCCTTCCTCAAGACGCTCGTCGTGAGGACTGTAGACGGGATCGGCCAGCACCGCTGCCCGACATGGGGCCTCCTTCGGGGTTGTGGACGATGCGCCACGCTGGACGGCCAAGGCCGAGGCAGAGGGCAGATGGACGATCTCGTGATCTTCCAAGAGCGGCTTTTCTGGCGATAAGGGCGAGTTCAGAGCGGCGAATGGAATGTAGTGAAGCGCGCCGTCCGAGACCACGACCAGCCGGCTCGCCTTGGCGATCTCCTGGCCGACAGGCTCCAGCAGGAGTCGGCTCAAATGCTGCAGGGCCTGCTCCCGCTGCCGTTGTCTCTGGGGGTCGAAGCGGCTGATGAGGGCGAAAGCTTGCCGAGCAGCCTCTTCGATCACGTTTCCCTGGGCCAGCCGGTAGGCGTTCACCTGCTGGGGGGAGACCAGCCACAAATGGCTGGGTCCCTGAGCCGAAAGGGCAAACTCCAGCAGAAGCGTATCTTCGTCCAGAAGGCCTCGGATGCGGGGAGCCATCAAGGCAGTGGGACGCGTCAGTTGAGCATAACGCGGATGGCGGCGGCGTATGTCCGCCTCAAGATTGTCGATCTCGGCGAGAATCGCCGACAGCTCATTCTCCAATTGGGCGGCCTGATCCTCTCGTCCGCTGCCCTCTGCCCTCAATTGGGCGGCCGCCTTGAAGTTGAGGTTGCGCCTCAGTTCCTCGCGCCGCTCCAGCAGGTCGTCGCTAAGATCGGCGGCGATTTCGCTTTGAGCTTCCCTCAGGTACTCCACCAACGCCCGGGTACGTCCCCGCTCGCTGAATTCCAGCGCTCTCTGATCGAGTCCCTTGGAGGGCGACTCCCAGTGGCGTTCCATCAGCAGGCCGATCTTGAGCTGGTACGCTTCGCGCTGGGTGGCTAGATAGGAGGCCCGCCTTTCAGGGCTGCTGATGCGCTCGCGCAGCGATTCGATGATAGAGATGGCCTCATCGACCGCCGGTTCTGCTTTAGAAGGCCGACCGGCCTGAAGTTCCACCCGCGCTCTTGCCAAATGACTGTCGGCCTGGCAGGGACGGACCGAGGCGCAAAGCCGAATGGACTTGTCGAGATGCTCCAGAGCCTCCTCAAACTGGCTTCGTTGGGCTTTGAGGCGGCCTAAGTGCTGATGAGCGGCGGCTTCCTGCAGTGGACGCCGCAGTTGGCGGGCGGCCTCCAAGCTTTCCTGGAAGAACCTCTCGGCCTCAGGCAAGTTTCCGGTAGCCGAATGAACCTTGCCGATCAGCCTCAGAACCGAAACGGTTCCTTGGGGATACTCCAGTTCCCGGTAGAGGCTCAAGGCCTTTTCCAGTTGAGGCAGAGATGCCTCCATCTGGCCATCCTCCTGGAGAGCCCCGGCCAGATTGACCAGGGTGTGTCCTTCTCCCCGCCGGTCCCCTGCCTCGCGTCGCAGGGGAAGTGCCTGACGGAAGTAGCTCAGGGCCCGGTCGACTTCGCCCAATTCAAGGTAGGCCCGTCCCAAGCTGGTCAAGGTGCGTGCCTCCCACTCCACCTCGCCGTTCTGCTGGAAAATCTGCAGAGCCTGACGGTAGAGCAGCAAGGCTCCCTGCACTTCGCCGATGCGGCGCAGCAGCACGGCCTGGTTCTGCAGCGTCCGGGCGGTGCTGATGGGGCGGTCGGCTCCGCTGTAGATATCCAGGGCTTGCTGGTAGTGATCCCTGGCCCGGTCGGGCTCTCCCAGAAGGTCAGCCACCCGCGCCAGATTAGTGTGCTGGATGGCCTCCAGCCAAGCCATCTGATTGGCGTGGCCCAATTCCAGCGCGCGGCTGTAGCATTGGCGGGCCTCGCTCAAATCGCCCCCGGCATGGACCGTGAGGCACCAATTGGCAGTCGCCACGCTCAAACCCACTTCGTCGTGCAGCTCCTGAAAAGCCTCCATGGCTGCCGACAGTTGCTCACGGGCCTCGTCGCGGCGTCCCAGGCCGAAATAAATGAGTCCCAGGGAGTTGCGCGCCATGGCCTGCATGGAGCGGTCACCTTGGTCTTCCCACAGCAGAATGCTGGCCTGCAGATCCTCAACCGCCTCCTGGCGGCGACCTAAACTGCCCTTGACCACAGACCGCTGAAAGAGGACGTCGGCTTGGCCGGAATGATCGTCAAGCTTCTCGAATTCTGCCAAGGCCTGGTAAAGGTGCTCCAGGGCCTGCTGGTGGGAAGGTGGTTCGGAAGCCTCGGCCAGAGCTGCCATCATCAAGGCGCGCAGCGCCGAAATCTGCTCGGGCGGGGCGTCCTTGAGTGACTCTACGTGCAGGTCCGCTTGGGCTGGCGGCTCCGCCGGGTCGAGGACGACATCGACTTGTACCGTATGAGCTTGACCGGGCTCCAGGAGGAGTAACTCGCGTCCTCGGAAATGGTTGGGGGCGTCGAAAAGATCAGAATGGTCCGGCGAGGCATGAAGCCGCAGCTTGAGGTCGGCGGCTTTTTGCTCGACCCACAAAAAGATCGGCTCGTCCTCAGGAACGGCAACGCAGAATGAGTGTTGGCTGGCGGGCTGCAACGAAACCCGAGACGACTGGCCCGGGCTCAAACAGGGCCGATCCTGGGAAAGCGGTGCCGTTGACGGAGACGAGATCGATGAGAGTGCTTGACGCTGTGGGAGGCTGGACGCAGACACCGCTGTGGCGGCGAACAGACAAAAGAAGACCCGCAAACCCCTTCGCTTCAGCAATTCCATGCTCCCCCTTTGTCAGGTTGCCCTGAACATCTTAAAACAAGTCGAAATCGCTGTACACTGCCAACTCGACGTGAAGCTCGGAATGCAGCCAGATCGCCGGACGATCTCATGCCGCTGAGCGCTGGGCTGCAAGCACCGGCCTGTGGTTAAACACGTTGGCCGTCTGGCGGCCTAGAACTGGAAGTAAATGAAGGGCTGGACCTGCGCAGACTTGACTTGGTGGAGGAGTATCAGTGCCATGGCCAACAATGCGGCCTTGGCTGGCTCGGGCAGGCCAATGAAGGCCAAGCGGTACCGCTCTTTCCAACCGGATGGCAGCCAGTGAAAGAAGAAGCCCAAGGCCGCCACCGCCAGCGGTTTGGAATAGGACACTACAACTTCACCCATCAGGTCGAAACGGAAGTTGGAGGTGATCTGCGCCATCATGGTGTGGGCCATGCTCAGGGTTGGGGCGCGGAAGTAAATCCAACACAGACAAACGAAGTGAAAGGTCAAGGCGCCCGCAAGCAAGCGTGTCCAGCGCGTGGAGCGCCATTTCAGGCGAGGCAGGGGCAGGCTTCCGCCGGGGACGGGCTGATTCTGGCCCCGGCTCATGCGTCGGCGCAATGGCATCCACACCTTGTGGACACCCAGAGCCAACCCGTGGAGTCCGCCCCAAAGGACAAATTTGAGATCGGCCCCGTGCCACAGTCCGCCCAGAAGCATCGTGATCATGAGGTTGAGGCGGGTGCGTGCACGCCCCTTGCGGTTGCCTCCCAGCGGGATGTAGAGATAGTCGCGCAGCCAGCTTGACAGCGAAATGTGCCAACGTCGCCAGAAATCGGTAATGTCCAGAGCCTTGTAGGGGGAATTGAAGTTGAGAGGGAGGCGGAAGCCCATTAGCAGGGCCAGTCCGATGGCGATATCGCTGTAGCCGGAAAAATCGCAGTAGATCTGGATGGCGTAGCCGTAGACCGCCAGCAGATTCTCGAAGCCGGAGTACTTGAGCGGCTCGGCGAAAACGCGGTCCACGAAGTTGATGGAGATGTAGTCGGAGATGAGGATCTTCTTGGTCAGGCCGTTGATGATGAGAAAAAAGGCTTGCCCCATCTCCTGGCGTGACAGAGAGAAGCGCTGGCGGATCTGGGGAACGAAGTCAGCCGCCCTGACAATGGGCCCCGCCACCAATTGCGGAAAGTAGGAGACGTAGAAGGCAAAATCGATGATGCTGTCCACGGGACGGACCTTCTCCCGGTAGATATCGACGGTGTAGGAGATGGTCTGGAAGGTGTAAAAGGAAATCCCCACCGGAAGGATAATCTCGTGAATATCGAACTCGGTCCCCGTCAAGGTGTTTGAAATGACGGCCAGGAAGTTGGTGCTTTTCAGCCCGGCGCCCGTCAGATCGTTGATGAGGCCGGTAAAGAAGTAGGTGTACTTGAAGTATCCCAGCAGGCCCAGGTTGATGGCTACGCTGGCGGTGAGAAACAGCTTGCGGCGCCGCTTCTCTTGGCTGGAATGGATTTTGTGGCCGAGATAGTAGTCCGCCAAAGTCGAAAAGATGAGGAGCGTGAAATAGTATCCGCCAGCCTTGTAGTAGAGAAAGAGGCTGATGGCCGCCAAATAGGCGCTGCGCAGGTGCAGGTGGTTGTAAAGGCGCAGATAGAAGCCGTAGAAGACCGTGAAAAAAACCCAAAAGAGCAGGTGAGTATAAAGCAGCGGACGGTCGGCGTGATAAAGAAAAACGTCCTGAACCCACTCCATCATCTGGACGCGCCCGCCTCCCCTGCGTGGGCCTGATAGGCGCGCCGGAGGGCCTCGAAAAGCAAGTCTCCCTGAAGCTGATAGCCCTGCTTGCTGAGGTGCACCTTGTCGTAGCTTGAGAGTCCTTGCCCCTGCCATTGGCGGATGGAGTAGAGGCCACCCATGACGTCGAAGAAGTCCCACACTGCCGAGTCGGTGATCTGGGCCGCCCTCAGGACGCCCTTGCGGGCTTGCAGATTGTTGCGGTTGGGGACGCGGCGACGACGGCGGATGCGGCGGTAGTTGTCGCCCGGAGTGGTCAGCAGCATGGAGGCTTGAGGAGCCGCCGAGCGGACGCGGCTGACCAGGCTCTGCATATTGGACACGAAGGCGTCTTCATCGAAAGATCCACCGATGGCATCGTTGGTGCCCAGCGATATCACCACCAAGTCGGGACTCAGCAGCTCCAAATGCTCTTCCAGCAAGGTGCAGCGCAGGAAGGACTCGGCCTCGGCCCCGTTGACGCCCATGGCGTGGTAGAGCAGGCCCGGATAGGGGGTCTCCAGGCTGATGCCGTAGAGGGTGAAGGACGTTTGGGAAGCCGAGGTGCGGCGAAATTGCAGGGTCAGCCCCCGGCGCTCGGAAGGCAGACGCAAGACCGTGACCCCTGACTGTCGGTCAAGGACGCGCTCCACATCCGACTCGTCCGCGGGCACCACTTCAAAGCTCTCCTCTCCGGGAGCGTGGAAGATGCGAACGCGGCTAAAGGCATATTCGAAGGGCAGATCGTCCTTCATCTCGAAGGTGATGGAGGCCTCGGTCGAGTGTGTCGTTACTGAGATCCCGGAAGCTCCCAGGTCGCAGACCGCCTCCTTCTCGACGTTGCGGCAACGAGTCCAGCGTCCTCGATAGCGGACGGAGTAGTCTTCAGGTCCGTTAGTGCGGGCCACGCGGAAGGGAAAGATCCAGCCACGTCCCGCCGGAGCCGAGGTGAAGCGCTGCAGGTGGGCCCGCAGGCGTCCTGAAAAATAGTCGGCCTGGATGTGGGAATCTCCCAGATGAACCACCGTGACCTGACCGTCCCCTTTGAGAAAAAGCTGGTCAAGCTGGCTGAAGAAATGCTCCAGAGGAGCGCTCTTTCCGTCGGGATAGAGGATGACGTTGCGCCCATCTTTGACGAAGTCAGGCGTCGGCTGGCCCGCGACTTGTGCCGTCTGGAACGAAACAGCCAGCAACACAATGAGCAACGCCCGTCTCGCTATCGATGAAAAGCCCACCAGCCCGACAATCGTGTCGAAGGTCGCGTCCGAGTTCCTTGAAAGGGAGCCATATGTCAGCTCGGCGCACAGAGGCCCCGCACAGCGGCGAAGCGAAACCCTGTGTTGAGCCTCCCGTCTCGAAACACCCCCGAAAAGGTCGAGTAAGAACTGACAGGCCCTAATCCGCGCTGCGGGACTTGTCGGCTCCGATGGGATCCTTGTCATGGGGCGTGTCCTCGGGAAAGACCTCTTCTTGGCTTGCGCGTAGGGCATTGTAGAGCATGCGTGCGACGATCCGCGCTCCCTGCGGACTGAAATGAGTGTAGTCGGGCGTAGCCAGGTTTTCCTTGACCCAGGAGGGCATGGAATTGCGTCCGCCCATGGCTTCGTGAAGGTCCCAAAATGCGACTCCCGTGTCTAAGGCGGCCCTGCGCTGAGCGTCGCGGATGCCCTCCACGTTGGCGCGGGTGCGGTAGTAGCCGGCCTCGTCCTTGTGCGACATGTCGGAGATGCCCACCACCAGGATGGAGGCCTCGGGATAGGCCTGCTTGAGCAGTTCCAGGCTGCGCTTGAGGTTGCGGCGGTAAAACTCGTAATTGTCCTCCAGATAGGGAACGACATTGACGCCGAACTGCCAAATGATAAGGCCGACGTTGAGCTGCTCCATCTGGCGGCGGATGGCTTGCTGACTCCAGCGGTGGACGAAGATCCCCGAGGCCCCGCGAAGCGGGACGTTGTCAACCGCCACGCCGTTGGGACAATCCAAAGCCATGCCGTAGAGGTCGGGGCTGGGTCCGGAGAGGAAATGCAGCGAAAAGTCCGCCACCGGCTCCTTGAAGCGGTGGCCATAGACGCGAAAGGCGTGGGAACGCTCCAGCCGCTCCTGGCGGGTCTCGCCGTCCGCCTCCCACACCACGGGGACGGGCTCTTCGATGTCTCCGACCAGCAGGCGCACCACCTCGAAGCGGCGGGCCGTCGGCAAGGCCAGTTTGGAGCGCTTGACCTTCACCCAGGCCTGGGAGTCGATGGCAGGTGCCGATGGCTGGGCATCCGCGTCCTCTTTGGCGGGCGCGGGTCCTGGCTGGTGGGCAGGCCGGGCGGGCGAGGACCCCCGTCCCGTTTCATGCTCTTTCACCCTCGCGGACTGCGGCCCAGGCGTTCGCTCGGGACGCGTGGAGGCGGTGGCCGAAGGAGCCGCTGGCTCCAGGCTCAGAGCCTCTAGCGGGGTCGCATCGGAGCCGGCGGGTTCCACCGGCGGATAAGGCTGGTAGCGGTAGATGGCGCCCATGATGCCGAAACGGTCGTGGGGGATGGACTCGTCCAGCCGTCCATAGGGTACGTAGTAGTGCCAGTCGCCTGAAGCCTCCTGGAAAACCGACACGCGAACCGGCATGGGATCGAAGATGGGAACCAAACCGACTCCGCAACCGCCATAGCGCTGCTGCAGCCGCTGGCGCAGGAAGTCGCTGATGCGGTCGCCCTCAATCTGGGAATCGCCGTAGTGCACCACGCGCACGACTTCCTCGTCGCTGTGCTCGGCCAGCGCTTGAAAGAAAGGTCGCAAGGCTTGAGGATTCTCAATGCGGCGCAGAATCTGTGCGATTTCGTCGGCATCCTTGCCTGCCACCCGCGAGGGGCGGGGACGGGCGATCACTGGCTCGGGAACCGGGGCGTCCCCAGCATCCCTGGACGGGGAGCCTTCTTGCGATTCCACCTCGACTTGCTGGGAATGAGCTGCCAGGATGTGTCCGATGTCGGCGTATTCGGGTTGACCGCCTCCTTGCAGTTGCTCCACCGAGATGAAGTTGAGCGCCAACGACTCTGTAACTTGCAGGTGTCCCGAAGGGACGGCGGCGATAAAGGCCAGCAACAGTCCCCCCGTCAGCGCCAGGACCGCGAACACCCGCAAAGGACGCACCGGGTGGGAAGCGTCCTCGGACCGGTCGGAGGCCCGAACTTCCTCAACCGGGTCGTTACTGTTCTGTCTCCTGCTCAAAGGACTGATCTCCTCGCTTCCCTTCTCTTAGTGTACCTGGAAATGTCAGACCCCGGCGCAGGGTAAAAGTTCGAGCGTTCTCAGTCTGGCGACGCTTCCTGCAAGCGAAGCCGCATGCCCGGACGCAGGTCGCGGGGCCGCACCTGAGGATTGAGGCGCTCCAGACGCCGCACGGAGAGTCCCGTCCGCTGGGCGATGGCCCACAGCGTGTCGCCTGACCTCACGGTATAGAAATCCGACCGGGAAGATCTCTGCGAAGGGCTCCGGGCAGAGGAACCGAGGCCCGATTGCGTGGCAGCCGCGCTCCCTGCCGGCTCCTGCGTCCAGCCCTGTCCCGGGGCAGAGACCCGCAGACTCTGGCCGGCATAGATGAGGGTGCCGTCCAAGCCGTTCCAACGTTGCAGTTGACCGACACTGACCCTGTAGTGACGGGCGATGGTGCTCAGGGTGTCGCCCCTGCGTACCTGATGGAGCAGCGAATCCGAAGCGTCCGGCGCCGCCTGACTCCAAGCCCTCTGAGGCGGAGCCGGGGCGCGCACCAGCAATTCCTGACCGGGATGAATGAGGTTTCCGCGCAGACCGTTCCAAGCCCGCAACTCGCTCACTCCGACGTCGTAGAGGTTGGCGATGCGTCCCAAGCTGTCGCCGCGGCGCACGACGTAAAGGGTTGTGGTTTCCAGATCGTCATAAGCCAAGGCCTGAGAGAGCCTCGCCACCGGGGGCGGCGAAGAGGGAGGCTGAGGCCTCAAGGCGGGCATCTGCGCCATCTGCCTGTAGGCGCTCTCGGTCACTCGGGCGTCCAGCCACAGCTCGTTCCCGCCGTCCGGCACCAGGCGGTCGCCCATGACGTGCGGATTCCAGGCTCTGAGGAGCTGAGGCGAGAGTTCCAGCGACCGCGCCAAGGCCTCAAGGTCGGCTTCTTGTTGCAAGTCCACCCAGTCCATGGCCTCGGGCAGGCCCATCCGGGCAGGAGACAGGTCCTCGTCCTGGGCGAAAAGCGAGAGGTAAGCGCCTCCGGTAAAGGCGGCAATCAAGGAACGTCCTGCCGTCGGCAGATGCCTGCGCACCTTTTCGAAAGCGGCACCCTCTCCCGCCTTGAGCAGCGCCGTCTCAACCGCCGCCGGCCCGTCGGCAAAGGCGGCCAAGGTCAGCCGCCAGTCCTCGAAACGCTGGTGCAGGTCGTGCAGGCGCTGAGCCGCAGCCCGCGAAGAAAGGAGCAGGTGGCGGCGTTGGTCCACCCGGTGATCGACCCGCAGACCGTAAAGGCGGGCGGTGGGAGCGTCCAAGGCCCACAGTCCGGCGCGTCCGTCGGCCGCCGCGAAGGCCGGATTCCAAGCCGAGGCCGCCCAGGGCAGGAAGCCCAAGACCTCAGGCAGATCCTGCTCTTTCACAGCTTCTTCGACCTGGGGACGGTAAAGCTCCTGGACGGCCAGCAAGCGGGCGCTGACCTGGGGTCTGCTGACCAGCAGCAGGCGCAGCAAATTGACCTCGGCGGCCGTCAATTCCAGCGGAATCGGCGACTCGACCTGAGCCAGGCGGGCCTTCATCGCCTCAAGCCGCGGACGCCGCAGCTCGCTGCCGCCCGAAAACGACTTCAATTCGCCGATCCCTTGAAAGGCCCCCAAATCAGGACGGGGATGATCCAGACGCTCCAACAGCCACCGCTCCTCAGCCAGACGCTGCTGCTGGTCCAAGAATCCGGACTGTAATGCCTGCAAGCCGAAGCCCAGGTGCGGCCCCGCGGAACTGCCAAACGTGAGCATCCCGGCAGCCAGGAACACCGATCCCAGCAACACCCTCCGCACCGCGCTCAAAACGGGACTGCCCATCTGCATCATTCTATCCCGAATCACTGACCTGAACATCCGAGGACGATCCGCCTCGACAAATGCCCTCTTACGGTGTGTTGATGACGCGGAGCCGCGAGGGGATTTACATTGTGTCAAGTGTATTGCTTTAACTGAAATTTCATTTGACTTTTATGTCTGGAGTCTGTAATCATTGTCGCCATACTCATAGGCAAAGCACAAAAGACAATCGAACATAGCTTTTAGCCAACCACCTAACCTAGGAGGAACTCTAATGAACCGAAAGGGACTTTTCTCGGGTCTGCTTTGGACCCTTGCACTGATCACCCTGATCACCTGGCCTCTATTGGGCCAAGTCGTGATCGAGGAGCGTGAAGGAGGCGGCGGCATGCCGCCCCTCTTCGAGGCCACCGAACCGGCTCCAGACGTCGATCTCAGTACCGAGGTCAGCCAGACGCTTGACCAAGCCGAGGCCGAGGAGTTGGAGAGGGTCCGCATTGAGGACGGCCTCGAGCCGCGTCACTGCGTCCCCCTTCCCGGCGGTCTTGATCACGTGGCCAGCGGCACGGGAGCGCGCAACGCGGGGCATGGAACCATCCGCCTGCGTGGGGCGCCAGCAACGGCCGTAGCTGTGCGGGCCATTCTCTACTGGGGTGAGATCGTGTCTCAGCTCTCGGTGCCTGCCACCGACACCATCAACTTCGAAGGCCATCCCGTCACGGGATCGCTGATCGGAACCGCCGGCCAGCCCTGCTGGAACGGAGCGGGCATTTTCGCGGCCTATCGCGCAGACGTCCTGCGATACTTGCCGGGCGCCATCGACGGCGACTATCAGGTCGATGGACTCTCCAGTGCGGTGATCGACGGACACGATCCCTGGGTGCCGGCCGATACCCGCCTGCCCATGGCCCAAGGCGCTAGCCTGGTGGTCATCTATGCCGACCAGAGCGTACCGGCCACCTCGCGAGTCTACATCCATGAGGGACCGTGGCTGTTCACCTCCAACAACCTCTTCCTGACCCACGCCCTGGCCCCAGCGCTGCCCGGCAATGCCTTGCTGCGCCACACCCGCATCGGCGGAGACGGACAAGTGGGCGGCAGCGTTTCGCCTACTTTCGCAACTTCCAGGGAAAACACCAGCATCAACGCCCTTCAGATCCAGGGGCCTGGATCGGTGGGGAATGACTCGGATTGGAACGGCAGCGACGGCGGTCCCCTCAATCAGCTCTGGGACACCCGCACTACCAACGCACCGGGCTCCATCCCGGTGGGCGCGGCTGCTTACCGCGTCAGCTACACCAACGTTTTCGACTGCGTCAACCCAGTCGTCCACGTCCTTACCGGACGCTAAACCGAACCACCCTAAACCGCGGAGGCACCCCGCCTCCGCGGCCCCCTGTTTAACCGACGCGGCAGACGTTCTCCAGACACCCGATGCTCTCGATTTCCACTTCCACCCGGTCCCCGTCTCCCAGGAAGATGGGCGGATCCCGGAAAACGCCCACGCCGTGAGGGGTTCCGGTGAGGATGAGATCGCCAGCTTGCAGAGTGAACCATCGCGAACAGAAGGCCACAAGCTCAGCCACCGAGAAGACCATCTCGGAGGTCGAACTGTCCTGCAAGGTCTGGCCGTTGACACGGCAGCGGATGGCGAGCTGCTGAGGCGATGGGATCTCGTCCGCGCTGACCAGGACCGGTCCCAGCGGACAGAAGGTGTCGAGGCTCTTGCCCCGCACCCATTGGCCGTCCGAGAACTGCAGATCGCGAGCGCTGACATCGTTGGCTGCGGTGTAGCCGAATACGTGGTCCAAGGCCTGGTTGGAGGCGACGTTACGAGCCTCGCGTCCGATAACGACAGCCAATTCGGCCTCAAAATCCACCTGTTGGCTTTGCTCTTCCGACCAGCACACCGCCTGCCCCGGTCCAATGACCGAGGTGGTGAACTTGGTGAAGATCAAGGGACGTTCGGGCACGTCGATGTCCTGCTCCCGGCAATGATCACGGTAATTGAGCCCGATCGCTACGATTTTCCCCGGCCGGGATACAGGGGCCAGAAGCTCGACTTGAGCCAAATCGAGGCGGTCGCCCAGGTGTGGGTCACGCCCCTGTAGAATGTCCGGCCAGTCCAGGGCCACGGGATAGAGACCGTCATCCTGAAGCAAGCCGAAGCTGGCCGAACCGTTGTGTCGAAAGCGCGCCCATTTCATGTTCGATTCGCTCCTTGTTCCCCGGCTGGGTCGGAGGGCCGGAGACGGTTGAAGTGTTGAGCCGGGGTGTTCATAAGGTCATGCCTCCATCGATGACCAAGGCTTGGCCGGTCATGTAGGCTGAGGCGTCCTCGGCCAGGTAGAGGGCCAAGGCGGCGATCTCCCGGGGCTGGCCCAATCGGCCCATGGGTTGGCGGGCCAGAAAGGCGGCCCGAGCCTCTTCTGGGTTGGCTGATTGGGCAATGCGTTGCCGCAAGGAGGGGGTGTCGACGGTGCCCGGACAGATGCAGTTCACGCGGATGCCCTTGTCGATCAGATCGGCAGCCAGACTCTTGGTCAGTCCGACCACGGCGGCTTTGGAAACGGAATAGACTCCCCGCTGTGCCAGCCCGAAGGGGCCAGCCACGGAAGCCGTATTGATGATGCTGCCGCCGCCTTTTTCAAGCATCAAAGGCACCAGGCCCCTGCACAGGCGGAACATGCTGCGGACGTTGACGTCCAGGGCCCGGCTCCAGTCCCTTTCAGAGGCCTGGAAAAGCGGG
>DATIPO010000367.1:0-13846 GCA_035471925.1 Acidobacteriota bacterium
ACATCTCCCGGTTGCGTCGTGCCAAGTCGGTGATCATGACCCGCTGATCGGTCGAATAGCGGCTCAAGTCCTTCTTCAGGACCGATTGCAGAAAGGCTTCTCCGAAGGGCATGGAACGCAGATTGGTGCCGTCGCTGAGCACCAGGAAAATGGAATCGGCGTCGACCCGGATGGGAAAGTCGTTGTTGTTCTCCACCACCACCACTACCGGCATGACGCCTTTCTTGTGAATCTTCTTGGAGTCGAAGAGGGACAAGACGCCTTCTTCGGTGACCGCCGCTTGGGCACCGATGACGACGTTCTGAAAGTCTTGGTGAGAGGCGTATTCAACCGCCGGCTTGGGGTCCAGCGGTTTGATCTTGTAGCCTGCCAAAAGCGGCAGGCTGAGCAGGACGGTCGCCACGCCGATCCTTCCGAGGGGATTTTTCATAGCAATAGCAGTTTAGCTGAATTGCATTCCATCTGGCAATGGAGAATGCGCGGCGCGGTCCGCCGGGCGGCTCAAATTCGCTTTTTGTTTGACAGAAGCGATGCTCTTGCAACATGCTATAGGGCGTTTAATCGCGCGTCTCGGACGAAAGCGGTCATTGCGGCGGCCAGCGTCGCCGCGGGACCGACCCGGCTGAAGTCCAGCCCCTTTGATCGGCCCCCGCTTTCATCGCCTCCGCTTGAGCCGCCGACGGCTCCCGGACGGCGACAGAATCTCGATCCGCAACTCTCCTCTTCGAGGCGCCTGGGGTGAAGGAAGAGTTGCCAAGCCATTTCTCGGACCAAGAGATCACGGTGACCGTCGCAAACCTGCGTCTACTTCTCATGCGCTCCTTGGATTTCGAGAGATTGACTCCTCGTGGAGAAGCTTTACGGTGAACAATTCGCAAAAGTCCGCGGGAAAAAGCCGCAGCAACAAGGGCGGCAAGAAGCCCTACCGCCGCCGTCAGAAGCCCAAGAGCCAGAAGAAGTCCCAATCCAAGCAAGGTCGCCCCAAGCAACGGCGGGGACGGCCTTCAGGAGGCGGATCGGGTAAACGGGGCGGACGCCAGCAAGGGGGCAACAGCCCCGCCAACCAGCCCGTCGAGGGCATCCTTGAGGTCCTTCCCGACGGCTTCGGCTTCGTCCGGGACCCGGAAAACAATTTCCAGGCCGACCAAGAGGACATCTTCGTTCCGCCCCACGTGGTGCGCCACGACAACCTTCAGTCAGGCTGCTACGTGGAGGGCAAAGCGGGCAAGCGCAAAGGCAAGCTGCAACTCCAGGCCGTGGAGAAAGTGGAAGGCATGGAGCCCGAGGCCTTTGCCAAGCGTCCCGCCTTCAACCGCCTGACCAGCGTCAATCCCTTCGAACGGCTGGAAATCGACAAGAGCGGCGACGTCAGCATGCGCATCCTCGACTTGGTGGCGCCCATCGGAAAGGGCCAGCGGGGACTGATCGTGGCGCCTCCGCGCACCGGCAAGACCATCCTCTTGCAGAAGCTGGCCAACTCCATCCACGCGGCTCATCCCGAAGTGCACCTCATCATGATGCTGGTCGACGAGCGTCCCGAGGAGGTCACCGAGATGAAGCGCAACACCCCCGCCGAGGTCATTCACTCCTCCAACGACCACTCTCCCAAGCGCCACGTCAAGATCGTGGAGATGGTGCTGGAACGGGCCCGCCGCATGGTCGAAGCCAGCCAGGACGTAGTCATCCTGCTGGACAGCCTGACCCGCGTGGCCCGGGCCTTCAACACCGAAAACAGGGGGTCGGGACGCACCCTTTCAGGGGGACTCGATGCCAACACCATGATCAAGCCGCGCGAGTTTTTCGGCGCAGCCCGCAAGCTGGAGGAAGGCGGCAGCATCACCATCATCGCTACCGCCCTGATCGACACTGGCTCGCGCATGGACGATGTCATCTTCGAGGAGTTCAAGGGCACCGGCAACATGGAGCTCTACCTCCATCGCGGATTGGCCGACAAGCGCATCTGGCCCGCCATCGACATCCATCTTTCCGGCACCCGGCGGGAGGAGAAGCTGCGCTCTCCAGAGCATCAGCGCAAAGTCGACTTGCTGCGCAGAGCCCTGGCCGAAACCAGCGCTGAAGAAGCCCTTCAGTTGCTGCGCAAGAAAATCGAGCAGACGCCCAACAACGAGAAGTTTCTGGGCTTGGTCAAGTAGCGGTCCGCCTCATGACCGATCGTCCCTTGCGGATTCTGCTGGTCTCGCCCTACCACGGGGGCAGCCATCAGTCCTGGGCAGAAGGCTATCAGCGCTCCTCGGCCCATGAAATCGAACTGCTGACCCTGCCGGCCCGCTACTGGAAGTGGCGCATGCACGGAGGGGCGCTGACTCTGGCCCGCCGCTGTCCCGCCGGTCCTTTCGATGTCCTGCTGGCCACGGACATGCTGGATCTGAGCACCTTCCTGGCGCTGCGGCGGCGCGAGTTGGGCGACCTCCCCTGCGTCCTCTACATGCATGAGAACCAGCTCACCTATCCGCTTCCCCAGGATCCCGCGACCGGGCCCATGCGGCGGCAGTTGGGAGAGCGCGACCAGCATTATGCCTTCGTCAACCTGGCCTCCATGCTGAGCGCCGACGCCGTGTGGTTCAACTCCGACTTTCACCGGCGCTCTTTCTTCCAGGCCCTGCCGCGCTTTCTGCGCCACTTTCCGGAACATCGCGAATCGGGGCGGGTCGAGGTCCTCAAGCAGCGAAGCCGTGTGCTGCCGGTGGGGCTCGATGTGCCCCCCGATCCGCCCGCCAGCAAGCCGCGTCCGCCCCTCATCGTGTGGAATCAGAGATGGGAATACGACAAGAATCCCGAGGCCTTCTTTCAAGCTCTCTACCGGCTGGCCGACTCGGGACGCGATTTCCGCCTGGCCCTGTGCGGAGAGCGCTTCGCCCGCAAGCCCGCCGAGTTTGAAGAGGCCAGCCAGCGTCTGGCCGGACGCATCATCCACCAGGGATTCGCCGACCGCCGCCGCTATCGGCGCATCCTTGACGAGTCGGCGGTCGTGCTCTCAACCGCCATCCATGAATTCTTCGGCATCAGCGTCCTGGAGGCCGCCGGACACGGTGCCTTCCCCGTCCTGCCCCACCGCCTCAGTTATCCCGAACTGCTGCCCCGGAGATTCCACGACGACTGCCTTTACCGCGATTCACAAGAGCTGGACCGCCGCCTCAACTGGGTCCTCGACCATCCCAACCGAGCCGCCCGAAAAGCCGCCGCTTTGGCGTCCTCTCTGCGCCGCTTCGATTGGACCCAGGTGGCTCCCCGCTACGACCGAACCCTCATCCAGCACGTCGAGAGCATTGTGCCGGCTCCCTAACTAACGCTATTGCACGCTTTCAGCGTTCGGGAATCGGACTCGCTTGACCCAGGGTGGCGCCTTTGTCTCGCTTCGCTCGACAGCGGCTGGGCTAACTTATGGCTCGCTTTCAGCGAGCCCGGACGTGACCCTGGACACAAGTCGCCGGGCTGGCCTCCGGCTCGCCTGTAGCGCGTCGTGGGTATCCTGAGACCTTCACCTCCGATTGGGGGGAGGCTCTTGGTTGGGTTGTGGGGCGGTCCGTTTCGTCTCGTCCTCGCCCGAAGGGGCCTCAGGCTCATGCTTTTGGAAGTCTTCACGCGTCGTCAGCACGTTGAGATGGACCGAGTTAGCCGTGAAGAAAAGGATTTGGTTGGCACGCGACCAGACCGGGAACCAGTGGCCGTCGATCTGTTGGCGCAGGGTCTCATACTCGGGAAACTTCTCGTCTCCCGCTTCGGGAAAGACCGGCTTTCCCTTCGTCTTGACCACGTAGAGGCTTTCCTGGTCCACCCAGATCCGTCCCTCGAAATATCTCTGGCCGGCATCCATGCGGCGAGGGCGGACTTCGAAGACATAAGTGTCGAGTTCGTCGACCTGCTCCTGGCCCTTGTAGGCCACTCTGTAATAATCCAACTTGTCGCTGGTCAGCTCGAAGGGATCCAAATCGAGGACATAGTCGAGGTCGCGCTGGGTGAGCTGCAAGAAGGTCAGTCCGCCCTTGTCGCTGATCGTCTTCAACTCGCGTTGGCCCTCCTCGTTGAAGCCGACTTCAGCCACGATGTGGCGCTCCTGGTAGGCGGTACCGTCTCGGCGCAGGATCTGAAAGCGGGCTTCCTGAGTATAGGTGTACTGGCGGAAGGCCTCGGAAAGAGCCTTTTCGTTGGCCGTGAACTGAAGCACGATTTCGCCTGGGTTGACCCGCTCCTGGCGCCGCTCGGAGGCGGGCTGTGCCACCAACCCGCCCATGCATGCCGCTAGAATATACAATTTCAGGAGGCGATTAGGTTGAATCATAATGTCCTTTATTCTGCCACAAAACCGCTGCCCTGGACGGCTCAGTAGGACGGAACCGTCGGCGACGGGCAAGAGGGTTGACATCTATTCGCTTAAGGCGTATATTCTCTAGGCGAATAAATAAGGGCTGGAAAGCCGAGGCATGAGATTGAAGAAACCCAACTTGAAAGATCTCCGCGGGGAGCTCCCGCTGACGCCCGTGGCCTTCGAGATACTGCTCTCGCTGGCGGGGGAAGCTCGTCACGGATACGCCGTCATGAGCGATGTCCGGGAGCGCAGCCAAGGGGCTCTTACGCTCCATCCGGGGACGCTCTACCGGGCCCTCAACCGTTTGCTGGAGCAAGATTGGATCAAAGAGCTGGAGGAGGCCCCCGAGGACGTCTCGCCGGACGAACGCCGCCGCTACTACAGGCTCACCGAGAGGGGCCGTGAGGTGGCCGAAGCCGAGGCCCAGCGCCTCAGCGAGCAGGCTGCCGCCGCCCGCCGCCTGCTGCGGGGCGAGGGGGGCGGATGAGGAGGCTGTTCGCCTGGCTGATGCGGATCCTTCTGAGTCTCTATCCGGCCGACTTCCGGCGCCGCCACCGCGACTCCATGCTGCGCCTCTACCGCGATATGGAAGAGGAAAGCGTAAGCCGCGGAGGTCCCAGCCTGCTTTCGCTGCGGCTGAGGACGTTGGGCGACCTGCTCTTCAATGCTGCTGCCTGCCGCCTGGACTCACTCTGGCCCCATCGAAGCCGCAAGTCTTCCGGACGCCGGCAACGCCCTGCCCGCACCCAGCCGCACCATCCCTTGCCAGGGAGCCGCCCATTCGAAGGAGCCGCCGGCATGTCGACTTTTTTTCAGGATTTCCGATATGGTGTCCGCAAGCTGGTCCGCCGTCCGCTGCACAGCGCCATCATCATTTTCACCTTGGCTTTGGGGATCGGAGCCAACACGGCCATTTTCTCGCTGGTGCATGAGATCTTTCTCAAGCCGACCCCTTATCACGAGGCGTCCCGTCTGGCGGCGCTGTGGCCCGACAACTGGTTTTCCGCCTCTGAGTTCGAGTACTACCGGCAGGGGCTGGAAGATGTGGCTGAAACGGCCGCCATCCACGGCGACACCCTCACTCTGACCGGCTTGAACACACCGGCCCGCCTGGAGGGTGCGCGGGTGAGCGGGAATTTCTTCCAGGTGGCGGGCGTGGACGCGGCTCGAGGGAACGCATTGCGTCCCGGACAGGAGCAGTCGGCCGTCATCAGCCACGGCTTGTGGACCTCGCTGCTGGGAGGCGATCCTGCCGCCCTGGGCTCGACTCTTCAGCTTGACGGCGAGGCCTACACCGTGGTGGGTGTGATGCCGCCGGGATTTCACAGCGTGCCCATGCAGGCTGACGTGTGGCTGCCCCTGGACGTCGATTCCTCCAGCAGTTCTTATGAGGGGCTCTATCATCTCAAGCTGCTGGCTCGACTGCGTCCTGGGGCGGAACTGGGCGGGATTTCTCAGAGGATGCGGGCCCTGGCAGTGCGGCGGGCCCAGCAGCGTCCCGACCTTCACTCCGAAGAGTACGGACGCCAAGCCAATGCCGTGCCCATTGCCGACATCGTGGCCTCCGATCAGCGCAGACCCGTCCTGCTGGTGCAGATGGCGGTCCTGCTGGTGCTGCTGATCGTGTGCGTCAACTTGACCAATCTGCAACTGGCCTCAGGCTCGGCCCGCGGACGCGAACTGGCCCTGCGCACGGCCTTGGGCGCGGCCCGCAGGCGGCTGCTGCGCCAATTGCTCAGCGAGAGCCTGCTGCTGGCCCTGGTAGGAGGAGCGGCAGGCATCGGTGTGGCGGCGGTCATCATGGCCACCGTGCGGCTGCCCCAGGAGACGCCTCCATGGATCGACCCCGGTTTGAACCTCGGAGTATTGCTGGCCTCCTTGGGCATCGCCCTGCTCTGCGGACTGCTCTTCGGACTGCTCCCGGCCTGGCGTTTCTCGCGGACTCAATTGGACCACCTCCAGGCCGGGCGGCGCGGCTATTCCTCGGGCGGCGGGCGGCTGCGCAAGGTCCTGGTGACGGCTGAAGTCGCCTTGGCCCTGCTCTTGACCGCCGGCGCCGGGTTGGTGTTGGAGAGCTTCTACAAGGTCAGCCGCGTACAGCCCGGATTCGATCCTCAGAGAGTGCTGACCCTGCGCCTCAGCCCTACCGGCAATGTTACGGCTGATGATGCCGCCGTGCAGGCATACTATCGGCGGATCCGGGAAGAAGTCGAAGCGTTGCCCGGCATCGAGTCCTTGGGAATGGCCCAGCACGTTCCGCTGCGCGACGGTCCCTGGTTCACCCTGATGCAGGCTGAGGGACACCAGTCGCCCAATGGACGCGGTTTTCCCGTCAACATCATGACCGTCGATGCAGGCTATTTCGGCACCCTGGGCATTCCGCTTGTGGAAGGACGGCTCTTCCAGCCCCAGGACGTTCCCGAGGGTGCCCAGGTGGTGGTCGTCAACCGTGCCCTGGCCCGCGAGTACTGGCCCGGCGAGAGTCCGCTGGGCAAAACCGTCTCGGTCAGCCGCGGCGGCGGTCAAGTCGAGATGGCCATCGTAGGCGTGGTGGGCGACGTGCCTTACCAGGGGCTGGGGACGCACATCTGGCCGCGCCTCTACACGCCTTACAGCCAGTCGCCCCGCCACACCATGTGCCTCTTCGCCAAGACCGAAGGTCCCCCCCGGCAATGGGCCGCGGCAGTCCGCCAGAGCATCTGGAGCGTGGAGCCCGACGTCCCCATCACGCGGGTTGCATCGCTGACTCAAGTCGTGGAGGACTCGCTGCTCCTGCAGCGCCTGCTGGCACAATTGCTGGGCGCTTTCGGAGTGCTGGCCCTGGCCTTGGGCGCCAGCGGGATCTACGGCGTGGTCTCCTACGGGGTTTCCCGGCGCACCCATGAGATCGGCGTGCGCGTGGCCCTGGGCGCTCAGCGGGGACGGGTCCTTCGCAACATCGTGGGCGGCGGCCTGCGTCCCGTGCTGGCGGGCCTTGTGCTGGGGCTGGCAGGAGCCTGGATGCTGGCCGGTATGTTGACGGTGCAACTCTACGGCGTGTCGCCTCAGGATCCGCTGCTTTTGGCGGGAGCCGCCGCCGTCCTGCTGTTGACGGCCCTGTTGGCCATCCTGGTCCCCGCCCGCCGCGCACTTCAAATCGACCCCGCCGGTGCCCTGCGCGAGGAATAGCAGCGAGCCCTGCCGGTCAAATCTTAGGCGGCCCCCAACGCTATTACATGATTGCAGCCTTCGGGGGGATTCCCGGCACGTGGTGGCGCTTGCTCCGCGTGGCCAGCCGCAAGTTGCGGGCCGCCGGGGATTCTCGACGCGTGGTGCCGCTTGCTCCGGGTGGCCGGCCGCAAGCGGGCCGCCGGGATTCTCGACACGTGGTGGCGCTTGGCTCGCTGCGCTCGACGCCGGCTGATTTCCGACTGGAGCTTCAACGCAGGCCCTGGGACAGATGCAGTCCGGGCTCGCTGTAGGCGAGCCATATGTCAGCCCAGGGTGAGCCCGGCGAGCGAAGCGAGACAGGGCGGAACCCTGGGTTTGCTCCGTCACCATGACCGAACGCTGAAAGCGTGGAATAGCGTTACTTGCCTTGGCTTGAGCCCCATCACTGGGCGGCCGGGGACATCAGGGCGTTGAAGAGCAGCTTGTAGGTGGCCCGGGGCTGGCCGCGGAACTGGGGACGGAAGGCGAACAGGACCACGTCGCCTTGACCCACTTCCACCTCCACCACGGCCGGCCGTCCGGCCAGATAGCGCTCTTCGCCCAGGGCCCAGCCGCTGAGCAGGATGTCCTCATGGGCGTAACGGGCCGCGACTTCGACGGGAGGGGCGGGTGCCTTCTTGGTGTCTTCCACACCCCCTTCGCCCCGGCGGTCGGGCTCGATGATCTCGAACGCCCGGCTGCGCACGAAGGACGCTGCCGCCTCCTTCTGCATGCCGCGTCCCAGGGTGTGGCCGGTGTTGACGGTCAGGCGCACCAGCGAACCGGGGATGAAGAAGCGTTGGGCCGGCAAGCCATCGACGGCATTGCGCAGGGGAAGCCCGAATTGCTGAATGGCGAAGTCGGAAGCCGAGTCGAGGGTCACCAGACGTCCGCCGCCTTCGACGTATTGCTTCAGCGCCAGGGCCCCGCCCAGTCCAATCCCGCCCACGTATTCTTCGGGCATGAAGCCGGGGCGGTGGCCGTTGAGGATGCGTTCGGGAGATTGATCAGGCAGCAGGATGGCGTCCAGATCAGACAGGTCGCGCTGGCGGATGTCGTCGTCCCGCAGCGTGACCAAGTCGAAGGCATAGTCTTCCAGCAACCAACGCGTCCAGCCTTCGTCCATGTTGGCTACGTGCGACTTGTAGAGGCCGATTCGGGCGCGCTTGAGGTCCAGGGCCCCTTCCGGACGCCTCGCGGCGCGCAATTCGAGTCCCCAGTCGCGGGCCATCTCTTCCAGCATTCCGTTCGTCTGCGGGGGAGCGGCAACGTAGTACCCATCCTCTTCGTCGGACTCGGCGTCGATCCAGGAAACCTGATGGCCGGCTTGGAGCAGTTGGTTGACAACCCGGACTGAGGCATTGCTGCGGGCCGAGAGGAAGTAGCCCTCTGCCCCGGCTTCATCAAGGCTCCCGCCGGGGACGGGCGCCGGACCGTCCAAAGGCTGGGTCTGGGCCTCAAAAGCCTCCTCCACACGCACCGTTTCCACGCCCATTTGCATGGGAAGCGTCCAGCCCGCCAGATCATAGGGCGGGTCGGGAGGTCCCCCGGGAGTGCGGCGGCGGTCGGGATAGGTCTGCTTCTCCATCAGATCGAGCAGGTAAGGGCGGAAGGCCTGACCCGCGGGGATGACGAAGGAGCCGGCCCCGAAGCTGCGTCCGCCGGCTTCGAATTCGGCGGTGGCAAGCTCGATCTCGATCCCGCCTTTGCTCAGGACGTCCACCAGAGCCGCCGCCTCGGCAGGGTCCCATTGATCGGAGGGGATCACGTAGGCATAAAAATCATCCTCGGCGGCGGAGATGGAGTCGCGTCCCATGCGGTAGATGTTCATGAGCAACTGGCGGCGCAGGTTGGACGACAGGTCGAGAACCGCCATCGAGGAGGTCAGCATGTAATCGACCGCGTCGCGGAAGTGGGACTCGCCTCCCTGCCAGGGGTAGGGATAGAAGATGTCCGTGCCGTCGGTGGGCAGTCCAGGGCTGCCGCGCCGGCTGGCGATGGTGGAGGGAAGCTTCTCGGGATCGTAAAAGCGCGGCGTGGGCGTGGAATGGGAGGTCTCGGTCAGCAGTCCGATCATGTTGTGGAAGTAAGGGACGGTCCGCATTCCGCCGTTCCACCACATGCTGTAGATGACGTCGGAAACCACGCCCGGCATGCGCTTGAGCGCGAACCGGTTGGCCATGGCGCTGCCGAAGAGGTTGACCCCGGTCGTCACGCCGGGATGGATGCGCGGGTTGACCGGATCTTTAAAGGGCGGCAAGAAGATGCGGGCCCAGGCCGGCCCGGTCTGATGGTGGTTGTACACCACCTGGGGGTACCACTGGCGGTAAAGCACCTGGTTGACGGCCTCCGACTCGGGCATGTTGTTCATGAACCAGTCGCGGTTGTTGTCGTGGCCCACGTAATGGTGATAGAGCTCGGGCGGAGAGGCGGTTTCGTAGGGCGTCCCCAGGACCCGCTTGTACCAGTCGACCACGATCTGCAGGCCGTCGGGATTCATGATGGGCATCAGCAGCAGCACCACATTGTCGCGGATCCGCTGCATCTCGGCCGACTCTTCGGTGGCCACCCGATAAGCCAGCAGCGGAGCCATCTGGGCAGCAGCCCTTTCGGTGGCGTGCAGTCCGGCGTCTATCCAGATGATGGCCTTGCCCTGCTCGGCCAACTCCTCAGCTTCTTGGGCGGGAATGCGGGCCCGGGCCAGCTTCTCGCCGATGGTTCGCCAGCGCTCCAACTGGTTCAGATTCTCCTGGCTGGAAATGAAGAGCAGGAGCATCGGACGGTCCAGCACCGAGCGTCCGATCTCCACCATCTCCACCCGCGGACTTGCGGCCTCCAGTTGACGGTAATAATCGGCCAGTTGGTCGTAATCGGCCAGCTTGTAATCGCTCCCCGGCTCGAATCCAAATGCATCACGCGGGTGAGGCACCTGTCCCAGCGCTTGAACCGTCAGGAACAGGGTCAAAAGGGCACCCCAAAAGCTTCTTTGAGTCATAGCATCTCAGCATACCCAATCGGTTCCTTGGCGTCCATGGGGGGGACGCCAGCTCATCGCCTCTCCCTCCAACGCTTCAGCGCCAGTTTCTAGCAGGAGTTGAGCGTTGAGAATTCGAGCGCAGCAGGCTGTGAGGCATCGTCGAAATCACTATTTCGTCCTCACCAGAATTTTTGCCTTCCGGTGAGGGAAGCAGCCCTGGGCAGACGTTGATATGGACCGAGGGAAGGAGATGGCGCCCGCCGCGGCTTTTCTCTTTGCTGGTACGCATCTAGAGACCGCGGCGGGCGTTTTGAGACAGCCGTTTTGAGACCGCGCTGTCTAGAGAAGTCGAGTGCATCATGAAGTCAGGACAATTGATCCCGTTTCCAGGCGATTCGCCGGAGACGCCGCGTCCCGGCGCCAAGGAGGCATTCGATCCGCTCGATCAGTACGATCAGGCCTTAACGCTCTCGCTGCTTCACGACATCGGACGCGAGCTGAGTTCCATCCTCGGCACTGATCCTCTGCTCAAGCGCATAGCCGAGTTGGTGGGCGACCTGATCGACCATCAGGTTTTCAGCCTCTATCTGCTCGATGCCGCCCGCAACCAGCTCACACGCCGCTTCGTGCGAGCGACCGGCCAATCCTCAGAGACTCCCAAGATTCTCAAAGTGGGCCAAGGCGTTTGCGGAAAGGCGGCCCAGAAGCGGCATTCCATTCGCATCTCTGATTTGCACCGTTACCCGCGCGCCCGTCGCGCTGTGCTCGATCCCAAGGTGCGCTCTCTGCTCTCCGCGCCTTTGGTTCGCAAGGAAAGCGTGGTGGGGGTCGTGAATCTTGAGAGCCACCGGGTGGACGCTTTTTCCGCCCGTCACGAGAAGATCCTGGGGACGCTGGCCTCCTCGATCGCCATCGCCCTGGAAAACGCCCGCCTCTATGAAGAGCTCAGTCGCAAGGAGCGTTCCCTGGAGAACGACTTGCGCATGGCCCGCCGGGTCCAGAAGGGACTCCTGCCTGCCTCCGTGCCTTCCTTGAAGGGATTGGAGATCGGCAGCGCTTACCGTCCCTGCCGTCACCTGGGAGGCGATTTCTACGACTTTCAACGCACCCGTTCCGACAGTCTGGCCGTGGCCGTAGGAGATGTGTCGGGCAAATCCACCGCCGCGGCACTCTACGGATCGTTGGCCATCGGCATCCTTCGCAGCCAGATCACCCAGTACCATCGCTCCCCCGCCGATTTGCTGCGACATGTCAACACCCATCTGTTGAGGACCTCGCTGGACAGCCGCTTCCTGGCCTTGACGCTGGCTTCTTACCATGCCGGCCAGCGCCGCCTGACCCTGGCTAATGCGGGGCTGCCCCGTCCTCTGCTGGTGCGTGGCGGACGGGTGCGCGAACTGGACCTGGCGGGCATTCCTCTGGGGCTCTTCGCCGGCACCAAGTACGACCAGCAGTCCGTCGATTTGGAAACGGGCGACTTGGTGGTGATGGCAACCGACGGCATCCACGAATCCTGCGACCAGGAGCAACGCGAATTCGGTTCGTTGCTGCAGCAGCGCTTATGCGAGCTCTCCGGCCACGACGCCCAGGACATCGCCGACGCCTTGCTCTGCGACAGCCAGACCCACGGAAGTTCCAACCCCGACTTCGAAGACGACCGCACCATCGTGGTCCTCAAATGCGTGGGCTAGTGCAGCCTGCAGAACTTATGACCGGCTGCATTAGCAATGAGCCATCAAGCTCAGATGCGTGGGGCTAGTGCAGGGTGTCGCTCTTGAGGAGTCCCGCGCCGCTATTGCACGCTTTCAGCGTTAGGGAATGTTACCCCTGAACCCAGGGTGGCGCCTTCGTCTCGCTGCGCTCGACGGCGGCTGACCCTGGGCTGGCTTATGGCTCGCCTACAGCGAGCCCGGAATCGACTTTCAGCCCCACGCCTCACAAGCGCCCACGACCCACTCGGTCCCTCACTGCCCTCCATGGTCGTAGCGAAGGAGAACCTATGCGTCGCTTGCGAGCCCGGAACCTAGTTTCGGCACCACGCCTCACAAGCGCCCACGACCCACTCGGTCCCGCACTGCCCTCCATCGTCTTTGCGAAGCAGAACCTATGCGTCGTTTGGAGGGAAGGTAACGTCCTGGCTCAGAACCTATGACCGGCTGCATTATCGAGGCCCTTCGCGATCTGCCCTCTTTCCCTCGTTGGTGTCCTGTTGCCCCTTAGACCGGCACCCTATTGCGTACGCGAGTCCGGGCTCGCTGAAGGCGAGGCTCACGCCCCTTCTTCGCTGAAGCTGCGGAGGGCAGGCGGCAAGAGTCGGTGCACGCCAAGTCCGGGCTCGCTGAAGGCGAGCCATAGGTCAGCCCAGGGTGCAGTCCGCCGCAAGCGAAAGCGCCGCAAGCACGGAACCCTGGGTACAGCCATCTGGCGATCAGAACGCTGTAAGCGTGTAATAAAAAAACTCGGAAGCTGAGTGTCGGCAGCAGGCCTGATCATCGCAACGCCTTGTGGAGCAGGCGGCGCAGTTCCTCCTCCTCATGGCAGTAGGACTCGATGCGCAGGGCGAAGATCTTGCCGGGGGGGAGGGCTAAGTCGGCTAGACGAACGGCGTCTTTCTCAGTGGTGGCGATGAAGTCGGCTTGTCCCCGCTCGAGGATGCCGATCAACGACTCGACTTCACGCTGCCGGTACCAGTGATGATCGCGGAAGAATCGTTCTCCTGCCACCTCCAGACTAAGCCGCCGCAAGTCCTCGGCGAATTGGCGAGGACGCGCCAGGGCTGCCAGTGCCAGCGCCCGCCGCCCCGGATGCCGGTCCAGCGGGCGTTCTTCGCCTGAGGGAATCTCAACCCAGCCCTTGGGGCGGTGCGACACGCGCAGTATGGGCGCCTCGGGGTGCAGCCGGCGGACCCGGGACTGGGCTTGACTCAAGGACGCTTCCTCGAGCAGGTGGCAGCGGGTCAGCATCAGGACGTCGGCGCGCCGGGCGGCTTGCAGCGGCTCACGCAGGCGTCCGGCGGGAAGCACCCGCCCGCCTGCCAGGGGATCGCTGGCTTCCAGCAGGAGGAGATCGAGATCGCGCTTCAGGCGCAGGTGTTGAAAGCCGTCCTCTAGAACGAAGACGACGTTGTTGGCATCCTCCGCCGCCTCCAGAACCAGGCGGGCCGATCGGTCACGCCGCCGCCCTACCGCCACGAGGGCCTGGGGAACTTGCTGGGCCAGCATCCAGGCTTCATCGCCCGCCATGCGCACCGAAGCCAGCAGCTCCCGCCCGTCGCTCACCAGCAGGTTGCTTTTCTCCCCTTGGGAACGGTATCCCCGGCTCAGAATGGCCGGCGTCAGCCCTTCCTGCAGGAG
>DATIPO010000368.1:0-8353 GCA_035471925.1 Acidobacteriota bacterium
TGTAGCCCGTCTGGGCCTGCAGCAGTTCCGGACGGACGCGGTGCTCGGCCTGCACCCAACGGGCTTGACCCTCCTCGATCGTGGCTTTTCCTAACAGGGCGTCAGTCATGCGCAGGGCGAACGACAAGTCCTGGGCGCGCCCGGTGGCCTGGTGAAGGTTGAGAAAGAACTCTGCCACTCCGGCGGCCCCGCAGCACACGCTGACGTTGTTCCAGTAGCCGGGTGTCTCTTGTTCGGGAATACCGCTCTGCCGGATGCCGCGGGCCAGACGGTCGACCCAGTCCATCCACTCCTGTTCTCCCGTGATCTGATAGAGGAGATAGAAAAGCCGGGCCGTCCCCGCCGGACCATGGCACCAGCTCAGATAGAAAAGCTCCTCGCCTTCGGGTTCGTGATGAAAGATCAGGCATGCCTCTCCATCGCCGAACTTGGTGGCGATGGCTTGCAGGTAGCGGGCTCCTCGGCGCGCCGCGTCGAGGAATTCCTGGCGGCCCGTATCTTTGTAAAGCGAAGCCAGGAAGTAGGCGATGCCGGCCGTCCCGTGAGAAAAGTTGGGCATGAGGCGGGGATAGTCTTCGCTCATGGGCCACTTGAGGCCGCCCTGGGCAGGACGCCCTGATTCCAGCAGCCGTTGTCCAGCCCGCTCAGCCAGTCGGCGGGCCGAGGGGGATTCCAGGCTCCGGGCTGCATAGAGCAAGAAAAGACCGGTCCCGGCGCTGCCGCCGATGATGTCGGTGACGGAATTCCATTGCACTCCCTTGTTCTCTCCGCGGCCCACCTCCTGAGCCGATTCCTCCAGCAGGTGGAGGACGATGCGGGCTCCCTCCAGGTATTTGTCGCGGCCGCTCACCCGGTGAGTTTCCAAGAGGACGAATCCCACACCGGAGATGCCGGTGTAGAGTCCGGCTTGGACTCCCTCAGGCCGGCTGGGAAGCGTCGCCATCAGATAATCGGCGCCGCTGAGGGCAATTTTGAGCGAGTCCTCCTCGCCGGTCAGTTGGTAGCGCTCCAGAAAATAGAGGACGATCCCGGCGCTGCCGGAATAAAGGTTGGTGGCGCTGCGCTTGGGATCAGCGGGATCGATAACCCAGAGGCTTCCGTGTTCGCTGGCGATGCGTTGCGACTTGAGCCAGTCGCCGGCTTGCAGAGCGGTCCGGAGATAGGGCGACTCCTGAGCCGCGCAGGTCAGGCCCAGAAACAGCCAAGCCGAGGCAAAGATCAGAGCTTTTCGCATGCTGCAAGCTTAGCACCGCCTCCAAGCACCGGTCCATCGCCGCCGGCCTGTGAATTGGGAAGGGGCGCCTGGTCATTGGCGCCAAGCCCGCTGGGACCACAAAGAACAAGTTCACGCACGAGTCCGGATCTGCAAAGAGGGTTATCGGCCTCGTTTCGCTCGGCGGTCTGGGGCTGCCCGCTGCCCATCGTAGTCGATGGCGCTGTATTGCATCAGCTTTTCGAAGCGGTGATGGGACTCGATGTAGCGGACGGTTCCCGAGCGTCCGCGCAGTACCAGCGAATGGGTTGAGGCGCCCAGTCCCGTGTAGCGGACACCGCGCAGAAATGTTCCGCCGGAGATTCCGGTGGCGGCGAAGAAGGTGTTGTCGCTGCTGACCAGCCGGTCGACGTTGAGGATCTCTTTGAGGTCGCATCCCGCTTCGCGCAGACGGTCTTCCTCTTCTTCGCTCTGGGGATCGAGGCGGGCCAGCATCTCGCCGCCGGTGGAGCGGATCGCGCAGGCCGAAAGCACGCCTTCTGGAGTGCCTCCGGTGCCCATCATGATGTCTACTTCGGAAGTCTGGTCAACGGCCATGAGGGAACCCGCCACGTCTCCGTCGGTGTGAAGCTGAATGCTGGCCCCGGCCTCGCGGATCCGACGGATCAGTCCTTGATGGCGGGGCTTGTCCAAAACGAAAACCACCAAGTCGGCAATATCCTTTCCCAGAGCCTTGGCGGTCCGCCTCAGGTTTTCCTGGACGGGCGCGTCCAAGTCGACGACCTCACGGGCCTGGTTGGGGACGGCCAACTTTTGCATGTAGAAGCTGGGACCAGGATCGTACATAGTGCCCTTGGGCGACAGACCTACCACGGCAATGGCGTTGGGGCGTCCCAGGGCGAGGAGGTTGGTTCCTTCCACAGGGTCCACAGCCACGTCCACCTCGGGGCCCTCTCCATTGCCCACCTCTTCGCCGTTGAAAAGCATGGGGGCCTTGTCCTTCTCGCCCTCCCCGATAACGATGCGGCCGTCGACGTCGACGGTCTTGAAGAAAAGCCGCATGGCCTCCACGGCGGCCCGATCGCCCGCCTTCTTGTTTCCCTTGCCCAGCCAGCGACCCGAAGCCAGAGCCGCGGCTTCCGTGACCCGGACCAAATCGAGTGCCAGATTGCGGTCGGGACGCTCGCTACGCCCCTCGTGCCGCTGTCCCTCTTGAGTGCCTTGTCGATTGTTCACCTCTGCTCCTCCTTGTCGGATTCATTGTAGAGAGCGGACGGCGCCGGGCCAAGCCGGGCCCTCGTCCCGCTGCCGTGAGGCCGCCCCTCGCCCCTCGCACCCCCGACGCCGGCAAGTCGAAAGAACAGCCACGCAGGAGCGGCAGATCGCATTTTCGAGGGAGCTGTTCTCTCACCGATTTCCGTCCGAGTGTGTGATCCAGATCACGGCATTGCTCGGCCTCTGATTCCGATAAGGCGGAGCATGAAGAAGGTCATTCAACTCTGCTACTTTGTCGCTTTCACAGCATTGTTGGCAACCGCTCTGGGGAGCGTTGGAACGGCCCAGGAGATGGCACCAGAACTGCCATCCGACTTCGAGTGGGTCGAGCAATTGACTTTTCAAGAGACGCCCCTGAGAGGACGCCGATCCCTCAACCAGGGCGATCAGCCTCAGGAGACCGTCGAAGTTCGCTTCTCAGCTTGGGGACGCGACTTCGAGGTCGTCCTGCAGCCAGCCGAACTCTTTGCCGACCGGGCCCGCAACATCTGGATGGAAGCGGACGGTGCGCGGCGGCAAGAAGCTCCCGAGGCCATCTTCTTGAGCGGCCGCCTGAGGGACGAGCCTGGCTCACAGGTGCGGTTCAGCCTGCTGGGAGAGGAACTGGAGGGCTTCCTGCTCAGCGATGAGGACGCCTTTTTCCTGGAGCCCGCGCGCCGCTACTTCCCCGGCGCCGGACCTGGCCCCATGGTGGCCTACCGTCTGGGCGCCTTGGGTGCCGACTGGGTGGCCTCCCAGTGTGCTCTCAGCAGCCTGGAGGGCGATTCTTCGCAAGATCTTCTGGAAACCGAGATCCCCGACGACGGCCCCGCCGGAACAGACCCTGCCATGAGGAGCTTGCTGGACGAGATCCGCACGCTTGACGGCGGCGGCAGCAGAGAAGTGGAGATCCGGCTGGTCGCGGACAGCTTCTATTATCTCCGTTACGGCTCGGGAACAGCCAACCGCATTCAAAGCACCATTCACCAAATCAACGCTATTTTTGAGCGCGAGATAGGCTTGAGTTTCCGCATCACCGAAACCCGGGTCTGGACCAGCCGCGAACAAGATGGTGTCAGCGCCACCACCGACGCCGACGACCTGATCGATCAATTCAGCAGCAGCGAGCATGTGGCGGGCAACGACTTGGCGCACCTCTTCACCGGCCGCCATCTGAACGGTCCGGTTGGCATCGCGCGCATCGGAGGCGTCTGCAACACCAACCACGCCACCGCCATCACTCAGGACCTCACGAACACCTCTCAACGCATCGTTTTGACGGCCCACGAGATCGGCCACAACCTGGGAGCCCGCCATGACGGCACGGGAAGCTGCCAAGAGGCGCCTTCCGGCTTCATCATGTGGCCGATTGTGGACTCTTCCGCCAAGGGATTCTCGGGTTGCAGTCTGGGATCCATCGACCGGCGCCTGGAACGCGCCCAGTGCCTGGAGCCAGAGGCAGGCGACCCTCTCCCCGCGCCTGAAGTGCTGGGACCCGGAGGATCGGTCATGGAGAGTGCTCCTCTGTTCCAATGGCAGCCAGTGGAGGGCTCGCAGTCCTACCGCCTCGAGGTTTACGACGACAGCCAGGCCCAACTGGTCCTAAACCAGGATGTGGGGTTTGAGTCATTCCGGCCCGACGGGCCTCTCAGCCGACGCCATAACTATCGCTGGCGCATCAGCGCCGCCGATTCGAGAGGATCGGGCGAATGGAGTTCCTGGCACGACTTCAGCATCTTGGCGCTGGCCGCACCCGATGCTATGGCTCCCCAGGGCCTGATCCGTACCGACCAGCCCGAGTTCTCCTGGAAGGCCTCCCACGGTGCCGTTTCCTACCTGCTGGAAATCGTCAATGAGGAAACAGACGAGTACTCTACGTTAAATACTAAAAAACTTGAGTTTCAGCCCGCCTCCAGTCTCGAAGGAAGCCGTTTTCGCTGGCGCGTCAGTGCTCTGGACGAGGAGGGGACGCCCTCTCCCAGTCCCTGGCTGCGCTTTGTCTATCGCGACCCGCGGGCGCCGGCTCTGCCGCGCATCAGGCCCTAGAGGGCCCACCCCTTCCGGATTTGCTGGAGAACGATGATGAACTATCCAGTGCCTGCACAGGTTGAGATCGAACGCGTGCCGCCGCCGGCACCTTCGAAGAAAGACCCGGTGCGAGTGCTTGTCGTGGACGACGAGGAGCACATCTGCGACCTGCTGCGGGAAACCATGAGGAATTGGGGATTCGAAGCCCAGGTCCTGACCAAGCCTGCCAAGCTGGAGGCCCTGCTGCACGACTCGGATCCGTTTGATCTGGTGTTGCTGGACCTTTGCATGCCCGAGGTTTCGGGCCTGGAGCTGATTCCGGTCATCCGCGAGCACTGCCCGCGCAGCAAGATTTTGGTCGTCACGGGAATGGGCGACAAGGAGAGCGTGGTCCAAGTCTTGCGCAAAGGCGCCTTCGATTTCATTGAGAAGCCGTTCAGCTTCGAATTTCTGCGCCACCGGGTCGATCAGGCTCTGGACACTCTCCGCCACGAAAAGCAGCGCCGCCAGTCGATGCGGGAGTTGAGGAAGAGTCGGGAGAGCCTCTTCCGCAAGACTCAGCAACTGAGGAAGGCCAATCAGGAGCTGCAGGATGCCAACACGGCCCTGTCGGTCTTGGCCCACAACATCGAGAAGGCCCGCGAGAAGTCGGAACAGCAGATCGTCAGCCGTCTGCGGCGCCTGACACGTCCAGTACGCGAGTGGTTGGATACCAAAGAGGGCCTGGAAGGGATTGCCGCCGAGTTCGCGGCGCTGTTGGACTATATCGACGAGTTGGCCAGAGGAGGAGCCGACGACCTGCGCATCAGCTCAGCGCTCTCCCAGACCGAGTTTCGGGTCGCCACCATGATCCGCAAAGGTCTGACCAGCCAAGAGGTCGCTGACCACCTCGGCGTCTCCGTAGAAACGGTCAAGACCCACCGCCGCAACATCCGCCGAAAACTCGATTTGGCGGGCACCGGCAGCAACCTGCAGACCTACCTCCGGCAGAACCTCTAGCGGCTCTTCAGCGCCAGCAGAGGACCTCTCCAACTCCCGGCCAGCCCCCGTTCCTGGCGGGTCTCCCCATCTTCCGTCAACTTTTGATTCTCATCGCCCGGGCAAGCTGTTATCCTCGTGTGGCGGGCGATCAGCGCTTGAAAAATGCTCCCGCCAAGAGTGAGTAGGGAGCCTACTCACTCCCTACTCCTTCGAATCTACCTTGCCATTTCTTGTTCACCCGTCTACACTATAGGCGTCAAGGTCGGTAGGCCTCGCGGAGAACGGATGCACATTTCCCATGTGATCCGTATGTGGCCTGCACTTGCGGAGAGGTACCCTAACGGGCTACGTGCGTCCACCGCCGGGCGTGCTAGTCCTCGCTTAAGAAAACAGGATATTGGCGGCTATGTACCCATTGAGGAAGCGAATGATGAACACGAAACTAGGAATAGTCCTTCTCTGGACCGCAGCGCTGACGGTTTTGTTAGTGGCTCCGGCCCAGGCCCAGGCTGGCCTCACCGGCAAGGCTGGGGTAAGCGAGGCGGTAACCCTCTTTCAACAGGCATCGACTCCGGATCAGCGTGCAATCCATGCTGTCTTTCTGGCGTCAGTCCCTGCTGCGAGTTTGGACTCCGCCCTCTCCTTTACCAATACCTTGGCGGGTCCTCCGGGGATCCAGGAAGTCTTCGACGCGAATTTTGCGGATCTTGAAGGCACCTTGGAGTTCTACCTGTGGGACGAATTCGGGCACCTGATCGCCTATGAGACGATGCCGGATTCACCGGGAGCCGGTCTGACCATGGACGGCACGCTGCAGCCGGGCATGACCTATCGCGTCCTGCTCAGCGAGATCCTGGCAGCCGCCGACTGGGAACAGCACGCCATCGATTTCAACCACAGCACAGACTTTCTGGGCTATGGCTGGGTCGTGGCCAACTTTGACGGCGTCCAGGGAACAGCCAACGTTACCGACTTTTCGACCTTCACCCAGGCTACTGTCATGCAGCCTGACGTAGGGACGACTTTCTTCGACTTCGACGCCAATGCCGGAGTCCCCTTGATCGATCCGCCCGACGAACCCATGGATCCTAATAACTAGGCCCATGGCGCCTCCTTATGGGAGGCCAGGGTGAGGACGTAGAGAAATGCTTGTCATCGTGACTTTGCTCAGCACAGTACTCGTGCAGGCGCCGCTCGCGGCCCAAACCGCGTCCGGTGATCTGGAGAAGGCTGTCCAGGGCTACTGGGACCACCTGGTGCGCGGCGAAAAGAGCCAGGCTATGGCTTTTGTCGCCCCTGAAACGCACCCCCAGTACTTGGCCCGTCACGAGCCGCCTTTTCGTTCCTGGAGCTTGAAAGCCGTGGAACGAAGCGACGGACGTGCCACGGTCACCGTCGTGGTCAAACGCTTGATTCAGGACGGCTTCTACAACTGGACGGTCCGTGAAGAGTGGGTTCTGAGCGAAGACGGATGGCGGGTCATGGTGGCCGACCAGGGCGCCGCCCGCAAGAAGCTGTGGCAGATGCACACTCCCGTCGAGCCTGTCAAAGGTCAGTTGGACCTGCGGCCGACGGACGTGAGAATGCACTTTTTCAGCGGAACCCAAAAGGCCACTGTCTATGTCCGGAACGGTTTGTCTGATTCCATTGAAGTGACCGCCCTGGAATATGACCGGGAGCGGTTTGAATTGGAGGAATCTCCTCGGCGAATCGACCCTATGTCGGTCGTCGGTTACACCTTGCGTTACCGAGGCGATGAAACGGCCAAAGGACTGCAATCGAAGCTGGTTCTGAAAGTCAGGACCCCAAGTGACGACGAGTCCGTATTCACCGTTCCCATCACCTACAACGTAATCAGTGGGGCGGCTCGAGTCCTTCTGGGCCTGAGCCGGTCCGATGCCGCAGAGCTGAAGAAAAAAGACAAAGTCACGCCGAGGCGGGTTCCTCCGCCCGGAAGACCGTAAGGGTAGGAAAGACAATAAAATTGGCCCGAATAACGAACCTGTCGGCTCAAAAGGCTGTTCAGGGTATCTGAAAGGGAAGTAAATCATGAGGCGCATTTTCAAGAACGGATTAATCTTATTCTGTCTCTTCTTGATCGCCACGGCCGCGCTTAGCGCCCAAACCTATCGCGGCCTGCTGGTGATCACTGAGGTGGAATTGGATGGTGACTTGGTCATCATCCATGGGGAGAATTTCGGCCTGACGCCCTTCGTCATGCTCGACGAAGTGGAGTTGGAGATCTTGGCGTTTGACGACAACGAGATCATCGCCGTTATTCCGCCCGAGTTCAATGACCTTCACGTGCTGCTGGTGGCCAACGCGCCGCTGCGCACTTGGCCCCGCCCGCGAGTGGACACCGTAACACTCGACCTGAGGGGCGATGAGGCCTTCATCGGCCCTCCGGGACCGCAAGGACCCCAGGGACAAGTAGGACCTCCGGGACCGCAAGGTCCGACAGGACCCCAAGGACCCGCTGGACCCCAAGGACCTGAAGGACCTGCCGGACCCCAAGGCGAAACCGGACCCCAGGGACCCCAGGGCGAAACCGGACCCCAGGGAGCCCAGGGCGAAACCGGCCCCCAGGGACCCCAGGGCGAAACCGGACCTCAGGGACCTCAGGGTGAAACCGGACCTCAGGGACCCCAGGGCGAAACCGGACCTCAGGGACCCGAAGGACCTCAAGGACCTCAAGGAATCCAGGGTGAAACCGGACCCCAGGGACCCCAGGGCGAAACCGGACCTCATGGACCCCAGGGCGAAACCGGACCCCAGGGACCCCAGGGCGAAACCGGCCCGCAAGGACCTGAAGGACCTCAGGGACCTCAGGGACCCGAAGGACCTCAAGGACCTCAAGGAATCCAGGGTGAAACCGGA
>DATIPO010000369.1:0-1788 GCA_035471925.1 Acidobacteriota bacterium
AGGGAGGGGACTACAACCCACTCCGCGATTCGAAATCCCTCTTGCATGCCGATGTCTATTGTACAAGGGGATTTCGCGCAAAGATAGGGATGAGGAGGTCAGCCCCCCCTAGTCAGCGCAGTACCGAATAATGGTCTGCCAAAAACGAACGGGGTCGAAGCCCCACAACCAAGGAGGTGCTGACCATGATGAATTATAGCAAGGGAATCCCTGAGCGGACAGTGGGATTGGATTTGGGCGACAAGCGCAGTTTCGTGGTGGTTTTGGACAGGGATGGAGAGGAAGTGCAGCGGCGCAGCTTGAAGACGGGCAAAAGAGCCTTCGAGCGGTTTTTCAGGCGCCTGCCGCCATCGCGGGTGGCGCTGGAGACGGGGACGCATGCGGGCTGGGCGAGCCGCCTGCTGAGCGGCCTGGGGCACGAGGTGATCGTGGCCAACAGCCGCAAGCTTCGCCTGGTGTACGAGAACAAGCGCAAGTCGGACCAGGTGGACGCGGAGTACCTGGCTCGCCTGGCGCGGGTGGACCCCAAGCTGCTGCACCCGGTCCAGGTGCGGGGGCCTGGGGCGCAGGCCGACTGGACGCTTTTGGAGGCCCGCAAGCAGCTGGTGGAGGCCCGCACGGACCTGATCAACCACTGCCGGGGCGCGGTCAAGAAGACGGGGCGCAGGCTGTCTGGCTGCTCGACGCCGGCGTTTTCGCGCCGGGCCTGGCCGGAGGTCCCCGAGCCGCTGCGCGAGGCCTTGCGTCCGGTTCTGGAGACCATCTCCGATCTGAGCCGGCGCATCCGGGAAATGGACCGGCTGATCGAGGTCAAGTGCGAGCAGGAGTATCCGCACACGGGTGTGCTGCGGCAGATCGGGGGGGTGGGCGCCTTGACGGCGCTGGCCTTCGTGCTGCGGCTGGAGCGGGCGGAGCGTTTCGCCAAGAGCCGCCAGGCGGGGCCGTTTTTGGGGCTGATCCCGGGCCGCGACCAGTCCGGGGACTGGGATCCGGGGCTGCCCATCAGCAAGCAGGGGGACCGGATGATGCGCTGCCTGCTGGTGACCTCGGCCCACTACATCCTGGGCCCCTTCGGCCCGGACTGCGACCTGCGCCGCAAGGGCCTGGGGCTGATCGAGCGCAAGGGAGGGGGCAAGAACGCCAAAAAGGTGGCGGTGGTGGCCACGGCCCGCAAGCTGGCAGTGCTCATGCACCACCTGTGGGCCACGGGCGAAGAGTACGACCCGTTCTACAACGCGGGCCTGCAGCAGGCCGCCTGAGCGCCGCCCCGCACAGGCGCAAGGACACTTTTTCAGATCTTGGGCTGGACTGATCTGTGGATCGAACCATGAACCGTTTGCTGACCGAAGACCCGCAAAACCGGACGCCTTTTGCGGGCGACTGCGTTTGGCGTCACGGCCCCAGGCAGGGCTCGCTCTGCAAGGCCGCCGCAAAGATTGCAGCGCCCCTCGAAATCGCAACCCGACATGCACCGGGCCCTCATGCGGACCCTCTCAGAGTGCGAATGGAAGCGAGGCGACGTCTCGGGCTTCACCGGCCAGCGGATCCCACCAGATTCCAGAGTCCACCAAGTTGGAGGGAGATCATTCGGCAAAACGCAAAAAAAGGGCTTGACAAATAAGACCTTCTCATGGAAGGACGCCAAGCCAGAATCACTTTTCCCTTCTTTGCGCTCTTTGCGTCTTGGCGCGAAACGAGTCAGCCCGCCATTCTCTCTACCGCTTCGCCGCCGGGTAGGCTCAGGCCCGGAATGGTGGCGTCCAGCAATTCGCCGACGTCCTCGATAAA
>DATIPO010000370.1:0-6554 GCA_035471925.1 Acidobacteriota bacterium
CTGGCCATCTCCGATCAAAGCCGGCCGCCGGCCGCCGGCATCGGCCTCATCTCCACCGCAGCCGGAGCCATCTTCAGGCAATTTCTGGAGTCAAAACGCAAGAAAGCACTGCTCAGGGCACTTCAGGCGAATCACTCAACCGTGGAGTCCTACGCCCGCTTGCTGGAAGAGGCCACCCTTATTGCCGCCGATATGGCATGGAGGGAGTACGACGCCAAGGCTACTCTGAAATTGAACGCCATTGGCGACGCCGCGGGCTCGGGCGAGGGCACGATTACCGAAGACCTCCAGCAATTGATCAAGCTCAACCAGGACCAACTCGCTCATCTGGAAGCGCTCAAAGCCCTGCGCGACGCCTTTGCCGCCCTGCCGGCGAGCCACGCCGGACTCATCCAGGCCCTGCAAGATCCCAAGTCGGGGACGGAAGCCATCGACTTGGTGCTGCAACAGTCGCGCCGGCTGGAAGTCCAATATCAGCGTTCTTTGAGCGACGTCTATCTGGCAAGCGCTCAATCCATGGCCCAGAAAGCCGAAGTCCAAGCCAGCCTGGCTGCAACCCGGGCCTCCAGCGCCGAAGCCAAGGCGGCTTTGGCCAAGGAAAAGGCCATCTTGGCGCGCAGTCAAGCCAACCTTGATCCCAGCGATGCCCAGAAGCAGGCCGCCGCCCAAGAGGCCGAGACCAATGCCCAGCAACTGCAGACGGTGGCTGAGCAACTCCGCCAAACGGCCACCGAGGCACAAGAAAGCGCCGAGGCCGCTCAAGAAGTGGTCCAGCGCCTGCAAGAACAAGCCCAATCCAGCGGCACAAGCCAATGAGGCACAAGAAAGCGGCAGGACCGCCAGAGAAAGGGGCCAGCGCCTGCAAAAACAGGCCTAATCTGGCGACACAAGCCATTGAGGCGCCGATCTGAAAGGAACACCAATGACACCCCAAGATCCTCCTCAGAACCCTGATCAGGAAGTATCCTCCCAGGCTTCCCAGCCTGACGATCAAGAGCCGCGTCCGGTGCTCTTGCTGTTGCAGCAGAAGCAGGAGGCCACCAAGCTGTCGTTCCAACTCCGGCTCAAGGGCAAGAAAGAAGAAGCCGAAAAGGCCTCGGCCAAGGGGGAAGAGTTGGGGCGCCAGATCGACAAGCTGCTGAATAAGGAACTTCAAGACTGGCTCGAACGGGCACAAGCCCTTGAGGGGCAATTGGAAAAAGCCATCAAAGATCTGGAGACTGCCGTCGATCACATCAAGCGCGACTTTCAAGTAGCCCAGAATGTCACGTCTGCGCTGGGACTTCTCGACGACACCATCGCAGCCGCCAAGGAACTGGTTTCGCCAGGTTAGTGGCTGTCAGCCTCGAAATGGCAACTGCCGGGGCGCTTCCAAGAACAAAAACGGGCTTGCAGATATATCGGGTCTCGATGTATTGTATCGGGGCACGATGCAAAAAGAGATTCAAACGCGGCTTCCCCTGACCGAACCCATGTTCTTCGTCCTGGCAGCGCTGGCGGACGGCGACAAGCACGGATGGGGCATCTTGAAAGACGTCGAAGACCTGACTCAAGGACGCGTCAGCCTCTCGCCCGGGACCCTCTACGGCATCATCAAGCGCCTGTTGGAATGGGAGTGGATCGCCGAATCGGAGCAGCGTCCTCCCCAGCGTTGGGACGACCGGCGGCGCAAGTACTACCGCCTCACCGATCAAGGCCGCGAAGCCGCCCAAGCCGAAGCCCGGCGTCTGCAAGGAGCCGTCGACTTGGCCCGCGGAAAGCATCTTTTGAGGGCTCCGAAGGGAGGTCCGGCATGAGGAACGGACTTTTCGGCTGGCTCATGAAGTTGCTGCCGCGGGAGTTCCGGGAAGAATTCGGAGAGGAGATGGAGATGGTTCACAGTCAGCAGGAGAAGCGCGCCACCAACCGCAGTTGGCGAAGCCTGGCCGACATGCTGCGCTTGGCCCTGGCCGAACACTGCAACGGACTCGCCATGGACTTCAAGCTGGCCGCGCGGCGCTTGGCCTCGCGTCCCTTTTTCACCTTGGCGGCCGTGCTCTCGCTGGCCCTGGGGACGGGCGCCTCGATTGCAGTCTTCAGCCTGCTGGAAGCGGCCTTTTGGCGGCCCCTGCCGGGCGTCCAGCAGATGAACCGTCTGGTCAACGTGAAGGCCAAGTCGACCGCCAAGGAAACCTTCGAGCTGCTTTCTTATCCCAACTTCGCCGACCTGCGCCGCGATTCTCGTTCTCTGCAAGACCTGGCAGGCTTTCACGGGCTCTTTCTCAGCCTGCGCCTGGAGGGCGAACCCGAAATCGTCCCGGCCCAGTTTGTGACCGGCAACTACTTTTCCTTGCTGGGTTCGCGGCCCTTGCGCGGACGCCTCATCATGGCGCAAGACCAAGAGGATCAGACCCCGGTGGCGGTTCTCAGCCATCATCTCTGGCAGACGCGCCTGGGCGGGTCCCAGGACGTCCTGGGGCGGCGCATCTTGCTCAACGGACAGCCCTTCACGGTGGTCGGAATCGCCCCTCCCGGCTTCCGCGGCACTTTCGTGGGATTCAACTTCGACGTCTTTTTGCCCGCCTCCCACTCCGCAATTGCCGGACTGCCGCCCCTCAACCAACGGGGCCGAGGATGGGTGGAGACCATCGGACGTTTGCAGGACGATGTGTCCCTGGCCCAAGCCCAGCAGGAGTTGCAGAGCCTGGCCGAAGGGTTGAGCGAGCGCTTCCCGGTCCTCAACGAAGGATTGGCCATTGAACTGTCCGCCGTGACCGGCCACGACGACGACCTGCGCGGCGGACTCGCCCTCTTCCTGTCCTTGCTCCTGGGGGTGGGACTCATGGTGCTGGCGGTGGCCTGCGCCAACTTGTCCAACGTCTACTTGGCCCGCTTGCTGCAACGCCGTCCCGAGCTGGCTTTGCGATTGGCGCTGGGTGCCCGCCGCACGCGCCTGCTGCGCCTGCAGTGCAGCGAAGCCCTGCTGCTGGGACTCTCAGCCGCGGGCCTCGGGGCCTTGGCGGCGCAACTGGCGCTGGCCCAGGTTCCCAGTGCCCTTTCCACCATCGACCCCAGCCTCTCGCTGGACGCGCGCCTGGGATTCCCCACCCTGGCCTTCGGCAGCGGACTGGCTCTGCTGGCCTCCCTGGCCCTGGGTGTGTTGCCCACTTTGCGCGCCGACCGCTTCCGGCTGGCGGAGACGCTGCGCGATGCCGACCAGCGCAGCGCCGCCGGATCACGCCTGCACCGCCTCTCGGTGGGGCTGCAGGTGGCCCTCAGCTTGGTCGTGCTCATCAGCGCCGGACTCTTCTTCCGCACCCTGCAGAAGGCCTCGGCCATCGATCCGGGATTCGCCACTCAGGGCGTCATCGAAGCCGGTCTCAATCCTGCCCTGGCAGGCCTGGAGGATGACCGAGCCGTCCCCTTGCTCACGCGCATCCGTCAAGAAGTGGGGCGTCAGCCTGGATTCCGGTCGGCGGCCCTAACCAACCGGGTGCCTCTGGGATTGGGAGCCCGTATCTTTGCCAATCCTGCCCGGATCATTATCGAAGGCCATCCTCCGCCCGCCGAACGTGAGGACTGGCCTATCGAGCACAGCGTGGTTTCTGAGGACTACTTCGCCACCCTCGACATTCCCATCGTGCAGGGACGCGCCTTCCGCGAGTCGGACGACCTTGGAAGCCAGCCCGTAGCCGTGGTCAGCCGCGCCTTGTCGCAGCGCTTCTGGCCCCAAGGCGACGCCCTGGGACGCAGCCTGCGCCTGGTCCGGGGCGAGGACAGCCAGCGCCTGACCATCATCGGGGTGGCGGCCGACGCCAAAGTCCGCTCCCTGGACGCCGCCCCCGCCCCTTACCTCTACCTGCCCTTTTCGCAGCATCCCCGTGCCCGGATGACCCTGCTGGCCGCCTCCACTTCGGCTGACGCCGGGCAGTCGCTCAAGGACATCATTCACAGCCTGGCCCCCAACCTGCCCCTGCGGGAAGTCGTCCCCTTGTCACGCCAACTGAATCGCGCCCTGCTGCCTCAGCGCATTGCCGGCAGCGTGGCGGGCGCCTTGGGCTTGCTGGGACTCTTCCTGGTGGCTGTTGGACTTTACGGGGCCGCCGCACAATCGGTGACCGCCCGGCGCCGCGAACTGGCCATCCGGGCCAGCCTGGGGGCTCGTCCTCATGACATCTTCGCCCTGATTGTGCGCCAGTCGCTGTGGGCCGTCCTCGTCGGGCTGGCGCTGGGATCCGCCGCAGCCGCAGCCCTCTCCCACACCCTGCGCGGCTTCTGGACGGGCCTCTCACCGACCGACCCGCTCACCTTCCTCACCGTCCCCATCCTGCTCCTTGCGGCGGCCCTGGCCTCCACCCTCCTCCCCACTCTACAGGCCGTCCGGACCTCTCCTCATCCCAACCAAGCCTAGGCAGCACTATGCGCTGCCCGGCTGGTCACTTAGCGAGGGGAGGTCATAGAGCGCCTCCGGGGCGATATCGGCCCCGGAAGGCCAAACCACGGTCTTCCACTCCGGATCAATCTTGACCTCAGCGAATTTTTGGGGATCTCGAAGCGGCTCAAACATCGGACCGGTCAGGAGAGGCGACAAGTCGACGGTCTTCTCGACCCCGTCGTCAAACTCCACATGAAGCACGTGTGGTCCGCGAACTTCAACCCGGTCAATATGAAGCAGTCTTCCTTTGCTCATGTTTCACTCCAACGGCGATACGGCAAGCAACGGTTTGTTCCATTTTGCCAAAATCCAGTTCCGATCTAGCGCCCGCCGGTTCTGACGAGTCCATTTCTTGATCAGTCGCTCGATTCGGACCGGAAGCGTCCCCTCCAGCACCTTTCCAGACAAGATTTCCACAGCAGCTTCGATTCCAGAGTAACGGATGTGGAAGTGCGGCGGCGGATGCTCGAAATAGTACATCCGCACCTGGATTCCCTTGAACCGGCTAATTGTGGGCATGACCCAACCTCTTCAGATACAGAAGAGCATTGGGTCGGAGTGAAATTAACTCAATCGATAATGGTTAGTCAAGCAACGAGTTGGCGGCTCGTACCGGAGCGGCGGGGCTTTTCTCAACAATGCTGACCAAAAAGGAACACGCAGGGGATAAATCGCGTTAGAGTAGACGCCGTCCCCCAAACAGAGCCCAGGAACCAAGAAGCGACCGACAAGCTCGCGGAGTGAATCAGCATGAAGAATCGAAGGGTGTGCAGCGGATGCATCGTACTGGCAATCCTGATGTGGGCCACGGCCTGGACGCAGGCGGAGGAGCACTGGCCGGGCTGGCGGGGACCGGATGGCGGAGGCATCGCCGATGAGAGCGGCCTCAAGCTGGAGTGGGGACCGGAAAAGAACCTTCTCTGGAAGACGGCCATTCCCGGAAAAGGGCATTCCTCGCCCATCGTGTGGGGTGACCGCATCTTCCTCACTACCTCCATCCGGGGAGAAAAGCTCGAAGATGCCAGCCCTCCCAAGCACCTGCTCAACGGCGAGGAATTCACCCATCCCCAATGGGCCGGCGCCGATCACTCCTGGACCCTCAAACTGCTCTGTCTCGACCGTTCCAGCGGCCGGGTGCTGTGGGAGCGCACGGCCTACCAGGGAGCCGTCTACGACTACATCCACCAAGCCGGCAGCTACGCCGCTCCGACTCCAGTGACTGACGGCGAGTCGGTGTGGGCCTACTTCGGGGCCGAGGGACTCTACAGCTATGACTTCGAGGGCAACCTCAAGTGGAAAACCGACCTGGGCCCCATCGGCACAGTTGGCATGGGAACCGGCACTTCGCCGGTACTCTACAAAGACAAGCTGCTGCTGGTCTGCGATCAGGAATTCGACGGCAAAGACTCTTTTGCCCTGGCCTTGGACAAAAACACCGGCCAGCAGCTCTGGAAAGTGCAGCGCGAGATTGCCGTGACCTGGGCGACTCCGCTCCTGGTGGAAGGTCGTGAAGGCCCTCAGATGGTGGTTTCGGGCGCCTCCGAGGTCGTCTCCTATGATCCCGAGGACGGCAGCGAACTGTGGCGCACGGAAGGCGTCGTCAGCAACGCCATCCCCTCGCCCGTCAGCGACGGCCGCCTGGTCTTCGTCTCGGCCGGTTCGGCGGCCAAGCGGGTCATGGCCCTGCGCTTGGAGCTCGACGAAGATGGTCCCGTCAACCAGGGTGCGACACCTGAGCAGGTGAGCGGCGCTCGAGACGGCGAGGCGCAGGCCGCCGGTTCGAGTCCATCGGCCCAAGAGCAAGACGCCGAAGCCGAGGAGCCCCCAGCCGATCCCCGCATCGTCTGGCGCTACGACAAGGGAGCCGCATACGTCCCCTCGCCCATCTACTATCAGGGACTCTTCTACCTCATCAACGACCGCGGCCAGATCACCGCTTTGGACGCCCAAACGGGCCAAGTCATCTACCAGGAACGGCTGCCTGACGAGGGCCGGGTGGCCTCCTCGCTGGTCGCCGCCGACGGCAAGATCCTGGCAACGACCTTGGACGGCCGCACCTACGTCTTCAAAGCCGGCCGCCAATTCGAAGTGCTGGCGTCCAATCAAGTGGGCGAACCGGTGTGGGCCTCGCTGGCCATCG
>DATIPO010000371.1:0-3004 GCA_035471925.1 Acidobacteriota bacterium
GGCACCAATCTGCGTTCCATGCCCTTCGGAGAAGCCTTTCTTCAATCGGTCCTCAAGAAGGACTTGAGCCGCTATTCGACCGATCAGCGGATTATGATCACCGACTTGGCACGGCGCAACCGGGAGATGTACGAAGACTTCCAGCACAAGGCCTTCGGAGAAAAGATCATCGCTCCCCATGACAGCGATCACGGAGTGGTCTTTTACCACCGTCCCACTGAGGAGGAGCGCCAGGACTGGAGGCTGTATCTGCCCGAAATCGAGAACATGGCCACTTCGGCTCAACTGATGTTTTTCGAATTTCCCCTGTCCTGACATGAACTATTTGGACGGCAAGACGAGACTATATTCAACGAGGATTCCGAAGGTCTCTGACCTAGAGGTTGTCTGATCATGAAGCAAACGCTGCCGATTCTGCTGACGCTTTTGCTGTGGCCCGCTGCCCCCGCCCTGCGGGCTCAGGACATCGATGAAACCGTGCTGCCCCGCCAGACTGAGATCTTCATCGAATTGGGACGCACCATCAACAGCCGCACGGCCCGAGCCGGCGACAAGTTCTTCGGAACCGTCACCGTCCCCGTCACCTACGAAGACCGCATCGTCATCCCCCAGGGCAGCTACATCTTGGGCAAGGTCGTGAAGGCCAAGCGTTCGGGACGCATCACAGGCAAGAGCCAGCTTCAAGTGGTGGCCGACACCGTCATCCTTCCCTCGGGCCTCACCCGCAAACTGGTCACCGTCCTGACCTCGGCCGACGGTTTGGCGGGAGGCCGCGAGATCGGCGAACAGGGCGAGATCGAGAAGGAAGGCAGCCAGACCGGCGAAGTGGCCGGCGGCGCGGGCAAGGGCGCAGTGGGGCTGGGAACCATCGGCGTCCTCACCGGAAGCGCCTCGCGAGCCGCCCAATTCGCCGCGGCCGGAGCCGCCGCGGGAGCCCTCCTCTCGCTCTTCAAGCGAGGCGAGGACGTGGTCCTGGCCAAGGGTTCGACCATCACCGTCCTGCTGGAAGAATCGGTCGGCTTCGAGAAGCCCCAACCCCCTCAAGGCCGCCTGCTGGGCAAGGACGACAAGTCCGAGAAGGAAAAGGATCCCGACCCCGACGATCCTCGCTAGCCTGGTCCATTTTTGCCATTCTCCTTCAAATTCACCCTTTAACTGCACTGAGAGGATTGCTATGCTTCACAGCGCGGAGGAATTAAATGGCAGCATCTCAACAATTGACCACCGAGCGGCTCCACATGCGGCCGTTTCGAATGGACGACTTGGACCAGCTCCATGAAATCTGGACCGACCCCAAGGTCCGAAAGTATCTCTGGGACGACGAGGTCATTTCCAAAGGTCAGGCTCTGGAAGTGGTCAAAACCAGCATTGCATGTTTCCGCAAGAACGGCTTCGGACTCTTCGCCGTCTTTCCCAAAGACGATGAGGAGAGAGTCATCGGATTCTGCGGCTACCATTTCTTCCACAGACCCCGTCAATTGCAGTTGCTGTATGGCTTCCGCCCCGGCTTTTGGGGACGCGGCTACGCCACTGAGGCCGTCCGCGCCATGATCAAGAGGGGTTTCGAGAAGCACAAATTCGAGCACATCATCGCCAGTTCTGACTTTCCCAATAAGGCCTCGCTGCGGGTCATGGAGAAGGCCGGAATGAAATTCCTGCGCCGGGCCGAAGTGGGCGGCATCGACACCGTCTACTACATCATCACCCGCGATGACTACGAGGCCCAGATCGCCGACGAAGAAGAATAACACCCCCTGCGGCAAACTTGCCCGCCGGGACGTCTTTTCGATACCGTAAACCTCATGGAATATCGCAATCTGGGCAGATCTGGACTCAAAATCTCAGCCCTCTCCTTCGGGGCTTGGGTGACCTTCGGAGATCAAATTGACGAAGACGTGGCCGAGGCCTGCATGAAGGCGGCCCGCGAGGCCGGCGTCAACTTCTTCGACAACGCCGAGGTCTACTCCAACGGCAAGGCCGAGACGATGATGGGCAACATCATCGAAAAGTTGGGATGGAGGCGCTCGGACCTGGTCCTCTCCACCAAGATCTTTTGGGGAGGGGACGGTCCCAACGACAAGGGACTTTCGCGCAAACACGTCATCGAAGGCACCCGCGCCGCCCTGGAGCGCCTCAAGACTGACTACGTCGACTTGGTCTTCTGCCACCGCGCCGATCTGGAAACTCCGGTGGAGGAAACCGTCCGCGCCATGAACTTCCTGATCGACCAGGGTTACGCTTTCTACTGGGGCACCAGCGAGTGGACGGCCGAGCGCATCCGCGAAGCCTACGAGGTCGCCCGGCGCGAACACCTCGTCCCGCCTCTGATGGAGCAGCCCCAGTACAACATGTTCCACCGCCAGCGCGTGGAGGTGGAATTCCATCGCCTCTACGAAATCGGACTGGGCACGACCATCTGGAGTCCTCTGGCCAGCGGACTTCTGACGGGCAAGTACAACGACGGCATCCCCGAGGGCTCGCGCCTCGACACCGAGGGTTACGAATGGCTGCGCGGCATCGTCGAGGGCGAAGAGGGACGCCGCAAGCTGGAAACGGTCAGGCGCCTGGCTCCGGTTGCCGACGAACTCGGCTGCACCCAGGCTCAGATGGCCCTGGCCTGGTGTCTGAAGAACCCCAACGTCAGCACCGTCATCACCGGCGCCTCTCGTCCTGAACAAGTGGAAGAGAACATGAAGGCCCTCGACGTCGCCGACTCCCTCACCCCCGAGATCCTGCAACGCATCGAGGACATCCTGGACAACACCCCGACCCCCGAACAGGACTGGAAGCGCTAAATTGAGTTGGAGGGAAAACCCCTATTCCCTACCCGCCGCAGCAGGGGTTAGCCGGCACGCTATCCGTCCGCAGGGCGCAGATTCGCGGTTTCCAGAGGCCGCAACTCGGTACAAGCCTCAGGCTCGACCGTCCACATCGCGTTCGACACATGCCATTTTCCTTCGATCTTGACGAAGTCGAAGACATCGATGCCGCAATGGCTTGTCTC
>DATIPO010000372.1:0-9523 GCA_035471925.1 Acidobacteriota bacterium
TGAACACCCCCTCCGACTTCGGCCAAGAGCGCCCTGTTTCCGACGCCATCGTCTTCAAGTAGCCGCAGGGTTGAATCGCTATTAGAGTCAGTCGGGCCAGGAGGAAGGGAAACATGGAAATGGGCAGGAGTTGGCCAGCGGCAGCCGTCGTTGTCGCCGCGGCGATTCTCTTTTCGGCGTGTGCGGAAGGGACTGTGGGTTCGGGTGCGGCCCCGTCTGGCAGATCTCCCGGAAGTGCCCAGGCTGCGGCACAAGTGCCCTACCGCTGGGTCAAGAGTCAGCGGCTGATCGATGTCCGCATCAAGAGCCAGGGACCCTTTACCTTCATTGTGGACACTGGCGTAACAGGTGCGGCTATTGACCTGCAAGTCGCAACGAGCTTGGGCATCGAATTGCCTGAAGAGCGGGCCAGCCGGATGCAAAGCGGGGCCTCCGCTGGAGGACGCATTTACCAGACCTACATCACCGACCTCTCGGTGGGACCCCTCGAGATCGACCGCCTTCAAGCCGCCGCGCTGCCGCTCGACGCGCTGGGTGAGCGCTTGGGAGAGCCGCTGCACGGTATCTTGGGCGACGGTTTTTTGGGGAAGCGCGTCACCCGATTCGACGACACCATCCAGACCCTGTCGTTCGCCTCCAGTCTGGACGCTTTTTCCGATGACGTGGCCCAAGCCGACTGGGTCACGCCCCTTGTCATCAGTCCTAGCGGAGATATGCCTATCCTCGAGGTCCGACTGGGCGGGAAGTCCTTTACCGCCACCCTTGATATGGGCTCCTCTTTGGGGCTCGAGATTTTCACGCCTTTTGCCGAGGAATTCGGACTCGGTCACGCTCTCGAAGAGTGGACCGAGAGCACCGTCCTGGGCGGAAGTCTCGGCCAAGCCAAGGTTTACGACGGGACGGTGGAGCGGATCGACGTCGGGCCGCTGACGCTTACCGAGGTCCCCACCAGCATCACGCCTCCCCGATCTGACCGCAACCGCAAGGGAAACCTCGGCAATCAGCTCTGGAAAGGGTACGTCCTGATTCTCGACTACGTTGGCCGCCGCCTGGTATTCCGCAAGCCCTGACCGATGCCTTTGCCGGCCGGAGAGGATCCTCCGTTTGCGCCCTTTCCCTGCCAGGGCACGACCCGGGCCGGCTGCCTCCCTCCGTGTGTCCAAGGCGTGTCCTGTTTCGTTACCGACCCTCGACGCGGTGCCGTGCCGGCTTGGGGATGGTAGGCTCTCGATATGATCACGTTGGCGGATGTCGAAAAGGCGGCGCGGGTGATCGAGGGAAAGCTCCATCGGACGCCCAGCGCACGATCCGCGACCCTGAGCGAAGAGACCGGGCTGGATCTCCACTTCAAGCTGGAGATGTTTCAGAAGACCGGTTCCTTCAAGGTGCGCGGCGTGATCAACAAGCTCTCCAGCCTCAGCCAAGAGGAGAAGCAGCGGGGCGTGGTTTCAATGTCCTCGGGAAACCACGCCCAGGCGCTCTCTTTCGGAGCGCGGCTGGAAGGCGTTTCGGCTACCATCGTCATGCCCTCCTGGAGCCGCCAGGGCAAGGTGGCGGCGACGCGATCCTACGGGGGCCAAGTGGTGCTGACCGAAGAACCCCTCATGGACGTCGTGAAGCGTTTGCAGGACGAACGCGGACTGACCTTCGTCCACCCCTTTGACGACCCTCTGGTGATGGCCGGCCAAGGGACCCTGGCGCTGGAGATGCTGGAAGATGTCCCCGACATCGACGTGGCCCTGGTCACCATCGGCGGCGGCGGACTCATCTCCGGCATCGCCACGGCCCTCAAGGGACGCAACCCCCGAACCCGCGTCATCGGCATCGAGCCGGTGGGCGCTCCCGCCATGACCAACAGCCTCAGCCAGGGCTCGCCCGCTCATCTTGATAAGGTCGACACCGTTTGCGACGGTTTGGCTGCGCCTTTTGCCGGCCAGCACACCTTTGAAGTCGTGAAGCGCCACGTAGAGGAGGTGGTGCTGGTGGAGGACTCCGATACCGTTGAGGCCATGGCGCTGATCTTAGAGCGCCTCAAGGTGGTTCCAGAGGCCTCAGCCGCAGCAGCCTTGGTTCCCGTCCTCAAGCAACAAGTGGATATTCCACAGGGCGCGACGGTCGCCTGTGTGCTCTGCGGAGGCAACGTCGATGCCCGCACTCTGGGACAATTGCTCTCAAACCGTTAAAATAAGGCGATTGCAAAGCAAACATCCGCGGCTGATCCGCGGAGTGAATTTGAAATGGGGGAGATATTCGGAAGCCGCTGTGCATCTCCTCCGCATGAGACAAGGAGGAGCAACCATGCACCGCACTTTGTCAATTCATCGCCTGTTGGCCATAGGACTGGTCGTTGGTCTGATCTTCGGCGCGGTTCTGGCGGCCGAAGGCGGACTGACGCCCTACGACATCGCCCGCCTGCAGTCGGTCAGCGACGCTGTCATTTCGCCCGATGGACGCTATATCGCTTACGTCCTCTCCGTGCCCCGCGATCCTTTCAGCGAAGACAACGGGCCAGCCTATCGCCAGTTGTGGGTCCTCGACCGCCAAGACGACAGCCGACGGCCCTATGTGCTGGACGAGGCGGGCGCCGGCAACGTGGCTTTCAGCCCGGACGGCAAATACATTTCCTTCACCGCCAAGCGCGAAGGCGACGACCACACGGCCCTCTATGCCATTCCCGTGGACGGAGGCGAGGCCCGCAAAGCCGTGCAACTGAAGTCCTCGATCTCCGGCTACTCGTGGGCGTCCGATTCGAACCGGGTGGCCCTCATCGCCAGCGAGCCCGAGCCCAAGGAAGAAAAAGAACTGGAGAAGAAGGGATTCAACCAGGAAATCTACGAAGAAGACTGGCGTCCGCGCCGCATCTACATCGCCCAAGCCTTCGCCGATGAGCAAGAACCCCGGGCGCTGGACATCAACGGATCGGTCTTCGACGTCCACTGGTCGCCGGTCGATGACCGCCTGCTGGTATCGGTGGCGCCCACGCCTCTAGTCGACGACCGCTACATGCTCAAGCGTGTCCTGATCCTGGACGCCAACGACGGCAGCGTGATCGTAACTTTCGCCAACAAGGGCAAGTTGGGCCAATTGGCCTGGTCGACCGACGGAAGCCACATCGCCTTCATCGGGGGGGAAGACATCAACGATCCCCGAGAAGGACGCCTGATGGTGGCCCACTCGGCCCAGGGCGCCTTTACCGACGTACTCAACGACCACAAGGGTCACGTCACCTCCATTGCCTGGCAGGACGGCGACACCGTCATGTACGTCAACGACAGCGGCGTCTGGACCACGCTGGAAAAGATCAACGCCGACGGCAGCGGGCACAAGAAGCTCACCAACGCCGAGGGGCCGATCCTGGGTTCCCTCTCGCTGAGCGATGACGGACAGCATGCGGCCTTCACCGCCGAGACGCCTGAGCACCCCTCCGAGGTCTACGCCATGAGCCACGGTGACTCAGGTCCCTCGCGTTACACCAACAGCAATCCCTGGTTGGAGGAACGCGAGCTGGGGGCCCAGGAGGTGATTTCCTTCAAGGCCCGTGACGGACTGGATCTGGAAGGCATCTTGGTGCGTCCGCTCGATGAGCAGGCAGGTGTCCGCTATCCGCTCATTCTTATGGTCCACGGGGGACCCGAGTCGCATCACCACAATGGCTGGATGACCTCCTACTCCAACCCGGCCCAAGTCATGGCCGCCCGCGGATTCGCCAGCTTCTTCACCAACTACCGTGGCAGCACCGGACGCGGCGTGGAGTTCTCCGAACTGAGCCAGGCCGATCCGGCGGGCAAGGAGTTCGACGATCTCATCGACGCCGCAGACCATCTCATCGAGACGGGGCTCGTGGACAAAGACAAGGTGGGCGTGACCGGCGGGTCCTATGGAGGTTACGCTACGGCTTGGCTGTCTACCTACTACAGCCAGCGCATTGCCGCCGGCGTGATGTTCGTGGGCATCTCCAACAAGATCTCCAAAGTCGGTACGACCGACATCCCCGACGAGGAGTTCCATGTCCACGCCCGCAAGCGTCCCTGGGACAACTGGCAGTTCTTCCTCGAGCGCAGCCCCATCTACTACGCGGGTCAAAGCGAGACGCCCCTGCTTATTTTGCACGGCAAGGACGATCCTCGAGTCAACGTGGGACAGTCGCGCGAACTCTACCGTCACCTCAAGCTGCGCGGAAAGGCCCCCGTCCGCTTGGTGCTTTATCCCGGTGAAGAACACGGCAACCGCAAAGCCGCTGCCCGGCTCGACTACAGTCTGCGTTCCATGCGTTGGTTCGAACACTACTTGAAAGGCCAGGGAGGCGCTCCTCCCCACCACAAAATCGAGTACCAGCCCATCGAGCCTTAGTGCAGCATGTCAGAGTTTTGAGCCGGTTCTCGGATTACTACACGCCTTCAGCGTTCGGGAATTTGCCCGCTTGGACCCAGGGTGGCGCCTTGGTCTCGCTGCGGTCGACGGCGGCTGACCCTGGGCTGGCCTATGGCTCTACAGCGAGCCCGGATCTGACAACCGCCGTCACGTCCCGTCCTTGGCGGCCTTTCGGCCAACGCGGGGAGGATAGTTTGGCCCGCACCAGCGAGCCCGATCTGACTTTCGACCATCGCGTCCCGTCCTTTGCGGGTCTTGGCCAACGCGAGGAGGATGGTCTGGTCCGAGCGGATTCGACTGATGACGTTGTCGGCTTCTCTTCCGTTTCCCAGCGGTCGGGGAGCCGTGTAGGGGTCGTGTAATGGTGGGTTTTGCTAGCCAGGTGCCGATGTTTGAGTTGAAGTCGGGGCTCGCTGAAGGCGAGCCATATTCTAGCCCAGGGTAAAGCGAGCCGCGACGCGGCGCTGCGTCACCCTGGGTATGCGGCATCACGAGAAAACAACGCTGAAGGCGTGGAATAACTGGTGTCAAAGGTCAGTGTCCTTTTCTTCGGCTTCTTCGTCCATGCGTTCGCGGACGCTGGCCAGGACCTTCTCCAACTGCTTGTAGGCTAAGCCCAGGAGTTCTTCGGCTCCGCTGGAGTTGTCGAAGCCATGGGCGTCGATGAGACGCATGACACCGTGGAAGGACATAGCCACGTCCTCTAAGGCCCTCCATTCTTGTTTCTTCAAGGTCAGTTCCCGCTCTGGGGGACTATCGTGGCCGTCTCCGGCTGCTGCACTCTGGGGCGGTATTTTTTTATTGATCATGTCCACAAGTGCTTATTCTAAGCAAAAAATGCACCCATAGTAAAGCTAAGGCGTGAAATTAGACCTGCGGGGAAGTTCTGACGACTCCGGAGACGCCCTTGGGGGCCCATCAGCCAACTGCATGAAGCGGCTGGCGGGCTTCCCTGCCAGATAGCGACGCAGAGCGACCCGTAGCGCCGTGAGCAAATGGGAACGCCGACCCATGTATACAAACTCGACACCTTTGTGGATCTGTTGACCACTCCATCGGGCCGCCGCCAATGTTGTGGGGAGGGCGGCAAATGAGCAGGATAAGCGGGAGAGTTGGTGGCCGCTCGCGCCCTGCTGAGCGCACATAGCGGTGAATGGCGATCATCTGCTCGCCGAGATGGGCAAACGAGACGGCCGGCTAGCCGCGTGGCGGGGCATCAGCGCTGGTGAGCCTGATGTTCGCCCAGAAAAAGCTCCAGGCGGCGGTGCAGTTCTTCCAGGGTTTCGTTGTTGGGGATGCGGTGGTCGGCCTTCTTCTCGGTTTCGGCCAGTTGTTGGCGTCCCGTGCCGGGCTTGGCCAGCTCCAGGCGTTCCAGATCCAGGAACTCTTCCAAGGTTTGAGGATCGCTTTCGCGTCCCCTTTGGATGACTCGTTGGAAGCGGATCTCCGGTTCGGCCTGCACCGAGAGCATGATGAAATCGGACATGGAGCGCAGGGCTTCGACTTCTTCCGGCAGTCGGATAGAGTCGATGACGCAATGGCTGTCGCCGTCCAGCTTTTCCATGACCCGGCGCGCCAACACGTCGTGCCCGTACTCGGCGCGCAGACGGTTTCCGGTATCGACCAGGGCCTGCCGGGTCACCGATTGGCCGTGTTGGCGGATCTCCTCGCGGATCACATCTGAGAGGGAGTAAAAGCGGAATCCCTTCTTGGTGAAGAACTCGGCCACCTCGCCCTTGCCGGCTCCATTGCGCCCAGTTAATCCGATCAGCATGGCTCCATCTTACCCGAGGCCGCCATTTGATGAGGGCGGGTCCAGAAACAGCCTACGCCGCCCAGCCGATGGGCTATGCTGGACTCAGGAAAGCATGAAAGCTGCATGGCTGAAAAACGGCGCAATCGAGTGGCGCGACGGACTGCCCGAGCCGGCCCGCGAAGAAGGGCTTGAACTGGAAGTCCTGCTGGCCGGCATTTGCGGAACCGATCTGCAGTTGCTGCGCGGGTACGCCGGATTCGAGGGGATCCCCGGACATGAATTCGTGGCCCGGATATCCGACCCAGGAGAGGTGGAGGCTCTGCTCGCGCCGCGCCACGATCATTCGCATGGAGCCTCCTCCAGGGCACGGCGGGCGAGGCTGGCCTCGCCGCCGGTCGGAGACTGGGAGCGGCGGCGGGTTGTGGCTGAGATCAACGTCCCTTGCTCAGAGTGTCCTTCTCCTTCGCCCGCTTGCGCCCGCCATTGTCCTTTACGCTCGGTGGTGGGCATCCGCGGGCGTCAGGGCGCCTTGGCCCAGCGGATGCGACTGCCGGCCTGCAATCTGCACCCGGTCTCTGACCATCTGTCCGACCAGGCGGCCGTCTTCTGCGAACCCTTGGCGGCGGCCCTTCAGGTTCAGGAAGCGGTCCGGGTCGCCCCCCACGAAAGCGTCCTGGTGGTGGGTGCCGGACGGTTGGGCCAGCTCATCGCCCGCGTCCTGGCGCCGCTAGGCTGCCGACTGCGGGTTGCGGCCAAGCACCCTTCTCATGTCCGGCGGCTGGAGGCACAGGGGATTGAGCCGCTGTCGCCTCAAGATGTGCCCGTCAGCCGCTTCGAGGTGGTTGTGGAAGCCACCGGCTCTCCCGCCGGACTCCAGGCGGCTCTGGCAGCGGTCCGTCCGCGGGGACGCATCGTGCTCAAAAGCACCTATGCCGATGGCGCTGCCGGACGGGCTGGGGGCGATGCAGAGCCGGAGCCGCGCGACCCTGGGTTGGCTGCCAACCTGGACCTCACTCAGATCGTCGTTGATGAGATTCAGCTTGTGGGATCGCGTTGCGGCCCCTTTGCCCCGGCGCTGCGGCTGCTGGAATCGGGCCGCATCGACCCGCGCGATCTGGTGGACGAGGTTGTCGATATGGACCGAGTCGCAGAGGCCTTCGAGAAAGCGTCCCGACCCGGCGCCCTCAAGATCCTGCTGCGCCCTTCCTGACGGTCGCTTCACCGCTGAAGCCCGCCGCAAACGCCTTGCCCCGCCTCTTCCAGCCGATGCTATGATGGAGCGGTCGTGAACAAGCGTGAGTTTTTCCGGTTGAGGTTGGCGGTGCCCTTCAGCTTCTCGGTTACCAAGGCCCAGACTGCCGAGGTCTCCCGCAGCCAGACCTTCCACTACCAGACCCAAGACCTCAGCGGCGGCGGACTGCGTTTTGAAACCGATCTGGAGCTTGAGGCCGGGGATGAGCTGCATCTCAGGCTTGTGCTTCCTGAAGCCAATCCCATCGAGGTCTCGGCACGGGTGGTGTGGTGTCAGTCCGTCGAGGCCGAGGGCCAAGCCATCCTGGTCGGCGGACTGGAATTCGTCGACATTGACGAGGAGGAGCAGGACCGCATCGTGGGATTCCTCTTCCGGACTCAGATCGAGGCCCGAAAGAAGCGCCGCCAGGAGCGCAAGCAGTTCGAAAGAAAAGACGCTTCCCAGGCCTAGCAGCTGGCTAGCGCAGTATCAGTCGTAAGAGAGAGCTTTGGCCTTCTTGCGGTACCATCCTTCATTTTGGGCGGGCTCGAAAATGTGGCAATGGTCCATGGGCTTGCCGTAGACGTGGATGGTCATGGAGGAGGCTTCCGAGCGGTTGTTGTGGATGGTGTGGTACTCGAAGGGCGGGATGAGGCTCCCGGACTCGCCCAAGTGGGCTTCAACCGTGTCGCAGGTTCGGAACCGGTAGAGGTCGCCGTTCTGCTCCATCAACTCGTACTGACAGACCCGGATCTCACCGGAGTAGACGCCTTCCACGCACCAGATTCCAGCATGATCGTGCAGAGGAGTCCCTTGTCCCGGTCCCCAGACCATGGCGATGACCTCGTATCCCAGATCGGGGCTGCGATAGACTTGACGGCGGGCGTATCCCTCCTGGCGCGGTCGCCGCAAGTCCTCGGGCAGTTCCACTTGCCCCTCGGAAATCAGCTCGGTGAGCGCGTTCTTGACGCCGTCGGTGGCGGCTTTGACGTCGCCCTTCCCCGAACGTACCGCTTGGTCCAGGGCCTTGATCAGTTTTTCGGTTCCCACCCGCAACGTGACTGCCATTGTATTGGTCCTCCTGAACAGGGTTTTGTCCATGCCCACAGTAGCTCATCGTTTCTTGCGGTTCAAGCTTGTCGTGGGGGGCTGGAAGTCGCGGGCGTCTCATTTCGAGGAGAGTCCACGGTCAACGGACCTTAGTCGCTGAGACTGGACTCGTAGGCGGAGTTTTCGGCCACCTGGCGGGCTAGAGGGGATCGTTTCGGATGAGGCGCTGGGGATCGAGAGAGTCGCCCCGGAAACGGACTTCAAAGTGGACGTGATTGCCGGTGGCCCGTCCAGTGGATCCAACATAGCCCAGCACGTCTGTGCGGCGCACGGCTTGGCCCTTCTCCACCATGACCTTGGAGAGGTGTCCATAGTAGCTCTCGAATCCGAAGCGGTGCTTGACTACCACCAGCTTGCCGAATCCGCTCCGCCAGCCGGCGTAGGTGATCACGCCGTCGGCGGCGGCGATCACGCGCGATCCCTTGGGTGCCCGCACATCAAGTCCGTTGTGCCAGGCCCGGGTGCCTTTGAAAGGATCGCGGCGGTACCCGCGTCCATCGCCCATGATGCCGTGGCGGACGGGCATGATCGAGGGAATCGAGTCGAGCAGGATGCGGCGCAGCGTGTAGTGGTCCTGCAGTTCGCTGAGCGTACCCAGCAGGTCTTGGTGCCGGTCTCCCAGCAGTTCGAAGTGCTGACGCAGAGCTTCAGGATCCTCGAGTTGCAGCGAGGGTGCGTCAGCCGCGGGACCACCCACGCCGGGCGTGTCGCTGCCCTCCTCGGCCAGACCCGACATGATCTGCAGCTTGCGGGCCGTGGTTTCCACCAAACGCATCTGATCGTTGAGTTGGCGGGCGGTGACGCGGAAGGCTTGGCTTTCGCGCTGCAAGGCGTCGCGCTGGGCCAGCAGACGTTCTTGGGTGAGGGAATCGCCCCACAATTGGAAGTAATGAAGGAAGGCCAGCGAAGAAGCAAGCAAGGCGACCAAAACGGTCACCGAAACGGACACCAGCAAGCCATGTGAAACATGGTACTTGCGAGCCGTCCCCTGGCCCGAACGGGCACAGATGACGGTCCATCCCCCTCGATTCATCAACTATCTCCCCTGCTTTGGC
>DATIPO010000373.1:0-1545 GCA_035471925.1 Acidobacteriota bacterium
CTGCCGCATGCCGGACGTAGAGGCTGGCATCGTCCAGGGCGTCAATCAGAGCGGCCGTCGGATTCTCAGACTCGCCGGCGGCATAGGCGTCCAGGCGCCGTCTGTGCTGGTCAGAGACGCTGGCGATCGCGCCGAATGCCCAGGCGGCTTCCCGCCGCCCGAACTGTTCAGAATCTGTCCGCAGCGCATCGACCAGAAGGCCGACCCCCCGGAAGTCACCTAAGTAGGCCTACAGAAGAACGTCTGGAAAGAATCAGGTCCTCATCCGTGTAACGAAGCGACGCTTCTTCCCGAACCAAATGGCTCCGCGATGCCGCTTCGCTTCGTACGCACACCCGATGAGCACGAACATAAAGAACTTCACCGCATGACGCAGCAGGAAGTCGGCCGCGTAGCCGAACGCGCCCGCATGGTGCTGCTCTCCACGCGGGGCTTCGCCATCCCCGAGATCTGCCGCATCTTCGAGGTGACCGACGACACCGTCTACAAATGGTTCGACCGCTTCGACGAAGAAGGCCCCGAAGGGCTCTTCGACCGTCAGCGCAGTGGACGGCCGCGTGAAATCGACGAGGAGGCCGAGGCTGAACTCGAACGGCTCTTGAAGCACAGTCCTATCGAGGAAGGCTACGCGTTCACGACATGGACGGTCCCGCTCTTGAGAAGCTACCTGAAGCAGCACCTCGGCCTTGAGGTCTCCGAACAGACCGTGCGCCGAGCGCTGCATCGTCTGGAGTTCGTCTGGCGGCGCCCGCGTTGGCAGATCGACTACAAAGACCCCGACTATGCGGCCCGTATGGCGGCCATTGCCAAGGCAATCCTCACCGCCGAGGAACACGTCAGCATCCTCATTGAGGATGAGACGACGTTCCGGCGCTTGCCCCCGCTGCGGGCCATGTGGATGCCCCGGGGGGAGCAAGCCCCCGTCACGGTGCCGGAGTCGAACGCCAAGTTCTCGCTCTACGGTGTGCTCGAGGCCCGCACGGGCGAGACCTTCGTGGCCCCCTATCCGAAGGGCAAGAGCCCGTATACGAACGCCTTCCTGGAGCGCGTGCTGGAGCGCTTCACGGGGACGGTGCTCTTGATCTGGGACCAGGCCCGGTGGCATACGTCGGCGGCGGTCGAGAAGGTCATCGCTGCGTATGATCGATTGGAGGTCTTGCTCTTGCCCAAACGGGCACCGCAGGAGAATCCGGTCGAAGATCTCTGGCGGCATCTCAAGCGGATCGTGGCTGCTAACCTGGAGCGGAGTCTGGAGGCGCTCAAGCGGGCTTGCCGCGAGTTCTTCGACGGGTTGTCGAATCAGGATGCCTTGCGCATGACCGGCTTGGCAGCGTGATCCTAACATAGTTCTGTAGTCCTACTTAGCAGCATAAGGCAGACGCACACAGCGGGTGCTCCATTCAGAATACGGACGCGGCGAAGCTGGCTATTCGATGTGAGCAACAGTGCATAAGTCGAATCACAGGCGCCCTTAATGTCTCTTCAACGGCAAGGCCCTTTTGCTATGAACGTTGTATCCCATAAGTCAGAGTACCCACATAGCCG
>DATIPO010000374.1:0-1716 GCA_035471925.1 Acidobacteriota bacterium
ACCGATCTCGCAGGGTCGGGCCGCCACCTTCTACTTTCCCGTCGACTGGCAGTGGCTGTGCCGGCGCTGGATCAAGCGCATGGATCCCCAGGTCATCGTCATCGCTGAAACCGAGCTCTGGCCCGGCTTCCTGCTGGCGTCCCAATCGCTGGGAGTGCCGGTGGCCCTGGTCAACGGACGCATCTCCGACCGCTCTTTCCGCCGCTACCGCCGGCTGAGCTTCTTCTTCGCGCCACTGCTCATGTCCCTGGCCGCCCTGTGCGTGCAGACCTCCCGGGACAAAAAGCGCCTGCTGGAAATGGGCGCCCCGTCCCAAAAGGTGCACTGGACCGGCAACCTCAAGTACGACTACGACTCGGCCCCCGACCAGGAACGTGAAGCGCTGGCCGGGCGGGTCGCCCAACTGCTCAAGGGCGGGGGAGCGGCGGCGGCCGGGGAGGAGGACATCGACAAAACCCGGGCTGTGGACCAGCCTGACCGTCCAGCCGCCCCAACGAGCCCGCCTTCGAGTTCGGCTGAAGGCTCTGGCAAGCCCGTCCAGCCAGGGCCCGGTGAAGCTCGAGGACGTTCGGCAGAGTCGGGACGCCGCATCTGGGTATGCGGCAGCACCCGCGAAGGCGAGGAGGATTTGCTGCTGGACTGCCTGCTGGAGGTGCGCCGCGACTTCGAGGGGCTGCGCATGGTGCTGGCTCCCCGCCACCCCCACCGCTGCCAAGAAGTGGAAGCGCAGGCCCGACGGCGGGGACTCAGCGTCCTGCGGCGATCGCGTCTGCAGGACGCCGATCCGGCCCATCCCCCCGACGTCTTATTAGTCGACACCATCGGCGACTTGCGCTACTTGTACCGGTGCGCCGACGTGGTTTTCGTGGGCGGCAGCCTGATGAAAGGAGGCGGACAGAACATCCTGGAACCGGCCTACTTCGGCAAGGCTGTTCTCTTCGGTCCTCACATGGAGAACTTCCGCGAGATGGCCGCCAGCTTCACCGAATCCTACGCCGCCCTGCAGGTGGGCGGAGCGGATGAGCTGCGGCAAAGCCTTCTCCACCTGCTCCAAGACCGGACCGCGGCCAAATGGCTGGGACGCAACGCCCGCAAAGTCATGCGCACCAGCCAGGGGGCCGTCGAGCGGACCCTGGAGATCCTCGCCCCCCACCTGGGTGACGGCAAGACCAGCAACCGTCCTCTCACCGGCGGACCTTCTCCGGATTCACCTGCCGGAGAGGATTCGAAAGGGACAAGTCCGGGGCTTGGAGCCAAGGATCAGACGCCGGATGCCGCCTCTTCGGGCGGCAAGAGCGACCGAAACTCCAAGGCCTTCTCCCGCCATGGCTCACCGCAGCAGGCGGGCGATGGCAACTCCCCGAGAGAGGACGGCTCCAACCCCCGAGGCGGAGAGGAGGACTGATGCGGGGGACTTTGAGCCGGCTTTACGGGTGGATGTCGCAAGCCCGGGCTGAAGCCTATCGGCGGGGGTGGATCCAGAGCGTCCGCCTGCCCCGACCGGTCATCAGCGTGGGCAATTTGTCGCTGGGCGGCACGGGCAAGACTCCGCTGACGGCCTATTTGGCGCGGCTGCTCCTGCAGGAAGGGCTGACGCCGGCCATTCTGAGCCGGGGATACCGTTCCCAAGGGGAGAAAAGCAACCTGCTGGTGAGCGACGGGCGGGAGCTGCTGGCTTCGGTGCGCATGGCGGGCGATGAAGCCTGGATGCTGGCC
>DATIPO010000375.1:0-7586 GCA_035471925.1 Acidobacteriota bacterium
CCGAGCTGCGTTTCAAGTTCAGATTCCAGATTCCGAACCTTGAGCGGGCCCAGGTCTCCGCGGAACTCAGTGTCGGGAGAGAAGGGCCGGTAGTCGACGTCTCCTGTGACCGTGAACTCAATGAGCTGGCGAAGGTCCTCCCGTCCCAGCAAGCCGCCCTTGCCGAACCTGACTTTGCCGCTGCGGTCAAAGAGAAACAGTGCAGAAGGTCCATTCAGGCCTAGTTTTTCGGACAGGTCGCCATGCCGGTCCCCAAGTAGCGGGAAGGGCGGAGGACCGAGATCATTCAAAACAACCTCGGGCCGGGGCGTAATCCCGACGACTCGGAGATCCTCAAACTTGATGGTCAATTCAACGGCCATGTCAAAAAAGTCTTGGGGGACCTCGGTACCAAAGTAGAAAACCAAAGCGGGGTGGCCTTCGAGTCCGCTGCTTTCCCAAGGAACGCTTTCCGCGGTCAAAGCGCTCATAACAGGCATCGGATCATCAAGCTCAAGATCCGGGATATGCCCACTGAGTCGGACCAAAAAGGGGTTTTCCAAGAAACCGAGCAGGACGAGGCCAGCATAGGCGATTCCCAAACCCATCAAAAGTTGAAAAAGCCTTGAAGCAGCACTTAACTTCATAGAAATAACTATGCATTATGCCTAGTTTACTAGTCTAGCACCTGATATTGTCTATGATACATCAAAAAATTAAGCAAGTCAAACGGAATACTATCGGTAAGTATTGTCTTTTTAAAATTCTAGGCGTTTCTCCATGGCGACAGATCCAACGGCCTGCGAGCAGCGATTGGAGCAGACCGCCAATCCGACGTCAGCGGCCGGGCTGGGGCGACAGGGCGCCGGCCTTCCAGAGGCAGTAAGCGGTGGTCGCCAGGAGGAGGGTGAGGGCGGCTAGGGAGAGGCCTCCGTGCCAAGCGGTGAAGTCGAGGGTGATGGGAGAGTAGGACAGCCAGGAGGTGGCGACGAAGGCCATGACGGTGGCCAACAGCCCGAAGCGCAGCAGGGTGAAGACGATGACGGCCACCTCGATGACGTTGAAGATGAGGTCGAGGGTCAGGTTTCCACCGGCCAAGCCGGGGCCGGCCAGCGTGTAGAGAGCGATGGTGGCCAGGGCGGCCAGCCATTGCTTTTTGAGGAAGGAGCGGAAGAGCAGGAAGATGAAGGTGCCTGAAATGGCCGAGAGAACAGCTTCGGGGATTCCCGAGAGCCAGGCGGCGATGGTCTCGCGCACGCCCATGAGAGCGAAGATTCCATTGGCCGGAGGCGGCGGCGCGGCCACGTGAAGGGCCTTGGCCAGCAGCGGCTGCGAGGCGTTGGAAAGAGCCACCAACACGCCCATCAGGGTTCCCGCCAGCAGGTCGCGGGCCACCAAGGGATCAGAGGGTCCGCGGCTGAGGACCTTGGTCCAGGAGATCAGGGCTTGTGGCCAGTAGCGGCGGGCGAAGGGTTCCAGGGCGATGTAGACCAGCCACAGGGTGGCGGCGTTGAGGAGGCGCGAGGCCAGCCATCCGCCCAGCAGTCCGGCTTGCAAGCTGAAGCTTCCCAGGTAGTGGGCGGTCAGGAACCAGCGCAGCATTTCCACCAGCAGGAAGATGACAGCCAGGCGGAAGGCGCTGCGGCGGTCGCCCTTGCCCTGGCGCAGTTGGCGGCGGGCCATCCACAGGCCCAAGGCGATGATCAGGGGCGTGAGCAGAAGTCCCAGGACGCTGACGATGCGTCCCACCAGGGTGGGAGCCGGGCTCACGCCCTCCGGTCCCGGCGTCCAGGGGTAGATAAGGCGGAAGTAGGTGACGCGTCCACCCAGGGCCGCCATGCGGACCTCGACGGGAGAGGCGGCGGTTGGCGCGTCCTGGACCGCGGCGTCGCGAGCGGCTGGACGCCAGACACCGCGCCAGTCGGCAAAAGATGGAGGAGCGAATCCGGCTTGGGCGGGGCGCCATAGGGAGGGATCCAGCCCAGCCCATTGAAAGAGCATCCGCCACTGGGCCGGAGGCGCGGCCGATGGCGGCCCGTACGAGGACTCGCCGTCCTGAGGGGAGCCGGCTTGGTGGGCGGTGCCCCTGCCTTCAGACCTGCTCCCTTGGGCGCCCCCTTTTTGACGTTCTCGAGGATCAGCGCCTAAAGAACCGCCGTCCCCGGGGGCTGGCTGGCCGTCTGGAGCGGCGGCATGGCCGGTTGGCGGGTCGGTTCCAAGGACCGGCTGTGCTTGCGGGACTCCTGCCTCGGACTCAGGCCGGCTGAGGGGATCGAGTCCGGTCGCCAGGGCCTCCAGGTGCAGCAGGCGCCCTTGGGTGTCGGTGGCCAGGCGCACCGAACCCGGGCCCCGCAGCGGCGGATCGTCGAAGGAGGGCCGCATGTCGCTCTCCAGAGGCTTGAGGGGACGGCTGGCGATACGGTACCAGAACTGCAAGGCCGGATCGCCCCCCATGTCTTCCCAACGCTCTTCGAGGGGCAGGTTGGACGCCCTCCAGCGCAAGGGAGCTCGGTCGGTCGAAAAAGCCCAGGCGCGGTCGGCTTGGTTGGGAGAGTATCCGAGCTCAGCCACCAGTTCCTGAGCGCGGTCGGCCAGCGCTTCAGGCGGACGCGGCAATCCCACCCGTTCGGTCAGACGGACCTGCTGGGCGACCACCACATAGAGGACGGCCAGCAATGCGATGCCCGCCGCCGTCAGCCAGGTGCCGCGCAGCGTCCACAGCGAGGAACCCTGAGCCGCCACCAGCATCTCGGGCGAGGGCGTCTCGCCCGCCGCCAGCGCCGCCTGCAGCGGATCGCCGCCCGGCAGCGCCGCCGACACCTGCAGAGCCGAGGCCGGACGCTCCTCGGGGTGGTGGCGCAGGCAGCGCAAAATGACGCTCTCCACCTCAGGATCGATATCGGCCACGTGAGTGCTCATCGAAACGTGGGAGTCCTGGCTGCGCAGGTGCTTGAGTTCGTCCAGCGTCTTGGCCCCGCCGTGGGTCTGGCGTCCGGTGAAGATTTCGTAGAGCACCAGTCCCAGCGAGTAGATGTCGCTGCGGACGCTGACTTCCTCGCCCCTCAACTGCTCGGGCGCCATGTAGGCAGGCGTCCCGGCCACTTCGCCGACATTGAGCGTGTGGGACAGCGCGGCCAGTCCGAAGTCGGTGATGCGAGCCCGTCCGCGGCCATCGATCATGATGTTGGCGGGCTTGAGGTCGCGGTGCAGGACGCCTTGCTCGTGGGCCGCCTCCAGCCCGGCGCAAAGCTGGCGGGCCATCTGCACCGCCTTGTCGGAGGGCAGGCGTCCGATGCGGCGCAGCAGCGAAGAAAGATCCTCGCCGTCGATATACTCCATGGAGAGAAAATGCAGCCCCTCCCACTCGCCGATGTCGTGGACGCGGCACACGTTGGGATGGGTCACCTGACGGGCCAGCCGGACTTCGTCGTGAAAGCGCGACAGGCGGCGCGGGTCGTCCGCCAGCTCGCGTGGCAGGAACTTGAGGGCAACCGCTTGCCCCAGCTTGATGTCCTCGGCCCGGTAGACCTCGCCCATCCCGCCTTTGCCCAGCATGCCCACGATGCGGTAGCGGCGGGCAAAGAGAACGCCCGGGGAGAAGAGCGCGTCGGAAGGCGTGTGTCCGGCCAGTCCGGCGGCCGAGATCGCGGCCGAGCGTCCCGAGTGACTGCCTAGCCCCGATCCGGCGGATGCGCGGGCCGCGCCGCCCGAGGCTGATCCCGAGGAGGGCGGCTCGGAGAGCAACGTGGCGTCGTCGTCGCCGCTCGAAGGAGCTGAAGCCGGCCAGTGCGGCCCCGAACCGGTGGAAGGGGGCTCCGACAGCAAAGTGGCGTCATCGTCCGAAGTCGGCGCGTTCCCTGCGGACCCGCCCGCCTCCAAAGCAGCCCCGCAGGAAGCGCAGTAGCGCGCCTCCTTCTCAACCGGTCTCGAACACTGCGGGCAAGCGGCCATCTGCATATCCTACGGGAAAACCCGTCCCCACGGTTCCCCGGCTTGCCCCCTTAGACGGCCCGCCACCGCATTTCGTTGGTAAAACTCCCGGGGCAGTCGCTCGAACCGCCGTCACTCACCCGCGGAATCCAAAATAGCGCTGGCCTCCATGGATACCGCCTGGTGGGCACAACGATCCAGGAGACCTTCGATTTCTGGTCCCAGCGCCACTCTCAAAGGAAGATGAGCGTCCACCCGGCCCGAAGGTGGACGACTGGCCAGGGATCCTTTCAGGTCGACTGGCGCGGATGTCCTCAGGAGGCGCGGAGGGTGGTAGCCGGGTCGACTTGGGTGGCTCGGCGAGCCGGCAGGTAGCAGGCCAGCAGGGCCACCAAGGCCAGGAAGGCGGGAACGGCAACCAGCGTCACCGGGTCTTCCGGACGGACGCCGAAGAGCTGGCTGGCCAGGAGTCCGCCAGCGGCCACAGCCGCAGCCAAGCCGAGGACGAGGCCCAGCACCACGGGAAGCATGCCCTGTCCGATGACCTGACGCAGGATGCGCGAGGCGTCGGCTCCCAGCGCCATGCGGACGCCGATCTCGGCCCGCCGCGAAGTGACCGAATGGGAGAGCACTCCGTAGATGCCGATGGCGGCCAGAAGCGCCGCCGTCAGGGCGAAACAGGCCAGCAACAAAGCGTTAAAGCGGGGCCGCGACACCGAGCGCCGGATGATCGACGTCATGGTGCCCAGTTCCTGGATGGGAAGGTCCTCAACCACTTCCCCCAGGGCGGCCCGGAGTTGGGCAGCCGAGAGGCGGGTGGAAGGCTCAGGCTGAACCACCAACCGCAAATAAGAAGTGTCCCGCTCAGATTGCAGGTAGGGGAAATACCAGGTGGGCTCGATCTCCTGTCCCAATCCGTAGAAGCGCACGTTGTCAGAGACGCCGATGACCTCGACTTCGGGATCGGAGCCGGGCAGCACTTGGCCCACCGCCTCCTGACCGGGCCAGAAGAGTTCGGCGAAACGCCGGTTGACGATGACGACCTCTCGCGCGCCTTCCCGGTCGCTCCAGGCAAAATCGCGTCCGCGGAGTCCGATCCCCAGGGTCTTGAAGTAGCCGGGGGAAGTGGCCTGCGCGCTGATGCTCATTTCACCCAGATGCTCGGGCGTCTCTTCGTCTTGCAGCAGCATCTTGGACCATCCGCCCGCCATGGGCAGAAGATTGGCGGCAGCAGCCGACCTGACGCCCGGATAGGCATTGAGACGATGAACCATCTGCTCCATCAGTTGCAGACGGCGGGGCTTTTCAGGAAAGCGGTAGGTGGGAAGAGCGACACCCATGGCCAGCGTCGACTGGGAGCGGAATCCGGGATCGACTGAGGTCAGGCTCCAGAAGCTGCGCAGCAGCAGTCCGGCCCCCACCAGCAGCGTCAAGGCCACCGCCACTTGGATGGCGTTGAGAATGAAGGGCAGGCGTCCCCGGCGTTCGGCCAGCATGCCCTGGCGTGCGTTGGGAACCAGCGAATCGGAGAAGCGCGACGCCTTCCAGGCCGGGATCAGTCCCGCCAAGAGGGACGTCAGGAGTGCCAGGCCTAAGGTAAAGACCAGCACAGGCAGATTCAAAGCCACTTGGTCGACGAAGGGCAGCCTGGGACCCTGCGACTTGAGCAGCCAGACCAGCAGGTAGGCCAGGGCTATCCCCGCGGCTCCGCCCAGAAACGAAAGCAGCAGGCTCTCGCTCAGGTATTGGCGCATCAAGGGCCAGCGTCCGGCCCCCAGGGCGGCTCTCACTGCCGACTCCTGGCGGCGCCTGGAGGTGCGCGAGAGGAGCAGGTTGGTCACGTTGGCACAGGCAATCAACAGCACCAGGGCCACCGCCGCCCACAGCACCATCAAGGACTCCGACGTCGAACCCAGGATATGGGGACGGAGCTTGGCGGCCTCGAGAGTGAAGCCGAAGGAGCGTCCTTGACGCTCGGCGTTGGCGGCGTCGAAGGCTTCCAGTTCTTGGGCCAACTGGCCCATGGTGGAGTCCTCAGCCAGACGCCCCAGGGTCACGTAGAAATTGGTGTGCTGACCTTGTCCCAGCTCGGACAGACTCACGCGCAGTGGCAAGATCAGGGAGTAAGTCGAGGGAGACTCGAAGCCCGGCCCCAGCACACCGATCACCACGTGCTCTTGGCCGTTGAGGTGCAGGGTGTCGCCCACCACGTCGCGGGAACCGCCGAACTGCGACTTCCAGATCTCGTCGGTCAGCAAAACCGAGTTGGCTGCCCCGGGCTCGAAATCAGAGGGGCCCAAAGTGCGTCCGAGTTGGACCTCCAGATCGAGCAGTCCCGTCATGTTGGAAAGCAGGCGGGCGGCCACCACTTGGCGGGCCTCTCCGCGGCCCGTCAGGTCGAGTTCCTCAGGCATCAGGCCGGAAACCGCCTCCAGGGTGCGGGATCCTTCGATCAAGTCGGCCAGCCTCGGGCCGGCGACCATCATGGGGCCCATGCCGCGCTCGTGGTTGAAGGTCGAGATCACCACCATCCGCTCTGCATCGGGATATCCCAGGGGACGCAGCAGCAAGCCGTGGATGACGCTGAAAACCGCACTATTGGCTCCGATACCCAGAGCCAGGGTCAAAATGGCGGCCAAAGCGAAGGCGGGGGACTTGAGGAGTCCTCTCGCCGACAAGCGCAGATCTTGCAAAAGCATGGCGGTCCCTTTCATCCAAGCGGCGGCTCCCTGGCGCAGGAGTCCTCTGTGGCCGTTGCGGTGGCGCATCCGGCGGTTCTCGATGCGGCGAAGTTCCAAGGCGTCCTTCCAGCATCCTCTCAGGAAAGGCCAGACTTCCAGCAGTCCGGGATCAGAGGCCGCTTTCGACCGCTGACGGACACTGGGATCACCGCCGCGATTTTCCCCCGAGGCGGTCGATACCGCACCTTCCGCGCGGGCCTGAAATCCGTGCCAGAGCTCGCTTTCCCACTCTTCGCGCCACAACCGTCTTTCACCGGCCGGCACCACCGGAGAAACCAGGGCCAAAAGGGCTTTGGCCAGTCGGAGGGGCCAGCGGTCTGGAATAGGGCTCCTCATGACTCGGGCTCCAGAGCCTCTCCGAAAATCCGCTGCTGGGCGCGGATGCGGCGGGTGGCTTGGCGCAGGGCTCTCTCCCCCGGGGCGCTCAACTGGTAATAGCGGCGCCGGGGACGTCCTTGGCCGCGGGCCCTAGCGGCATCCTCCCAGTGCGACTCCACCAGTCCGGCCGCCTCGTAACGGCGCAGGATGGGATAAGCCGTTCCGCTGGCCAACCCGGTGCGGTCCATGATCTCGAATCCGTAGCGGTATCCTGAAGCCAAAGCCTGCAGGACCAAGGCTCCGTTGAATGTGATGCGCGGCGCGTCCTTCATGCTCTATGCCTTTCTACATAGCCTGTGTCGTATTCTACATAGGGGTGATCTCCGGGTCAAGCACCAATGAACAACGACTCACTCCCCAACGCGGATGGGTGCTCGTCAGGCCCTACCAACTCCTCCACAGTCCACCTGTGTGCGGCCTGCTGGATTCCAGAAGATGGAGCCGTGACCCTGTGGGACACAATTCCTTAAACGTGCGTGCGGCCTGTTGGATTCCTGGACTGCCCTCGATAGCCTTGGCGGGATTCCATGGGTCGCTTGCAGGGAGGTAATGCCCTGG
>DATIPO010000376.1:0-2043 GCA_035471925.1 Acidobacteriota bacterium
GAGCGAGTGCCCAAGGCCGACAAGGACACCTTGGTCGTGGTCGACGACATCCTGAGCGTGGCGGTTCAAGACCAGTGAACCTAGTCCTTCAGCGCTTGGCCCACGATGCCCATTCCACGCTAGGGCTTCTCTACATCGACGGGGTGCTGCGCTGCGCCGTTCTCGAAGATGAGCCCCGCGAAGTCAAGGTGCCGGGCGAGACCCGCATTCCAGCGGGCCGATACCGCATCGATCTGAGGACCGAGGGCGGGATGCATTCGCGCTATCAGCGCCGCTTCTCGCGCCTGTACAAAGGCATGCTGTGGCTCAGGGACGTCCCCGGCTTCGAGTGGATCTACATCCATGTGGGCAACACCCACGAAGACAGCCGCGGCTGCCCGCTGGTGGGCTTTCAGGCCGATCTCCGACGGCCCTTCAGAGTGCTGCAGTCCGAAGCCGCCTACCGGGACATCTACCCCGCGATAGCGGAAGCAGCCCAAGCCGGGGATGCGTGGATCGAGGTCCGCGACGAGGCCGCCTAGCGGGCCGCGCCCACCGCTGAGGGCCGGTTCGGGGCTGGAAAATCTGCACCGAAGTCCCGCTCTAGCCGGGCTGAGACTCAAACTTATGCACTGGCGGGGCAGAACCGGCTGCCCATGGAGGAAGTCGGGACGAAGGAAACCCCATGAAGCAGCGAACATGCGATGCCCGGACCAGAAGCGGCGGCCGCTGCAAGAAGTCGGCAGGCTGGGGAACCGAGCACGTGGGTCAAGGGCGATGCCGCCTGCACGGCGGTTCGACGCCCATCAAGAACGGCCTGTACTCGACCATCAAGAACGAGCGCATCCGCGAGTTGATGGAAGAGATGAAGGACGCGCCCTGGAAGGGGCTTGAGGAGGACGTCCGCCTGTGCCGGGCGCTGATCCGCGACTTCGTGGAGCGCTACGAGGAATACATGGAGGCCCTGGTCGCCTGGCACGAGTCCTTCCATACCGGAGAGAGCGCGCCCAAGCCCAAGAAGGTGCTGGACATCAGCGCCGCGGTTCCGCTGGTCGAGAAGATGTCGAAGGTCATCGAACGCGCCCACAAGATGGAGACCGAGGGGAGCATCAGCTTGACGCTGTTCGCCTACCTGATGGAACAGATGGGAGTCATCGTCGCCAAGCATGTCACAGACCCCGACGCTCTCGCAGCTATTGAAAGGGACTGGGGCGAGCTTCGGGCCGACCCCAGGGCCAAGCCTAGCAGCGGCTTCTTTGAGGCGGGCGAGACAGTCCATTGAGCATGTCTTCACGCCGCATCCCGGTCCCCAGACAGCCGCCCACGAATGCACGGCCCACGTTCTGGGCTACGGAGGATCGGCAGGAGGTGGAAAGACCGGGCTGGGCATCGGCAAGGCTCTGACCCGCCATCGGCGGAGCATCATGCTTCGCCGGCAGTTTAAGGACCATGCGGAGACGGAAGACTTTCTTGATTCGCTCAAGGGCGTCAACTACAACAAGAACAAGCACTTCGCCGTTACGCCCGATCAGCGAAAGCTCTCGCTCGGCCACCTCCAGCACGAGAGGGAGCTGAAGAACTGGCGGGGACGCGGGCACGACCTCATCATCATCGACGAGGCCGCTGAATGGCCTGAGTTCTTTGTCCGATTCCTCATGGGCTGGAACCGGACCACGATTCCCGACCAGTATTGCCAAACGCTGCTGACCTTCAATCCGCCGACGACCCCGCAAAGTCCGGGGCGATGGGTCATCGACTTCTTTGCCGCATGGCTTGACCCGAAGCACCCGAAGCCGGCGAAAGACGGCGAACTCCGCTGGTACGCCATGTTGGACGGCGAAGAGGTCGAGGTCGAAAGCGGCGAGCCCTTCGAGCACAAGAACGAGCGCGGGGAGACAGAGCTGATCGAGCCCCTCTCCCGCACCTTCATCCGGGCACGGCTGGAGGACAACCCGTCGCTGGCCGAGACCGGCTACCGGGCGCGGCTTCAGGCCATGCCCGAACCGCTGCGCAGCCAGCTTCTCTACGGCGACTTCGCCAAGGGCGCCGAAGACCACGAATGGC
>DATIPO010000377.1:0-20835 GCA_035471925.1 Acidobacteriota bacterium
GACCAGCAGGCTGTCGAGCTTCCAGCGGCGGCGGCACTCCTCTCCCACTTCGGCCAGGCGGCGCTCGTCGTCCCCCAGGCGGACGCCCAAAGCCCGCTCCAGCTCCGAGACGTTGGGAGTCAGGGTGGTGGCCCCGGCGAAGAGCTCGGATCGGTCCCGCGAGTCTACCGCCAGGGGCTTGCCCAGGCGGCGGGCCGTCTCGATGGCCTTTCGGCGGACGCGCTCGGTGAGGTTGCCCAGGCTGTAGTCGGAAAGGATGACGGCGTCGCACTCGGGCAGCGCCTCCTCAAGACGACGGCAAAGCAGCTCTTCGTGTTCCCTCGACAGCTCCATGGGCCACTCGTAGTCGAGGCGCACCACCTGCTGGCGGAAGCTCTGAAAGGATCCCGCCAGGAGACGGGCCTTGCGGGTTGTGAGGAAGGCCGCATCGCGCAGCACCAACGAGCTATCGAGGTCGTCAGGCCAGCACCGGAGCAGCCGGTCCCCGGTCTCGTCATCGCCAATGAACCCCAGCGGACGCACCCGCGCCCCCAGGGCATGGACGTTGGCCACGGTGTTGGCGGCTCCTCCAGGGCGGAAATCGGAGTCGGCGTAGCGCAGGATCAACACCGGGGCCTCGCGCGACACGCGCGAGATGTCTCCCAGCACGTACTCGTCGAGCAGGAAATCTCCCACCACCAGCACGGTAGCGTCAGAGAAGGCCTTCAACAGTTCCTCGACTCGGGCTGGTTCGCTGCTCATGAGTTTTGCCTTTTCCTGTTTTATTTCACGCTTTCAGCGTTTTCCTTTTCATCCGCTACGAACCCAGGGTGGCGCCGCGTCTCGCTGCGCTCGCCGTCGGCTGACCCTTGGGCTGGCATATGGCTCGCCTACAGCGAGCCCGGACTTGCTGAGCAACTGGGGCCTGTCTGGCGCTGAGTCCAACTCACGACCCAGACTCTTCGATGCTCCCTTCAGCCGTTGTCGCCTTTGCGGCGGCGGCGGTCTTCCAGGATCCACTCGGCGGCTTGGAGGACGTTGGAGGCGACGTAGTCGGGCTCCTCGGGAGAGCGCCGCTTGGAGCCGCTGTTGGAGGAGGACGAAGAGGACGGCTCAGGGGTCTTGACCTGGCCCTTTTCCAGTCGCTCCAGGGCCCGCTCGCCTTCTCCCGTGCGCACCAGTACCGAGCGGCAGCCGGCCCGGTGTCCGGCGATGACGTCGGCCACCTTGTCGCCGATCATGTAGCTGCGCCCCAAGTCGATCTCCAGTTGCTCGGCGGCCCGCCGCAGCAATCCGGGTTCGGGCTTGCGGCAGTTGCAGTGACGGCGGAAGCGGGCGACTTGGGCCTGAGGATGATGGGGGCAGTAGTAGATCCCGTCCAAAGGCGCGCCCTGATGCTGAAAGGCGGCCCGCAGGGTGTCGTGGATGTCGTTCAGCGTCTTCTCGGTGAAGAGTCCCCGGGCCAAGCCTGACTGATTGGTCACGATGACGATCTTGAATCCGGCCTCGCGCAAGGCCGAGATGGCCTCAATGGCCTCCTCGAAGATGGCGACCCGATCGGGATTGTCAAGGTACCCGACGTCTTCCATCACGGTGCCGTCGCGGTCGAGGAAAACAGCTACTTCAGCCATTGCGTCTCATCTGCCTTTGGGCGGCTTGCAGCACCTCGTCCACCGAAATGCCTGCGAAGCAGCGAAGATCAATCGGGCATTCTCGCAGAAGGCAGGGGCTGCATTCAACCTTTTTGTAGAGGACCCGGGCCCGCGGACTGAACGGACCGGTGGCCTGGAGGTCGGTCGATCCAAAGAGCGCCACCTGTGGGACGCCCAGGGCAGCAGCCAGATGCATGGGTCCGGAATCGGCGCTGATGAAGCAGGAGGAAAGGCTGATCAGCCCCATCAGTTGCCCCAAAGAAGTGCGTCCGCTGAGGACGCTGAGCGGCTTGGGCGAAGCCTCCTCCACCTCCTCCGCCAGCGGACGCTCGGCCTCAGAGCCCACCAGCACCACCCGCAACTCCTCCTCCTCGCCCATCAGCCGTCCGGCCAGTTCGCCGTAGCGCTCGGGAAACCAGCGCTTGGCCGGACCGTAGGCCGCGCCCGGATGCATGACCACCAGCCGCTCCCCCGCTCCGATGCCCTCGTGGCGCAGCAATTCACGAGCCTCGTCGATCCACTCGCCCCGGGCGCGCAGGCTGATGTCGGGATAGAAGTCGCCGTCCTCAAGGTAGTTGCACCGGGAAAGTCCGCACTGGTAGAGCAGGTCGAGATAGTAGTAGGTCTGATGGCGCCCCAGCGAGCGGATGCGGGGGGTTGCGGCGCAGCTCAGCATCCAGGAGCGCAAATCGCGGGCGTAGCCGATGCGGCGGGGGATGCGGGCCGTCCACACCTGCAGGGCCGACTTGAACGAGTTGCGGAAGAGGACGGCACGGGAAAATCCCCGCAGGCGGCGCGGCAAGCGGATCCCGGGATGGTCCTCGGGGTGGATCACGGCGTCGACCAGCCCCTGTCCCTCAAAGAGCCCCGCCACCCAGCGCTTGGCCAGCAGGGTCAGCTTCTCCTCGGGAAAGAGGCGGCGCAGTTCGCGGATGGCGGCCACCGACATGACGGCGTCGCCGACCCAGTTGGTGCCCGCAATGAGAGTGCCGCGCCCCATCAGCGGTCCATTTACAGGTTGTCGAGGATAAAGGCCGTCATGACCTGCTGCAGGTGGTAGACCTGCCAGGGGTCGCGGACGCCGTGGCGTGATCCGGGATAGAGCATCAACTCGAAGCTCTTGTCGGCCTGCTGAAGCTGGTTGATGAACTTGATCGTGTTCTGCATGTGGACGTTGTCGTCGATGGTGCCGTGAATGATCAGCAGCTTGCCCTCGAGGTCGCCCGCGGCGTTGAGCGGGGAACTCTTCTCGTATCCCTCGGGATTGGTCTGGGGAAGTCCCATGTAGCGCTCGGTGTAGATGGTGTCGTAGAGATGCCAGTCGGTGACGGGCGCACCCGCGATTCCGATCTTGAAGGTGTCGGAATGGGTCAAGGCGTAGCTGGTCATGTAGCCGCCGTAACTCCATCCCCACAGTCCGATGCGGGAGGCGTCCACGTAGGGCTTCTGCTTGAGCCAGTTGAAGCCGTCCTCCAGGTCGCGCAGTTCCAGCTCGCCCAGGTTGCGGTGGACGGGCCAGGCGCTTTCCACCCCTTTGGCGCTGGCCGAGCGGTTGTCGCAGACCCAGATGATGTAGCCCTTCTGGGCCAGCATGCGGTGCCAGAGCATGCGCGTCCCGCCCCAGCGGTTGCGCACCTGGGGCGCCTGCGGACCGGAGTAGGTGTAGCTCATCACCGGATACTTGCGCGACTCGTCGAAGTCGGGAGGCTTGATCATCATGGCCTCCATGACGAAGCCGTCGCGGGTTTCCACCTGGTGGCGCTCGATGGCGGGCAGATCGTATTCCTTGAGGACCTCGGCGTCATTGGCATCGATGACCCGCACCTCCTCTCCATCGGAACGATAGAGGCGCACCTGTGCAGGCGTGTCGAAGTCGCTCCAGGAGTCGATGTAGAGCGTGCAGTCGGGATTGAAACGGGCCGAGTGGCTGCCGGCGCGCTGCGACAGGCGCTGCATCTGGCCGTCCACAAGCGGCTTGCGGTAGACATGGCGCTCGGTGTAGTCGTGCGCGGTGGCGGTGAAGTAGACGTGGCCGTCGGCGTCCACGCCGTGCAGGTCGGTAACGTCCCACTTCCCTTCGGTGACCGCGCCTTTGAGCTTGAAGTCGGAGGCGTAGTGGTAGAGATGGCTCCATCCGCTGCGCTCGCTCATCCACAGGAAGGACCCGTCCTCCAGCCAATGAGGCTGTCCCAGCACGTTGACCCAGGCCGGCGATTCCTCGCGGATGACCACCCGGGGAGCTGTTTCGCCCGATTTGACGGCGTTGAGTTCCAGCCAGGTCTGCTCGCGGTTCTGGACCTGGTAGAGCAGGTGAGCGGCGTCGGGCGTCCACCCCACGCGCACGATCAGGATCTCCTGTCCCTGGTAGGCGGACGCGTCGATCCAATGGGTCTCGCCTCCCGCCGCCGAAATCAGGCCCAGGCGCACGCCGGGATTGGGGTCGCCAGCCTTGGGATAGCGCATCAACTGCGACTCCAGGTGGATGGGGCGGTGGTCGATAACGTAGAAGCGGGGGACAGGCGTTTCGTCCAACTGCAGGTAGGCGATGGAGCTGGAATCGGGTGACCACCAATAGGCCCGGAAGTTGCCGCGTCCGTAGACCTCTTCCTGGTAGACCCAGTCGAGCACGCCGTTGTAGGTCTGGTCCGAGCCGTCGCGGGTCAGGCGGCGCTCCCTGGCCCGGTCGAGGTCGATGACGTAGAGATCGTTGGCGCGCACAAAGCTGACCATACGGGCGTCGGGACTGAAGTCCTCTTCGGTCTCAGGCTGCTCGGGCGTGTCGGTCAGCCGGGTCGCGTCGCCTCCCGAGCGGTAGAGGAAGAGGTCGTTGGCAAAATTGAAGAGCAAGGCAGTGCCGTCGGCGCTGGAGGCGGCCACCGGCGAGCGTCCGGCCCGCTTGGCCTCGTCGGGACTGAAGCCGGGAAGCCGTCCGAAAGCCTCGCCCAAGGGCCCGCGTTCCATCAGCGGACTGGTTTCTCCGCTCAAGGCGTTGACCTTGACCACCCCTTCTCCCCGGCTGCGCTCGCTGTAATGCTCGGCGTCCAGCCAGGAACGCAGTGCAAAGCGGCTGCCCGAGAAGTCCTTTTTCTCATCGGGATGGTAGATGTCCTGAAGGGTGAGTTGCTTAGATTGACCCGCCGCCGGAAGAAGGCTCAGCGAGACGAAGAGCGCGGTGGTGAATAGCCTGACAAGCATAGCGGTCAATATAGCAGTTTTGGCACCGTCCTACCGCCTCTGGCCTTGGACACAAAAAAGCCCCCGCAAACGCAATCGTGTCCGCGGGGGCAGAATGAAGCACTCGAGCCGTGTCCGGCCGGGACTACTTCTTGTCCTTTTCCTCCTCGGCCTTTTCGTCTTTCTCGGCCTTAGCCTTTTTCTCGTCCTTGCCAGCTTTGGCCTCAGCCTTGTCGTCCTTAGCCTTTTTCTCGTCCTTGGCCTTCTTCTCTACTTTGGCCTTCTTCTCCTTAGGCTCGGGCTTAGATTCGGCCTTCTTCTTGGCAGCCGGCTCCTTCTTGGACTCCTTTTTCTTGGCGTCCTTCTTCTCAGTCTTGGCTTCGGCTTTCTCTTCCTTCTCAGCCTTGGCAGCCGTAGCCTTCTTGGACTTCTTGGGCTTCTCGTCCTTGGCCTGGGCCTTTTTCTCGGCGGCCTTTTTCTCGGCGGCCTTTTTCTTGGGCTTGGCTTTGCTGTCCTTGGCCTCGCTCTTCTTCTCGGCGGCCTTCTTCTTGGCCTTTTTCTTGGCCTTTTTCTTGGCCTTGCTTTCAGCCTTGGGCTCTTCCACGGGCGGTTCCAGTTCGCTGCCCACCAGTTCGATCAGAGCCAAGTCGGATGCGTCGCCCTTGCGGTGAGCCCCCAAGCGGACGATGCGGGTGTAGCCGCCCTTGCGGTCGGCGAAGCGCGGGGCCAGTTCTTCGAAGAGCTTGTGAACGACGTCCTTGCTGCGGATGACCGAGAGAGCCTGACGGCGGGCGTGGAGCGTCTCGCGCTTGCCCAGCGTGATCATCTTCTCGGCGAAGGGACGCAGTTCCTTGGCTTTGGGCACGGTAGTGATGATGCGCTCCTTCTCCAGGAACTCGGTCACCATCGTGCGCAACATGGCTTTGCGGTGGCTGCTGGTGCGGTTCAGCTTGCGGTGTGCTTTACGGTGTCGCATTTCCGTCTATTCCCTTATTACGCTTCGGCCTCGGGCACGATGGGACGGCCTCTCTCATCCATCTTCATGCCGAACTGCAGTCCCATGTCGGCCAAGATCTCCTTGATCTCGTTCAGTGACTTGCGTCCGAAGTTCTTGGTCTTGAGCATTTCAGCCTCGGTGCGCTGCACCAGCTCTCCGATGGTTCGGATGTTGGCGTTCTTGAGGCAGTTGTAGGAGCGCACCGACAGCTCGAGTTCCTCCACGCTCTTGTTGAGGTACTCGTTCATGGCGTTGAATTCGGCGTCCTCTTCGCTGTGCTTCTCTTCCGGCTCTTCCTCGAAGTTGATGAAGATGTAGAGCTGGTCCTTGAGAATCTTGGCGGCTTGGGCGATGGCGTCTTCAGGGGCCACGGCGCCGTTGGTGTGGACCTCCAAGATCAGCTTGTCGTAGTCGGTCGAATGCCCCAAGCGGGCCGCCTCGACGGTGTAGTTGACCTTGCGCACGGGCGAATGAATGGAATCGACCGGAATCCAGCCGATGCCGAAGTCCTCTTCGTAGTTCTCATCCGCGGGCTTGTAGCCGCGAGAGTTGCGGACCCGCATTTCCATGCGCACCTCGCCGGTCTCGTCCACCGTACAGATGTGGACGTCGGGATCGAGGATCTCGACTTCGGGATCAGGCTTGATGTCGCCGCTCTTCAGCTCGCCGGCCCCTTTCGACTCCAGGTAGATGGTCTTGGGCTCTTCGCTGTGAAGGCGGATGGGCAACTTTTTGAGATTCAGCACCACGTCGGTGACGTCTTCCTTGACGCCTTCCATGGAGGAAAACTCATGCAGCACGCTGTCGATCTTGACGGCCGTGATGGCCGCGCCTTCGATCGAAGAGAGAAGAATCCGCCTCAAGGCGTTGCCGATGGTGGTTCCGAATCCCCTCTCGAAAGGCTGAGCGTAGAAATAGCCGTAATCGTCCGACAGAGAATCGCGCTCGTAAGCGAGTCTTTTAGGTTTCTGAAAGCCGTTGGGTAACACTTTGTTCACTCCCCTTGTTCCGATTGCGAACGGCGGCCGGCCCGCTGGGGGCGGGCCGCCGCCTTCAAAGAAGGGCGGGTCAAAATCTAGCGAAACGTTACTTGGAGTAGAGCTCGACGATGAGAGATTCCTCGACCGGCGCCTGAATCTCATCGCGGCTGGGCAGATCGATCACTTCTCCCTTGAAGTTCTCGCTGTCCACGGTCAGCCAGGGGGGAACTCCCCGTCCGCCGATGGCCTCCACCGCGCTGAGAATGAAGGGATTGGTCCGACTCTTCTCGCGGATGCTGATTTCGTCGCCGACATCGACCAAAAAGGACGGAATATTGGTCTTGCGGCCGTTGACCAGGATATGGCCGTGACGCACCCACTGACGGGCCTGATTGCGCGATGTGGCGAATCCCATGCGGAATACGGTGTTGTCGAGACGCCGCTCCAGAAACTGAAGCAGCAAGGCGCCGGTAATGCCCTTCATCTGGGCGGCCTTCTCAAAATAACGGCGGAACTGCCGCTCCAGCACTCCGTACATGCGCTTGACCTTCTGCTTCTCGCGAAGCTGCAGGCCGTAGCCCATGAGCTTGCGCTGGCGCATGGTGCGACCGTGTTCGCCGGGCACGAAATTGCGCTTTTCAACGGCGCACTTGTCAGTAAAACAGCGCTGCCCCTTCAAAAACAACTTCATGCCTTCACGTCTGCACAAACGGCAGACCGGACCACTATAACGTGCCAACTTCTTCCCTCCGTCTATCGATGTCGATCCATCTTCTCACGATGCAAAATCTTCTTAAAAACCAAAGCGTCCACGGGACGCCTGTGAGGATGCCCCCTGCTCACACACGCCGCTTCTTGGGCGGACGGCAGCCGTTATGAGGGATGGGCGTCACGTCGCGGATGGACTTGATCTGCAGTCCTGCCGCCTGCAGCGAGCGGATGGCGGCCTCGCGGCCTGAGCCCGGACCCTTGACCCGCACCTCGCAGTACTTCATCCCGTACTGGTCGCAGGCCATGGCGGCGGCCCGGTGGGCGGCCTGGGAGGCGGCGAAAGGCGTCGACTTGCGACTGCCTTTGAAGCCCTGGCCGCCGGCGCTGGAGTGGGTCAGGACATTGCCGTCCAGATCCGTGATGCAGATCAGCGTGTTGTTGAACGTGGCCTTGATATGGGCGATGCCATGGCCGATGACCTTCTTCTCGCGACGCTTGGCGGACTTCTTCTTGCCGCCTGCCTTTTTCTTGCCTTTTGCTTTAGCCATCTTGATTCCTGTTTAACGCTTCCTTCGGCGGATACCCGTCTTTTTGGGACCCTTGCGGGTGCGGGCGTTGGTGTGGGTGCGCTGTCCGCGCACCGGAAGTCCGCGGCGATGACGCAGGCCGCGGTAGCAGCCGATGTCCATCAGACGCTTGATGTTGAGCTGAACCTCTTTGCGCAGGTCGCCTTCGATGCGCCCCTCATCCTGCAGAATAAGCTGGATGCGGTTCAGCTCTTCGTCGGTCAGGTCCTGGACCTTCTTGTCTTTGTCGACCTTGGCCTTGTCCAGAATCTTCCCAGAACGGGCCTGGCCGATGCCGTAGATATAGGTCAGCGAAATCAGTGCCCGCTTGTTGTCCGGTATGTTGACGCCAGCTAAACGTGCCATTGTTTTCCTCGAAACTTCTCCGCAAGAGAAAAGCGCTTAGTATAACGAAAAGCGCCGCCGAGATCAAAGCCTCGCCGGTCTTATCCTTGGCGCTGCTTGTGTTTGGGATTGGTGCAGATCACCCGCACCACGCCGTGGCGGCGGACGATTTTGCAATTCATGCACATCTTCTTGACCGATGCTCGAACTTTCATGATGCTTCTCCTCTCTCCGACGCCTGGGGATCACTGAGGATCCAGGGGCCGTTCTCGGTGATGGCCACCGAATGCTCAAAATGAGCGCTGCAGCCGCCGTCCACGGTGACCGCCGTCCAGCGGTCCGACAGGACCTTGACCTCGGGTCCGCGGGTGTTCACCATGGGCTCGATGGCCAGCACCATGCCCGGACGCAGCCGCGGCCCCCGTCCCGGACGCCCAAAGTTGGGCACCTGGGGATCTTCGTGAAGGGAGCGGCCGATGCCGTGCCCCACGAACTCCCTGACCACCGAGTAGCCGGCCTTCTCCACATGGCGCTGCACGGCCGAGGAGATGTCCGACACCCGGTTTCCGGCCCGGGCCTGATCAATGCCCTGAAAGAGCGACTCGCGCGTAACCTTGAGCAAGCGGTTGAGGTCGGGCGAGATCTCCCCCACCGCGAAGGTGCGGGCCGAGTCGCCGTGAAATCCTTTTAAATGCACCCCCACGTCGACGCTCACGATGTCGCCCTCCTTGAGGGTGCGCTTGCCGGGGATCCCGTGAACGATCTCGTCGTTGACGGAAACGCAAATGCTGGCCGGGAATCCCCGGTAGCCCTTGAAGGAGGGTCGTCCTCCCGACTCCAGGATCAGTTCCTCGGCCACCCGGTCCAGTTCCTTGGTCTGCACTCCCGGCGCGATCATTTCCTCCATCTTGGAGAGCACCCTGGCCACCACCAGGTTGGCCTCGCGCATGGCTTGCAGTTCGGAGCGGCCTTTGCACACGATCATGGCTGCTCCTGGCTCAACTCTCTTTCCACCAGGCGGCTGACGGCCTGGGCCACTTGGCCGATGGTGCGGCCGCCGTCCACGTCGTGGAAGCGGCCCCGTTGGCGGTAATAGTCGATCAGCGGCTGCGTCTCGCGGCGATAGACCTCGAGGCGGCGTCGGACCACCGGCTCACGGTCGTCCTCGCGCTGTATCAGCTTCTCTCCACTTTCTTCGCAGTACTCCCCCTTGGCGGAAGGCGAGTAGTAGATGTTGTAGACCTTGCCGCTTTGAGGGGCCACCCGGCGGCCCGAAATGCGCTTGACCACCTCTTCGTCCTCGATGGAGATGTTGATGGTCAGCAGTCCGGCCTCTCCCAGGATGCCGTCCAGAAATTCGGCCTGAGCCCGGTTGCGGGGATAGCCGTCGAGGATGATGCCCTGCTCGGGGCTGCCCTTCTCGAACTTCTCCTCCACCAGTTGCGACACCAGTTCATCGGGAACCAGTTCGCCGCGCTCCATGATGGCCTTGGACTTCAGTCCCAGTTCGGTTTCATTGCGCACGGCCTCGCGCAGCAGGTCTCCCGTGGACACATGCAGGAATCCCGTCGATTCAGCCAGGCGCTTGGCCTGGGTTCCTTTGCCCGCTCCCGGCGGTCCCAGCAGAATGACGACGTTTCCAAAGCTCATGTGACGATCACTCCCGGCCTTCTCGGCGGCCGAGCGGTGTTGCTAGCGGCGTCCCCGCAGACGGCCCTTCTTGAGGAAGCCGTCGTAGTGGCGCATGATCAACTGCGATTCGATCTGCTGCACGGTATCCATGGCCACCCCCACTACGATGAGCAGGGAGGTTCCTCCGAAGTAGAAGTTGACCCCCAGGCCCTCGGTGATGATGCTCATGTTGTTGTTGTTCAAAAAGTTGTCCAGCCAGGGCCCGATCCAGGGGATGGGCTGGACCTTGAAGCCGGTGATGAGAAACTCGGGCAGCAGGCACACCAGCACCAGGTAAACCGATCCCGCCGCGGTCAGGCGGCTGAGCGTCTTGTCGATGAAGTCCGAAGTCCGCTTGCCGGGACGGATGCCAGGGATGAACCCTCCATACTTGCGGATGTTCTCCGCCACTTCGTCAGGATTGAAAATGATGCTGACGTAGAAGAAGCAGAAGAAGATGATGGAGGTGATGTAGACCAGGTTGTAGACCGGCATTCCCTGTCCCAGGTGGTAGGCCAGCCCGTTGAGGGTGTCGGCCAGAAAGCCTTCTTCTCCTTGGAATCCCAGCGCCAGGGTCGAGGGCATGGCCACAATCGAGGCGGCGAAAATCACAGGGATGACGCCTCCCGAATTGACCTTGAGCGGCAGGTGCGAACTCTGTCCGCCGTACATGCGCCGTCCCATCATGCGCTTGGCGTATTGGATGGGTATGCGCCGCTGTCCCCGCTCCACGAAAACAATGGCGGCAACAACCACAACCATCAAGATGAGCAGAGCGCCCAGGGTGAAGACGGTGAAATCTCCCGACTGCCAGCCCAGCCACAGGCTTCGGGCGGCGCCGGGCAGGTTGACCACGATGCCGGCGAAGATGATGAGCGAAATGCCGTTGCCGATGCCGCGTTCAGAGATCTGCTCGCCCAGCCACATCACGAAGGTGGTGCCGGTGGTGAGGGTCAAGACCGTCAACAGCTTGAATCCCCAGCCGGGATGGGGCACGATGGGCGGCGTGGCTCCCGAGTTCTCCAGCGCGAAGGCGGTGGCGAAACTCTGGAAGATACACAGCGCCACGGTCAGATAGCGGGTGTACTGGGTGATCTTCTTGCGGCCCAGCTCGCCTTCCTTGGAGAGGCGCTCCAGGTAAGGCCAGACCACCGTCAGCAACTGCAGGATAATGGAGGCCGTGATGTAGGGCATGATGCCCAGCGAGAAAATCGACAGCCGGCTCAGGTTGCCGCCCGAGAAGATGTCGAGAAACCCGAACACGGTTCCAGCCTGCTGCTGAAAGAAGCTCTGCAGAGCGGTCGCATCCACTCCGGGAGTGGGGATCCAGCTTCCCACCCGGTAGACCGCCAGCAGTCCCAGCATGAAGAGGATCCGCTTGCGCAGATCGGGGATGCTGACGATGTTTCTGACGCTGTTCGCGAGGCTGCTTACATCGGCCATCAGCTCAATTCCTCGACCGTTCCTCCGGCCTTCTCGATTTTTTCTTTGGCGGACGCGCTGAAATGATGAGCCTTGACGGTGAGCTTGATCTTCAGCTCGCCGTTGCCCAGAATGCGCAGCCCGTCGCCCAGTTTGCGCACGATGCGGCGTTCAACCAGCACCTCGGGAGTCACCTCGTCGCCGTCCTCGAAGCGCGCTTCCAGGTCGGAAACGTTGAGCACGGCCCACTTCTTGGAGAAGATGTTGGTGAATCCCCGCTTGGGCAGGCGGCGGTAGAGGGGCATCTGCCCGCCCTCGAAGCCTACCCTGCGCGAGTAGCCAGTGCGCGATTTCTGTCCCTTGTGGCCGCGTCCCGCCGTCTTGCCGCTGCCCGATCCGGGTCCGCGGCCGATGCGCTTGCGCTTGCGGTTGGCGTCCTTGGGTCTTTTCAGATTGTGCAGTTCAAAGCTCACGATTCCTCTCCCACGATCTGAACCAGGTGGGGAACCTTGGCCACCATTCCCCGGATTTCGGGGGTGTCGGGGCGCTCCACCACCTGATAGAGCTTGCGGAATCCGAGACCACGGACGGTGTCCTTCTGCTTCTGGGGCCGGCCGATGGCGCTCTTGACATATTTGATCTTCAGCGTCTCAGTCTTTTTCTTCTTGGCCATTACAGGTCCTCGACGGATTTGCCGCGGATGCGGGCCACATTCTTGGCATCGCGCAGATTGGTCAGGCCGGTGAAGGTGGCGCGGACGACGTTGAGCGGATTGGCCGAGCCCAGCGACTTGGTGACCACGTCGCGGATGCCGGCCGATTCCATCACGGCCCGCACGGCTCCTCCCGCGATCACGCCGGTTCCTTCCGGCGCCGGTTTGATGAGCACGCGTCCGGCGCCGAACTTGCCCACGATCTCATGAGGCACGGATGTCCCCTTGGTGGGGACGCGGACCAGGGATTTCTTGGCCTTCTCGATGCCTTTGCGGATGGCGGCCGGGACTTCCTTGGCCTTGCCCAGGCCGAAGCCTACCTGGCCTTGCTGGTCTCCCACCACGACCAAGGCTGAGAAGCTCAGATTCTTTCCGCCCTTGACCACTTTGGTCACGCGGTTGATGAAAACCACGTGATCCACAAATTCTACTTCGCCACTGTCGACTCTCGCCATGCCTTCTCCTAAAATTTCAGTCCGGCTTCGCGGGCCGCATCGGCCAACGCGCGGACGCGTCCGCGGTAGACATATCCGGCCCGGTCGAAGACGACCGTTTCAATGCCTTCCTTCTTGAGTTTCTCGGCAATGTCCTTGCCCAATTCCTTGGCCGACTCGATGTCGGCTCCGCGCTCCTTGTCGAGCGTGGAAGTGGACGCCAGAGTGTGCCCCCGCTCGTCATCGATGACCTGCACGTAGGTGTGCTTGAGGCTGCGGAAGACGCACAAGCGTGGACGCTCGGCATCGCCCGCGATGCGGTTGCGGATCCTCTGGTGATTCTGTTTCCGACGGTGATTTCTCGATTTAAACTTGCTCATGGCTGTTAGCCTCAAAAACGCTTTAGGCGCCCTTCTTGCCCACCTTCAATTTGATGTGCTCGCCTTCGTAGCGGATCCCTTTGCCCTTGTAGACATCGGGCTTGCGCAGGGAGCGGATGTCGGCGGCATACTGTCCCACGGCGGCCTTGTCGGGACCCTTGATGATGAGGGTGGCGACATACTGGTTGATGGCCTTCTTGCCCGACTTGTCGACGCTCACCTCGAAGCTCTCGGGGATGGGCACCTGGACGGGATGGGAATAGCCCAGCGTCAGGTTGAGCCAGGGACCCGAGACCTCGGCGCGGTATCCCACGCCCACCACGTCGAGGCGCTTTTCAAAACCCTCGGTGACGCCGAGGACGGAGTTGGACAGCAAGGCCCGGGCCAGTCCGTGCTGGGCCCGCTGGTTGCGGCTGTCGTCCCTGCGCTCCAGCACCACTTCCTTCTCTTCCACCTGGGCCTTGATGCCCTCGGGCAGAGGCGTGTTCAGCTTGCCCTTGGGTCCCTCCACCTGGAGAGCGCCGTCCACAACCGAGATCTTGACCCCGGAGGGGATTTCCACGGGCATTTTTCCGATGCGTGACATGATGGCTTTCCTCTCTCTCCTAATAGATCTCGCAGAGCAGTTCTCCGCCCACCTTCTGGCTACGGGCGCTCTTGTCGGTCATCAATCCGCTGGAGGTGGAAAGGATGACGATTCCCAACCCGCCCTGGGAACTGGGAATGCGGTCATTCTTCACATAAACTCTCCGGCCCGGCTTGCTGATGCGGCGCATCTTGCGGATGGCCGGCGTGCGGTCGGATAGGTACTTCAACACGACGTTGATGCCCTGATGCCCGTCCTTCTCAGTCAGGTTGTGACCCAGGATGTAGCCTTCCTCCTCCAAGATCCCGGCAATGGAATGCTTGATCTTGGAATAGGGGATGTAGACCGAATCGTGGGCGGCCATCTGGGCGTTGCGGATGCGCGTCAGCAGGTCCGCGATGGGGTCTGTCATCGACATCTTTTTCTTGGCTCCTTGCAAACAGCGGACAGTTTACCAACTGGCCTTGGTGACTCCGGGAATCTCCCCGTTGAGGGCCAGTTCCCGGAAGCAGATGCGGCACAAGTCGAAGCGCCGCAGATAGCCCCGCGCACGCCCGCAGCGTTGGCAACGGTTGTAGCGGCGGACCTCGAACTTGGGCTTTTTCCGCTGTTTCGCGATCAGTGATTTCTTAGCCATTGAACTCTTGTTTCCTCTTGGCGTTGCTTTAACCGGCCGCCGCGCGGCGGCGCTGCTCTCTCTTAGCGAACGGCATTCCCAACTGGGCCAGCAGAAAGCGCGCTTCCTCGTCGCTCTCGGCGGTGCTCACGATGGTCACGTTCATGCCTCTCAGTTCGGGAGTCTTGGCCAAGTCGATCTCCGGAAAGATGACTTGGTCCTGGAGTCCCAGCGTGTAGTTGCCGCGTCCGTCGAAGGCGTTGGGCGAAACGCCCCTGAAGTCGCGTACACGAGGCAGCCCGATGTTGAGCAGACGGTCCAGGAACTCCCACATGCGGGCCCGCCTCAGGGTCACCTTGAGACCGATGGGCATGCCTTCGCGCAGGCGGAAGGCGGCAATCGACTTCTTGGCCCGCTTGATGATGGGCTTCTGCCCCGTGATGGCCTCCAGGTCGGCGCCGGCTTCGTCCAGCACCTTGGCGTTTTCGATGGCCTCGCCCACGCCCATGTTGACCACAACCTTGGTCAGCTTGGGGACCGTCATGGGGTTGGTGTACCCGAACTCCTTCTTGAGGGCCGGCACGATCTCTTCTTTGTATATCTTCTGCAGTCTTGACATGTCGTTCACCTAACCCAGGGTCTCTCCCGTCTTGCGGTCCACACGGACTTTTTCGCCGTCGGCCAGCAAATCGTAGCCGATGCGGGCCGGCTCACCCGTTTGGGGATTGACCACGCGCAGGTTGGAAATGTGGATGGGCGCCTCGCGCTCCACCACGCCCCCCTTGATGTTGCGCTGAGGATTGGGCCGCGTGTGGCGCTTGATCATGTTGAGGCCTTCCACGATGGCCCGCTTCTGGCGCGGATAGACCACCAGCACCTTGCCGGTGCGTCCGCGGTCCTTGCCCGTGGTGACCAAAACGGTGTCGTTTTTCTTGACGTGAAGCATTGGCTTCCTCGCTCCTTGCTTGACTACAACATCTCCGGCGCCAGGGAGACGATCTTCATGAACTGCTTTTCCCTCAACTCGCGGGCCACGGGTCCGAAGACGCGGGTGCCGATGGGCTCGCGGGCCTTGTTGACCAGCACGGCGGCGTTCTCGTCAAAGCGGATGTAGGTGCCGTCGCGGCGCCGGGTTTCCTTCTTGACGCGCACGATGACGGCCTCAACCACCTCGCCCTTCTTGACGGTGCCGTCCGGGGAGGCTTCCTTGACCGAAGCCTTGATGATGTCGCCCAGCCCGGCCCCCCGGCCGGTATCGCCGCCCAGGGGCTGGATGCAAGCGATCTTGCGGGCCCCCGAGTTATCGGCCACATTCAACTTGGTCTGCATCTGTATCATGATGGCGATCTCCTAGTGGGCTAGCGCTTGGCCTTCTCGATGACTTCTTCCACGATCCAGCGCTTGCGCTTGCTCAGAGGACGGGTTTCCCGGATGCGGACCTTGTCTCCGATGAAGCACTCGTTGTTCTCGTCGTGGGCCATGAACTTGCTGGTGCGCCGGACGGTCTTCTTGTACAGCTTGTGCTTCATCAGCCGGTCCACGGCCACGGTGACGGACTTGTCCATCTTGTTGGAGACCACTCGTCCCACCTTGACTTGGCGGTTCTGGTTCTGTCGCTCTTGCATGGAAACCTCGTGGCGCGGCGCCTATCCGGCGGCGGCCTCTTCCTTTAGTTTTTCGTTCAAGATCGTCTGGCATCGCGCCAGATCGCGGCGCACGTCGCGCAGCTTGGAGACGTTCTCCAACTGGCCGGTGGCCTTTTGCAGGCGCAGCTTGAAAAGCTGCTCCGAGAGGGCCTTGCCCTCGTCCCTCAGATCTTCAACTCTCATTTCCCGAAACCGTTTAGCTTTCATGATCTCGATCCCTACTCGAAGCGGTGCACGAACTTGGTCTTGACCGGAAGTTTCTGAGCCGCCAGACGCATGGCCTCGCGGGCCGTTTCTTCGGGCAGCCCTTCGATCTCATAGAGGATGCGGCCCGGCTTGACGATGGCCACCCAGCCTTCGGGAGCGCCCTTCCCCTTCCCCATGCGGACTTCCGCCGGTTTGCGGGTCACCGGGGTGTCGGGAAAAATGCGGATCCAAACCTTGCCCGAACGCTTGGCGTGGCGCGTCATGGCGACACGGGCGGCCTCGATCTGGCGCTCCGAGATGCGGCCCGGCTCCATGGCCTTGAGGCCGAATTCGCCGAAATCGACCTTGGAGCCGCGCAGGGCTTTGCCCTTGGTGCGCCCCTTCATCTTCTTGCGGTACTTGACTTTCTTGGGCATCAACATGGCTGTTCGCTCCTAGCCTTCCTTTAGTTGCCGCCTCCGCGCTGAGGACGGCGGCGTTCCAGCGTCTGCTCGGGCTCGTAGATGTCTCCCTTGTAGATCCACACCTTGACGCCGATCACCCCGTAGGTGGTGAAGGCCTGGGCGAATCCGTAATCGATGTCGGCGCGCAGGGTGTGCAGAGGCAATTGGCCCTGCAGGTACCACTCGGCGCGGGCGATTTCAGCACCGTTCAGACGTCCGCCGCAGCGCACCCGGATGCCCTTGCCGCCGAAGCGCATGGTGGTGTCCACGGCCCGCCGCATGGCGCGCCGGAAGGCGATGCGCTTGACCAACTGCTGGGCGATCGACTCGGCCACCAACTGAGCGTCCAGCTCGGGCTTCTGCACCTCTTGGATGCTGATGAAGACCTCGCGTCCGGTCTCTTTCTGCAAGTCGGCCCGCAGCTTGTCGATTTCCGACCCCTTGCGCCCGATGATGATTCCGGGGCGGGAGGTGAAGATGTAGATGGTGAGCTTGTTGGAAGCCCTCTCGATCTCGATGCGCGAGACGCCGGCATGCATGAAGCGGTCCTTCAACTGCTTCTTGATGCGCAGGTCTTCGTGCAGCAGCCGTCCGTAGTCTTTGGTGGCGAACCACCGCGACTTCCAGGTGCGGTTGTATCCGAGACGGAATCCATAGGGATGTACCTTTTGACCCAAAACTACTCCTCCTCGCTTTCGCCATTGGAAACGCAAATCATGATGTGGGACTGCCTGCGCATCTGCCGATGAGCCCGTCCCATGGGGGCGGGACGCAGACGGCGGCGCCACTTGGTGGGCCCGATGTCGACGCTGCACTCCTTGACGAAAAGCTCTTCTTCGTCAAGATGGGGCTCCTTATGAACCGCGTTGGCCACCGCTGAATTCAGCACTTTGGCGATGGGGCGGGCGGCCCGTTTTTTGGAGAAACGCAAGTAGGCGAGCGCCTCCGTCACGCTCTTGCCGCGGATGACGTCGATCACCAGCCGCGCCTTCTGAGGCGCGCCCTTGATGTACTTGCCGGTCGCTTTGGCTTCCATAGCTCGTTTCCTCTAGCTCGTTTCCTCTCAGGGGGTTACCTGACGCGGGACCCCTTCTCGGTCTTTGTGGCGTGACCCTTGTAGGTGCGGGTGGGCGCAAATTCGCCCAGCTTGTGCCCCACCATGTTCTCCGTGATGTAGATGGGAATGAACTTCTTGCCGTTGTGGACGGCAATGGTATGTCCCACCATGTCGGGGAAGACGGTCGAACGCCGAGACCAGGTCTTGATGACGTTCTTGTCGTTGGTCTCGTTGTAGTGCTGGACCTTCTTGAGCAGGTGCTCGTCGATCCAGGGTCCCTTTTTGACGCTTCTCGGCATCGTTTCTCCTACTACTTCTTCTTGCGCCGGCGCACGATGAACTTGTCGGTGCGCTTGTTGCGGCGCGTTTTCTTGCCCTTGGTTTGCCAGCCCCAGGGAGAGCAGGGATGGCGTCCGCCCGAGGTGCGGCCCTCGCCTCCGCCCATGGGGTGATCGACGGGATTCATGACCACTCCCCGGACCTTGGGACGGCGCCCTCTCCAACGCTTGGCTCCGGCTTTGCCCAGGGACACGTTTTCATGATTCACGTTGCCGACCTGGCCCACCGTGGCCCGGCAGTGAATATGGATGCGCCTGACCTCGCCCGAGGGCAGGCGGACCTGTGCGTAAGAACCTTCCTTGGCCACCAGTTGAGCGGCGGCTCCGGCGCTGCGCACGAGTTGGCCTCCCCGTCCCTGGGACAGCTCGATGTTGTGAATCGTGGCGCCCAGGGGAATGTTGAGCAGGGGAAGGTTGTTGCCCGGCATGATATCGGCCGAGGATCCCGACTCCACCTTGTCGCCCGGCTGCAGTCCGTTCGGCGCCAGAATGTAGCGCTTGTCGCCGTCGGCGTAATGGAGCAGGGCAATGCGGGCGCTGCGGTTGGGATCGTACTCGATGGAAGCCACCGTGGCCGGAATCCCGTCCTTTTGCCGCTTGAAGTCGATGGCGCGGTACTTGCGCTTGTGTCCGCCGCCGCGGCGGCGCACTGCGATCTGTCCTTTGCCGTCGCGGCCGCTGATCCGCTTCTTGCCCTTGGTGAGGGCCTTGAGCGGCTTGTCGGCCGTGATCTCCTCGCGCCGCTGCGACGTACGGTGACGCGTGCCGGGCGAGGTCGGATTGTACTTGCGAATTGCCATGAGTATCGTCCCTACGCAGTTTCAAAGAATTCGATGGTCTTCTGTCCGGGCTTAAGCGTCACATAGGCCTTCTTCCAGGCCGGCTTGCGGCCCGCGAATCGTCCTTGGCGGCGGATCTTGCCCTGAAAGTTGGCCGTACGCACCTTTTCCACCTCGACGCCGAAAGCGGTCTCGACGGCCACCTTGATCTGATGCTTGTTGGCGCTCCTGCGCACCTGGAAGGCCAGCATGCGCTCGCCCACCTTCTCCCGCAGGAGGGTGCTTTTCTCGGTGATATGGGGATAGCGCAAAATATCGTGAACTCTCATTCTGATCCCCCTTCCTCAGCCGCCGCTGCCGTCACCCGGCTGCGGGTGAGCACTTCCTGAAGGGCCAGCAGCGAGCGTTTGCTGATCAGCAGCGACGGGTGGTCGACCAAGTCGTAGATGTTGACGCCCAAGGTGGGCACCATCTTGACTCCGGGAAGATTGCGCGACCCCAGGTAGAGGTTGCGGTTCTCACGCTCGTCCACCACAAGCACCTTGTTCTCCAGTCCCAGGGCCTCCAGGACTTTGAGGAAGTCCTTGGTGCGGTGGGATTCCAGGCTGAGGTCGTCGACCACCACCAAGTTTCCCGATTCCAGCCGTGCCGTGAGCACGCGCTTGACGGCGCCGCGGCGTTTCTTCTTGGGCAGGGCCTGAGCGTAGCTGCGGGGCTGGGGGCCATGCACCGTTCCGCCCTTGCGCCAAATCGGCGAGCGGATGGTGCCGACCCGGGCCCGTCCGGTGCCTTTCTGGCGCCAGGGCTTGCGTCCGCTGCCGCGCACCACTCCCCGTCCTTTGGTGGAGTGGGTGCCTTTGCGCTGGGCGGCGCGGAAAGCGTTGACCGCCTCCCACACCAGCGTGTCGCTGGCCTGATACTCGAACACGGCCGGATCCAGATCGAGCTTCTCGACCACCTTGTTGTTCAGATTCTTAACTTCGACTTGAGCCATTGCTTGTCGTCCTAAGCTTGCTGTCCTAACTGGAGCGGTGGATGATGACGTATCCGCCCTTGCTGCCCGGGACCGAACCCTTGACCAGCAGCAGATTATTGTCGGAATCGACCTTGACCACCCGCAGGCGCAGGGTCGTACGGTTGCGCGCCCCCATGCGGCCCGGCAACTTCATTCCCGGATAGACCCGGGAAGGATGGGCGCTGGCGCCGATGGAGCCGGGAGCCCGGTGGAACATGGAGCCGTGAGTGGCCCGTCCGCCGTGGTGTCCGTGGCGCTTCATCACGCCCTGGAAGCCGCGGCCGATGGTGCGTCCTCGGACGTCGACGAATTCGTTGACGTCGAACACGTCGTCGGCCACGATGGTGTCGCCCACTTCCACGGGGTCGGAACCCCTCACCTGCGTGAATTCCTTCAGGACGCGGGTGGGCGGGACTCCGGCGCGCTTGAAATGGCCTTCGGCAGGACGGTTGGCCTTGGGCAGCCTGCGTCCTGATTCCACCAAGCCCACCTGGATGGCATTGTAGCCGTCGCGGTCGGCGGTTTTTTTCTGCACCACGACGCAGGGCCCCACTTGCAGCACCGTCACCGGCACGGCATTGCCCTTGTCGTCGAAGATCTGGGTCATGCCCAGTTTTTTGCCAATCAGACCATTGATCATGGCGCTATTCCTTTTCCGTTCCGAAAGCCTTGATCTCAACGTCGATGGCCGCCGGCAGATCCAGCTTCATCAAGTCGTCCACCGTTTGCGGGGTGGGCTCAAGAATGTCCACCAGCCGCTTGTGGGTGCGGATCTCGAACTGCTCGCGCGACTTCTTGTCGACATGAGGCGAGCGCAGCACGGTGTAGCGGCTGATCTTGGTGGGCAGCGGGATGGGCCCCGACACATGAGCGCCCGTTCGCTTGGCGATATTGACGATCTCGCTGGTGGAAGAGTCCAGCACCCTGTGATCGTAGGCCTTGAGCCGTATGCGGATTTTCTCGTTGAGCATCTTTCAACCTTATTCGATGATTTCAGTAATGGTTCCCGCGCCCACGGTGCGTCCGCCTTCGCGGATGGCAAAGCGCAGGCCCTTCTCCATGGCGATGGGCGTGATCAGCTCGGCCGATATCGACACGTTGTCGCCCGGCATCACCATCTCGGTC
>DATIPO010000378.1:0-1776 GCA_035471925.1 Acidobacteriota bacterium
CGAGAGATTCATGCCCCGAGCCTAGCACGCGTCAGCGAGGATGCCCATACCTGAAGCGGCTGGTCGTGCTCCTCGGGGGCCACCTGGGATTACAAGGGATCCTTCGGCCTGGTCGGCCCCGACGGGGCCCTGGATCGGGAACTGGCCCAAGCCCTGGGCCTGAGTCCGCCCTAGCTGAGGCTGCCCGAAGCATCACCCGAGTCACTCGTTTCTGAGGACCAAGATGGGATCGAGGCGGGCGGAGCGGAGGGCCGGGAGGGCCGAGGCGGCCAGTCCGACGGCTGCCAGCAGCAGGATGGAGGCCAGCATCACGCTCCAATCGAGGGTGGAGACGCCGAAGAGGAATCCCGACAGAAAGCGGGTCAGCAACAGGCTGCCCACGAGTCCGATAGCGGCGCCGCCCGCCGTCAGGAGGAGTCCCTGCAGGGCTGTCAGGCGCAGCACGTCCCAGGGACGGGCGCCTACGGCCATGCGCACGCCGAATTCGTGGCGCCGGAACGTCGTCGACAGCAGGATGACGCTGTAGACGCCCAGCGCGCAAAGCAGGAGTCCCGTGATTCCGAAGGTGGTCAGGAGCGAAGTCAAGAAGCGCGGACGTGACATGGATCGGCTCACCACCTCATCCATGCTGCGGACGTTCTGCAAAGGCAGGGCCGGATCCATGCGCCAGAGTTCAGCCTTGGCGGGGCCGATCAGCGAATCGGCGGCGCTCTCGGCCCGCAGCACCACGGTCATGCGGCGGACGGGTCCTCCGATGACCGAGGAGGAAGGGTACTGGCTGTGGGGCAGGTACATGCGCGGACCGGCCGGGACGTCGAGTCCGGCGTGGCGGACGTCGTCAACGACTCCCACCACGCGCATCCAGGGAGAGTCGCTTGAGCCGCCCATCTTGAGCCGTTTTCCCAGAGCGCTGTCATCGGGCCAGGCCTCCTCGGCCAGTGAGCGGTTGACGATCAGCACCGGCGGCGCTTCGGCGTCATCCGAGAGGCTGAACTGGCGTCCCAGTGCCACCCTGATGCCCAGCGTCCTGAAGTAGCCAGGAGTGACGACCTGATATTGAGGAAGGATCTTTTCCTCGCCCCTTGGAGAGTCGGCGACGCTGCTCTCCCAGCGTCCTACCGAGTGCTGCAAAGGCAGCTTGCGCACCGCTGCTCCTGAAGCGACGCCCGGCAGGCTTTGCAGCCGCCGCAGCAAATCCTCGAGAAAACCCGAGACGCGGTGTGCTTCGGGATAGCGCGACCTGGGCAGAGAGATCTCGAAAGTAACGGTCTCCCGGGACTCAAATCCGGTCTCGGCTTGGGTCAGCAGCCAGAAGCTCTTGCCCATCAGTCCGGCGCCCACCAGCAGAATCATGGCCAGGGCGCTCTCGGCCAGGATGGCTTGCCGGTGCATCCTCAGCCCGCCCGAAGCCCGCATCGGTCCGCGCTCGGCCGACAGGGACAAGTTTCCAAACCAGTGCGAGATCCTGAGGGCCGGCAAAACGCTGAAGACCAGTCCCACTGCCAGGGAGAGCAGGAAGCCGAAAGCAAAGACTCGTCCGCTGACCTGGATGGTCTCGAAGCGGGGAATCCCCTGCGGAGCCAAGGAATGCATCAGGCCCAACACCCCTTCGGCCATGGCCATTCCCAGTCCTCCGGCCAGCAGCGCGACGGCCAGGCACTGAAAGAGCAGCGGACGCACCAGGCGTCCTCGGCTGGCGCCCAGAATCCAGCGCAACGACAATCCGGGCTGGCTGCGCCGGGCCTGGATCAGGAGCAGATTGGCCGCATTGACGCA
>DATIPO010000379.1:0-1512 GCA_035471925.1 Acidobacteriota bacterium
AAGCTCCGAGAACGCTGGCGGGACGGTCAAGATCGTTTCCAGGGGCGTCCCGACGACCGTCGTCCTGACCGTGACCGCTGAGTGACTCCCGAGGTCCTGCGCAAGCCTGAATTGCAGCCGATGCAAGCTTTCTCACTTTCATCCGCCAGCCCCTTCCGCGCTTCGTCGGGAATGTAACCGCCGAAAGCTCCCTTGGGACCGGGCGGTTCAACCCTGACTCGCCGAAAAGACCTGTCTGGCACGCTGTTTGCGGCTCTCCAGAAGGGAGGCCGCAATGAATCGACCGTCACGTGAGATTGAGTTCGTCTTTTCTCACAGCCGCGCATCTCGGTTGGTAGAATGGAGAACTTGCGGGACGGAACCATATGAATTCTTTGCGCCACCTTTTGACCATCGCCTTGGCGGCGATCCTTGTGATGCTGCCGCTGCAGGCCCAGAACCGCCGCCGGGCCCAGGAGAAATGGGAAGTTTCCTTCACCACGGGCTGGACCGAGTCCAGCGACGAGACCTTCCCCACCTCCTCCTTGGATGGAGTCAAGAATGTGGACGTGGACGTCAACGGCGGAGCCACTTTCGCCTTCTCTGTGACCGATCATGTGGCCCGCAGCGTCGGATTCGAGCTGGAGTATGCTCTTTCCGACCACGATTCGGCCTTCTTCGGACTCTCGTCCGTCCTTCCCGCGCTCGACGTCAAACAACGGCTGCACCGCATCTCCTACAGCGCCGTCGTCTATCCGGCAGGACGCCAGGGCCGGCTGCGGCCTTTTGCCTTGGTGGGCGCCGGGGCCACCTACTTCCAGACTTCCACCGATCAGGAGACGCTGGCTCTTCAGAACAACGTCGACCTGAGAAGCCGCTGGGAATGGATGTACAATTTCGGCGGAGGAGTGAAGTGGTTTCTCAACCAACGCTGGGCCCTGCGTTTCGACGTGCGCAATTATGTGGTCAATGCCCCCGATTTCGGGCTGCCCCGGCAGGACCAAAGCAACGGCAACGGCCAGCTCGTCCCCGGACTTCGCCCGGAAGGCGACTTTCGGCACCTCTACTTCGGTGCGGGTTTCACCTATTCGCTGCCTGGCCGCCCCTAAGCCGCTTTCGCCGCCTGCGCAGTCCTGAAGGCCGAGCCGGAAGCCCTGGGGCGCTTCGTTCCCCGAGGCGGCAACATTCTGTTCCCAAGTCCCTCTCAATCATTGGCTGAAAACGACAATGTCTTTTTCCAACTCCGCCGTCGCCCAGATCCTCTTCCTCGCCGTCCTCCTATGCTCGAGCCTCGCGGCCCAGGATCTACGCCAAGAACGCTTTATGAGCGAGGCCCGCGAGGCTTTTCAGGGCATCTACAATCTTGACTACCAAAAGTCCTACGATGAATTGCTGGAATTGCGCCAAAAGCATCCACAGCACCCGGCGCCGCCTCTCTACTTGGCGACCGTGAAGTGGCTGGCGGAACTCTTCCAACGCCAGAACCTCGATCTCGACCTCTTCCTGGCGCCGGGCTACTTCGCCGAAGAAGGC
>DATIPO010000380.1:0-1537 GCA_035471925.1 Acidobacteriota bacterium
CTGCGCGATGCCATCGGGCGGAGCAACACGGCCTTTCAGGAAAACGTCGCGCTGACCAATGAGGCTGAAAAGCGCTTCGGCACCTTCCGGGCGGAAGCGACGAAGCTCTGGCAGCAGCTCAAAGACGGCGCTATCGAAGTCTTCGACGAGACGCTACGGCCCATCTTGATGGACACGGTCTTTCCGGCCTTCGAGACCCTGCTCGCCACTCTGGAGGCGGTCATCGGGGTCTTCACCCGCCTGCCTGAACCGGTTCAAAGGCTGGCCGTCGTCTCGGCTGGAGCTGCTGCCTCGGTGGGCCCCCTCGCGCTGGGCATGGGAAGCCTGCTCTCAGTGATGGGCAGCGTGTCCCAAAGTCTTTCGACGAACGCTGCGCTTCCGAGCGGTCTGAAGAACTTGCAGGGCCTGATCGGGGGCATGACCAACCAACTCGGGAACCTAACGGCCTTTCTGACCAGCCCCTGGGGGATTGCGCTTGCGGTGGCCGCCGCGGCTGTCGTCGTTTTCAAGGACGAAATCGCCGAACTCATTGTTGATACTGCCGAATATTTCGGACTCGTCGAGGCCGGCATCAGCAAACAAGAAAGGCTTACCGCACAAATGGGCATGAGCGCCGCTTCCCTGGAAAACTTCGCGGGAAGGCTGCGGGGGGCCGGCGGGGAGCTCGGTCCGGTCGGCGAGGAGATCGAGAGGGTCATTTCCAAACTGAGAGAGGTTCAGGAACTCGCCGACCAGCCTCTGCTGGTGCGCATCTTCCGGGGCCTTGAAAGCGGAGCCTTCGATCCCGCAGTGTTCTTCAGGGATTTTGAGGAGGAGGCCGAAAAAGCCCAGCAGGAGGCCGATGAGCTGCGGCAGGCCATCCTGCTCAACAGCGAAGCCTTCATCCAGCTCAAGCGCGATTTGGACCGGGGCATCATCAGCGCCGAAGCCTACAACAAGCAGCAGGAAGCGCTTGTCGCTGAGAGCAGGAGGCTCGTCAAGGCCATGAAGGACCTGCCCCCGGCGCAGGCCCGCGTCCTGAAGGACTTCCTCGATTTGCAGGCCAGAGGAAAGTCGGCTGAAGGGACACTGGCGGTTCTGGGAAGCCGGGCCGATACCCTGCTCGACCTTTGGAAGCAGGGCGTTGTCGCGCTGGACCCCTACATCATCACCTTGATAAACGCCTCGAAGGCCGCAGAGCGCAAAGCCGGGGCTCTGGAAAAGGTCAACGAGGAGCTGGACAAGCTCAAAAAGCAGTTCCAGGACAACATCCGCCCCGCCGCTGCGTTGTCGCGCGAGATCCAGAAGCTCATCAACCTCCAGGACAAGCACGGCAACAAGCTCATTCCCGTCAACCATCTCTACGCGGTCTACATCGAGCGCCTGCTGGAAGCCGCCAAGCGCCAGAAGGAGATGACGGGGGAGCTGGACGCCGGTACAAACGCCGTCCTCGACTACCTCAACCAGGGCCAAAAGCTCCCCGACCTCACCAAGCAGCAGGCCGAGCAGCAGGACTTCCTGAACCAGTCCCTGGACAACTGGGGCGATGTGCTGGAGT
>DATIPO010000381.1:0-1564 GCA_035471925.1 Acidobacteriota bacterium
CCCATCTTGGCGTGGCAGGGATTTATGGCGGGGAGGCCGGGTGCTGCCTTGCCCTTCTCCATGGCGGCCTTTTTCGAACAGGGATTGCACGGATTCTGGCCCAAGGCCTGGGAAACGGTTGCAGGGATCAAGAACATCACGGCTAAGAATGCGAACCTTAGGTAACGCTTCATCGATTCATTCTCCTTGATGGTTGGTTTGGCATTCGGGATTGCCTCCGGCGCAGGCCGAGCAGCCAAAGGGCTACCAAGGCCGCCCATGGAGGCAGGACAATGGTTGAGACCGAAATCAAGTACTTGCCTCCCCCGGCGGGGAGGAGGCCCAGGCGGAATTCGTCGCGGCTTTCCACCTCGGTCTTGGTGGTGCCGTCGTAGAGTCCCGTACCTGCGAAGGGGTCGTCGGGGTCGACCGCCATCTCGCGGACCTCCACGACTTGGAACTTGGTGTACCAATCCCGCCCAGTCGCCGACCATGCGGTGATGGCGGCAACCGATACGGCCAGGCAGACGACCCAAATGGATTTGAGATTTCTCATTGCGGCTCTCCGTTCGCGGGGGCCACATCGGCCGCACAGCGGAAACCAACATTGTTGAAGGCGCTGTCCGGCGGGCTCGAACCTCGGAAATGACTGGAATAGGCCCCGCAATAGTTGGGGCTGCAGAACCAGCTCCCGCCTCGCGCCACGCGATGCTGACCCGAGGGCGGTCCCAGGGGATTCTGTGCCGGGGACTCCTGGTAGTATCCGGCGTCGTACCAATCGGCAGTCCACTCCCAGACATTGCCGATCATGTCGTGGATCCCGAGCGCGTTGGGAGCGAAGGAGCCAGCCGGCGCCGTGTAGTAGTGGCCGTCGTCGAGTTCGTTCCTGCGGGGCCAGGTTCCGTTCCAGATGTTGGCTTCGACGAGCCTTCCGTTGGCTTCGTGCAGCGCGCTGGTCAGGCTCCCCGGCTTGGGAGCCGAGGGCGAAACGGTCGGCGCCTTGCCGGCAGAACGGGATCCCCGACGATGACCGGCTCCTGTCGAAGCACTCACATGTTCCCGGCCTCCGGAGCGGGCTGCGAACTCCCACTCGGCTTCACTGGGAAGGCGCTTTCCAGCCCACCGGGCGTAAGCCGCCGCATCGTTCCAGGAAACGTTGACCACCGGATGATCCTTTCGCTCTTCGATCGTTGAGCCCGGCCCTTGAGGTTGTCTCCAGTCCGCACCCGCCACGGCCTGGAAATCATCCGCCCCCTCCAGATAGCACCAGGAGTACCCTGAGCGCTCGGCCTGAGTGACGTAGCCCGTTTCTCGGACAAAGGCGGCGAACTCACGGTTGGTCGTCTCGTGGGCGTCGATCAAAAACGGCTTGAGGGTCACGCTGTGGACCGGCTTCTCGTCGGAATGGCCGGCAGCGTTACCCATCTTGAACGTCCCTCCTCGCAGGTAAATCATGCCCGGGCGTGCCTGTTCGCTGGGCTCCGAGAGCGGATCCGCCGTTTCGAAATCCTCGGCCGATGTCGGAGCTAGGTGGGCCACTGCGAGAATGAGTGCGAAGGCGGCCGCCGCTCCCATGACTGAAGGG
>DATIPO010000382.1:0-3726 GCA_035471925.1 Acidobacteriota bacterium
GCATGGCATTGAAGAGTTTGTCCCGGCGCGGGATGGCGAACACCAAGGTCGCCCAAGCGCTGGACGTCACCGAGGGAACCGTCCGCTACCACCTCAAGCGCGAGAGTGAAGGCAAGGTCGACGGGCGCTCGAAGCAGCGCCCGCTGGCGGCGGATTTTCACGAAGAGATCGAAGCTTGGCTCCAGGCCCAGGAGGATGAAGGAGTCAACCTGGCCGAGCTGCACGAGTGGCTGAGAGAGGAACGCCGCTACCCGGGCAGTTTGCGCTCGCTGCAGCGCTACTTCGGCAAGCACTTCCCGCAGCCCCGCAGACGGGCCCGGCGCCGGGTGGAGACGCCTCCCGGAGCGCAGGCCCAGGCCGACTGGGCCGTCTTCCGCGACGTCCCTGTTGCGGGCCGCAGGCGGGATCTTTACGCCTTCCACCTGCTGCTGAGCTTCTCCCGCTACGAAGTGGTCGTCTTCTCGGAAGGCAAAAACCAGTTGTGCTGGCACGAGGTCCACAACCAGGCCCTGAGACGGCTGGACGGGGGTGCCGGCCGTGATCCGGGTCGACAACGAGAAGACGGCTGTCTCCCGAGGCGCCGGCGCCTGGGGCGAGATCAACCCAGCCTACCGCCGCTACGCCGAGACGGTGCGCTTTCACGTCGATCCCTGCCCGCGGGCAAGGTGGAACGGCGCATCCGCGAGCAGCGCCTGAAGGCCGATCCGGCCAAACGCCACTGGAACCGTCTGGAAGAGCTTCAGGAATGGACCGACGAGCGCATGCTGGCCTCGGCCAAGCGGCGCATCTGTCCGGCCACGGGCGACCCCGTGATCGAGGCCTTCTTGCGGGAACGCGAGCATCTGGGGCCTCTGGGTCCGCTGCCCGAGCCCTTCGACCTGGTGGTCACCCGGCGGGTGGCCCGCGACTGCATGGTGCGCTTTGAGGGACGCAGCTACTCGGTGCCCTTCCAGCTGATCGGCAAACAGGTGGAAGTGCGCGGCTGCGCCGCCAAGGTCCAGTTCCTCTCCGGAGCCGCCCTTCTGGCCACCCACCCGCGCAACACGCGGCGCCGGATTCTGATCGATCCGCTTCACTTCGAAGGGGAAGCCACCGACGAGGTCCTGCCTCCGCCTCCTCTGGGGCGCATGGGCCGCAAGCTGGAGGAGCTGAGGAACATGCCTCCCCAGCAGCGTCCGCTTGGAGGAGGGCATCATCAATTCTGAAACCGGTTCGTACCCTCCGCTCGAAGACTGGGCGTGCTCCCTTGAGCAGCCCTCACGATTGGCGAGAACGACGACAGCCTCCAGCGAATACAAGGCCCGGCCAGCTTTTCAAAACTCATCGCTCCCTGTAGCTCATACCACTTGACAGTTGCCGCCAAGACCATTTCCGAGACGAACCGTTCCGGGCTCGTCCGCAAGGCCGAAAAAGCGCCTCTCCAGCGCGGGCTTCAGTGCTGCACTCGGCGGAAGCAAAAAACTCCATCGAATGAGGGATCGGCAAGCTGCTATCCGTTTAAGAGACTAGAGATTTTTGAAATTTTTTGGTCGCTGATGCGCAGCACTCGCCAAGGTGCTTCTTCGAAAGCGGGTTGGAAAGAGATCCCAGTCATTGAGGTTTATCTAGCTTACCTAGGGCCACTAGGTGGCCAACAAGTTCACACACGGGTCAAGTTTCAGCGACCGCGGTGAAGGCTCAATTGCCCTCGGCGGTATGAGGTCGCTCGCTACGTCTGGGTTCGGACGGCAGTCAACTCGACGAAACTGTCGATCGACTGGGAGAGATTTCATCAGTCTGTGCCAAGTAGCAGAGAGGACTGGAGATTACTGGAGATGAACGCCAATCGAGAGCTTGTGATAGTTACGGCTGTGATTCTGTTGATGATTTCCGGAGCGAGAGGCCAATCGGTCGACCAAGGTGAGTTGGACTGGGAAATCGAGATCTGGTCGGAAACCGACGCCGAGGGTAAGAGCACACAGGACGTGGAGTTGTTGAGCGTGAGCTCTGACGAGGATGTCACGGTGTTCCGTTCCAGAAGTATCTCTAAAGGAGGTGACCCTCACCTTTCTGTGGATTTCGCCACAAGTGCGGATGTCAGCGCTTTCAAAGTAATTCTGCGTGTAGACGGCGTTCAGATGATGAAGGAGACAGAGGTGGGAAAGGACGTAGATTTTTCTGGGGCTCGTGTCCGCATTCGGGCCATCGCCAGAACGTTTTGCATTGAAGGTCGATCAGACGGAGTCGGCTGGTCGTGGGGAATTGTCTCAAATGGGCAATTAACTTGCTCCGAGGTCGTGCCCCGAGCTCCTGAGGGAGTGGGCTGCGGCGGATTGAGGGATCGGTTCGTTACCTCTCTAGCGACGGCTGCCAACTGCTCTCCGCGCTGCTTCGCAGTCCCGGTTGATGACTGCTGCTTTACTCTTAGGTGTGAGCGGCCATTTCGGTTCTTCGTTGGAGACGCCGCGGGAGACCCGGACAGTGGCTGTGAGGTAACCAACAATCCTGCTGGCTGTGAGTTTAACCCCTGTATTTTTGAAGTGGGCATGGGGTCGGCTTCTCGCTGCCCGCAGAAGGACTGGCACTGGACCTTCGTCGGTACTGCCCAAGGCGGAATGATCCGGGCGACTATCTCAGGCCCGGCTAAGGTCTGCGAGGTGGTTATGATCACCCTGCCTGGTCAGAGCGCTGAAGAGATCGCATTTGCTTGGGCCGATCTGATCAATGGGGATTCTTGTCTCGGTGATCAGGGTATCGGGGCCGTCTCAGACGGCGGCGAGGTCAGACTGACAGGACCGTTTGGCGAGGTCGAGACTACGATCGATGATGCCGGTCTCAACGCGATTCCGATGCTGGGAGCGTGGTCGATTGTGATTATCATGGTGCTCCTAACATTTGGGGGCATCTGGCGGCTGCGGACGCGAGTGTTCAAGAACCACAATGTCTAACCTAGCGAGTTCCCGTGCAGATAACCCTAAATAGTTGGAAAAATTGAAGATATTCGCATGTTGGGGCCTCCGCTTTGGCCCGAACATGAACTGGGCCGGGAACTGGCAGAGACCTCCCGGATCCTGGACGAGTGTCCAGAGATCTGTGAGTGGATTATGGATGATGTGTGTGACAGTGTCGAGGAAAGCGGGGGCGCGGGCGGGATGACGGGCGAGCAGGTGCTGCGCTGCGGGGTGCTCAAGCAGTGGCAGAGCCTGAGCTACCGCAAGCTGGCCTTCCACTTGAGCGATTCGATCTCCTTTCGGCGCTTTTGCCGTCTGCCGCCTAACTGGACGCCGTCCTCTTCCTGCCTTCAGGCCAACCCTTCCAAGGTTCGAGCCCAGACCTGGCGGCGGGTCAACGCCCGGCTGGTGCTGTGGGCCAAAGACCAGAAACTGGAGGACGGTCGTCGGGTGCGCGAGGACGCCACGGCGGTGGCCGTGCCGATTGCCGAGCCGGAGCATTCGCAGATGCTCTCCGCCTGCGTGCGGGTGGGTACGCGGCTGCTCAAGGATGCTGTCCGAGCACGCCGGGGCGCGCTTCAGCGACCACCGGCGGCGGGCCAAAAAGCGTGAGGTGGCGCTTCGCACTTCGCGCAAGGGGCGGCGGCAGAAGGATCTGTACCGCGATCTTCTGAAGGTGGCGGCATTGACTTGCGGCTACATCGAACAGGCTTTGCAAAGCGGGCCGCCCGGCCCCCGCACCTCGCTTCTTCTGAGCGAGCTGCAGGCCCTGGCCGAGAAGATGGTCCGGGTGATC
>DATIPO010000383.1:0-4088 GCA_035471925.1 Acidobacteriota bacterium
AACCTCAACTCCGATCCATCCACCCACACCGGCGACACGCCCAGCAGCGGAACCAACGTCCATGACGGGCGCGCCGTCACCAATGAGACCGGCCGCTACTTGGGAAGGTTCGCCTCCCGCCCCCGCACCGCGCAAGCAGGACCCTTCGGGCAGGTTCAATACCACCAGTTCCGGGTTATTGAGGTGGAGTCCTAGATGCCTCCCGCACTGACCGCAGCCGTCCGCGCCCGCATTCAGCAGGCCGTCGACAACGGCGAACACCTGCCTGTCGCCGACGCCTTCGAGCTGTCCTTCTCGGACTCCTCGGTCCACACCTTCTCCCAATTTGAGATCCCCTCCTCGCTCTCGCCTGACGGGCGCAGCTACTCCGCAGGAGTCTTCCGCGACACTCCCGAGACCTATCCCCGCCCGGTCGGACCATCTGATGACGATGTGGAAATCACCTTCGACAACTCGGCCGGCTACTTCACCGCTCTGGCCGACGCCGGCGTGAATCTGAGCCGTCCCCAACTCAAGGTAGTGCGGGTGATTACCGACATGTCCCCGCCCGACAACGCCATCGGGGTCTTCAGCGGGGGGGAAGCCTACTGGAAGGGATGGGGAGGGAAGCCCCGCTGGGACCGCGACAAGATTTCCTGGAGCTTCAGCCCTTCGCCCTTATCGCTAAACCACCGGGCGGGCTGGCTGCGGGGACGGACCTGCCAGACCTACTTGGGCGATGGCTTCTGGTGTCCCTACGACTTCTTCGCAGGATTCGGCAGGCTCAACCCGCTGCTCGACTCCGGCACTTTTGTGGTGCGCACCATCGACTCCTTCTCGACAACCCCGCCCCGGATAACCGACGCCGCCACCGATTTCACCGCCCTCGGGGTGCAGGTGGGCCACGGGCTTCACATCTACAACGAAGCTGCGGGCAAGGAAATGGTCATCGGCAAGGTGTCGCAGATCGTGGACGCCAACACCCTGGAGGTGGAGGCCTGGCTTTTTCAAAGCGGCACGCCGGCCGCCGGGTGGGAGTACGAGGTGGGCCCGGTCTTCGCTCAGGGCGACTGCGACGGGCTGATGCCGAGCTGTATCCGGCGCGGCATGTTCGGACCCGCCGGCATCATGGCCGAGCACCGCCTGAACAACGTGCGCAACCGCTACATGCTGGCCGACTTGCCGCCCTCGCCCGGCAAGCAATACAAGGCCATACGTCCTCAGACCGGACGCCTGGAAGTCTTCGAGCCGGGCTGGCAGGGCAACAAAGAGCTTATCGGAGAGCCCCACCAGGTGGTGTTCGGGCGCTTCGCGCTGCGCGACCTTCCGCCTGAGGCCTGGTACACCGAGGACAAAGGCACTTTCGCCCACGCCCTGTATGTCCCCTCGCTGGGCCGCTGCAACCGCATGACCCACATGGAAGTGGGCGGCAACCCGCCGGACGACATCAATCTGAAGGGCGACAATCCCACCCCTCTCCCCCAGGGCGACGACTCCATCATTCTCATAGGCTGGAACGAAGAAAGCGGCAACGGCGGCGACGACGCCGACCAGGTTCCCGGCCTGCATTCCGAGGCCCAACGCATCCGCAGCGTGGGGGCCCTGGACGCCTACCCCAAAAACTTCGCCAGCCGCAATCCCTCGCTCTATACCGCCATCAAGACCTACAAGCATACGCCCTGGGTCTTCAACAACAGTTCTGGAACGGGCATTTCTGCGGCCGGCAAGTCGCTTATTCGCGCCCGCTTCGAGCCGCCAGACGGTTTCGACGTCAACCAACTCCAGGCCTCCATCCACATGGAGGGCATCTTGGCCCAGCGCCTCTCGGACGGCGTGACGGACTGGCAGCTGTCCATCGCCGAGGCCGGCTGGCTGTTTTGCACCACGGGAATTTGGGGGGCATGGCTCGACGATACAGAGGATGTCGACCAGACCAGTTTCACTGAACTGGATACCTACCACCGGGGGAGCATCACCGACCCGATGACCAGGCCGGGGGGAGGTCCGGGAGGAGCTGACCCCAATCTCCCGTCGGATGACCCCGGCCAGCCGACCGACGACGGCGATTTGGATGAAAATCCGCAAGCCGACCCCGAAGCTCTGGTGGGCAAAGGCTCCTACACGCCTGACCACGTCTTCATCCGCGGGCTTTATGTAGGCAGGGCCTTCATCGGGGCCACCCTTGAAATCACTGAGGTGGGACGGGAGGGCTCAGCCACCATCATCGACGTCCGCCGCGTCTCCAGCCTTCCGCCCGTGGTTTTGGACCCGCGCATAGGCGGCTACCACGGGGTGAGGGTGAAGGCGGCGGACCAGGGCAAGAAAGGGACTATCTTCTATCTCGACCAGGCTCTGGCCAACGCCCCGCAGACCGGCGACAGCTTTCAGATTTCCTTTCCGGCCACCCTGCCGCGCTTCATGGCCAACGGCGTGGTGCGCTTCGAGGACGAGGCTGCAAAGCAGTTGGAGCAGATTCTTCTCAACGGCGGGGCCACGTTCTGGCAGGACGGGGGAGTCATCCGGGCGGTATGGAGCCAAGCCGTCAACCTGACCGCGGTCGACTCAGGCACGACGTTGACCGACTACGGAGCGAGCCGCAACTGCGCCGGTCCCCCAGGAGAGCCCGCCGCCCAATTCGAGGAAAACGATGCCGAGGGCGTGGAGACGCGGGTCAACGTCGAGTTCCCCAATCAGGTAACCGGCTATTCGACCGACAGCATTCCCTTCGTGCTGCAACACGTGGAAGCGGCGCTCAACAAGGCTTTCCCGGCGCTCAAGCGGGCCGAGCGCAAGCCCAAGAACTTGCGGTTGAGTCTGACCACCGATGTCGGGGCCGCGGCGCGTCTGGCCAAAAAGCGCTTGGCCGAGCACGGGGCGGTGCAGTTGGCGGGAGGGCAACTCGTGCTCCCCGGCAAAATCCGCCTCACCATGTCCTGGCCCGATTTCATTCTGCTCACCGACCAGGACGGGCGCATGCCCACGCCGCGGCGCAGCGTCTTCAAGCTCGATTTGGAGAACCTGCCCTCCTATCTGGAGTATGGCCGACTGGAAAAATTCGAAGAAGACAACGCGTCCATGACGGTCTCGATGGAGCTGTCCCCGCACTTCAATTCCGAATACGACGACGGGGCGGCCGATGCCACCCGCGCCTTCTGGCCCAACGACGTAGGCGACGAGATTCCGCCTTCCTGCCGCATCGACGAAATCACAGAAGAGTTGCGGGTGGCCGATGACGGCTCGACCGTCAGCGACCTGCTCATCAAGTACACCTTGCCTGAAGAGGGGGAGGCCTGATGGGCAAGGTGGCCAAATTTCGCTGGGGATACAAGCGGGACACGGACCCGATCCAACGCCTCCAGCGGGGACCGGAAACAGAACCGGATTATGACAATGACGCCGATGCGGTGCTGGCTGGCATCCAAAACCTGACACGCACCGAGGGCCTGCCCTGGAGTCCCGCCGCCGACAAATGGGACATCGTAGCAGTAAGCGTAGGTGAAAAGGGCCAGCAGTTCGGAGTGCGCTGGCACCAGCAGCCGGTGGGCGTGATGCTGACCGAAGCGGGGGGCATCGACAATCAGGCCTCGACCGATACCTTCGACATCTCCGAGCCCGCCAAAGCCGACATGATAGAGGTCGGCGACGAGATCCGCATCGACAAGGAAATCATGCGGGTGGAGAGCATCGTTACCGGCTCGCCCAACTGGACGATCACGGTGGAGCGGCGCGGCGACCACGGAACCGCCATTGCCGCCCATCTCGAAAATGCCGACGTCATCCCCGTATTTCTGCCCCACGCCCACAAGCGGACCACGCTCACCGGCGTCCCGCCAGGCGTCTGGCCCGCGCCCTTCAACTTCGACGCGGTGGACGGCGCGGGGTCGATTCCGCTCTCATGGGAGTGGGCGGCAGGCAACGATGAAAACTTGCGCCGCTTCGCCTACCACGAAATCTGCTGGGTGCACGATGAGGACGATCCGACCAGCTCCATCCGCAACAGCAGCGACCCCGACGACTGGCCGGCCGACGACCGTATCAAGACCCGCGAGTTGACCCACAACTTCCGCAACTTCGTCACTTCGGCCCGCACCACGCCCGGCCAAGCCGCC
>DATIPO010000384.1:0-58920 GCA_035471925.1 Acidobacteriota bacterium
TTCCAGCAAGCAGCGACTTCAGACAGCCAGGGGTTCCGGGGCGAGCACCGGCTTCGAGCACGCAGCGACTCGAGGCCGACGCCGATTCCGGGCGAGCATCGGCTTCCAGCAAGCCGCGACTTGAGGCAGACAGCGTTTCCGGGGACGCATTGGCTTCCGGCGAGCCGCGACTTCGGGCATTCGGCAGCCGTGTAATAAGGCACGTCGGGGCTCGCTGAAGGCGAGCCATAGGTTAGCCCAGGGTCAGCCGCGGCGAGCAACGCAAGCCGCGAGCGCCACCCTGGGTACAGGACAGGTCCGAAATCAACCCTTCTGAAAGGGTGGAATAAAGTTAGGCCTGCACGGGCTCAACGTCCTTCAGCAGTTCCCTCAGCCCCTCGGCATCCAACCACTGGCTGTTTGTGTCGGATGAGAACTTAAACCCGTCCGGCAAGGACTGGCCTCCACGGTTGGCCAGCCGCTCGTAGGACGCCTGATTTACTGTGAAGACCACTTCAGGAGCGATGGCGTAGTAGCTGTCGAACTCCAATGAATGGCGGGCATCGTCCTCCCCGATCATCAGTTCATGCAGCTTTTCTCCGGGACGGATGCCGGTAAACTTCAATGGCAGCTCGGGGGCGATGGCCCGGGCCAGATCGACGATCTTCATGGAGGGAATCTTGGGGACGAAGACCTCCCCTCCCAGCATGCGGTCAAGGGTCTGGATGACGAACTCGGCGGCCTGATCGAGGGTAATCCAAAAACGCGTCATGCGTTCGTCGGTGACGGTCAGCGAGTCGACTCCTTCGGCCACCATTTGCTTCCATCGGGGAACGATGCTGCCCCTCGATCCCAGCACGTTGCCGTAGCGTACGACCGAAAAGCGGGGAAGGCCGCTGGAACCGACGTAGGCGTTTCCCGAGACGAAGAGCTTGTCGGAGCACAGCTTGGTGGCACCGTAGAGATTGACCGGATTAGCGGCCTTGTCGGTGGAGAGCGCCACTACTTTCTGGACGTCGCGGTCGATGGCCGCGTCGATGACGTTCATGGCCCCGTGGATGTTGGTCTTGATGGCTTCAGTGGGATTGTACTCGGACGCCGGCACCTGCTTCATGGCCGCCGTGTGAACCACCAGGTCGACGCCCCGGAAGGCCCTCACCAGTCTCTCGCCGTCCCTGACGTCTCCCAGGAAATAGCGGATGCGTGAGTGGTCAAACAGGGCATCGCTGCGCCGCATCTCCCACTGCTTCCACTCGTCGCGCGAGAAGACAATCACCTTGTGGGGTTGATGCCCATCAGAGAAGACTCTGCGGATGAAGTGGCGGGCGAAACTCCCCGTCCCGCCGGTCACCAGAATCGTCCTGTCCTGCAAGGGCGAACTCGAATGAACCATCATGCCGAACCAGCTTAGCACCGCCGCTAGTGCAATAGTGAAGAAAGTGAGTCGGTTGTGGGCCGAAGGCGACGATCTCGTCCAGGTCCACGAGAGGCCGTCCCCGTTCGTAGGAGCGGCCATGCGTCCGACGCTGGCCCATGCGGCGATGGGTCACTTGCTTGGCGAGCGAAGCAGCTCCTTCCGATGTTAGGCTGAAAGCGGAGGACGGATAATGAAAGCGGTGACTATGCGAAGACTCAGTGTTCTCACTATCAAGTGCGCACTTGCAATCCTGATCGGCCTAGCCGGGCTGAACGAGGCGCTGGCCCAAGAGCCATCCTGGGTGACGGGTTCGGTTTCGTCGTCGGACGGAGTGCAGATCAGCTACCAGACGACGGGCGAGGGGCCTGTGTCGTTGGTTTTCGTGCACGGTTGGTTGTGTGACCGCACCTATTGGAGAGAGCAACTTGAGTTCTTTGCCCAGAACTACCGGGTTGTGGCACTGGACCTGGCGGGACACGGGGAATCAGGACGCAATCGTGAAAACTGGACCATTCGGGCCTTCGGCCACGATGTTGCGTCCGTGATGGAGGCCCTCCAACTGAAGCGTGTTGTCCTCATCGGACACTCGATGGGAGGAGCCGTGGTCGTCGAGGCGGCCCGCCTCGCACCACAAAACGTCATTGGATTGGTGGGCGTTGACACGCTCCACGATCCCGACGCGCCGGGCATGAGTGAAGAGGACATTAAGCGCTCCGTCGCGCGCTACAAGGACGATTTCGAGGGTGGGATTCAGAGACTTGCCTTAGCGGTAATGTTCGTTCCCAGCTCCGACTTGGGCCTCCGCAACTGGATCGTACGCGACATGTCATTATCCCCTCCTGAGGTCGGCCGAGAATCGTTGAGAGCGACGCTGCGGTGGCACTCCACAACTCGATCCGAGGCCCTGGCGGCGCTTCCCGCACCCGTGCGATTGATCAACTCAAACCTATTCCCAATCAACTCGCCGTCCCTGGCGAAGTATGGAATGGAGGTGGAGATCATGCCCGGCGTAGGACACTTTCTCATGCTCGAAGCTCCCGAGGAATTCAACGATCTCCTCGCCGCAGCCATAGACGAGTTCGCGGACTAGCCGGCAGATCGACTTCCCAGGACCGGGACGGCACGCTCGCAGCACCCGCCGGGGCCAGGATGGTGCTCCCCGAACCGGTTTCCGATATGATCGGACGGCTGCTGGCGTTCTGTGAACGAATCGAGCAGCCGAACTCGCCAGCGAGCCCGACGGCCTTGCCTGTGACGGTCCGGGCGGCAGGATGCAGAGAACCAGGAACCAGATAACCAGAGCCAGCATCGCGGAGGGCGGCAGCGGGTTGTTGGCAACACTCCGAACCTCATGAGCAAGATTTTCTTCTACGGCCTGTTCATGGATCGGTCTCTTCTCACTGAGAAGGGTCTTCATCCAGAGATGATCGGGCCGGCAGTGCTGCCCGACTACCGCATTCACATCGGCGAGCGAGCAACATTGCTGCCATCCGCATCGAGTCGCGCCTATGGAATGGTGATGGAGCTGGCCGACCAGGAAGCCCGTGCGCTTTACTCGGAACCGAGTGTTCGCGAGTACGTACGGGAACGCGTACAGGTGGAGCTGCTCAGCACCGGCGAGGTTGTTGAGGCCTACTGCTACAACCTGCCGCGGGAGTTGGGCCTGGCCGGGACGAATCCCGCCTACGCGACCCAGCTATCACGGTTGGTTGCGGCGCTGCACTTCGATTCGGCATACGTCGAAGAAATCGCTGCCTTCGGCGAGGTGTCGTAGTTTTCCTATTCGGCGAGTCCCAGTCCAACCCAGATTCGACGCCGCCGATGCGGACGCGGCGACACCTAGCCGGCAATGGGTAGTCGCATCAAATGGACAGCCGGTTCTCACCTGACGCGATGCGTGGCAGACTTGGGCGTTGGGAATTGGGCTTGGAAGTCCGCCCAAGGTGCGTCAGCCGCTGAGGTGGAGACGGGAGCCGGTTTGGAGGCGGGGGGCGGAGGATTGGAATTGGCTCAGGTAGCGGGCGCCTGATTGGAGTTGGCGGCGGGCCGCTTGCAGGTTTTCGCGGCGCTTGCGGTAGGCTTCGGCGTTGGATCGGGCCAAGTCCATGATGTCCCGGCGCAGCCCGGCTAGTTGGTGGCGGGTGTCGGAGGGAAGACCGCCGTGCGGCGAAGAAGCGTGCTCGATAACCCGCTGGTTGTAGTCGTCGAGCAGCGGCAGCAGGGAGGCCAGCTTCTGAGAGTCGCCTTTGCCCAGAGCTTCCTGTTGGCTCTTGAGGAGGTTAAGTAGCCGGCGGAAATCCTCCAGCATTTTGTCTTGGTCTTTCATGGCGGTTTCAGGCGCTGAGGCGGATTTTGTGCAGTTCGTTCTCGCTCGCTGGCGTTCTTCCCTGGGTGCCCTGGTTGTCGGGGCTTCGAGGTTGTCGGCCTGAGTCCCGGCCTTGCTCGTCCCGACCTTGGGCGTCGTGGTCTGGGGAATCGGGGCCCGACTCGCTGTTCTTGAGGTTTTCTCGGGCGCCTTCCCAGGCCGATTGCAGGGTTGTGAGCAGATTAGCGACTTCATCCAGGGCCTCAACGTCCTGCTGGGCGTTGGCATGTGACAGGCGCTGCAGCATGTATCCGTAGAGCCGCTCAAGCTGTTTGGCGATGTCCCCGCCCTGTTCAAAGTCGAGAGTGGCCTTGAGTTCGGCGATCATGTCCTGAGCCCGGCTGATGTCGGTCACCCGGTCCTGAATGCGTCCCCGGCGCAGGTGTTGGGCGGCGCTGTGCAGCCGTTGAATGGCTTCGCGGTAGAGAATCAGCACCAACTCAAAGGGGTCAGCGGTTGTGATCTGCATGCGCTGGTAGTGGTGTTGGGCCTGATTCGGAGCCGCGTATGGGTTGGATGCGTGTTGCATGAGCCTGTGTTGACCTTTCCGTCCTTGGAAGTGGTGTTGCTGTTTTTTCCTGTCCTGTTTTTTGGCGCTGGACCGGAGGCCCGCTCGTCCCTGAGCGGGGCTTTAGAACAATGTTCCGGCGCCTCCCAGCGTTTGCTGCAACTGGGAAAGCTGTCTTAAAGCTTGATCGGCACGAGTGAACTCCAACGTTAGAATTTCACGGCGTTGTTCCAAGCGGTCTTCGAAATCCCGGACGTCGTCATCAATGCGGCGCTTTTCGCCATCGAGACGGTCGAGGGCGCTGCTGATGGGCCCTTCGAATTCGTCGGTGAAGCGGGTCAGGCCGCGCTCCAGACGCTCGGCGAAGCCAATGGAGACGGTGAATTCGCCCAAGTTCCCCGTAGCCGAGCCGAAGACGCGTACGGTGAGATTGTTGATCTCGGCGTCCGTGCCCTCCAGGGTGCTGCCTGTACCGCTGACATTGAAGACTTGGCCGGTGTCGAGGTTGGTGAAGGTGCCCTGGGCGTCGAGTCCGGTGTCGGCGAGTCCCGCCGTGCCGATGCCCGTGCTGTTGCCTCCGTCGCGGTCTGACACCACCGTCAGCTCTTGGGCCGAACCCTTGTTCTGGCTGCTGACAACCAGATCCGATCCGTTGGAGGAAGCGGTCAGCCCGATCCCGTCGGCCTCGAACTGGGCATTGAGTTTGTCGACGATGTCGAGCAGGCTGTCTCCATTGGTGAGGTTGACCACCGACTGCTGGCTGCCCAGCGTGAAGGTCAAGGATTCGTCGGCGTCCAGGGCGGCCGCCACGGTGCTGGAGACCACGGCGGCTTCGGCGGCCTGGGTGACGTTGACTTGGTAGGTTCCGGCTTCGGCCGAGCCCACGTTGGTGACCGACAGGCTGCTGCTGGCGGAATCGCCCACCGCTAGGAAGAGCTTGGAGAAGTCCTCGAAGTTGTCCTCCAGGGCTTCGTCCAGGGCGGCGCTGTCGATGGTCAGGGTGCCGTCGTTTTCCAGTTCCACTCCTGCCGATCCCAGGGTGGAAAAGGCGCCGGCATCGGGCACCGATCCGCGGATGATGGCCGAGAGTTCGGACTGGACCTGGCGCAGCGCGCTTTCACCGGCCAGCGGCCCGGCTTGGCCTGTGGCGTCGACGACGGTGAACTGGCTGTTGATGAAGCTGACGGCTGAGTTGTAAGCGTCCACAAAGCCTTGTACGGCATCCCGCACTTCGCCTGTGTTGTTCTCCACGGTCAGCGATACGTTGCCGGCACTGATGCCCCGCAAGTTGAGAGTGACGCCCTCGATGACGTCGCTGACGCTGTTGTCGCTGCTGGTCACGGTCAGACCGTTGACGGTCAATTGGGCGTCGAGTTCGCTGACGTCGGCGATATTGTGAGTGCGCGAGAAGGTGAGAGCTGATGAGTCGGACAGAGTGAGAGAATTGTTGCCGATCGAGATGGCGTTTTCCGATCCCGATTCGTTGCTGGTGATGGTAAGCCGGAATCCGCTGCCGTCGTTGACGATATTGGCCCGCACCTCGGCGCCCGAGTTGTTGATGGCGTTGCGCAGGCCTTCCAGAGTGTTGTTGGAACTGTCGATTGTGACGGTGCTGGTGACGCCGTCGACCGTCAGGTCGAAACTGCCCGTGCCGATCGACTCGTCGGAGGTAGAAAAGGTAGTGTCGCCGACAAAGTTGTCGATGGAGGCCAACCGCTGCACGCTGACGTTGTAGGTACCGGGACTGGCCGAACTGTCGGCCGAAGCGGTCAGGATGCTGTCATCTGAAGACTGGGCCGAGCGGGCTGCGAACTTCTCGGGCGAATTGAGGCCGTCAATGGCGTCGGCCAGGGAGGAGAGGCGTTGCTGCAGGGTTCGAAAGGCTTCCGCCTGCAGATCGATCTGAGCCTGACGATTCTCAAGGCGGCGCAAAGGCTGGGCCTCGACGAAAAGCAACTGCTCAACGATCTGGCGGACATCCAATCCGCCCCCCGGTATCTGAAACCCTCCCATGGCGTTCTCCTAAGCTGATTCGTCGAGCAGGTTCCCGGTAAGCTGGCGCAGGCTTTCAGCCAGCCTGAGCAGGCGTTCAGGAGGAATCTGCTTGACAATCTCGCCGGTGCTGCGGTCGACAACTTCGATGTAGATGCGCTCAGCCTCGCGGTTGAGCCGGAAGCGCACGGCCCGATTGCCCGGTGCCGGCCCTTCCGCCTCGGCAAGAGCTGATCGGCGCTCATCGGCGGCTTGGCTGCGGCGCTCCTGCTGGAGGCGTTGCTGCTGCCTTCGAAGCTGCTCAGTTGTTGGACCCTCTTCCCGGGCCGCTGAGGACCCTGGAGGAGTGTTGTGCACAGCGTGGGAGACAGCTTGCCGGACACTCAGGCCGAGACCGGAGTCCAGGCTGGAAAAAGTGCTGTCCATTTTTCAGCGTCCTTTATGGCTGTGCATTTCCCCGCCGATGTTCGGGCCCGTGTCTCGCATCTGATGGCAGGGATCTGCGACCCCTAGGCAAATGACAAAGGCGTCGGCCCCGCCGAAGCGGGGCCCCGAGGAACTAAACGGCTTTCCCCCTCTAGAGTTAGAAGAGGGATAAGACCGCTTGTTGACTCTGATTAGCCTGAGCCAAGGCCGCGATGCCCGACTGAGTCAGGATCTGGAACTTGGTCAGGTTGGTGATTTCCTCCGCCAGATTGGCGTCACGGATCTGCGACTCAGCCGCCGTCAGATTCTGGATCTGAGAGGTGATCACGTTGAGGGCGTTCTCCAGACGGTTAAGCTGAGATCCGAAGTTGCCGCGTTTCTCGGCCACTTGGTCGATGGCGGCTTCGATGTCGACGAGCAGAGCCTGGGCCTCTCCGCCCGAGGTGATGGAAACCGAAATGGCGCCGCCGGTGGCAACCGAAACCTGGGCGCCGGTACCAGTGAAACCCAGACCGCTGACGCTCAACCCCGAGGTCGAGAACGATACGGTGGCATTGGCCCCGGTGGCATTCTGAGTGTCGCCCACGAAGATCTCACGGGTGGCGTTGGTGAAAATCTGAATGCCGTTGAACTCGGTTCCGCCCCCGATTCGGTCGATTTCCGAAAAGAGCTGTTCCAACTCGTTTTCAATGGCGGCGTACTGGCCCGAGTTAGGATCGGAAGCGGCTTGCCCAGCCAACGATGCGGCGCGCGTCAAGATGTTCTGGACGCTGGACAGGGCGCTGTCCCCCGTTTGCAGAAAGCCGAAGGCGTCATTGACGTTGCGCACCGATTGCTGCAAGGTGCGGATCTGTCCTCTCAGGCCGTCGGCGATGGCCAATCCGGCGGGGTCAACCGCTGAACTGAAGAGCCGTTTTCCGGATGAGAGACGCGCCAGCGTGTTCTGCAGGCCCACACCGCTGGTGTTGGCTTGCTGCTGAGCGATCAGGCTTGAGGTGTTGTTGAGAACACTAAATAGACCCATTCTTTTCCTCCTTGAATTGGTTGGTCGGCATCCATGCCGTTATTCATTTCCGATTGCTCTATCGGCGGGCTGGAGGAAGAACTATAGGGGGAAGTGCGAAAAAATCGCCTTGCCGCCAAAGCAGCGGGACGATCAGATCCTTTCGCGGTATTCGGCGCCGATTTCCATCCAATCCTCGACGGGCACGCACAGGAAGGGCTTCACCACTTCGGGGTCGAATTGCTTGCCTGCGTTGGCCGAGATTTCGCGGCAGGCATACTCGACCGACAGGGCATCGCGATAAGGACGGTTCGACGTCATGGCGTCGAAGGCGTCAAGAATGGCGAACATGCGGGCCTCCAGGGGCACGTGTTCGCCTTTGAGTCCGCGCGGATAGCCCTTGCCGTCCCAGCGCTCGTGGTGGGAGAGCACCATCTCAGCAACGCTGTCGAGAAAGCGCACGCCCTTGAGGATCTTGTAGCCGATGGTGGTGTGCTCCTTCATGCGCTCCCACTCGTCGGGAGTCAGGCGTCCCGGCTTGAGCAGGATGGAATCGGGGATGCCCACCTTGCCGATGTCGTGCAGCAAGGCGCCGCGTCCCAAAGCCACACGTTGGTCGGACGGGAAGTTCATCTCATCGGCCAGCCGCAGGGTGTAAGCCCTGACGCGCTGGGAATGGCGCTGGGTCTCGTGTCCGCGGGCGTCGAGCACCTTCATGAGCACGTCCAGTGTCATCTCGTGGTGATCCTTGAGGTCGAGCATGGCGTCGCTGAGCAGACTCGTTTTTTCGTCCACAAGCTGCTCAAGCCGCATCGACAGGCGGCGCTCCTCCAAATTGCGGCGGCGCTTTTCCAGGGCGCTGCTGACGGCCCCCGCCACCTTTTCAAGATTGAAGGGCTTGGTGATGTAGTCGTAGGCACCCTGCTTCATGGTTCCTACGGCGGTCTCCATATCGGCTACAGCCGTGATCATGATGGCGGCCGTGTCGGGATGTTCGTCCACCAGGCTGTCGAGGAGTTGGAGGCCGTTCAGTTCCGGCATGCGGATGTCGGCGATGACCAGCGAAGCCGGCTGCTCCTCCAGCTTGTCTAAGGCCTCGCGTCCGCTGCTGGCGGTCTGGCAGGGGTAGCCGGCAGAGCGCAGGTAGCTGGATAGCAGGTCCCTGACCAGCGGCTCATCGTCCACTACCAGGATGCGTTCCGTCTGATTCAGGCTTTGCGGTCGGCTTTCCCGCAGAGTCATCATGCCCATGCTTCGCTCACTTTCTAATCGATCCTTGACTTCATTCCTCTCGCCCATCTTCAAACCGGTGGGCATCGCGCGCTCCCAGGACTTCGTATTCACCGGGACTGTAGCCCTCGATGAAGAGGAACTCGACCCGCCTGTTCTTCTCGCGGTTCTGGGGACTGTCGTTGGGCGCCACCGGACGCGTGTCGGCAAAACCCACTGAAACCAGACGGCTGCGCTCCACCCCTTGAGCGATCAAATACTTGACCACCTGGCTGGCGCGGGAGGCCGAGAGCTCCCAATTGTCGTAGAAGCGCGGCGTGAAGATGGGCCGGTCGTCGGTATGCCCGAAGACCTGCAACTGCAGATTGGGCTCCTTCTTCATGAAGTCGGCCACCACGTCCAGCGTCTCGTAGAAAGGATCCTGAATGCGTGATTCTCCCGACTCAAAAAGCAGCCGTCCGGGAAAGCTGATGGTGACCCGCGAGTCGTCCTGATGCTCGCCGATGCCCTCGCCTCCCCCGGCGAAAGCGCCCGGCAGGATGGAGTGCAGCTTGTCCAGCAACCCGTCGCCTGAGGCGTTGCCGTCCTGGGGAACCTCCATTCTCTCGGGTCCTTCGTGGGGATGGACCATGATTTGCACGGTCTGCACGCCAAAAGCGTTCTTGAGCGAGCCCATGATCTGGGCGAAGGCTACCCGATCGATCTCGGAGAAGGAAAGCAGCAGCACGAAGAAGGCCAACAGCAGCGACATCATGTCGCCGAAGGTGACCACCCAAGCCGGCGCGCCTTGTTCCTGCTCCTCGTCCTGAAAGTCGAAATCGAAGTCCATCAGGCCGCCTCAGCTTGCTTGGGCGCCTGTTGCGCAGCCGCTTCGGACTTGGCCGAGGGCTTGCGCAAGAAGGCACGCATGACGGTTTCCATGATGCGGGGATTGTCGCCCTTCTGAATCGAGAGCAGCCCCACCAGCATCAGTTCGCGGATCAGCGTCTCTTCCTTGCTGCGGATCTCCAGTTTCTTGGCCAGCGGCAAGGCCAGCACGTTGGCGATCAAAGCGCCGTAGAGGGTGGTCAGGATGGCCACAGCCATGGCCGGACCCAGCGTGGACACGTCCTCCATGTTGGCCAGCATGATCACCAGACCGATGAGGGTTCCGATCATGCCGAAGGCCGGCGCAGCATCGCCGATGGACTTGAGGATGTCGCGGCCGTTGCCGTGACGGCGCTGAAGATAGCGGATGTCGGTTCGCAGGATGTCCTCAATCGCCTCGGTATCGTTGCCGTCCACCACGAGCTGGATGCCTTGTTCAAGAAACTCGTCCTCTTGAGCTTCCTCTTCCAGCGCCAGTACGCCTTCCTTGCGGGCGATGCGGGCGATGCGGATCAGTTCCTCAATGGTCTCGTCGGGAGTGGCCAGGCGATGCGTGAAGGCGTTCTTGACCACGTTCATCATCTTCATCACTTGGGGGACGGGAAAGCGGATCAGCGTGGTGGCGGCCGTTCCTCCTAACACGATGAGCAAGCCCTGCACGTTGACGAACAGCGTGGGATCGCCTCCCAGCAGGATGGCCGCGGTCACGAGGACGACCCCCAAGATGATGCCGATGATTGTTCCAAGATCCATGAGGCCCCCTGAAGGTCAACTCAACCTGTACACTCCGCTCTTCGGCTCAGAAGAGAGGGGGCTTTAGCCTTAAATCCAGGCCAGGAGGGCGTCGGAGCGAGAAATTTCGCCCCTCTTCGGCGGGGTGTGTTTAAATGTCCAGGTTGCGTCCAATATGAGGGCCAGCCAAGCCGGCAGCCTGCCCGTACCCAGGGTTCCGCGGCTTGGACGGCAACCGCCCGTGGATCGAGATCATGCATAAGCTACGTCTGGCGCTTTCGGCCGAGTGGAGCAAGCAGCTCAGCTCCTTGAGGACCGAACCGTGGGAAGTGGTGCCGGACGCCGCCGAGTCCGAGGAGCGGCCGTGGGACCTCCTGGTTCTGGAGATCTCGTCGCGCCATTCAGCGTGGAAAAAGCGGCTGGAACAGGCCCGAGGCAAGCGGACGCCGGTGCTGGCCCTTTATCCGGCGGAGCAGCCCCAGGTGCTGGCCCCCCTGCAAGCCCAGGACGAGGGCCAGGGTTTGGAGCTGGAATGGTTTCCCGTCCTGGACTGGGAGTCCGGCACTTTGAAGGCCCTCTCCAAGCGTCTGCGTGAACGGGCGGCGGAGTACGATCTAGCAGGTCAGCTCAAGCGCCAGCAGCAACAGCAGCAGGCGCGGGAAAGCCTGATGCAGAAGCTGGTCCACGACATGAAGAGTCCGCTCACGGTCATGCTCATGGATCTGGGCATGCTGGAACGATGGTGGGAGAAGGGCGATTCAGCACGCTTCCAAGTGGGGGTGGAACGCGTCACTCAAAACTGTGAAGAACTGATCGGCATGATCCAGAACTTGCTTGACGCTAACCGCATGCGCCAGCAAGAACTGGAAGTGAGTCTGCGAACGCTGGGAATGGGGGCCGTCCTGCGCGAAGTCCTTGAGAATCCGCCCTCCGCTGTGGCCAAGAAGAACATTCAGTTGCAGTTAGATCTGCGCAACACCGAGGTTTCACTTGAACTGGACGGCTCTATCATGGGGCGAGTGTTGGAAAGCCTCCTCAAACTGGCGGCCCGCACAACGCCCAAGGGAGGCATCGTCGAAGTGCGGACCCGCGAGAGCGGCCAGGACATGGAAATCGAGGTCGGCATTCCCCAGGCCGCGTTCGATGCCCGACGAGCCCAGGCCCTCTTGCAGCCCTATGCCCACGAGGAATGGAGGGCCCTGGGAGTGGACGCTGGAAACGGCATCGGGTTTAATTTCTGCCGAATGGCCGTCGAACGCCACGGCGGCACGCTGGGCGTGGAAGGGCGGGAAAGCGGCGTGGCTTTGGCCGTCCGCTTGCCAGTCAGCCCGCGACAGCTTTAGGCTGATGGCAGCGAGCAAGGAATCCTATGAATGATGGACACCAAATGTCGGTCCTGCTGGTGGACGACGACGAAGACCTGAGAGCAGCTTTAGCCGAATTCCTGCAGGACGAGGGATACCGCGTCACCTATTGCGGAACCTGCGGCGAGGCGCGCGGCAAGCTGGAAGACGCCGCCTTCGACTGCCACATGATCTTGACCGACCTGAAGCTTCCCGACGGAGACGGTCTGGACGTGGTGCGCGCCGCCAAGGCCCGCAATCCGGACATCGTGGCCGCCGTCATGACCGGCTATGCCTCCCTGGAAACGGCGCTTAAGGCTATCCGCGTGGGAGCCTATGATTACGTCACCAAGCCCTTCAACTTCGATGAAGTGGAGATTCTGGTCCATAACATGAGCGACAAAGTGCGCTTGGTGGAAGAGAACCGCCGCGTCCAAGACCGTATCGACGCCCTCAGCCGCAACCTGGAAGACCTGAGCACCATCCGGGTCGAGCTCTCCCGCCTCAACCGCGCCCTCAGCCAAGGCCTGGAAGATCTCAACAAGCGCCTCGACCGCCTGGAAGGCCAAGAAGAGGGCTCGGTGGTCCGAAGGGATCTTCCTCCTTATCGCTAGAAAAGCTCCTTCTGGTCGCTGTGTCCCATGCCCAAGTTCGAACTTCGCAACCCGAACCCCGAACCTTCAGGCGTCAGAACGCAAAGCCCGGCAGCACTCCGCCAGCCGAATCACTCGTAACGCAGCGCCTCAATGGGCGAGATCCTGGAGGCTTGGCGGGCGGGGTAGATGCCGAAGACCAGTCCCACGGTGCTGGAAACGCCTACGCCCAGAATAATAGAGACAGGCGTAACGATGGTAGGCCAGCCGGAATAGGCAGCCACGGCTTCGGAGATTCCATAGCCCAGCGAGATGCCCAGCAGCGCCCCGGCCAGGGAAATGGCCACCGCTTCCATCACGAACTGACGGCTGACGTCGCGCTGGCGCGCGCCCAGGGCTCGCCGCAGTCCGATTTCGCTGGTCCGCTCCAGGACCGAGGCCAGCATGATGTTCATGATGCCGATGCCTCCCACCAGCAGCGAGATGGAGGCGATGGCGCCCATGACGATGTTGAAGATGCGCTGGGTCTGGCGCTGTTGGGCCAAGAGCTGCTCGGGGACGACCAGGGAAAAGTCGTCGATCTGGCGGTGCATGCTGCCCACCATCGACGAGATCAGGACCGCCTGCTCCCGCAGGTCGACGCCATCGGGAATGCGGACGATCACCTCGTCCAACTCGTCCTCGACGGGATCGAGTTCGTACTTGCTGAGCAGGGTCTGCAACGGCAGGTAGATCTCGTTGTTGGGATTGCTGACCTTGACGCCTTCGAACTCTTCCTGCTCGATGGTCTGGTCGGCTAACACTCCGATGACGGTGAACCACTCGCCGTTGATTTTGACTTGTTCTCCCACGGCGCTGTTGACCCCGAACAGCTTGCGGCGGGCCGTGGTTCCCAGGACGCAGACCTGGCTGGCCTGGCGTTCGTCAATGGGGAGGAAGAAGGCCCCCTCCACCAGACGCAGACTGGCCACATGCGGAAAGAGCGCGCCCACGCCCCACACCGACGAATCCGACTTGCCGCTCTCGGAGACGATCTGGTAGCTCTTGAGCTGGCGCTTGCCTACCAGGAGGGTGCCTTCGGGAAGTGCGCGTCCCAGGTGCTCCATATCGCGGCGGCTGAGTCCAGGAGAGTCCTGGCGCAGGATCTTGAGTTCCTCAGCCTCGAAGTCCTTGGCCTGGACGATGATGTTGCGCAGGCCCATCTTCTGGATGACTGAGAGCGCTTCCTGCTCGGCCCCCGCTCCGATGGAGAGCATGGAGAGGACCGCCGCCACTCCGAAAATGATGCCCAGCATGGTCAGCACCGTGCGCAGCTTGCGGCGGGTGAGGTTGACGAAGGCGATCTTGACGGCTTCCCAAAAAAGCATAGGCAATCACATGATGATAGTGAAGCGGCGGCTGCTGCTCCGCGAGGGGGCGCTGAAGTCGGGCAGGTGGAGTTGGTCGTCTCCCTTTGGGTTGCGCAAGGCCACTACCACGCCCTCTTCCAGTCCTTCCACAAGATAGAAGCCGTGATCGCTTTCCACGATCGTGACTTTGCGCTCTTCGAATTCCTCCCCCTGCTGCACGTAGACGAGAAAATCCTTCTCTTTCTTGGTGACCGCGCTCTTGGGCAGGACGATGGCCTTCTCCTCGCTGACGATGCGGATCTCGCCCTGGACCTTCATGCCGGTCTTCATCTCCTGCATGACCTCCAGCGGTACGTCTTCCATGATGACGTGGCAGGTGAAGTACTTGCGCGGATCCTGGCGGTTGGCCTGCTGGGCGGCTTTGGCCACCTGGCGCACCTTCCCCTCGAAAACGCGGTCGGGGAAGGAGGGGATGCGCAGCTCCACCGGAGCGCCCGGCTCGATGCCGTTGACCTCGGTTTCCAGCACCTGCAGTTCGGCCTGAAATTTGTAAAGGGCGGCCAGCTCCATGATGGGCATTCCCGGCCAGATCTGGGCACCCACTTCAATGCGCGACCAGCCCCGGCGGCTATGAATGGCCACGCCCTGGATGGGCGAGCGCAGTTCCAAGGAATTGAGCATCTCCTGAGCGATGTCCACCTCCGACTCGGCATTGCTGCGTTGGATCTGCAGGATCTGCTGGTCGGCCTGAGCCACGCGCCGGCGAATGCCCCCCTTGGCTTCAATCGTCTCCTTCTTGAATTCGGCCAAGGCGGCGCTCACGATCGACTCCTGGATCTCCTGGCGGGAAAAGATCTTCTCGTCACGGCGGATCTGGTCGCGGGCGTAATCGACCTCCATGTCGGCTTCATGGCGGTCGAGTTCCAGGATCTTCTCCTCGGTCTCAGAGTCGCTTTCCGCCTTGTCGAGCTGGCGCGAGAAGGAAGAGACCGTATTACGGTTCTTTTCCAGGGCGATCTGGGCGTCGGTGTTGTCAAAGCGCACCAGCAAATCGCCTTCTTCCACCACGGAGCCTTCTTCCACGATCCAGGCCAGCTTGAGCGAGCCTCCCCGCACGCGGGGCGCCTGCAGCGGAGTCGTTTCCAGCCCGGTCAGTTCGCCCTCGGCGGGCACCCGCACTTCGTAAGGCCGGTTGCGGACCCGCAGGGTGGGAACAGGTTGCTCTTCATCGGGGGCCAAATAAGAAGAAACCCAGGCCGCGGCCTCTTCCTGCCAGAGGTAGCCGGCGGTCCCCAGCGCCAGGACCACGATCAGAAAAGTGATCATCGATTTCATGTTCGTCTCTCCTTAGAGGGCGCCGGACTCGCCTTGCAGCGGCCGGCCGGCCACCTGATCGCCCTCTTGCAGGCCATCCTCGATGATAGCCACGATCCCGTTGTCCTGTCCCACCTTGACTTGGCGGCGGACGGCGCCTTGACCGTCCTTCACCCAGACGAAGGAGCGTCCCTCGTCGTCCGGCTCAATGACCGCCAAGGGGACGGCGATCACGTCCTCGAAGCGCTCCACAGCGATCTCCAGCCGGGCCGCCATGCCGGGGCGCATGCGATCCGTGTCAACTCGGTCCAACTCCACCACCACCGGCAGGACCTTGGCCCTCTGGGTGGAGGTGACTTGGCTGAAGAGGTTGCCGATCTCAACGATCCTGCCCGTCAGGGTCTGCTCGGCGAAGGCGTCCAGGCTGACTTGGACGAATTGGTTGGCACGCAGCTTGCCGGCGTCCACCTCGGCCACCTGGCCCTCCACCCGCAGGGTGGTGAGGTCGGGGATGCCCAGGAAGGTGTCGTAGAGTGAAACCTGGTCGCCCACCTGCTTCTTCTCATTGTTCCAATTGGGGTGGTAGACCAGCACTCCTGAAATGGGCGCTGTCACCGTCAGGCTCTGGACCGCCTTCTGCGAGGCCTTCACGCGGGCCTGATAAAACTTTTCCTTGTCCTGCAGGGTGTCGAGCTGAATGCCAGTGGACGTCTTCAGCGAAAGCAGCTTCTTTTCCAGGGTCTCGACTTTGAATCGGGCGAAGTCGGCTTCCAGGCGGGCCTTGCGGACCTCCCGGTTGGACTCAAACTCCTGAGCCTGGACTAACTTGGTCTCCGCCTTTTCGCGTTCCACCTTGGCCTGCTCCAACTCCAACTCCAGATCTTTGATCTGAAGTTCGCTTTGGTTGGTGTGGCGTTCCATTTCCTTTTGCACCCGCGACAGGTCGCCCTGCTCCTGGCGCAAGCGCTTCATGAACTCAGTGGGGTCGAACTGCACTACGAAGTCGCCTTCCTTGACCGACACGCCTTCGGGGGCCATGCGGGCGATCTTGAAGTTCCAGGCCTGGGGCAGTGCAGGCGGACGCACGTAGACCGATTTGGCGGCCCGCAGCAGTCCGCTGCCGGTGACGTTGAAGCTAAGATCCTTGCGCTCGACCTCGATCCACTCGATTTCCTGCTGCCGGCTGTTCTCGCTGCCGGCTTTTGCCGAACTCAGGGCTTGGCCGGGAGAGAGATCGCCTTCCACAGCCAGCAGTTCTTCGCCGGCGGCCAACACCTCGACGTCGACCAGTTGCCCGTCTGAGGCCCGCCGGACGGCGGTCGTCCCCTGAGGGCTCAGCAGCAGGGCCGTGCGCGGGACCAGCAACGACTCGGGATGCTGGTAGGGAATACGCACTCGCGCCGTCATGCCAGGCTTCATCAGCTCACGGTCGATGTCCTGCAAAAGGACCTTCATGGTAAAGAACTTGAAGGTTGATCCCCAGCGGCTCGACTTGGCGGCCTCCGGCAGGCTGTGGACGCGTCCCGCGAAGCTGCGTTCCGGGTAGGCGTCAAGCCGAACCTGAACGGGAGTGTCGAGTGCCAGGCCCAGGACATCCGAGTGATGGACGCGCACCTCCACGATCAGGCGGTCGAGATCGGGCAGATTCATGAGGATGTGGTTCTTTTGCACCTGATCGCCCGTCTGAATCTTGCGGCCCGTCCGCCAATCGGTCGCGTAGAGCACGATGCCGCGGGCCTGCGAGCGGACTTCCATGCTCTCCAGATCGCCGACGATCCGCCGCAGTTCCAGCTCGGCCTGTTCGTAATCGAGACGGGCCACGGCCATCTCGGCTTTGGCGCTCTCTTCAAGGTTTGCCAGGCGCTCCCGGGCCTTCTCCTGCGCCACCCGGGCCTGCTCCAGCTTGAAGCGGCGATCTTCAAGTTCGCTGCGGGCGATCAGCCCGTCGTCGATGTCGGCGTCAAGTTCGGCTACTTTGTGATTCTTTTCAGCTTGGGCCAACTGCAGCAGCATGTCCTGGCGGCGGGTTTCGATCTCGGCTTCTTTCTGGTCGATCTTGAGGCGGGCTTCCTCTTTCTGCTTTTCCTTGTCCAGCTTTTGCAGTTCCAGGTCGCTGGCGTCGAAGCGTATCAGCACCTCTCCGGGTTCAACCTGAGTGCCTTCCTCAATCATGTAGGTGATGGTGAAGTTCCAAAGGCGAGAGACGTTGGGAGCCCGGATGGTGTAGGAGTCGAGGGCTTCCAGGTCTCCGCTGAAGGTCTTGTAGGAGGTCCAGGCCCGCCTCTCCACCGTGAGGGCCTGCTGGTCCTTCTGGTCGGCGGCCGAGGAGGCGGCCTCCAGCCATGAGGACGGCCCAACCGGCGGGGATGCCAGAATGACTGCCGAGAGAAAGATCACCATCGGCTTCAGGGAAAAGAATCTGCGAATATCATGCATAAGAAAAACCATCCTGACAGCCTTCATCTTAGCATCCAAGAGTTCGACTTGTCTCTGTCATATCCAGCCGCTGCTGTTGGCGATCTGATCCAAGCAGCCGATGCAAAACCCGGTTGGTCTTTAAGACGTGAGTTCGGCTGCGTTGGACCAAAAAAATTGGGAAAACGCGGTGCGCACCGGCGGGCCAGGATTGAGTGATTTCACCGCTTACGGGTGAAATGCCGCCGTGTCAACCATTGCGCGAGGCGGGAATGAGGGCTGAAAGCCGCGTCAGCACAGCCTTTGAGCGGAGGCCGCCTTATTCGACCGGTGGCATGCGCGATGCACCTGATGGCAGCGCGTTGCCATTGCACGTTCATTCTGAGAGAGGAGGAGTGCCATGTGCGCGACCGCCAAGACCTTCAAGAACCCCTTCCGCTGGATCATTTTCGGAATCCTTGCGGCACTCTTGCTGGCTGATGCCGTAGCTCAGAAAGCTGCTGACTGCGGAATCTGCCACCGCTCCACCCACCGCGAGTGGACCCGTTCGGCCCATTCCCAGGCCTGGACCAACGACCGCTTTCAAGGCCAACTGGAACGTTTCGGAAACCAGGCTTTTTGTTCGTCCTGTCATGCGCCGGTGACGGTGTGGCAGCAGGTCGACCTGATTCCCAACAAGGGAGGAGAGCCGCCGCCCTTCCAAGCGCTTCTGGCCAAGAAGGGCCAGGGACGGGAGGAGGATCTGGATGACGGGGTGAACTGCGGATCCTGCCACTTCATCGAGGTGATGCGGCCCTCAGGGACGGGCGAGAACTTCATCGGACCCTTCCACACTGATGCTGCTCACGAGGGCATCGAGGTGGCCGACTTTCGCAGCTTCCGCATCTGTGCCGCCTGCCACGGGCGCCCGGCCACGGACTACCAGCCCTCCAACTCGCCTGACGCCGAGTTTCACCATGCCCAGACGCGTGCCTTCGAATTCGCCTTCGGCAAGAGCGACTGCGGGTCGTGCCACATGCCGGCCCGAAAGGAACGCCTGGTGCAATTCGCCTCCTTCAAGCATCTGCCCGAGCGCGACGTGGGCGAGCACACCTTCTCGGGCGAACGCTACGACATGTTGCAGGATGCCCTGGTGATGGTGCTGGAGGGATCAGTCCTGCACGTCACCAACGCCAAGGTGGGGCATCCGCTCAAGGTGTGGCCCACCAGCAGCTACCGGATCGAGATCGCGCGCATGGAAGGCGATGTGGCAGCCGAGCAGACCTCGCTCGACTTCCCTCAAGCCGGAGATCTTAAGATGGGCGGCACCGTGACTGTGGCGGTGCCCTACGAGACCCGCGACCCCGGAGGCATCCGCGTCAAGATCTTTCACCGCCGCGGCGAAGAGCCGGAAGTTGAGGTGGCCTCGCAAATCTTCTAGGTCCTAGGAGTCGAGGAATTCTCGAATGCGGGGAGTCATCCAGTCGAATTCCTTGAGGAAGGCATCGTGGCCGTAGAGGCTCGACATCTCGTCGAAATGGGCTTTCTTGCCCACTGAACGGAGGGCCTTGAAGATGCCTTCCTGCTCGTCGATGGGGATGAGCAGGTCCTGCTGGGTGCCGATGATGTAGCTCTCTGCCTGCACCCGCAGGAGGGCGGCCTCTAGGCTGCCGAATCCGCGCGTCACGTCATGCAGGTCCATGGCCATCGACAGGCGCAGGTAGGCGTTTGCGTCAAAGAGCTTGGGGGCCTTGCCGCCCTGATGGTTGAGATAAGACTCGAAATCGAAGTTGATGCCGTCGATGGAAATGTTGTCCTCGTCCAGCGGACGGCAGGAGAAGCGCTGATTGAATTCGCTGCGCGACCGGTAGTAGATGGTCCCCAGTTCGCGGGCCAGCTTGAGTCCGCTTTGGGGCTGCTTCTCATAGGCTCCGTCCCTGAATTCGGGATCGGACATGATGGCCAGGCGTCCGATGCGCCGGATGGTGGCGGTGTAGGGACGGGTTCTCTCGGTGGCCGCCAGGCAGACGATCTTGGCGGCCCGCGAAGGATGGTTGACGGCCAGTTCGATGGCTTCCATTCCGCCCAGCGACCCCCCCGCGGCGGCATGGACGCGCCCGATTCCCAGGTGATCGAGCAGGCGCACCTGCACATTGACGATGTCGCGAACCGAGACGATGGGAAAGTCGGCGGCGTAGGGGCGTCCGCTGGAGGGGTTGGTCGAGGGCGGCCCGGTGGTGCCGTAGCATCCTCCCAGCAGTGAGGCGCAGATGACGTACCAACGGTCGGTGTCGAAGGCCAGTCCGGGCCCAATCATGGCTTCCCACCACCCCGGCTTGGGATCGGCAGCGTTGGATCGGGCATGGGAATGAGCCGAGAAGGCCGGCAGTATCAGGACGGCATTGTCACCGTTGCTGTTGAGGCGTCCCCAGGTTTCGTAGGCGACCTCGATGGGCTGGATGCGCGATCCATACTGCAACTCAAGCGGCTTGTCGTCCCTCCAAAGGCGTGCTGCGGGTAGTTTCTTCATGACGTGCTCGCTCGTGTCGGGCGCGGCCGGGCGGAGCCCTGGCTGAGCGGTCAGGCATTCTGGCTCCGGCGATGCCACTGCATCTCATGGCGTTCCGCGACCGGCGCCGGCAACAGCCGTGTGCTCAAGCTGCTCAGTCTACCAATCTCGGGGGCTGTCTGTGGGACGAGGCAAAGCCGTCCTCGGTTTCAGCGTTGGCGCTCCAGCTCCACCATGGCGCCTCCGAAGCCCGTGGTGGGGCGGCGGACGTAACGGGCATCCATAATGTAGACGCGGTCGCTGTTTTCCCTTCGCTCGACAACGGCCCAGGGGAAGCGGGACCAGTTGACGATGCCGCGCACCTGGGGCTGCCGGATGGCGCGCTGGACGCGGGGATCGTCCTCGGGCAGTTTGGGGATCAAGCGCGAGGCCAACTGCAAGGGCGGATCACTGAGGGGATGGAGCCGCCCGTAGTGGTATCCGACCCGGGTCTGGATGACCACGTCACGGACGAGCGGATTGAGCGGCACCGGCGATGCCATCATTTTCTCGATCTCTTGCCCGCGTTCCTGCATGGCTGCACGCATCTGCGACTCGCTCCAGGACGTCAGACCCAGGTTGGCCAAGATGTAAATCAGGAGCAGGGCCAAGACTGCCGGGGCGGCCCGTCCGGCGGACACCGAGCCGCCTTGACCCCGCAAGTTGCCGCTTTCCTTCGTCCGGCGGGAAGGGCTCTCTTTGTTGGCGCTTGCGCCGACGCCGACGTGAACCCGTTGGTCGCTGGCACGGCGTCCCTTAGACTTGGCTGTGGCGGGCGACGCACCCTTGTCCCGGGACGGCATCAGCCAAGAAGGACGCGCCCAATCGAGCAGCACGATGGCCGTCAGCCCCGCCATCCAAGCCAGTTGCAGGGAAAGCTGCGACCCGGGGCCCAGCACCACGGCCGCCGTGGCGGCCAACGCGAACAGGGTCCAGGCCAGGGCGGGAAGGGAAGTTCTGCGCGAACGGCGCAAGAAGAGGAATCCGCCCAGCAGCATCCACATCCAGGGATCGACAATGAAAACAGCGTCTCCATAGAACCAGGTTCCGCTGAAAGGCATGAGCAAGCGGACTCCGTAATTGTTGAGCCAATCCAAGGCCGGGTGAGAGAGGAGTCCGATGTAGCTGAGCGCCAGCACCCAGCGTGGATCGACTTGCTCTTGGCGTCCTCTCAGGCGCGCCAGCCCCAGCACCGCCCCTGTCCACAGCAGCGGCAGAAGCAGCATGGCCAGAGCTCCGTGGGTCCAGCCCCGGCGCCAGTAGAGGGAGGTGTCCTGGCTGATGAAGTAGGTGACTGCATCGATATCGGGGAGGTTGGCCGCCACGATCAGCGTGAGCCGGGAATAGGCGGTCGTCTGGCACAGCCGCGTCTCCCCCAGAACCGCTCCTACGAAAGTGTGCGTCACCGGATCCATGCCGCTAATGTGCCCAGCATTGCGGTTGGCGTCAACACCGCTTGCCGACATGAGAACATGTCCGGTGCCCGCCAGCTTCTTCACTTGCGCGTGATGGAAGCCTCGGGTGGGCCCCGAGGGGGTTGAGGCAAGACGTGGTTTTTTCGAGGCTTCGATGACGCCCTGCGGGCAAGTGTCAAGGAGAACGGTTTTTCACAGGTACCGCTTAACAAGAAGCGACAATTGCTGTACACTGCCTTCTTGCTTCGAGGGTCGCGGACGCATCCCGCGATCAGCCAGTCGAGTGCCGGAGTGGCGGAACTGGCAGACGCGCTACGTTCAGGGCGTAGTGAGGTTTACCCTCGTGAGAGTTCGAATCTCTCCTCCGGCACCATCCCAACTCTCGCCTTTTCAGCACTTTAGGCCTGCCGCTCAATCTTTTGCGCCGTACTCGGAAGGAGACGCATGAGAGCCATTTTGCTGTAAGATTGACAAAGAATTGGCAATATTCTGGCAATGGATTGATCCGGCGGCCCGTCTGATGCTATCCGAGAAGCGCCGGACTGCACATTTCTCCGAGAGGCTACTTGTACTCAAGAGGAGGCATCCAATCTCCTCGACCCTGGGGAGTCAAGTCGAGCAGGTTCCAGATGGGGGCCAGCAGGTCGAGTCCTCGATACTCCTTCTTTCCCAGGACAGCGCAGACCGAGTAGAAATGGTGCGGTTTGCCATCCTTGCCTCGGACGAAGATGCTGACGCCTGGCAACTGAACGCCGTCCGGTTGCTGGAAACGGAGATCTTTCTTGAAGTTGGTACCCGCGCTGGAGAGAAGGCGCAATCCGTGCCATCCCCTTTCAGCGCCCCACGAACGCAGGTCTTCGATTGGGGCAGCCGCTACCACTGCGAAAGTCATCGTTTGCCGCAAATGCCGGGCGATCCCATGGAAGCCGTCAATCCACATGCTGCACATGGGACATGGCTTTTTCTGAGCTGCACCGTACATGAACTGATAGAAGACGGCGGACCGATTCTCGCTCGTTAGTTCCGACAACCGCACCTGTCGAATCGGCTTATTCTCGTCGAGGTCGAGGGGTCCTTCATCAAAGACGTAATCTTCGGCCGCCGTGTCGGAAGGCAGCTGGCGTCGTAGGACTGCGACGCGCTCCCTTTGATCCCGAAGCTCCAACTCGGCGGCATGGAGTTTGCGGCGGGCCTCGCGGTAGTCGTCGGATTCATTGTCCAGCCATCCGTATGGAGGGGCGAGGTGTTCAGTCATTGGAACTCTCCTCTCGTACGGGCCTGACTCCTTGTCCGTCGGCCAACCAGACGTCGCAGACTGGAGAAACGTAGGTGCTATGGTCGATATGGGGAAACAGGCGGCTGACAAATGTTTCGATGGCCTTGCTTTTTTTCACTCTCGCGACTGAATCCATATCGTCGAATACCGTGATGTGGTAGTGATGGAGCGGATTCTCCGAACTGGCAAGCCAGAGCGAGAGCTGGACCTCGGGGACCTCTTCCCGGAAGGACCGAACAAGTTCCGCGGCCGCTGCCTTGCCTTCCTCAATGTCGCCGCCCGGCTTAAAGAAGTAGTCGTTGACGATCGTGACTGACACTCGATGCCTCCTTGCTCGTCGTGGTTGTTTTCAAGAAGCCAGAATCAGGAAACCCTGCACGCGAATCCCCCGCTCTCGTCATGGCTGGTGCCAAGAGCGCAAATGCTTGGCGAAGCTGGCTAGCATCTTTTCCCAGGTCTCCCTGTGTCCCTGACGGATGGGGGCGTCGGGCAGACCATCGTGGCGGAGTAACACTTCCGTCTCTCGTCTCGATTTGAACCGGAACTCAACGGTGACAAGGGTGTTTTCGACGTTGCCTTCGTGAGTGCTTGCTCTCCAAGTGTAGACAAGCCGTCTGGGAGGAGTGACCTCCTGGAATCTCCCCTGTACCTTGCAGTGAGTCCCTTCGCTCGGGTCGCTCATATCGATCCGGTATCGCCCCCCTGCTCGCAGATCGAATTCGGCCAGCGTGCATCGGGCGGTCTCGGTCGGGCGCCACCACTGCAGAACGTGCCTGGGGGTCGTCCAAGCTTCAAAGGCCACCTCTTGGGAGGCCATAACGGTACGGCGTAGGACGATCTCTCCGGAATCAGCGCTCATCTTCCGCTCCTCGGTCAAGCTTGGCCTGAAGTTGCTCGGCATAGTCGGTGAACGAGTCGAGTGATGCGCCCCACGTCTCGCGATAACGCTCCAGCCAAGTGACAGCTTCGTCAAGAGGTTCGATGACCGCTTCGCAATAGCGCCGGCGTCCCTTCTTGTGCTGCCGCAGCAGTCCCGCCTTCTCCAAGACCCGCAGGTGTTTGGAGAATCCTGACGGTGACAGTTCGAAGGGCTCCTTCAAGTCTCCTACCGTCCTCTGACCGTCTACCAGGCGGGCCAAGATAGCTCGGCGAGTCGGGTCGGCGAGTGCTGAGAAGGTCAAGTTGAGCGGCTCGCTTTGCTTCACCATTTAGCGAAGTATCCACGTCGCACAGGATCTTGTCAAGCTCCACGTGTTTTTCGAGGTGGAAAAGGGCTCAATCTAGGAGAGCACTCAGTGTTCCTTCTGAGGTCATTGGGCGGATGGCGCAGACTGGCTGGTGTGATGCTTTGAGCAATCGGGCTCAAAGTCGGCTGCCGATCACCTTCCGGTGCGCACATATTGGGATCCGGACGGTTGACGGGTTAGAAACCCAAGTTTCGGGAGGAACGGGCACGAGCCCCTTTTCAGCACCGTCAGGCGCCTGGGGGTCGAAGCAAGTGCCCAGACAACAGCTTGTTGTGATCCCTACAGCTTTATAATATTCGTGCTGGCCCAGTCTCGCCGGGGATTGGCTTAAATGAAGGGAGTTGGAACCGATGAGGCCGAAGAATGTGCGGGGGCGGCGATTTTTTACTGTGGCAGGCCTGCTCATCGCACTGGCGGCGGCGTCGTCAAGCTGCATGCCTCAGCACCGAGATGCCTCACAAGGGTCCGCGGGCGTCGAAGAGACCTTAGCCGCCATAATTGCCGCCGATAAACGCAGCGACGTTGAGGCGATTGTCGGTCTTTATACAGAGGACGCCGTGCTGATACCGCCAGAAGGGCCTTCCGTCTACGGCCGGGACGCCATCCGGCAACGTTACAGCGAGGGCTTTGAGCAGTTCTCAATGGATGTCGCCTTCAAGTCGGAGGAGACGGTGGTGGCCGGGGAATGGGCTTACAACCGGGGACAGACCGTGGGGACGCTGATTTGGCACGACGACAGGGAGCCCACTCCGCTGAACGACGCTTACCTCATGATCCGCAAGCGCGGTCCTGACGGCTGGCTCATACACCGCCTGATTTGGAACAGGGGCACGCGGTCGCCGTGAACGGCGAATAGAACCGGGCGCACCGTAAAGAAAAAGACACTTCCCGACCAAATTCATGGCCCTGTTCGGGATCCCGCCGACTAGGACGGGATTGCGCTCGTCCTAAGTACGATGGTTGAGACCGAGGTCCCTGCGGAGGCTGTTGCGGTTTGTTCAACGCTCGTAGGCCTTCGAGGAGTAGCGCGAGGTCATATACCTTGCTCGCGAGCGGGATCGAACCCTTCCGTCACTCGCACGCAGCTCTGATCATGAGAAATGAACACCGCTATGTCGCGGTTGTTGAAGGGCCCTTCGATGCGCTCCGTGTCAACAGGTATTCTCAACGCCTGGCCCAAGGGAAGAGATGGAAGATCCGCCAACTCGCATCCGCTTTGATTCTCAGCAACGGCTGGCTTGAACTCAGCCTGCAGGAAGCTGGCCGGCTCTACGTGTCATCTGGCGGAGAAGGTGTGCTCGACGGCCTTTTTCGCAAGCGAGGCGGCGGAAGTAACCAGGATTTGGCGGCGATCCTCGCCCCACTGGACTACCCGGGCCAGCGGTGGTCGTTCTCTACTGTTCCTGACGATCAAGCTAACCGGACATTGACGGTGAGTTCGATCCGGTTCGATGAAGGGGTCTGACTTTCGTGACTCGGATGGTCTACGAGAACATTGAGACCCGAACCGCCGCGGAGGAGGCAGCCCGTGCCGACCTTGCTGAGAGTAGGCTCCCCTTAGGAGCCGCTCCGTCCGAAATGTCCCGGATGCTGGACCAGATGGGCAGTGTCGCGCGGGATTCTTGGCTCAAGTCCTTGTCGGAGTCCGTAAAACTGCGCCAAGAAGGCGCCGCCCTAGTGTTCACCGGAAGGTTGGCACCGCAGTTCTTCTTCCGCCCCCAACCGGACGAGAACCAGTCACACCCCTGACTCCTCAGTTACGGACTTAAGGGGGCCCTCCCAGGACCCCGCCGAGAGCTAGCGAGCCTGCTCCAGAGTGACCGCGACCGCCTGCATCGGAGATTTGGGCCAATAAGCGGGCTGGCAGTAGAAGGCCGGAAGGCTGCGGACGGATTCCGGTTTACAGGATCTTGCGGGTGGTCAGGGTGACGGGTTGCTCACGGCCGTCTTGGCGGAAGGTGACAGACAGGGTGGTGTTGGGCTGGCGCATGGCGTCGTTGAGGTCGTCCTGGCGCATGGATGAGGTCGCCTGTCCGTCGACGGCGGTCAGCAAGGCCCCCTTGGTGATGCCGGCTTGGGCGGCGGGTGAGCCGTCCAGGACTTGGACCACCTCGTAGCCGTCTGAATGACGTCGAACCAATAGCCCGGTAGCGGTGAACTCGAAAGGTTCGCGGTAATCCGTTCCGGGGAGCAGGAACATGCGCCTGCCGGGGATATCGAAGTAAACCACGAAGCGGCGCAGGACGCCCATACCCAGGTTGCCGTTCCGCCGTCCCACGTTGGGCATGTTCCCGGCTTCCGGAAAGCTGGTCACGACGTCGCGCAGAACATGCTCCCCCAGATGCAGTTCGGACAAGCGCCCCACCTTCCCGTGCAGTTCGCCCGAAACTCCGCTTCCCAGATAGGCCTCAACGGTTTTCTCGGGGGGCAGGATGCCTTGCTCCTCGTCGCTTTGAAGCGATAACGCGTGACCCGCGCCGCTGTCAACCACGAGCCGCACCGGCTTGAGGGGGCCTTCCTGCAGGCGCAGTTGAGTATCAACGAAGACGTGTCCGGCCGGGCCCACGGCCAAGGGGAGTTCGGTGGCGCCCTGCGGAGCCTGGAACCCGTCCCGAGGGTGGAGGACGATACGTCCTCGGGCGTAGTCTTGCTCGACCACGAAGCGGTTGAACAGGAGACCCCCGATCACTCCCTCCCAACCCGTCGCTGCGGTATGGCTGGCGAAGGAGTTGCCTTGAGGTAGCGCCAGCACCCGCTGGTCGGGGAACTCCAAACCGGCCACCTTAACCGACACTCCCGCGAAGACGTCCACCATGGGCCGGGGACCGCTGCCAGCCCCTCCCAAAGGAAACTGGGCCGTCGATGTCCAGCCCATTTCCCGCGGCAGCCGGTCATCCGACAGCAGCACGATGGGCGGAGGAGCGCCGCTATCGAGGACGACCCAAATCGGGTCAGACCCGTCCAGTTGAATCTGCACCGAGATCTTGTTGCCGTCAGCCTGCGCCGGCACCTCGATCGGCTGTTGCAGGGCCACCGGGGAAGCAGCCGCCCAGGGCGCGCTGATGACTGCGGCAGCCAAGACCGCCCATTGTAGAACTTTGCCGAAGACCGCCATCCAGCCGCCTTTCTGTGCCATGAACACCATGGACAGTTTAACGACAGGTGTAGTTGCAAGGTTCCCGAATCCCTTCGCGGGGTCTGCTCCGAAACCTAGAGAGGGCCTTGCCCAAGGGATGGGAATGGGACAGCGTCGTGAGGGCCTTTCAACAATAGTTCAATAGTCCTGCCAGATCCTAAGAAGTCAACTTGAGTCATATTTAAATTCAGGGAGATTGTATTGCAGAAATTTGCTTGCAATTTCTCCGCGACTGGTCTATCCTTACGGCAACTTTTCGCACTGACAAATTCGTCTCAGGGAAGGAGAGGACGATGTCGTTTTTTTGGCAAAGGGCCTTGTCACCCTTTATTCTCGCTACTTTTGCCTCGCTCTTAGCTTTCGGCGGATCGGCCCCCCGCGTCCAACTCATAGTCGATGTTGACGCGGGTCTCACCTATGTTGCCGACCCTCTGTACGCGGTCAATTCTGGCTTCAGCCGTGAAGTTTTGATTCCCAAGACCGATGCTCTCGAGTTGGTCCAGGCCATGAATGATGGGCGTCTGGAAAACTTCGGATACAGGGACTGGAGACTGTCCACGCCTGACGAACTCCGCCGCCTCGTGCGTCGCGAGGAGATGATTGGCGACCTGACAGGACTGAAACGCTTTCTGGCCTCCGATGGTGGTTCCTCGGGCATATCTCCCCGAGCAGGCAAGACGCCTGGGGATGTGATGTATCCCTGGCCAGTGAGGGGCATCGTGGCTCCTGACGGATTCGACCAGATCGCGATTTTCGCCACCAACAGCGCCTTCATCAAGAATGAGAGGGACGTCACCGGGAACGTCGTCGTCAACGCAGCCAGCACGGCGGACACCATCGATCCCAACACTGATGTCGAATTGAGGCTGGGACGCAATGCCACGGTCAATGGAGACGTAACCGCGGTCGACATCCAGCTCGACCGGGGGTCTGACGTAACCGGCACTACGGCCTGCACGACGATCGACGATGCCGACGATCCTTCGGCAGTGTGTGCGGCGGCCTCCTTCCCCGTCTATCCCGACCCTCCCGCCTTTCAGCCTCACCAGCCGCGAGCAGGAGCCGCGGACCTCTTCGTCGACGATGGAGAAGTCGTGGTGGTGCCGCTGCCTCCCGCTCCGGGCGAAACCGAAGGCGTCCGCGACTTTGCCAACATCACCATTGCTCAAAACGGCACTCTGGTTTTCGAAGGAGGCGGAGTCTTCAACATCGGCTCCATTTCGGAAGTCAGCACGGTCGGCGGCCAGTGCCCCTATCCCTGCCGGCGAGTCCTCTTCAGCGAGTTCGCCGACATCCGTGTGGAAGGGCGCTGGGACACGGGCAAGGACTCTTGCGTCGGTGCCACCAGCGGGCCGGACTACGTGGCCAACGCCGACTGCCCTGCGGATGACGTTCCCGACTCGGGTACGGCAGCCGTGATTTATGTGGGCGGTCCCAACAGCGGCGACGGCTCAGCGACGGCCTTGCCGGCCTCGTTCATGACGGGACGCGACAGCACCCTGGGAGCCAACGTCTACGCCAATGCGGGCAGCGTGGTCCTGGACCGCGGCACGCGGGCCAAGGGCGCCCTCCTGGGCCGCGACGTTCTCTTGGACAAGGATGCCCGGTTGGTGCTGGACAGCGCCTTCGCCAACGAGCCGCCTACTGCCGAGGACGTGGTGGTGTTCACCAACGGCATGGTTGATCTGGTCATCCCGCTGGTAGGCGAGGATCCAGAAGGCGGGGACCTGATGTACGCCATCGTTGCGCCAGGACTCTCCGATCCCGCCGCAGGCTCGCTGGGACCGATCACCGAGAATTTTGAGAACGTCTCCGGCGATCCTCCCGGCTGCACTCCCGGAGTCGACTGCGTCCGCGAGCCGGGCACCGTGCTGGTCAGCGTCACGGTGACCTATTCGCCGGCCACCGACCAGAATGAGTTCAACAGCTTCCAATACAAAGTCACCGACGATCGAGGCGAAATGGCGACGGCCACCGTCACCATCAATCCGGGCGAGGACCCCAACGATCCGCCCGAGAATCCCGATCCTGTCGATACCGTGCTGGCCTTTGACGCTATGGCCGAGACGGTGGAAGATACTACCGCCACCATCGAAATCAAAGGCGAAGCCCCTTGTGACATGCTGGATCCGGACGGCGAGTGCGCTTCGGGCGTGGCCCTGAGTTTTGCCGTCGAAGGCGGCTGCTCGGGGACGGCATGCGGATCTCCTTCTTTCGGCACCCTCTCCAATCTCACTCAAGGCGGCGGAGCCGTCCAGCGGACCGCCACCGTCGACTACACACCGGACCCCGGGCACATCGGCTCCGACAGCTTCGAGTTTGAAGCGTGCGGAACCATCGGTGCCATGGTGGTATGCGACCGGGCGACGGTCAGCGTTGAAACGGCCCCCGCGCCGGATCCGGTAGAGGATCGTGAATTCACCGCCGAAGCCCAGGCGCCCATCACCTTCAGCTTGGGCCTCAATCCCGACTTCACTGGGGGCGGATCATCCTCCTCCAGCGCCCTCAGTCCGCGACGCAACATTCGCATCAAAGCGGCGTTTATTCAGCAAGCCGATGCTTCGGGAGTTACAGCCGATACCGATTCCAACGGATCCGGCGATGAAGCCGCCGTTTGGGATTTCGTCAGCGCTGCCGACAGCTTCGGAGGCTCGGGCACCTTCAGTGATGAGGAGAACTTCCTGGCTGAATTGCCCAACGCCACTAGGTTCGATTTCGAAGGCGGCAGCGGCGCCGTCGGCACCATTGACGGCATCGCCTTCGATGCGCAGTACTTTGATTCGAGCCAGGCTACCTCCGGAGACACGACAATGACAGGCGCTGGAGGCACATTCACCGTAGCTACGGTTGACTTCTCGGGTCTGGGCTCTAAGCCAAATGCTTTTGGATTCGTCGCCCTCGACCTGACCACTATCGGGCCCGAGGTCATCCGCGTAACGGTCGACTACACGACTCTTCCCGATCAGGTCATCGATGTTCAGTTGGGTCCCAACGATCCTACGGGCACGCCCATCTACTTCGGTCTGATCGAGCCATCCGATACTATTGAGTCTCTTTCTTTCGTGGGGACCGAAGTCGGTTCCTCGTGTCCCGGAGGCACTTGCCGAGCTTGGCTCATTGACGATCTAAGCGTCGGCCGCGTCTATGCGGGCGAAGCGCGCTTCCAAATTGAATTCGATCTGGGCCCCTCATTTTCGCTTGACAACCTGGAGAGCGCGAATGTCTCGATTCCAGCTCACGCCAATGCCCTCGGACTCGCTGACACCCAGTTGTATTTCGGAACGGCCAGCCAGGATGGGAACGTGACCGCCGCCGACTTCGAGGCCCCTGGGCAGATTCTGCCGGGCGGCGTCCTTTCCCCCACTGGCATGGCAGTCGGAGACGTCCAGACTTTTGGATTCGACGTGCTCGACGTCTTGACAGCGGGCCTCCAGGACGGAGGTCAAGTATTCACGCTCCAAGGACGTGTGGGAACCGCAGGTGCACAAGGCCTGCAGGTCTTCGGCACAACGACCAAGAACGTAACCGATTTTCTAGCTCCTACATTGAGCATCACCACACCCGGTGTGATCGCTCCAGACGTTGTCACCATCCTGACGCTTCCGCAGTTCGGAACGCTGTTCGATTCCACCGGCACCGCAATTACTACGACGGGAACGATCACCGACGGCAATCTGACCTACATTGCCGATCCGCTGGCCGATCCCAACATCACGCTGCAAGACAGCTTCACCTACGAGGTCAACGGTCTCGACACCGGAACGGTCTTCATCTTTATCCAGGACAACTGCGCTAAGGTGGGCCGTCCTCCGGGATGTTCGCCGGACGACCTGTAAAGAGCGGAGGAGGCCGCCCCTGTTCCCGTCGACAGGGGCGGCTCCCCACCGTGTCCTTTTGCCTCCCACTCCCTTCGCCAACCTTCAGCCCGTCGGCTGCGTTTGCTGCCAAGAGGCAACCCAAGAGCCCGCCTGCACTCCTCTGGAGTTAAGGCGGGCTGCTGTTTCTACCTTCCCGGGCGGTTCATCGCGCCCTCTTCTGACCCGATTGAGCAGCTTTTCGGCGTGGCACCGAAGCGGCTATCAACCTTCGCCGATGCCTCATCCAAATCTATGTGAGGCAGTCCGACGCTCCGCTCCGTTGTAGGAATCAAGGTCGGGATCGTGTGCATTTGCAGGGGAAGAAAACTAAATCTTACTTGGATGTGGAAAATTACTTGCAATATTGTTGATCTTCGGCTACGGTAACTGGGAACTTTTTCGCATATTCGCAGATCAAGTACATCATCACGAGGGAAGGAGTTGACATGCTGCACCTGCGAACCGTTATAGCTCTACTTGTCGTCTGTTCCATGGCGTTTCTGGGCACTGCTCTCACTTTGGCTCAGGATGCCGGCTTGGTGGTCGATGAGGAAGCCGGTTTGATTTGGTTTGGGGACGGGCTGCATGCCGTTTCCAGTGGAACCAACGTTTCACCTGTTCTGACCCGTCCTCAGGCTCTGCGCTTCATCGCGGCCATGAATTCCGGAGGGATCGGCAATTTGGGATTCAGCGACTGGCGTTTACCCTCCACGGAGGAGCTCAGAGTGCTGGCTGAGCAGACGGGTCCGCGCTCCCGGCTGCGGGGCGCCCGCGAGCTGGACCGGTATTTCATGGCCTCGCTGCTCAAGGGAGGGTCGAGCACAGCCAACGACCGCATCTTCGCTTGGCCGGTTCGGGCCGCTGAACGGCCTGAACCGCCCGGACCGCCCGCAGGTCCTCCCACGGCATCGCCCCAGACCATAAAGACCGAAGGAGCCGAGTCCATCGAGATCCTGTTGGAAGGTTCCGATCCTGAGGGCGGTGATCTGGAATTCTTCATCGAAGAAGAGCCCCGCCAGGGCGGTCTCTTCGACCTGACGCCCATCGTTCCCGATCCCATCCAGCGCATCGATCCCGACACGGGCAAGCCGACCGGCGAAGAGATCCAGCCTCCGATCGTCAGCGCCACCGTGACCTACCGTCCCTTTAAGCCCTCGGAGGATGCCGAAGACCGCTTTGTCTTCGGTGTCACGGACCGGGAAGAGCTGACGGGCACGGCCACGGTTGTCATCAATCCTTTTGAAGACCCCGGCGAGCCCCCGCCGCCTATCGATAAGGTGGTGGCCATCGATGCCATCGTGGAAACCACTATCGGAGTCAGCGTTGTGATCCTTTTGGAGGCTGATGCCCCCGAGGGCACGTCCTTGGCCTATGCCTTGCTCAGCCTTCCCCGCGAGGGCCGCTTGACCGACTCCTCGGGCGAAGTCATCGGTGACGCTCCCGTCGAACTGCGCGACAACCTGGTCGTCTACATGCCTCCGGAGGAATTCACGGGCAGGGAGCAATTCGACTTCCAGGCCTGCGGTTCCGTCGGAGGAGTCCAACAGTGCTCCAAAGCCATCGTTGACATCACCGTCAACCGCCGCTTTGAGCTGGCTGAAGATCTGGAGGTCACGACCCTTCTCAACCAGCCTGTCGAGATAACATTGAGAGGCAACCCGGGCGGTACGGGCACGCCGGAGGGTGAGGGCGGCGGCTCCAGTCCAACTGTACTCAGCGGGGCTCTGGTGGCTGGAACCGTCTTCGACAGCGACGGTGACGGCCGCGGCGACGGAGCTGACGAGTTGCCTGGCAGTGAGCCGCTGCTGGTAGCCGCGGTGATGGACCGCGGTGCTTCCGCGCGCATTCAGATGGAGTGGGATATTCGCGAACTCAGCGGAGAAATCGAGTCGGCCAGCGTTCTGCTCAACACCGAATTCGGGGGTGAGGAAAGGAACGACACGGCCTTCTTTGCCGGCCTTGAGGAGCAAGACGGTGCCTTGCGTCCCTCCGATTTCGAGGCTCAGGCAGAAGCGCTGGCGGGGGCCGTCATGCCGGTTCCTGAGGAGGCTCGTCCTGGAGAACCGGGTACCTTTTCCTTTGACGTCACTCAGGCGCTGCGAAACGCCATCGCCAGCCGGCAACCTATCTTCTCAGTACAGGGCCGCCTGAGCGGCAAGGAAGACGGCAGAGGCCTGCAAGTGCGTTCCAGCGCCATTGGCAACATTAAGGAAGGCCTTGAGCCGCAGTTGGAGATCTTGACCACTGAACCGGCCAACAACGGCCTGATCGTCACCATCACCGAACTTCCCCGAAGAGGAGCGCTGATCGACCCCGACACCGGCGAACGCGTCAGCTTGGGCCAGGAGTTCCTGGGCTCCAAGGTGCTGGTTTACACTCCTGCAAGAGGATTCAGCGGCGAAGACGTGTGGAAGTATCAGGTTCAGGAAGCCGAGTTCATCGACGCCGCTTTCGTCGTGGTCACGGTTCTCCTTGACGATGGCTGCTCCTTCAACGGCCGTCCTCCGGGATGCCACCCCGACAACTGATCGGCCTCGGTCATTCGATGACCAACGAGCTGTCAGGCGAGTCGAGGGATCAGCCTAAAGACATCGCTTGTGCACGCCTTTCCGTGGATGAAGCGGTTCGTTAGGTCCTGTTAGTGCTACGCGCCAAAGAGTTCTGAGCCATGCTGCCTCCTAACTTGATTCGGATGAACCGCAGTAACCTGGCGTTGCGCCCCGTGCGTCGTTGCGTTAGCAGCGGGGCTGCACCCTGGACTGGCGAATTGCACCCCCTCGGATTCTTTCGAAGTTCGCATATCGGACCTTGAACTTGGCAAGACTCTGCCTCAAGACGCGCTGCACTAGTCGCCCCGGTTCCAGCCTGGAACCGGGGCGTTTCTGTTCTGAGAGGAAGCCCGGCCGCCTCCCCGATTTGACCCCTCCCTCGGCCAGCGCCACAATGAGAAGCGGAGTCCATTCATGAACGACGAGTCCGGGCGCTACAGGAGGAGGGGCGTCGACTATCAGGTCCCCGAATGCATGGAGACGCTTCCGCGCGAGTTCTTCCAATCGCCGCAGATTTTTCAGGAAGAAATCGAGAAGATCTTTCAGCGGCGCTGGATGCTGGCCTGCCGCCAAGAGGAAGTAGCGCACAGCGGCGACTTCCTTGCCTTTGAGATCGGCGACGAAAGCATCCTGCTGGTGCGGGACGGCGACGGCCGGCTGCGGGCCCACTTCAACGTCTGCCGCCATCGCGGCACCCGTCTCTGCGATCACGAGCAGGGCCGCTTTCGACGGGGTTTGATCGAGTGTCCTTACCACGCCTGGAAGTACGATCTGAACGGGGACCTCAAGGCCGCGCCGCTGATGAAGGGGGTTTCTGGATTCCGCAAGGAGGACTTCGGACTCTTTTCGGCCCACACGGCTGAATGGGGAGGCTTTGTCTTCGTCAACCTAAGCCGCGAGGCGGCTCCTTTTGGGGAGGAAATGGCAGCGCTGGAGGGCCGCTTTCGGTCCTGGCAGCTTCCCCGCCTCAGAATCGCCCACAAGATCGAGTACGTCCTGGAGTGCAATTGGAAGCTGATTCTGGAGAACTACCAGGAGTGCTACCATTGTCCCGGCGTCCACCCTACGTTGGCCCAGCGGACTCCCTTCCGCAGCGCCGTGCACGATTGCATGGAAGGTCCCGTGATCGGGGGCTACATGGAGATCCGCCAACCCGGCGGCAGCCTGACCATGGACGGTGAAGCGGCAGGACCGCCCCTGGGCGATGTCTCAGGTGACGACCTGGGACGAGTTTACTATTTTTCGATCTTTCCCAATTTCTTGCTGTCGCCGCACCCCGATTTCGTGCTCTATCATCGTCTGCGTCCGCTGGCCTTTGACAGGACTCGGGTGGACTGCTTTTTTCTCCTCCAGCCCGACGTCATCAGCGACGGCGCCAAGATGGAGCGTTTTCAGTCGGCCGTCGATTTCTGGGACCAGACCAACCGTCAAGACTGGCACGTCTGCCAGCAGATGCAGCGAGGCCTCCGCTCCAAGCGCTTTCAACGGGGACGCTACTCGCCCCAGGAAGACATCTGCCACGCACTCGACCGCGAAGTGCTCAAAGCGCTGGGACGGCTGGAGTGAAAGCATCAGCCAGAGAGGTACAGCCTCCGTCCAGAAGCCTGGGATTCTGGCGCACCTGGTCGCTTGTGGTCGGAACCATGATCGGTTCCGGCATCTTTCTGCTGCCTGCCGTGCTGGCTCCATACGGATCGTTCAGCGTCCTGGGATGGCTGGTCAGCGGGGCCGGGACTTTCTTCGTGGCCTTGACCCTGGGCGCCATGGCCCGGCGCGTCCCCCACATCGGCGGGCCCTACGCCTACACCCGCGCCGCTTTCGGAGACCTCCCCGGTTTTCTTATCGCCTGGGGCTACTGGATCTCGGTGTGGTCCGGGTCGGCGGCCATGGCCGTGGCTTGCGCCGGATACCTGAGCGTTTTTCTTCCCGGCCTTTCCCAGCCGGCCGCAGCCGCGGCGGCGGCTTTGGCCACCCTGTGGATTCTGACGGGCGTCAACCTGGCTGGAGTGCGCAGCGCCGGGATCTTCCAGTTGACCACAACCCTGCTCAAGATCGTCCCTCTGCTGGCCATCGGCTTGGCTGGAATCTGGGCTGGCGAGGTGACCGGCATTCCCGCCGCCAATCCCGACGACCAGCCTTGGCCCCTGCTAGTGGCGTCGGTGGCGATGCTCACCATGTGGGCCTATGTCGGTATGGAGGCCGGCGCTATTCCCGCCCAGGACATCCAGAATCCGCGCCGCACGATCCCGCGCGCCTTGTTGACCGGCACCGCTGCCGCTACCGCCGTCTACATCCTATCCACCGTGGGGGTGATGGCCATGCTTCCCGCCGATCAACTGGCCCGATCCGCTTCACCGTTTGCCGATGCGGCTTTGAAGTTCTTCGGCGCGCCGGGGGCTCAACTGGTCGGCTTGGGGGCCATCATTTCGATCTCGGGCACCCTCAACGCCAATATCCTCTTGGCCGGGCAGATGCCCCGCGCGGCAGCTCTGGACGGCCTCTTCCCCGCCGTTTTCCGGAGTCTGAACAAGCAGGGTTCTCCCGCGGCATCGTTGCTGATCTCGGCGGGTCTTTCCTCGGCGCTGATCGTGATGAATTATTCCAAGGGATTAGTGGCCGCCTTCACCACCTTAATCCTGCTCTCCACCTTGACCACCTTGATCCCTTACGCCGTCTCGGCTGCCGCTGACTTGGTCATGCAGAGAAGGGAATCCGGCAGCCTGGGCCGTGCTCGGCCCGTGGCCTTCCTGGTGGCGCTGTTGGCCCTCCTCTTCTCAGTGTTCGCGATCCTGGGTTCGGGAATGGAGGTCGTCGCCTACGGCTCTCTTCTCCTCCTGGCCGGCCTCCCGGCCTACGTCGTGCTGGCCCGACGCTCACGCCTCCGCCACTGACGAGAATGGCCAGCCTGGGGCTCGACTGAACTACAGCGGTGTTTCGATGTTGAAAGGGGGCGGTTGACGACCGTCGACGTCCTTGAAGCCGTATTCCTGGGCCAGGGCTCCGGTCTTCCAAGACTGGCCGCTACGCAGGAGAATCTCAGGATCGGCAGCCAGGGCCGCGACCGCGCGTCCGCAGTAACGGGGAGACTCAGTGACGCTCAAGTCTCCCCGGTAGCCCTCCGTCACGCGTTCGGTGCGCACGAAACCAGGGTAGAGTGAGAGCGCCGCAACCCCATACTCTTGGAGCTCGACAGCCATGGCGAAGGCCATGCGATCGACAGCGGCCTTGCTGACGTCGTAGTGGAGGTTGCCGAGGTATTTTCCTTCGTCTCCAAAGGAGATGTTGATGATTAAGCCGCGGCCCTGCTCGATCATGAGCGGGGCGGCCAAAGCGGCTGCGGCGGCATGGGCCCGCAAACCGGCTTCGAACATGCCGCGCCAGCGCTTCTTTAGAGGCTGCTTCCAAAAAGGAAGCTGGAATTCCTGGGAGTCGTAGGCTTCGTAGCCGCCCCAGACGTTGTTGACCAAGACATCCAACCGGCCTTGCTCATCTCTGATCTGATGGAAAAGAGCTGCGACCTGCCGGTCATCGGTGTGATCACAGCGCACGGCAACGGGTGTCCCTCCCAGAGCGGCGACAGACTTGGCAGTCGTACTGAGGGTTCCGGGCAGCCCGTCGGTTGCTGAGTCTTGCTCTACCGTCCGGCCAGTGACATAAACGGTGGCCCCCGCGGCTCCGAGTTCCTCCGCGATGCCCCGGCCCACGCCCCGGGTCGATCCAGTAACCAGCGCGACCCGTTCTTGCAGGTTGTTGAGGCCTTCTGCCATACCCAGATGCTAACAGAGCGACCTGTCGTTTTCTACACTTTTGCTCCACTTATCTTAAGAAAGTCGCTGCTTGCACCAAGTCAGGAGAGGGACTTGAGCAACTTGGGATCGATCTTGGCCTTGACTGTGCGGCGGTCGAGGCTGAGCCGGCGGGCTGCGGCCGAATAGCTGCCGGTCTTGGAGTAGGTCAACGTACAGTAATGTTTGAGGACCTCCTCGGCGCTGAGGCGGCAACTTTCAAAGCGGCGCTGGAACCCTTCGCGGGGGTTCCGAGAGAGGCGGAGGGGAAGATAGCGTCCGCGGATGAGGATGTTGCGGACACACTGGTCGAGTTCGCGGAAGTTGCCCGGCCAGGGGTAATCGTCGCCTAAATTGGAGCGAATCCAGGAGACCGACTGTGCAACCAGGTCTTGGGAGGCCTCCCCTGCCACCCGGCGGGCCATGTACGAGACCAGTTCTTCCAGCAGCTCCGGTTCTTGCCCGAGCTGGTCGGCCAGCGAGGGCATGGCGATGCGATCGGAGCAGAGTCGGAAGTAAAGGTCTTCGCGGAACTGCCCCCGCTCGATGGCTTCCGCCAAGTCGACGTTAGTGGCTGCGATCAGCTTGCCCTTGAATTCGCGGTCGGTCGATTCTCCCACACGCTGAAAGGCGCGGTTCTCTATGACGCGCAGCAGTTTGACTTGAATCTCGCCATCCAAGTCCCCGATCTCGTCGAGGAAGATGCACCCGCGGGCGGGGCACGACTCCAACCGTCCTCGGCGATCATTGAGGGCTCCGGTGAAGGCCCCTTTGCAGTGCCCGAAGAGCTCCGACTCGATCAGGGCGGGCGAGAGGGCTGCCAGGTTGATGGCCAGATACAGTCCCTTGTTCTGATCGGGGAAGGTTTGGCGGCGGGAATCGAAGGGAAGAAAGCGGGAGAGTCCGATGGCTTGTGCCACCAAGTCTTTTCCAGTGCCCGAGGGTCCGGTAATGAGCGCGGCGAACTGGCCCATGCGGTCAAACAAACTGTTGCGGTAGCGGCGCAAGTCGCAGGTGAAAATGGATTCCCAGACCGCTGCCCGGAGATCGGCTGCGCCGGGAGAATTGCCGATGATTCGCCTAAAGATATGGAAAAAGGCGCGGTGTATCTGGAAGAACAGGGCGAAGATATGTGCGGCGCCCATGCCAAGAGGCAAGTTTGCAACCAGATCTCCCAGCAGCTTCTTCCAATCGTCTTCGAAATCGCGGTAGAAGTGCCAGCGGTCAGGCTCTTGATTGCGGGAGCCGAAGGCAGCCTCCCAAAACAGGCCGCTGTAGCGGTAATAAAGGAGATGCAGCACCGCGTCCTGATAGAGGCGGCGTTCCCGGGAACCGGTTTGGGCGTGAAGGGCCGCCTCGCGCCAGACGTCCAAGCGCCGCTCAATCTTCTCGTGGATTCTCCAGGCATTGCGGCGAGGCCGGTTGGGATCGTCGACCTCCATGCTCCAGAAGCGCCCTTCGTCGGCCCATTCTTGCCCAAGTGCCCGACGCTCCAGTTGGGTTCGCTTGGAGGAAAAGGGATTGCAGTAGACCAAATCAGAGACGTCTTGCAGGAAGCGCTGTTCGGAAGGGCTGAATCGGGACATGTTGTTCTCCTGTTCTCTTCAGAAGCTCATTCCTTATGGCTGGGACAGGCATGATTATACATCTTCTGCACACCCAACTAGCATTTAATGCTCATCCTGACTTTTCTCTCGATTAGGCGATGCAGGCTGCAAGTGTCTGCAAAATAGAGATTTAAAGTCAGAAGGTCTTCTCTGGCACAGCGATTGCGATTCTCTTGGCCAACGGCGTTAAAACAAGGGAGTCAGGAATGATGATCCGTCGATCAACCCAACCCGCTTTGTTAGGTGGCCCGCCAGCCGTGACGGTGGACGAACCGGAGGCAGCCATCTGGCCTCAGGTGAGCCGGGAGGATGAGAAGGCCGTTGTGCGGGTGCTCCGCAGCGGCGAGCTTTCCCTTCACCCCGAAACCCGGCGGCTGGAAGCCGATTATCGGCGCCTAACAGGGAGACGCTGCGCTCTGGCCCACTGCAATGGAACTGCGGCTCTACTGGCCGCCTTCTTCGCCTTGGACCTCAAGCCCGGAGACGAGGTATTGGTTCCCTCGGCGACTTTCTGGGCTTCGGTCGTGCCCATGCTATGGGTGGGCGCGGTTCCGGTCTTTTGTGACGTTGAGGATCAGCGCTTGGGCCTTGATCCGGAGGACGTTGAGCGCAAGATCACAAGCCGCAGCAGGGCCCTGGTGGTGGTGCATTTGTTCGGCCTTCCTGCCAGGATGCGGGCCCTCCGTGACGTCGCCCGCCGCCACGGCCTGAAGATCATCGAGGACGCCTCCCACGCTCACGGCGCGAGCTGGCATGGGCGGCCTTGCGGCAGCCTGGGCGACGTATCGGTCTTCAGCCTGCAGTCCAACAAGCTGGCCCCGGCAGGGGAGGGAGGTGTCCTGCTGACTGACCGCCTTAGCGTCATGCAGCGCGCCGTCAGCCTGGGCGACATGATGAGGGCCATGAGGCTGGACGGCCCCCTGGCCCGTCTCTCCGGCACTACCTTCGGGATCAAAACCCGCTTGGCTCCCCTCTCAGCGGCCCTGGGACGCAGCCAACTGAAGCGGTTGAGCGAGAACAACGCGCGCCGGGCCGACAACCTCGAGTATCTGTCCTCTCACCTCAAGCGCCTGGGAATCACGGTCTTCAGCGCGCCCCGCCACGCAAGGCGGGTCTATTTCGCCTATGTTGTGCGCCCGCGCGAACTGACGCCGGGCCGGAAGGGACGCCCCCCTGTCGACCTCGCGTTGCTGGTGGAGGCCCTTAAGGCCGAGGGCTGCCGGGCTTCTGCCATCCGCTATCCCATGCTGCATCAGCAGCCCCTTTTTCGCCAAGGGATATTCCGCCAGATCGCCCGGCTGCCCCAAGATGTGGGTCCCAGGGACTACGCTGTTCGGCTGCCCCGCACGGAAGCCATGAGCCGGGAGCTGATCCAGCTTCCTGCCTTTCATAGCGCCTCGCGCACGTTGCTCGACCAGTACGCCCAAGCCTTCGAAAAGGTTCTTGACAACGCCGACGCCGTCGCCGGGGCGGGACACGAGGGGTCTGCCGCCGGCAGCAGACGGGCCCGGGCCGTCGGGAGGCGGCGATGAAAGTTGCAGACTCAATCCGAAGGGAACGCCGGCAGGACTGGCGTCGGCTCGGCTCCCGAGCCTTTGACGCCGTGGTCGTGGGAGGGGGCATCAGCGGAGCCTCAGTCTACCGCGAATTGTGCCGCAGGGGATTCCGCACGCTGCTCCTGGAAAGGGGCGATTTCGCCTGCGGAACCAGCCAGGCCAGCGCCATGATGGCCTGGGGGGGACTCCTCTACCTTAGCCATCTCGACGTGTCCAACGTAGTACGCCTGTCGCGCGCCCGCGAGCGCCTGATCCGCCAGGAGGCTGGAACGGTAACACCCCGCACCTTTCGCTACCTGGCCGGCGGAGGAGGCCGCCGACCCTGGGTGGCGGGTGCCGCTCTTTGGCTCTATTGGCTGATGGGCGGACTCCGCAGGCAGCCTCCCCGGCGCATCGGCGGAGACGAAACTCCCGCCTTCCTGAAGGATGAGTGGAGGCGGGGAGGCTTCGACTACCAGGAAGCGGTGATCCGTCCCTCCGATGCCCGTTTCGTGGCTCAGTGCGTCCTCGACAAGAATCATCCCGGCAGTTCTGCACTGAATTATTGTGCCCTGCGGCGGGGAACCTTTGATCGGCGCCAAGGCCTCTGGAAGCTGCGGCTTGCCGACCGACTGCTGGGCTGTCACAGGACTGTCCGCTGCCTCAAGGTGGTGTGCGCGGCGGGCCCCTGGACAGATGCTCTCAACGCGCGCTTTAAGATCCAGACGCCCTACCGCCACGTGCTCAGCAGGGGCGTTTTCCTGGGTATGCCCCTGGAGGCTCTGGGGGCCGATGCCCGAAGGGACGAAGACGCCTTTTCGCCGCTGATATTCGATACCGGCCGCGACGCCGACATCTTTGGACTCATTCCTTGGGGACCGCTGGCCCTTTGGGGACCGACCGAGACGGTAGTCGACGAGACCCGCCGCGGCTTCCAGGCCGGACGACAAGACGTCGCCTTTCTGCTGGAGAGACTTAACCGTGTGTTGCGCAGGCCTGTCACGGCGGCCGACATCGTCTCCCTGCGATGCGGCGTGCGTCCGCTGGCCTTGGAGGCAGAGGCGCCGACCCCGGCCAGCACGCTTCGCTGCTCCAAGCGGTTCCACATACACGCAGACAGCGCGCGGCCCTGGATCTCTGTATACGGAGGCAAGTTCACTGACGCCGGGCTCATGGCCTGCCAGGTGGCCGACTTGGCGCTGCGCAGCCTAGCTTGCCCGTCTGGACGGGCTCTCCCGGAACCCAAGAGAGCGGCAGGCATGACGGGAGAACCGACCCGCTTTGGTCCCCGATCGCCGCTTCAAAATCTCGGGATCCGGGCCCGTTCCCCGCGCTCGCCCACGCAATGGGCCTGTTTTCCCGGGCTGGAGGGCGACTTTCCTTCGGCCCGGTGGTGCCGCCAACATGAGAAGTGCTATACCTTGGCTGACTACCTGCGCCGCCGGACCAACATCAGCCAGTGGACTTTTCGTGGCGGCTTGGGCCGCAACGACGAGAACATGGGTCATCTGCTCGAACTGGCCTCGGTATTTTGCGACGGGAATCTGAGGCGTGCCCGGCAAAAAGTGACCCGATACCGCCGAGAAGTTGACGCGGGATTAAGGTGTCTCTCTCCCTAACAGATCGGTTTCCCGGGGATATTGATGTTAGCCTGACAGGAGGAATCATGGTTTCCGCCATCCGCTCCATACGCCATTTGCTGGTCACCCAGTTTTTCGGCGCCTTTAACGACAACGCCTGGAAACTGGCGGTGACTTTTCTGGCCATCCGTTCGTCGGGCCTGGAGCCGGACAGTGCGGAAGGATTGCAAAGCACCTCCCAGCTCATGACTACGCTGACGTTCTGCGTCCTGACCGTGCCGCTGATCGTCTTCTCGCTTCCCGCGGGGATGCTGGCTGACCGGATCAGCAAGCGCAGCGTCATCGTTTCCATGAAGATCGTTGAGGCGGTTTTGATGATTTCGGCGGCGACCGTCCTCTGGATCGTTCCCGAAAGCTATGTCCTGCCCCTGATTGTTTTGGGGCTGATGGGGGCTCAGAGCGCCGTCTTCAGTCCCGCAAAGTACGGCATCTTGCCGGAATTGGTGCCTCACGAGAAGCTCTCCGACGGCAATGCACACTTGGAGATGTGGACCTTCCTAGCCATCATCCTGGGCACGGGAACGGGAGGGATGCTGCTGGACCTTTCAGGCGACCAAGCGTGGCTGGTCGGTGCTCTTCTGTTTGTGCTGGCGCTGTTGGGATTGTGGGCGGCCCTGGGCATTCCCAGGGTCCAAGCTGCCCGCTCCCAAGGCAACTTCAAGGCCAGCATTCAAGGCGCCTGGAGGGCCATTCTGGGCCAGCGCATCCTCAAGCTGGCCGTGGCCGGCTCGGTTTTCTATTGGTCCGTCGCCACTCTCCTGGGGCAGGACGTGCTGGTTTACGCCAAGTCAGTGCTGGGACTGTCTGACACCCTCTCGGGGATGCCTCTGGCCCTCTTCGGACTGGGCGTGGGGGCGGGCAGCCTTCTGGCCGCCAGACTCTCGCGGGGCAAAGTGGAGTATGGACTCATTCCTTTGGGAGCGCTCATTTTTTCGGCCTCCACCTTCCTGCTGGCCCTGGTTTCGCCCGGCTTGGCCGGACTGCTCGTATTCATGGCCGTGATGGGCGCCTCCAGCGGCTTTCTGGTGGTTCCACTCAACGCCCTCATCCAGTGGCGGGCCCCGTCCCATTGGCGTGGAGGCGTCATTGCTCTGTCCAATGTCTTCGTCTTTAGCGGCGTGCTGGCGGGATCGCTCAGCGCTGCCCTTCTGACAGCCTTGTCGTTTGGCCCTCAGGGCGTTATGTTCTTCGCTTCGGCGGCCTTGCTGGCTGGAACGCTGTGGGCCTTGTGGCTGCTGCCGGAGGCTGCGCTGCGCCTGCTCCTGGTGCTGGCGGCCAACACCGTGTACCGGATCCGCGTCCGCCAATCCCGCAATATTCCGCAGCAGGGAGGCGTGCTGTTGGCCCCCAATCATGTCTCCTTCGTCGACGCCCTGGTTCTGACCGCGGCCGTCGACCGTCCCATCCGCTTCATCGTGGAGCAGGATTACTACGACAAGCCGCTCTTCAAGCCCTTCATGAAGGCTCTCGGAGCCATTCCCATTTCGGCCCGGTCAGGACCGCGCGCCGTACTCAAGTCGCTGCGCAAGGCGGGTGACTGTCTGGACGAAGGGCAGGTTGTGTGCATCTTCCCCGAGGGCCAGATCACGCGCACGGGCGGACTGCTGCCGTTCCGGGCAGGTGTCCAGCGCTTGGCGCGGCGCCGCGACGCCGTTATAGTCCCGGCTTATCTGGACGGACTGTGGGGCAGCATCTTCAGCTTTGAAGGGGGGCGCGTATTCTTTAAGCTGCCCAAGAAGCTGCGCTATCCCGCCACCGTTGCCTTCGGTTCTCCCCTGCCTCCGCAGACCTCTGTCGAAGAAATCCGGGACGCCGTTCAGAATCTGGGTTCGCAAGTTTGGGAAGAGAGATCCCGCAAGGCCTGTCCGCTGCATGTCGGATTCCGCAGACAGGTCCGCCGCCATCCCTTGCGCAAGGTCATGGCCGACTCGCAGCGTAAGATGCCGGGGTTCAAGGTGCTGAGCGGCGCCTTAGTGCTGGCCCGCCTGTTGAGGACGGACTGGCGCGGCCGCAAACACGTCGGCATTCTTCTGCCTGCCTCTCTCGCTGGCGGCTTGGCCAATCTGGCCGCCTCTTTCTCGGGACGCGTGGCGGTTAATCTCAACTTTACCTCCGGCACGTCGATCATGGACTCGGCCTGCCGTCAGGCGCGGCTGACCAGCCTGGTCACCAGCCGCCGCTTTCTTGAACAGTCCGGCATGACGCCTCCCGCCTCGCTCAAGCTGGTTCTGTTGGAGGATTTGCTGGAAGAAGCCGGCCTTTGGCTGCGCCTGCGCTGCCTGCTGGCTGGCTTTCTGCTGCCCATCTCCTGGTTGGAGCGTTGGTGCGGCGCCTCAGGAATGATCGAGGCTCAAGATACGGTCGCCGTGATTTTCAGCAGCGGCAGCACGGGCCAGCCTAAAGGCGTGATGCTGAGCCATTTCAACATTGACTCCAATATCGAAGGCGTCCACCAGACTTTGCGCGTTGATGACGACGACCGGGTGCTGTCCATGCTGCCGTTTTTCCACTCCTTCGGCTATCTTCTCTTCTGGTTCGGGGCCACCCGCGGCATTCCCCTTGTGTTCCATCCCTCGCCCTTGGATGCGGTCGGCATCGGCAGGCTCGTCTTGGCCCATCGGCTCACCATTATGCTGGCTACGCCTACCTTTCTGCAGTTGTACCTCAAGCGCTGCACGCCGGGGCAATTCGGTTCGCTGCGCCTGGTGGTTACCGGAGCCGAAAAGCTGCCTCCCCAGACATCTCTGGCCTTCGAGGAGCGGTTTGGACTAACGCCCTTGGAAGGTTACGGCTGCACTGAGTGTTCGCCGGTAGTAGCGACGGGCGTACCGGCCTTCCGGGCGCCCGGATACTTCCAGCCGGGCAGCCGACGGGGGTTTGTGGGGCGTCCAATTCCAGGGGTGGCCTTGCGCATCATCGATCCCGACACCCGCAAGCCGCTTCCCGCTGGGCAAAGCGGGCTGCTGCTGGTCAAGGGGCCCAATGTCATGCAAGGCTACTTGGGACGGCCGGGATTGACGGCCGAAGTCATCGACGCGCAAGGCTGGTACAGCACAGGCGACATTGCCCGCATCGGCCAGGGCGGCTTCCTGCAGATTACCGACCGCCTGTCGCGGTTTTCCAAAATCGGAGGCGAAATGGTGCCTCACGGCAAGATCGAGCAGGCCCTGCACGAGGCGCTAGGCAGCGAAATGAGGGTTTTTGCCGTCACAGCCGTGGAAGATGAGGCTGGAGGCGAGCGCTTGGCCGTCCTGCACACCTGCGAGGAGTCTGAGATCGGCGGCCTCTTGAAAGCGCTCAAGGAAAAGGGTATGCCTAATCTTTTCATTCCGCAGCAGCGATACTTCCTCAAAGTCGACGAAATCCCTCTTCTAGGCAGCGGCAAAGTTGATCTCAAGTCCGTCAAGCGCTTGGCCGCGGAACGCTTTTGCACGGCGGGCTGACCAATGCCGAGGGGGTGCTCTGGCACGCGTCGGTGAAAAGATCCTGAATCTGCTCCGACTCTGACAGCACGTGCTGCATACGCTGAAGCTGCGCCTTCAGCGCTCCGTAAAAATGTCGGTCGGCAGTAAGGCAGTGACGCCGACGTTGGGGGCGTCGACGAGTTGGGCGATGCGCAGGTCGACGGCCACTGAGCAGACCAGATAGGCCTGTTCGCGGGTCAACCCATGAGTGGCCGAGATGTGGTCGATCATCTCCAGCAGCGCATTGCGGGCGGCTAAGGAGATGTCTTTTGAAAGGCTGCGCAACGGAGCGATCTTGGTGGACTCGAGGTATTTCATGTCGGGCGGGACGTGGCCCGCGTCCTTGAGGGGAAACCCGGTGGTGGCGTAGAAGCGCCGCGAGGGGATGTCGAGCACCGTCGAAGGTCCCTCGAAGTGGATGCCCCGCTTGAGGTCGGGACCTTTGCTCAGGATCTCGGTGGTCAGCGTCACCGTGGCGTCCATTTCGATGGCTGTTCCTGAAACCTCCCCGTCGCCTTGAGCGAAGTGGAGGTCGCCCACTGCCAGTCCGCAGCCGTCGATGTAGCAGGGAAGGTAGACGGTCACGCCCGGACGCAGATAGCGGATGTCGACGTTGCCTCCGTGCTCGCGGGGCGGGATGGTGCGCAGGCATTCCTCAGGCGAGGCGCCCTGCGGTCCGCACACCGAAGCGGGCGTGGCGTTGATGGGCTGAGGCAGCGAGACCACGCCGTGAGCGTCCGCCAATTGCCGCTCGCGCGAGAGCATCTCCTTGAGCTGATCAGGACCCGGCAGCGTCGTCACTACTCCCGGAAAGCTGGAGTTGGGAATGCGCACGCCGGGAAGATCCTCCGAGACGGCGTAGCGCCGGTCAAGCTTCCACAGGACCCGGTAGCCGGTGGGAAGCTGGTCGGCCACGAAGCCGATGGAATGCAGGACGGTGTAGCCGAAAGGTCCGGGAGCGATGTCGAGCAAAGTTACCGCCAGGACGTCCCCAGCCCGGGCTCCCCTGATGCGCACCGGCCCCGTCAGCGGATGCACGGTGCTGCCGGCAGGGTCCTGCTTTCGCGGATCGTCGTAGGTGCTCGCCGGGTCGAGCTCAAAGTCGCTGGCGTTGCGGGTCTTGAGGATGACGGTCTGCCCCGGTTCAGCTTCAGCCGTCATGGGGATGTCGGGATGGAGCCGGTTGATGCACTGGGGATCGAGATTGCAGCTCTTGCCCGCCCCTCCCACGCTGACGGCTTCAGGGACCTGGGCCCATATCGGGGTCAGGCAGGTTAAGGTCAAGAGCAAAGCCGCCGAAACGGCAAGGCGCCAAGGGGATGCATGATCAGCCACGGATGTACCTCCGGTCGTTTCTGGTGTGTCCCTCACTCTATTGCCAATCGGACGCTGGTGCAAAGCTGTCGCAGGGGCGCTGGCCCGGTGTCCTTGCCTAGCCGGACGGGGAATCTGGGATAATGTATGAGACTTTCAAGTTGCGGATGCGTCGAAGAGTAGTGAGCGAGAGAACGATGGGGCAGTTCCAAATCAAGAAGATGCGGATGGTGTTGCTGGCGGGATTGCTGTTGCTGGGAGCCGTTCCCCTGCTGGCCTGGCAGCCTGCTGCCACCTCAAGCGCTTCAGCGGCGGCGTCGGATCCGGCAACGACCCAAGGACCAGGGAACGACGGCGATGAGCAAGACCAGGAGTCCGACAAGGACCTCGAACCTCTCAGGCCGGCCCGCGAGAACGACGATCTGCGGGAGTTCTTTCTGGCTCAGTACTTCAACTTGTCGCGGGTTGAGATTCGCTTCCTGCGGCGCAACCCGCCGCCTCCGGGAAGGGCGCGGCGCGAATTCAAAGTCGACCGCTTCGTCAATCACTTCATCGACCAGCGCATCGACCACTTCGTGGACAATCTGGAGAAGACGATTGAGGAAGGCCAGGCGGCCTTGGCCGAGATCCGCAGGATTTCGGGGTTGGTGCGGCAGGATTTCTCCCAGTTCAAGAAGGTGCGCGGCCGCTGGCGCAAGGCCTTCGACAAGCTGGCCAAGAAGAGCGACGATCTCCACGACCGCATCGCCATGGTCTTTCTTCCCTTGGACGGAGGCGTCGACTTGGATCTTGAAACGGGACGGGAAGAGCTGCGCGATGGCTATGCCCAAGAAGTCGAGAGGCTGGAGTTCGAGTTCAGCAACGGCGTCCAGCGGGTCCGCGACCTGCTCATCCAGCCCAGCCATACGGTCAGCGTCTCAGACCTTGCGACCAATGACAGCGCCTTGACCTACCTGCAGCGGGCCAAGCGCCTCTCTGAACACCTCCGCGGCGAACTGAAGAACTGACCTCCAGCAAGTGCCAGGCGCGGTTAGGAGATCTCCCGACTCGCCTTCTGCCAGCCTTCGGGGATGACCTGAGGAAGCTCCACAACCACGTCAAAGAATGCGCATAGACGATAGAAAGCGCGGTCGGAGCGCTGGAAGTAGTCGAGCAGATAGTCTCGCGTGGCCGAGTCGCCCACAGCCGTCAGTGCCTGAGCCAGCATCTCGGGGGGAACGCTGGCCTCCCAAGGCCGTCCATTGCGTGCGGCAAAAGGACGGCCGGTGAGCTTGCGATAGAGGCCGCCTAGCAGCAGATTGTCGTAGGCCCCGATGGCAAAGTAAGGCTTCTGCGAGATCAGGCGCCGGAACTTCCTCTCCCCGATGCGCTGTCCAAAAAGAGCCCGCGAGGCACGGATGACGGTGGTCCCATGGAAATCGGCGCTGCGCGGCCCGGCCTCCTTGGGATCGACGTCGACGATCAGGCGTCCTTCTTGGCGCAGCCTGCGGGCGGCCACGTCCCCGGGCTGGTGGTTGATGGAATCGGGCCAGTCTTCCAATCCCTCGTAGCTGGCGGCGAAAACCGGCGGGGAGAGCTGGCGGTAGCTGTGAGCCCGGCAGAGCAGGGCATAGACACCTGGATTCTCTGTGCGTCGCAGAAAGGAAACCGCCGCTACCTCAGGATCGGAGAAGGCCTGCAAGTAAGAGGCCGTCCAAGCTCCGTCGAGCAGAAACACGTCGGCATCGAGCACAAACAGGTATTCGCAGGGACGCCGCAGGACGTGTTCGTAGAACTCGATGAAGTCACGCCGGTCAGGACCGGGAGGCAGGAGGATGACGCCCGGGAATCCGGCCGAGCGGAAGCTCTCGAAGTCGGCGTCGCAGAAGATCACGACTTCCACTTCAAGGCCCGCCTCGCGCAAAGCCGGCAAGAGCGACCGGCGGACCGCCAGATGCCAGAGCTGGGCCAAGTCGGGATATCGGTGCGGACTGGCCAAAACAAGCCTCGACATGGCCGGAAGCTAACACAGTCCCCTGGCAGCCGCAATCAGGGCGGCGAAGGACCCACTCATGGCAGCAAGCAAACGTCCGCTTTCGGGGCAGAGTGATACTCTCTTAGGATGCAAGACAGATTCGCCTTCTTGAGGCCTTACAAGGTGGTCTTGGTGGTGGGGCCGCAGAGATCGGGGACCACCTTCGCGGGCAACGTCATCGCCGCCGACCTCAAGCGCAGATACGTCGATGAGCAGGACGCCAAGGGCGACCCGGCCTTGCATGTGGATCAACTGCTGATGCTGGCTGAACCGGTCGTGGTGCAATGTCCAGCCTGGACTCATTGCTGCCACAGGTTGGCAAGCCGCCAAACCGCCGTGGTGCTGGTCAGGCGTTGCTTGGACGAGATTCTGGCCTCCCAAGAGCGTATCGGTTGGACGCAGCGCTGCGAGCCCGATGAGTTGGCCCGCTACGGCGTCTCACAAGGACCGATTGCCGAGGTCAAGTACAGGTTCTGGGACCAGCACCAAAGGGCAGTGCTGGGACGCCACGGATACGAAGTCGAGTACGACTCGCTCAAGGCCCATCCGATGTGGGTGGACAGGAACAGCCGCCGCGATTTCGGAGCTAAGCAGATCCGTCCCGGCGAGGGGAATCTTGGTCCGCAGGGACTGGACGGTCCGATCAGCGCAACGGGTGAGGGAGAGGGGCAGTGAAGAAGGCAGGGGCAGCGGAACCGGAAGGGGAAAGCCACCAGGCGGGCTCCGCGAACGAGCCCTTGTTGGTGAGGGTTCATCCCCTGGTCCGCTGGTGCAGCTTGATCTGGCTCCATGTGAAGAAGCCTTTCCTCGAACGCCGAGCCCGCAGGACGGTGGTGGAGACCGTCGCTGGGGTGCCGTTTGTGGTAATGCCCAAAGTTCTCAACCCGGTCATCTTCCGGGGCGGACGTTTCTTGGCCGAGTCCCTGCGGGAATTGCCCCTTCCGACCGCTCCGGAGGAGGGCGCCAGGGGCGTGGGCGTGAGTGCTGGCGGCTCGGCCGAGCAGCCGCCGGAACCTCCTTCAGCCCTTGACTTGGGTACGGGGTCGGGAGTGGGAGCTGTCTTTGCCGCCCGGCGCGGCTATCGCGTAACAGCCGTGGATCTCAATCCTGAAGCGGTGCGCAATGCCCGCATCAATGTCCTGCTGAATGGTTTGGAAGAGAGCATTGAGATCCTGCACGGCGACCTTTTTCAGGCCGTCAAGGGAAGACGCTTCGATCTGATTCTCTTTAATCCGCCCTTTTTTCAGGGAAGCCCCCGGGATGCCGATTTCGACTTGGCCTGGCGCTCGCAGGACCTTCCCCAGCGTCTGGCCGTCCAAGCTGCCGACCATCTGCGTCCCGGCGGCTGCCTATTGCTGCTGCTTTCCACCGACGGCGACCAAAGGCTATGGCTCGATCCATTGCAGGAAGCCGGCTTCCTGGCCCATCCCGCGTCCCGCCGCCACCTGGGCAGCGAGATTATGACCATTTTTTGTTTACAGCCGTCCAGTGAACAAAGGTAAACAACCCAAGGCTAAGAACGTCGTTCTTCTGTTACTGCCGCGGCCTTCCGTTTTCCGCCATTGTTCAAGAGCCGGGTCGATCTGCTTTCTCGCCAGGGGGCATTTGAGCGGCGGTGGCGGGGAGGAAAGTGAACAATTGGGGGCCAGTAGGGGTAAAATCTAGTGAACGGAATCATGCGGGGTCTTGCTGACAGATGTGCGGGGCCTTCGTCAAACTGACCAGGAGAGCAGATTGAAGGTACGGCTCAAACGAGACCGGCTGGCCCAGGAAATGGCCCGCAGCCGACTGTCTCAGAACGCCTGGGCGCGTCGCCTGGGCGTCAGCCGGGCTTACCTCTCCATGCTCGTCAACGGACGCCGCGACAATCCCAGCGCCGAAGTGCGGGAGCGCATGCTGGAGGTGTTCGAACTCGATTTTGACGACCTGTTCGAAGTGGAAGCGCCTGAAGAAGTGCGGGAAGCTTCGCGGGACGAGTTCGAGCATCCCTTTGAGTTTCCCGGCGAAGTGCAGGATCAGCCGCGGCGTCCTCCCTGGGAAGGAGACACCGTCATGCAGCGATTCCGTCAAGACCTGCGCCACGCCGTCCGCGTCCTCATCAAGCACCCGGCTTTCACCGTCATCGCCGTCCTGGCTTTAGCCATCGGCATCGGAGCCAACACGCTGATTTACAGCCTGGTCGATACCATGGTGCTCAATCCATTCGTTTACCCGGAACCCGAACGTTTGGTTGGCATCGGAACCATCTTCCCGCGACTTGATCAGGAACTCGACTTCATCGAGATACTCTCGCCTCCCGAGTACGCTGACGTTCGCGACAACATCGACACCTTGGAGCACGTCAGCGCGCTTGATCTGGGACACCGTCACGTCAGTTCCCCCGGTTCGGCGGCTGCCTCCGAGAGGCTCTTTACAGCTTTTTGGTGGGGCGATCCCTTCCAGAGCTTCGCCATGCGTCCGGTAGAAGGGCGGGGATTTCTGCCCCAGGAAGTGGAGGCTAAAGAGGCGGTGGCCATCATCAGCCATCGGGTCTGGCAGAGTCAGTTCGGGGGACGCGAAGAGCTTTTGGGCGGCACCATCCTGGTGGACGGTGAGCCTTACACGGTTGTGGGCGTGATGCCGCCCCGGCTCCTCTTCCTGGGCACCGACTTGTGGCTGCCCATGTGGGCCGAGCCTCAGGTCCTGCCCCGCAATCAGCGTCAATTCGAGATCGTGGCCCGCCTCAAGCCCGGCGCTTCCCTGATCCGGACCAATGCCCAGTTGGAAACCTTGGCCCGCCGCATCGAAGCCGAGTACGGCGAGGCCTTCAGCGAGTACGAGGACTGGTCGCTGGTGGCCCGTTCCTGGAACGACATTCTTTTGGGACAGAGGCGTCCGGCGGCATTTCTGCTGCTGGGAGCCGTGGGATTCGTTCTCTTGCTGGTGTGCTCCAACGTGGCCAATCTTCAGTTGGTGCGCTCCTCGGCCCGGCGCCGGGAACTGGCCGTGCGCACAGCCTTGGGAGCGGGCAAGAGCCACTTGGTTCGCCAGTTGATGACGGAAAGCTTACTCCTGGCCATTGTAGGCGGCACTGTTGCCGTCCTGGGCGCGGTGGCCGGACTGAGGCTGCTGGGCCACAGCATGCCCGCCTATATGATTCCTCCAGGTGCCGACATCTCCGTAAACGGGCGCATTCTGCTCTTCAGTCTGGCGGCAACATTGTTGGCTGCGGTCTTCTTCGGCATCGTGCCCGCTCTTCAGTCGGCCTCGGGGCGCACTCAGGACGCGCTCAATGCCGCCACTGCCAAGGCTTCGCAGAACCGAGCGGTGCGCCGTCTGCACGGCACGCTGGTGGCCGCCGAGGTTGCTCTTGCCTTAGTGTTGCTGGTTGGCGCCGGACTGCTGGTCAACAGCTTCCTGCGTTTGCAGAGTGTGGATCCCGGATTCCAGACCTCGAACCTGCTGACCATGCGCCTGACTTTGCCCCGCACCAAGTACCAGGGAGAGCAGGTGCCCGAGTTTTTCCAGCGACTGACCGAGCGCCTGCGCACCGTGCCGGGAGTCACTTCGGCTGCCGCCGTCTCCCAATTCCCGCCCAACGTCTTCTTCAGGCGCCCTATTTGGATTGAGGGTTCAGAGCCTTCGGATGCCAATTCGCTGCCCAACCCCTACCTGACTCTCCTCTCCACCGACTACTTCAAGACCATGGGGATCGCCCTCGTGAGAGGACGCGATTTCCGGCCAGATGATCTGCGCGACGGTCCGCCCACGGCCATCATCAACCAAGCCGCCGCCGACCGCTTTTTCCCCGCACAGGATGCCCTGGGCAAGCGGTTCAAGATAGGAGGTCCGGAGAGTGAGGGGCCATTCTGGGAAATCGTGGGCGTGGTCAATTCGACCCGCAATACGGGATTGCAGAATCCTCCTCAGCCTGAGATCTTCGCCCCCTTGACCCGCGTCCCGCAATGGAATCAGCACTTCCTGATCATGCGGGGTCCTGAGAATCTCATGAGCCTGCTCCCCAGCATCCGCAAGGAGGTCCGGTCCATGGATCCCGACCAGCCGGTCTACGCCATCCAATCCGTGGAAGAGAGCTTCGCCTCCGATACCGCCACCGAGCGGCTGGCTACCTATATGCTGGCCCTTTTCGGCATCATGGCTCTGGTCCTGGCGGCCGTGGGCATCTACGGCGTTGTGTCCTATGCTGTCAGCCGCAGGACTCAGGAGATCGGAGTGCGCATCGCGTTGGGAGCCGAAGCGTCTGAAGTGCGGAGGCTGGTGGTGCGGCAAAGCTTGCTTTGGGTGGGGATAGGAGCCCTCGTGGGTACAGCCGCTGCGCTGGGCCTGGGAATCATGATGGAGAGCCAGCCGATGATGGCCAGATTACTCTATCAGGTCGACTCTCGTGATCCGCTGACGCTTCTTGTGGCCATCGCCGTGCTGGGGCTGACGGCAGTCCTGGCTGCGTATCTTCCGGCCCGTCGGGCCAGCCGCGTCGACCCGGTGGTGGCGCTGCGCTACGAATAGTCGGCGTCCTTCGGCCAGCCGCGCGACGGGTGTCGGGACACCAATCCGTTGCTTGATCCTGTCCGACGCCGCGGAAGAGGGAGCGGCGCGGGCGGCGCTGAACCGCCCGTGCCGCAGGGGTTGGAGTGAAGTTGGCGAAATCCGTCCGGTGGAGGCATCCACGCCCGGAATCGCCGTCCTGATTTACTTCCAGAGCGCGAAGGACGCGCCTACGGGGTCCTCCAGAACGGCAAAAGTGCCCATGTTGGGGATCTCGGTAGCGTCCTGGCTGAGCTCGGCTCCGTGCTCTTTGGCCTGCTCGACCGAGGCGTCCACGTTGGCTACGGCTACATAACTCAACCAGTAGCCGGGTTCGCCCTCCTCCCGCAGAGTAGTGAGTCCGGCAGCTTCTTTGCCGTTGGAGCGCTTGAAAAGGGTGTAGGTTCCCATGGGACCCATGTCCTCATCCTGGCCGCCCCAGCCGATCACCCGTCGGTAGAAGTCCTTGCATTTGGCCAAGGCCGCCTTGGGGGCGTGCAGTTCGTTCCAACAGAAATGTCCTGGGATCGTCTCCGAGGCTTCGGGAGTTTCCTGTCCCTGGGTGAACTTGAAGGGGGCGAAATAGGCGCCGCCTGGGTCGCCGGCAATGCAGAAGCGTCCCACGTTGGGGATGTCCTGGGGCGGATGGGGCACGGAGCCGGCTTGCTGAACGATGGCGTCAGCGGCTTGGTCGACGTCGTCGACCGTCAGATAGCCCAGCCAATGGCTGTTGAGGCCTTCTTCCTTCAACTCCACCATTCCGCCGATGTCCTGGCCGTCCGACTCGATCATATGATAAGGCCCGACTTCGGGACCCATGTCGGTCTTCTTAACGTGCCAGCCAAAAAGCCGGCTATAGAAATGAATGCTCTTCTCGAGGTCGGTGGTCATCAGGTCGTACCAGACGAATCTTCCGCTGGGTGCTGTCACTTGAGTCATATTTCTCCTTGGATCTAGGACCTCCGCCCGCTACTATATCTAATTGCGGAGCGGATTGAAAAGGATGTCGTAACGAAATCCTCATCGAAACTTAATGCAATGTTATTCAAATATTAGCATAAAGAGCGTCTCTATGTCAGGGGCGTACCCTAGCGTGTAGGGCTAACCCGGAGGTCGAGATGAGGAACACGTTAGAGGGACATCGTAACGCGATTCCCCTGGACACCCCTTGGGGAGGCCCGCTGGACCGAGAGGGTCTTTTACCGCGACCGGCAGGAATGTGCGGTCTCGTTGAGGGAGGAAGGAGCTTGAGATGACCCCAGCCCCGAGAGTGGCCTTTTTCACCGACTGCTTTAACGAAGTCAACGGTGTGGCCTTGACCGCCCGCCAACTCTTTCAACACGCCCGCCGGCACCAATTGCCGCTGCTGTGCGTCCATGGCGACCGGGACAACGGCCTCGAACGCCAGGGTGATTGCTGGGAACTGCGGCTCAAGCGTGGACCCTGGACATCCGTATCGCTGGAGCGCGATTTTCAAATCGACCTTGTTTCCTTCCGCCATGCTCTTAAGGTGCGTCGGACCCTGCGGGACTTTCGGCCTGACCTGATCCACGTCACCAGCACTGGCGACATCGCAGGTTTGGGATTCGCTGCCGCAGCCTTGGGAGGCCATCCCCTCTTGGCCTCCTGGCACACACAGGTCCACGAGTTCGCCCGGCGGCGGCTGGAAAGAATGTTGGGCTGGTTGCCTGAGAGGACGCGCCGCGGGCTGGGCCGCGCTGTCGAAGCCTTGGTGCGTCAGGCCGTGCTTTGGCCTTACCGCTCGGCCCGGCTCGTTCTGGCGCCGACCCGCGAGTTGGCTATCCAGCTTGAGAGCTGGACGGGGCGTCCCGGCGGCGTCCTGGGGCGGGGAGTCGACAACCGCGCCTTCAGTCCCTGCTGGCGGACCCGCCCCGAATCCGACACGGCTTTGCGTCTCGGCTTCGTGGGACGCATCTCGGCCGAGAAGGGATTGGAACTGCTGCCCCGCGTCGAGGAAGCGCTGCTCCGAGCCGGCGTGCGCGACTTCACCACCGTCCTCATCGGAGAGGGCGGCGATCGTCCACGGCTGATGCGTGAACTGCGCCATGGCCATTGGACCGGCGTCCTGCGGGGCGAGGCCCTTTCCCGGGCTATCTCCGACCTCGACCTGCTGGTCTTCCCCTCCAAGACCGATACCTTCGGCAACGCGGTCCAGGAGGCGCTTTCCTCGGGCGTCCCGGCGGTGGTGACCGATCAAGGCGGGCCCAAGCACATCGTCCGCCACAGCCACTCGGGATGCATCACGCATAGCGATCACGACTTCATCCAAGCCGTGGTGGCTCTGGCTCAAGACCGTCCCCGCCTGAGCCGCATGAGCCAAGCCGCCCGCCTCCAGTCCCTAGGACGCACCTGGGGCTCTGCCTTCGACGACCTCTGGGTGCACTACACCCAAGTCGCCGATTCCCACGAGGTCTGTCCCCAACCCGAAAATCCCCCTCCCGAACCCATCCACCCCGCCGCCCAGCCCCAGCGCTGAGCCCAGGTGCGCGTCCTTGAACGGTTGGGGGGCGGGGCAGTACACTCGAAGCGCTGGCGGTACCCCGGATCCTCTCGGGGATGTTGCCGTTGGCCTGATGACGAATGACCGCACCCTGCACATAGAGAGCGAGGACCGCCTGATGAGATGGGATATTCGAACCGACGTAGACAACAATTCCTTCGATTACTTCGAAAAAACTCTGATTACTGATAACGGCTTCCGCGAGTACGACGTTCGCTGGATAGTGGGCGATGAGATCAATCCCAACGGCTTCTTCGTGATGGGGCGAGCCTATGCCACCCTGTTGCAAAGGGACGTGGGATCGAAGAAATCCATTGTGGGCCACGATTTTCGTTCCTACAGCCAGGAACTGCTGCGCAGCTTCACCCTGGGAATGGTGGCTTCGGGGGCCGAGGTGATCGACGTGGGGCTGGCCTTGACTCCCATGGTCTACTACGCTCAGCACCACTTCAACGCTCCCGGCGGGGCTCAAGTCACTGCCAGCCACAACGAGAACGGCTGGTGCGGACTCAAGCTGGCCAACGGACTCTCGTCCACTCTTGGCCCCGACGGCATCAAGCGCCTCAAGGAGATCGTCCACAGCGGCGATTTCTCCGAAGATACGGGAAGCTACGAGATTTTCGACGGACTCGACGAGGCCTATCTCAACGACATCGTGGGCGGCAAGAAACTGTCCAACCCTCCCAAGGTCGTCGTGGCTTGCGGAAACGGCACTCCCGGACGTTTCGTCCCCGACGTGTTGGAGGCCCTGGGTTGCGAGGTCGTACGGCTGGACTGCGACGCCGACTGGACTTTCCCCCGTTTCAATCCCAATCCTGAGGATGTGAAGTTCCTTCACGAGATCAGCCGCGTCACCTTGAAGGAAGGCGCCGCCATCGGCATCGGCATCGACGGGGACGGCGACCGCATCGGCGTCGTCAACGAGAAGGGCGAGGAGATCTACTCCGACAAGCTGGGGCTGCTCTTGGCCCGCTGGATGTCGGAGAAGCACCCCAACCGCATCGTCGTCACCGACGTCAAAAGCACCGGACTTTTCAGCAGCGATCCCGTTCTCGCGGCCAATGGCTATGAGTCGATCTTGTGGAAGACGGGGCATTCCTACATCAAGGCCAAGGTGCGGGAGACCGGCGCCATTGCCGGATTCGAGAAGTCGGGCCACTGGTTCCTGGCCGATCCGCTGGGACGCGGCTACGATGACGCGGCCCGCTCGGCGGCCCTTCTGCTGCGCATGCTGGACGAATCGGGCAAGTCCCTCTCGGAAATGCAGACCGGCCTGCCTAAGTCGTGGAACAGCCCCACCATCGGCGCCTACTGCCCCGACGACGAAAAGTACGACGTGGTCGCCGAGGTGACCGAGCAGTACCGTAAGGACAAAGAGCAGGGCACCGTTATCGCAGGCAAGAAGATCAAGGATTTGATCACCGTCAACGGCGTGCGTTTCGTCCTTGAGGACGATAGCTGGGGTTTGGTGAGGGCCTCCTCCAATAAGCCCTCCCTGGTGCTGGTGGCTGAGTCGGTCACTTCGCAAGATCAGCTTTACGCGATTATGAAGCACATCCAGGACCGCCTGGAAAAAGGCGGGCGCATCGGCGAGTACGACCAGGAAATGCCTGAGCCCAAGTAGTCGCGCCAAGGCGGGAAGCCGTAGAGATCGAAGAAACTGCGAGGTGCCGCAAATTGTTGCCCGCATGCCAAGCCAAGACGTCCTGCTGAGGCATGGCTTGGCCGCACGGAAGTGGCCAGGCTGAAGGTGGCGGTGCTGGCGCCGATACCCAGCGCCAGCGTGAGGATGACGACTGAGACGAAGGCTGGCCGCCGCCGTACTCAGCCGCCCGCTCAGTTCTCGAGGAAGGCGCCGATCTTGCGGAAGCGCTGGTAGCGGGCTTCCAGGCGCTCTTCAACGGTCATCTCTGCGAGTTTCTCGAGGTTGCGGGAAATGGCGCTGGCCAGCAGTTCGGCGGCTTTGTCCCAGTCATCCTGGGCTCCGCCCGAGGGTTCGGGCACTGATTCGTCAACGATTCCAAAGCGCTTGAGATGCTCGGCAGTGAGGCGCAGGTTCTCCGCGGCTTCCTTGGCATGGTCCTGATCTTTCCACAGGATGGCCGAGCAGCTCTCGGGCGAGATCACCGAGTAGATGGAGTTCTCCAGCATGAGGACGCGGTCAGCCACTCCGATGGCCAGCGCGCCTCCCGACCCGCCCTCGCCGATGACGGAGGCGATGATGGGCACCTCCAGTCCGGCCATCACGCGCAGGTTGTGGGCGATGGCTTCGGCTTGCCCGCGCTCCTCAGCGCCCACCCCGGGATAGGCGCCGGGCGTATCGATGAAGGTGAGCACGGGACGCCCGAATTTCTCGGCCAATTCCATCAGGCGGACGGCCTTGCGGTAGCCTTCAGGCCGGGGCATTCCGTAGTTGCGGTGGAGGCGGGAGCGCATGTCGCGTCCTTTTTGCTGTCCGATGACCATAACCGGCTGGTCCTCGAAATAGGCCATCCCGGCTACGATGGCCGGGTCATCGGCGTACTTGCGGTCTCCGTGGATTTCCCGGAATGACGTAAACATGCGGCGGATGTAGTCGAGGGTGTAAGGACGCGATTCGTGTCGCGCCAGTTGCACCCTGTCCCAAGCCGTGACTTCAGCCTGCTTGCCCAAGCCTTGCCACCTTCATCCAAAGAAGCCAACCATAGCACAGCTGCGCAACTTCCAACTCCCAATTCTCAAATCCCAGTCCCTCAAACAGGGGATGAGGGGTAGGAAGCCCGGACTTCTTAACGGCTAGAGGTGGTTTCGTCCTCCATGTTGTCCTGTTTGCGGTGGCGGTCGAACCAGCCGGAGATGTGAAGCATTTTCGAGAGGTGGTGGCTGGGGCGTCCGGCGATGCCGTGGGACTCGCCCGGGACCCGTACCAGCACCGACTCGACTTTGAGCAGCTTGAGGGCTGTGTAGTACTGCTCCGATTCCGACATGGGCGTGCGC
>DATIPO010000385.1:0-4129 GCA_035471925.1 Acidobacteriota bacterium
ATCTGGATCCCGGGGTTGTTCTTGGCCAATATCGTCGTGATCGCCGCCGTCAGCGTCGTCTTGCCGTGGTCCACGTGACCGATCGTCCCGATGTTGACGTGCGGCTTGGTGCGTTCAAACTTTTCTTTTGCCATGATGCTCTTCCTTTTCCTTCTCTTCCTTCTCTAGCTGTTGACCACGCCGCGGGCCTTGGCGATCAGTTCCTCGGCTTGACTGGCGGGCAGTTGCTCGTAGCGTTCGAAGTGCATGCTGTAATTGGCCCGTCCTTGAGTGACGGAGCGCAGGGATGTGGCGTATCCGAACATTTCGGAAAGCGGCACATAGGCCGTCACCACCTGACTGTTGCCTCGGGGTTCCATGGAGGCGATGCGTCCGCGGCGGCCGTTGAGATCGCCGATGACGTCGCCCATGTATTCTTCGGGGACCACCACTTCAACCTTCATGACCGGCTCCAGAAGGACCGGCTTGGCCTTGGACACGGCATCTTTGAAGGCCATTGATCCGGCCACCTTGAAAGCCATTTCCGAGGAATCGACGTCGTGATAAGAGCCGTCATAAAGGGTGACCTTGACGTCTTCCATGGGATAGCCGGCCACAAAACCGCCCTCCATGGCCTCTTCGCAGCCCTTCTCCACAGGGTTGATGAATTCTTTGGGGATGGCGCCGCCCACGATGGCGTTCTCGAAGACCATTCCCTCGCCCGCCTCGCCCGGCTCGATGCGGATCTTGGCGTGGCCGAACTGGCCGCGGCCGCCGGTCTGGCGCACGAAGCGCCCTTCGCCTTCGGCGGCCTGGGAAATCGACTCCTTGTAGGCCACCTGGGGCTTGCCCACGGCGGCGTCGACATCAAACTCGCGCAGCAGGCGGTCGACGATGATTTCAAGGTGAAGCTCACCCATTCCCGAGATGATGGTCTGGCCGGTGTCGGGATCGTTGTGGACCTTGAACGTGGGGTCTTCCTGCATCAGTTTCTGCAGGGAGAATCCCAGCTTCTCCTGGTCGGCCCGGGTCTTGGGCTCGATGGCCACGGAAATGACGGGGCTGGGGAACTCCATCGACTCCAGGATCACCTGATGGTCGGCATCGCAGATGGTGTCGCCGGTGGATACCTGCTTGAGGCCCACCGCGGCAGCGATGTCTCCAGCATAGACAGCCTGGATTTCTTCCCGCTTGTTGGCGTGCATCTTGAGGAGGCGCCCCACCCGCTCCTTGCGCCGGCGGGTGGCGTTGTAGGTGTTGGAGCCGGCGTCCAGGACGCCCGAATAGACCCGCAGGAAGGCCAGTTGCCCCACATAGGGATCGGTCATGATCTTGAAGATGAGAGCCGAGAAAGGCTCGTCGTCAGCGCTCTTGCGCTTGATCTCTTCTCCAGTCTCAGGATCGGTTCCGACGATGGCGGGGATGTCTACGGGGGAGGGCAGGAAGTGGACGATGGCGTCGAGCAAGGGTTGTACGCCCTTGTTCTTGAAGGCTGAGCCGCACAGGCAGGGCGTGAAGGTCAGCGAGCAGGTCCCGGCGCGCACGCCGCCGCGGATCTCGTCCTCGGTCAGCGGGTCGCCGGCCAGATACTTCTCCAACAGCTCGTCGTCAGTCTCGGCCACCGCTTCGATCATCTTCTCGCGGTATTCCTCGGCCGTTTCGCGCAGCTCCTCGGGAATCTCGATCTCCTCATACTGGGCACCCAAGGTCTCGACCTTGTAGAGGTAGCCTTTCATCTTGACCAGATCGATCACGCCCTTGAATTCCTCTTCGCCGCCGATGGGAATCTGCACGGCCACCGGCTGAGCGTGGAGCTTCTTCTTCATGCTTTCCATGGAAGCGAAGAAGTCGGCCCCGGCGCGGTCCATCTTGTTGATGAAGGCGATGCGCGGAACGCGGTACTTGTCGGCTTGGCGCCACACGGTTTCCGACTGAGGCTCGACGCCTGATACGGCATCGAACACGGCCACCGCCCCATCCAGGACGCGCAGCGAGCGCTCCACCTCGGCCGTGAAATCGACGTGTCCGGGCGTATCGATGATATTGATGCGGTAGTCGTCCCAGAAACAGGTGGTGGCAGCCGATGTGATGGTGATGCCGCGCTCCTGTTCCTGCACCATCCAGTCCATGGTGGCGCTGCCTTCGTGCACCTCGCCGATCTTGTAATTGATGCCGGTGTAAAAGAGGATACGCTCAGTGGTCGTCGTCTTTCCGGCGTCAATATGGGCCATGATGCCGATATTGCGCGTTTTCTTAAGCGGTACTCTTCGTTTAGCCACGTCTATACCAAAAGCGCTGCTGGGAGGAGCTTCCCCGGCACTCTGCCGAGGGCTTTCCCCGAGCGTGCTCTCCTATCTTTTAAGTCAAGAAACCCGATCTCTTCGGCGAACCGTTCGCCGCATCGGGTGCCGCAGGCCATAATTTGAAACGCTGGCGCGCTCCTTATCGGCCTGCCGGAATTTCCAGCCTCTTGTGAGGTCGGCGCCGGCCCGAAGGCCGCTGCCGATTACCGTTGCCGACCACCGCTACCAGCGGTAGTGGGCGAATGCCTTGTTCGCGTCCGCCATGCGGTGGACGTCTTCACGGCGGCGGATGGCGCCGCCCCGGTTGTTGTATGCGTCCTGCAGTTCGTTGGCCAAGCGCTCGGCCATGGTGCGCTCGCCGCGCGCCCGGGCGAAACCCACCAGCCAGCGGATGCCCAGCGCGGTGCGGCGGTGGGGATTGACCTCCACCGGCACCTGATAAGTCGAGCCTCCCACGCGCCGGGACTTGGTCTCGACCATGGGCTTGGCATTCTCAAGAGCCTTCTTGAAGACCTTGGAGGGGTCTTCTCCGGCCCGCTCCTCAATGATCTTCATGGCGTCGTAAAAAATCTGTTCGGCGGTGCTCTTCTTGCCGTTGATCATCAGGCAGTTGATGAAGCGGCTCACCAAAGAGGAGCCGAATACCGCATCCTGAGGCGTCTCGCGCTTGGGGACTTCTCTACGTCTTGGCATTGTTCGACTCCGCTACTTGGGCTTCTTGGTGCCGTACTTGGAGCGGGCGCTGTTGCGTCCCTCCACGCCCACGGCGTCCAAAGTCCCGCGAATCACGTGGTAACGGACGCCGGGCAGGTCCTTCACACGGCCGCCCCGGATGAGCACGATCGAATGCTCTTGAAGATTGTGTCCGATACCGGGAATGTAGGTCGTGACCTCGATCCCGTTGGTCAGCCGCACGCGAGCCACCTTGCGCAAAGCCGAGTTGGGCTTCTTGGGCGTCTGCGTATATACGCGCACGCACACCCCGCGCTTCTGGGGACAATTCTGAAGAGCCGGGCTCTTCGTCTTGGTGCTGACCTTCTTGCGTCCTTTACGGACCATCTGGTTGAAAGTGGGCACGCCCTTCTACTCCTCCAAAAATAAAAAAAGATGCCGAAGCATCATGTCGACTTCGTCTGAAACTTTCTTTTCAAGGGCCGAACGGGGCCCTAGTCAAACGAGCCTCGAATCTTAGCCCGCCACACTTGCGCGTGTCAAGCCGGCCAAAAGATTTATTGTAACAGGCTTGAAGACGATTTCAAACCCGCTTTCGTCTGGTGGGAGATCCCGCGGCTGACCTAGCCGGTCCGCAGCCCTGTCCATCCCTCCCGATGAAGGCCTTGCAGAATAGCACAAACAACTTCTAAGATGAAGCGTTTCGGGGGCGGATTCGCTTTGATGCTGAGAATTTACGGTTTTTTCTACGCCCTGCTCTACACACTGGCCCTGGCAGCATACCTGCCCGTTTATGGGTGGCGCATTTTGGCCCGGGGACGGCGCGGCGTCAATCTGTCCCAACGCCTGGGCCGTCTGCCCGAATGCCTGCGCGCCCCCTCGGACCCCCGCAGGGTCTGGGTTCATGCCGTCTCGGTCGGCGAGGTCAATGCCGTGGAACCCCTGGTCAGGGCCCTTCTTGAGCAGGGATGCCAGCTCTTCATGTCCACAACTACCGATACCGGCCAGGAGCAGGCCCGCAGACTGCTCCAGAAACCGATCTCGCAGGGTCGGGCCGCCACCTTCTACTTTCCCGTCGACTGGCAGTGGCTGTGCCGGCGCTGGATCAAGCGCATGGATCCCCAGGTCATCGTCATCGCTGAAACCGAGCTCTGGCCCGGCTTCCTGCTGGCGTC
>DATIPO010000386.1:0-2597 GCA_035471925.1 Acidobacteriota bacterium
AGCTTGCTGAAAAGCTTCAGAGCTCCAATACCGCGGTCTACAAGTGGCAACTTGGGTCGCCGCTGCGGCACAGCTCCAAGGAGATGGTGCACCAATGGCTGCGAGACAACGGTTGGCTTGACCGCGCTCAAGAGTCCGACGAGGAACCGCCGAGCGCAGAGCCAACCAGGGCGCCACGCAAAGCACCAAAGCGACATCAGGCGGCAATCGACGCCCTGAACGCACTGCCTGAGAAACACCGTGACGCGGCCGCTGAGGCCTTTGGGCGACGTCTCGCCGAGCTGGCCTTGGGGGAGTGAGCGCCGTGGCTTGGGAGAATCCCAGCAAGCGGCGATCGTCGCCCCATCAGGACAACTGGCCGTTAACCAAGCGCCAGGAACAAGTGCTCGAGTTCATCCGCACGCACATTGCCGGCTACGGCTACCCCCCAACGCTGCGAGAGATTGGCGATAGGCTAAACATTTGCTCGACCAATGGCGTGGACGACCACCTGCGAGCCCTGGAGCGCAAGGGCCATATCAAGGTGCGGCCGCGCGTCTCAAGAGGGATCCAGCTGACCGGAAAGGGTGAGCGGAACGAGCACGCTGAGGTGCGACAAGCCCTTGGCTTGCCCAGAGACGCGCCCCTAGACATCGTGCTCGACCAGATACGGGCCCTCTGGTCCGCTCTTCGCCCGAGCTCCCCTTGACGTGCCCCCAGGTCACGGGCACAATACACGAGCAAGGAATCCGCCTTGCAGGAAGGCAATGGCCACGCAAACCCAACACCGCCACAATGCTCAAGCACACTACTGCAACGCGGCTGGCTGCCTGGCTCACGTCAGTGCGGGGCAGCTCATGTGCCGCCGGCACGCAGCGATGCTTTCCGAAGACCTGTCCGCGGCAATGCATGCGGGGGTCCGCTCGCGAGCCCACTACAAGGCGGCGGCGTGCGCAGCGATCCTGCACGTTGCCGAGCTTGAGGGCCGTCCCACGGTCGCCCTGAGGCGTTGCCTGGCCAAGTGGCGAGAGCTGGCCGAGAAGAGTGAGCGGGCGACGCCATGAGTGACTCCTTGAACAATGTGCGGAATGAACTTTCAGACGCTGAGAGCTCGAATCCGCACGATGCGCGAAAATGGAATCGAATAGGGACGTATGCGAAAGACGATCTACGACAACAAGCCCAAGGCGAACGGCGTCCCGGTGCTGAACAGGGTTGGCCGCCACCTCTCCACGCTGGAGCGGAAGATCGAGTTCTTGCAAGAGCAGCTCCGGGTGAGGAGCAAGGATGAGGGCAGCTATGCCTTCGTTCAGCGCGAGCTGGAGGCGACCCGGGCAGCGATCGTTGCGCTGACCTATCACCGAGCCGTCGTATCCAGACTGGACGACCCGATCGCCAAGCTACGAGACCTGGTGACCGCCTGTTCGAAGAGCGACGACGGCAAGCTGCGGGCGCTCGCGAAGGACGCTCAACGCGTGCTTGAGGAGTTCACCCCATGAGCGTGGAGATCAGCTCAGCCAGCGACATTTCCTGCAGCGAATGCGGCGAACAGACTCGATTTCTAGCCGCAGAGACCTGAGATACCTTTCTGATGACCTTCGCAAAGGGACACAACCGCGCTCCGCCGCCCAAGGAGCCAGAGCCAAAGGCGCCAGCTGACCTGAAGCTGGGAGACCCAGGTTTTCTAAATGCCCTGAACCTTGCCGAAGGGAAGGACTTGGACGCGCTAGCCGAAAAGCTTGGGATAAAACGGGAGTGTCAAGTGAGCAGCTCCGAGACCCTGGGATTGGTGGAGCTGGACTCCTCGTTGCGCCGCAGGGCGCTGGGGGAGATCTGGAACCAGGACAAGCAGGCGCAGGCGCAGATCGCGAATGCCCTTGGGAAATCTTAAGAAAGCTTTGATGCGACTTGCCCGAGGTGTCTACACGGCCCCAGGCCGCCCCCAGCTCCAGGTGATCGAGGTCGGCCAGGTCCTCGTCCGCTACCGCATTGGGGGACTTGGCCAAGAAAGAGTCACCGTCCGGAGCGCCATGGTTGCGCTCTTGGAAAAACAGGGGTATGAGAAGACCACGGCGCGGCGGAGCGCCAGCAAGGAAAGGACAAGCAAATGATCGACATCAACGAATTGACACTAGGTCAGGTGCGGGAGCTGCAGCAAGCGCTCGGGTGCATCAGTGAACCCCAGCGGTCTGGCCAGGGGCACTGGAAAATCGGTACAGCGTACCTGGTGCGGACGGTCACGTACTTTTGCGTTGGTACCTTGGTCGACGTCACGGAACATGAGTTGTGGTTCCGGGACGCATGCTGGGTTCCGGAAACGGGGCGCTTCAGCGAGGCGCTAAAGTCCGGAAATGTGTCTGAGGCTGAACCATTCCCGGACGGGTTGGTGGCATTGGGTCGGGGGGCCATTGTGGACGCGTGTGAGTGGAAGCACGCTGCGTTGAGAGTGGTCAGGTGAACGCCGCGATCCTTGGCGCCGGGTCGCGGTCGCGGTCGCGGTCGTGGTCGCGGTCGGGGTCGGGGTCGTGGTCGCGGTCGGGGTCGGGGTCGTGGTCGGGGTCGTGGTCGGGGTCGGGGTCGGGGTCGGGGTCGCGGTCGTGGTCGCGGTCGGGGTCGGG
>DATIPO010000387.1:0-3203 GCA_035471925.1 Acidobacteriota bacterium
GGAGGGCTGGTATGAGCAGTCCGAAGCGGCCGGGCAAACCGTCAAGACACGCCACTACCGGCTCACCGAAGCCGGGACCGAGGCATTGCGGGAGACACGCGATTTCTACCTCGACAACTTGCGCAGACTGGAACAGGACGAGGGCTTGGCCAATGCCTGACGGGGGCCGGGAAAAGAACTCGCGAACGGTGTCCAAGGGCTTTCATCGCGCCCCGGCGGAACAGAAGCCAGAGTCAAGGGGGCCAAGTTTGGGCACAAAACAGGCGCAGCAGGACGACAAGCACCGATCTACGGAACAGAAGGATCAGGCCCGCCGAGAAGGCGCGCGGGACAGCGGCCGCTTTCTTGCTGGATTCCTGCCGCAGCCGTGGCGCAATGAGGTCTTCCGGCCTGCCTGCTCCGATTGGCTCCTGGCGCACCTGAAGGCCCGCGAGAAGCGTGGCGGTCCGCGACGCTTCGGCCTCGTTTTCCACCTGGGCGTGGTGCTGATCTTCCTGCAATGCCTCGGGCTCGGCCTGCTTTCCGTCCTGGCCGGGCTGGTCGGATTCGCGCCGACATGGAAGTGGCTTCGGCGGATCGGCACAAGAAGAAGGAGGCGAAACGTGAGCTGGTTTTTGCAGGACCTTCGATTGGCCCTGAGGGGATTGTCCCGCAGTCCGGGATACGCCTTCGCTGTGGCAGCGATTCTAGCTTTGGGCATCGGAGCCAACAGCGCCATCTTCACCTTCGTCGATCAAGTGCTGCTGCGTCCGCTGCCCTTTCCCCGGCCCTGGGAGATTCAGGTGCTGTCGACCTTCAACCCGCGCCAAGGCAGTCATCGCGAAGACGTTTCCATACCCGAACTCACGGACTGGCGCGAGCGCAACCGCTCCTTCCGCCGCCTTGTGGGGTACACGGCCTGGGGACTGGTGCTGACCGGCGATCACGAGCCCGAGGACATTCCCGCCGTCGCCACCCAGCCGGGGCTCTTTCGGGTACTGGGCGCGGATCCGCTGCATGGACGCACCTTTACCGAGTCCGACGAGCGCGTCAAAGCCGTTGTCCTCAGCCATTCCCTTTGGAAGCGCCGCTTTGACGGCGACCCGGCGGTGGTGGGACGCACGGCCCGTCTGGACGGCGAGCCCTACCTGGTCACTGGGGTCATGAAGCCTGACTTCGCCTTCCCCACCCCGGCAGTCGAAGCTTGGATTCCGCTGCAGGTGGACACGGAGGGCCAATCCCGGCACGCCCGCTGGATGCACGTGATCGGGCGCCTCAAAGACGGAGTGGTATTGGACCAGGCCCGTCAGGAATTCAATGCCTTGGCGGCCGCCTTGGCCGAAGAGCATCCAGACAGCAACCGGGGCTGGCAAATCGCCCTCGAGCCCCTGCCGCAGGTTGTTTCGGCCCGAGCGCGTTCAGCGCTATGGCTGCTGCAGGGAGCGGTGGTCCTGGTGCTTCTGATCGCCGTGGTCAACGCCGCAGGCATGCTTCTGGCCCGCTGTCAGTTGCGCCGGCGCGAAATGGCCATCCGGCGGGCTCTGGGGGCGGGACGGGGGCGCATCTTCCTGGGAGCGCTGGCCGAAAACACGCTGCTGTGCCTGGGCGGCGGAGCGCTGGGCGTCCTGGCGGCAGCCCTTGGAGTGCGTACGCTGGCTCGAATGATGCCCGGCAGCCTGCAATCCTCAGACTTTCATCACGCCGCGGCGGCGGCCTTTCCCCTCTTGAAAGCCGCCGGATTGGACTGGCGGGCCGCCCTGGTAGCCGCAGGGGTCAGCTTGGCAGCGGCTGTGCTCCTGGCGCTGATCGCCTCCTCGTTGGCGGGTGGACCGGCGCGGCGCTTGAACGAGAGCGGATATTCACAGGCCGGCCCCGCATCGCAGCGTCCCAGACAAGCACTGGTGGCGGCCCAAGTTGCCTTGGCCGTCATCCCCTTGGCGGGGGCGGCCGTCCTGACCCGGCAGTTCGTCGAGCAGCTCCAGGTCGATCCTGGATTCGAGGTCGACAACCTGCTGACCTTTGAAGTTTCCATCGGCTATCTCGAGGATGCCTCCCAGCGGGCCGCTTTTGCCCGCCGGATCCAGCGTGAAGTCTCCTCGATTCCCGGTGTCGAGTCGGCAGCCTATAACACGGTTCTTCCCTTTTCCAGCGTGGATTGGCGCTCAAACTTCCACATTGCGGGACGGAAGCTGGTGGCTCAGAAAAGCCAGCCGATGGCCGTCGTCCACCGAATCCACCCAGACTACTTTCGTACGCTGGGCATCGGCCTGAAAGAGGGCCGTCTCTTCGATTCCCGCGATCAGGCCGGCAGCCGTCCCCTGGTCGTCATCAACGAAACCGCAGCCTCGCGCTATTGGCCCGGAGAGAGCCCAGTCGGAGAGAGTCTGTACTTCCGCTCGCCTCGACCCGCTCTGGAGATCGTGGGCGTGACCGAGTCCATTCTGTCGACGGGACTGGATGCCCAGCCCCTACCCGAGATCTACCTGCTCTTCGACCACAGCCCGGCCCACTATTTCCGCATGGCGGTGCGCACCGCGGTTCCTCCGGCCGATGTCCTTCCCGCCGTCAAGTCGAGGATCTGGGAAGCCAACCCTGACCTGCCCATCACCGAAGTGGCCAGCATGCGCCAAGTCCTCAACCGGACCCTAACTCCCCAGCGCTTCACTCTTGGCGTCATGGGCGTATTTGCGGCGGCTGCCCTGATTCTAAGCGCTGCCGGCACCTACGCCGCGATCGCTTTCATGGTGGCCCAGCGCCGCCGCGAACTGAGCGTCCGCATGGCGCTGGGAGCGGGACGCGGGAGACTGACGGCCTTGGTCATCGGCAGCGGCATGCGTCCGGCGCTGGCCGGTATCGGGCTGGGTCTCCTAGGCGCGGTTCTCCTTTGGACGGTCCCGCCGAGTTGGAGTCCTGAGCTTACCCTGTCGGACGCTGGAGCCTTGGCCAGCTCGGCTCTTCTCCTGAGCGGCGCGGCGCTGCTGGCTTGCCTGCTGCCCGCCCTGCGGGCCTCCTCTTCCAGCCCGGCCGCGGTAATGAGGACCGACTAGTGCACGACATCAACTAAGCCGTTTTGTGACGTTATTGCACGCCTTCAGCGAGCCCCGACATGGACGGCAGCGCTGGTGCCTGAGTGGGAGGTGCGGGACCAGGGCAGTTCCTTCTCAGTCCCTGAAAGGACGCATAAGCCAGCCCGGGGTCAACCGGCCTTGAGCGCAACCAGACGA
>DATIPO010000388.1:0-50114 GCA_035471925.1 Acidobacteriota bacterium
TGCCCCAACACGGCGCCCATCAACGCCTGCAATCCCTGCTCCGAGTACGTCTTCCTCGACAACTCGGCCTGCAACCTGGCCTCGCTCAACCTGATGAAGTTCGTGGACGAGGAAGGCACCTTCAACATCGAGTCATTCAAGGCTGCCGTCCGCACCTTGATCACGGCTCAGGAAATCATCGTCGACAACTCCAGGTATCCGACACCCGAGATTACCCGTATCAGCCATGAGTACCGCACGCTGGGACTCGGCTACGCCAACCTGGGCGCCTTGCTGATGGCCTCAGGCCTGCCTTACGACAGCGAGAAGGGACGTCAACTGGCCGCTTCCATCACGGCCCTGATGACCGGAGAGGCCTACCGCACCAGCGCTGAAATCGCCGGCGAGATGGGGGCCTTCGAGGGATTCGAGACCAACCGCGCCCCCATGATGCGCGTGATCCGAAAGCACCGCGAAGCCCTCTCCAAGATCAACTCGGCCCGCGTGCCCATGAATCTGCTGCACGCCGCCATGGAGGTCTGGGACGACGCCATCGAGACCGGCAACAGCAACGGCTTCCGCAACGCTCAGGTGACGCTGCTGGCCCCCACGGGCACGATCGCCTTCATGATGGACTGCGACACCACGGGCATCGAGCCCGACTTCTCGCTCATCAAGACCAAGAAGCTGGTGGGCGGCGGAACCCTCAAGATCGTCAACAACACCATCCCTAGAGCCCTGCACAAGCTGGGCTACGACGAGAAGCAAGCGGCCAAGATCATGGAATACGTCCATGAGAAGGAGACCATCGAAGGCGCTCCGGGACTGAAGAAGGAGCACTTGCCGGTGTTTGACTGCGCCGACCGTTCCCTCAACGGCAACCGCTCCATTCACTACCTGGGCCACATTAAAATGTGCGGGGCCGTGCAGTCTTTCCTCTCGGGCGCCATCTCCAAGACCATCAACCTGCCCAATGAGGCCACCGTTGAAGATATTGAAGAGGCCTACGTGCAGGGTTGGAAGCAGGGCATGAAGTCGGTCAGCGTCTACCGCGACGGGTGCAAGTGGGTGCAGCCGCTGTCCAACAAGGAGCGCAAGGCCAAGGAAGAGCCCAATCCCCTGCACCGCAATCTTCCCAAAGATCATCCCGCCTATCAGCACGAATTCCGCATCCAGGGGTTCAAGGGCTTCTTGACCATGGGCATGTATCCCGACGACGGCGAATTGGGTGAGATCTTCCTCAACTTCGCCAAGCAGGGTTCGACCTTGCAGGGCATGGCCATGGCCTGGGCCATCGCCATCTCGATGGGATTGCAGCGGGGCGTCCCGCTCGAGGATTATGTGCGCATGTTCGCTCACATGAGCTTCGAGCCGGCTGGCTATACCGACAACGAGCAAGTGCGTTTCGCCACTTCCATTCCCGACTATGTGGTGCGCTATCTGGCCAGCCGCTATCTCAGCCCCGAAGTGCAGGAGTCGCTGGGAATCCAGCAGGTCAAGCCCAACGGCAAGAGCCGCACCGAGGACGGCGTCCAGGTCAACTTTCCTGATTCGCAGTTGAAAGACGACAAGAGCGGCAATCAGGCCGAGGAGCGGCTGATCAGCGAAAGCGCCAACGGCGAGTCCCACACCTGCGGCCTCTGCGGCAACCTCATGCAGCGCAACGGCAACTGCTACGTCTGTACCGTCTGCGGCAGCACTTCCGGCTGCAGCTAGGCGATTGGGGGTCCGCGACGGCTCCTCTCCCAGGGAGCCCAGCATCAACCCAGGCCAGACGCTATCCGTCCGGTCGAGAACTCGCAATGGACCCAAAAGGGCCTCTCACGCACACCGCGAGAGGCCCTTTTCCACTACGTTGCGCGATGCAAGCCCGCACTGCTCACCATCTTCTCTGCGCTCCACCCACCTGTCCACGCCCCGACATCGCTCAAGGTTGCCTGCGCAACACCGATCCCTCCACACCGACATCGCTTGAGAATTGCCTGGTAAGCACCCCGCCCGGCTGGGTCAAGGGGTATCTGCTCAACACCCGCCCCCACACGGACCGCATCACGATGGCAAGTCGGCCTCCCTGGAGGGGGCCATGCGCTAGCCCAGGGTAGAGCGGAGCCGCGAAGCGGCGCAGCGGCACCCTAGGTTTCGCTCCCGCCCAGGCTTAAGGGTGGAATAACGGTTGCTACTCAGTCAGTTTAGGGGCTCCAGAGTTCGAAGTCTTTGGAGATGCCGATGAAGAAGCCGGTGTCGGGGTCGGCGTCTTCGAAGCCGAAGTGAGCACCGAAGTCCCAGTAGATGCCGCCGGTCTTCACTTGGGCGCCAAGGCGCAGGCTGGAGGTCTCCTCGGTGCCGAAGCCGGAATCGCCGGCGCGTCCATGAAAGTCGGCCAGCAGGTTGACATTGGTGCCCACGGGATGGAGCAAGGCGAAACCGTAGAGAAACTGGTCATCCTGGGAGGAATTGTCCGTAGGGTCGCCCAGGATGATCAATCCGGCATTGCCGATCACCCGCAGTTTGCCAACCGTCTTCTCGAAGAGGAAGGAACCGAAGATGTCGGTTTCGTCGGTCCCGAGTCCGCTCTCGTTGGAGGCGTTGGGCAGCTTGAACCCGAAGCGGAAAGCCAGGGCGGGACGGCCTAGATCTTCGTCCATGAAGCGCCACTTAGCGGCCAAGGTGAAGTCTCCGACCGAACTGGTGTCGTCGTCGTTGAAATTGAGATTGGGGGTATTGGGGCCGACGAACTTCCGGTCGACGTTGAGGGAGTTCTGCAATGTGCCCAGCAGTTGCAGCTCGACATCTTCGCTAACACCCAAGCGAAAACCCAGCACGCCCAGGCGCGAAAGGTCTCCCTCTAATCCCGAAAAGGGAAAAACAGCGTCCTGATAGAACTCGAATCCCACGTCAAAGAGCAGATGCCCTTCTTCGACAGTATTAGCCGGCTCGGTGACCAGCGGACGCTGCTGTCCCAAAAGACCCGCCCCACACAGTCCGGTCACGAAAATCAAAAGAGTCGCTCGCTTCATCCGAGGGAGTTTAGTCTTAGGCATCCGCCCGGTCAAGCCGCCAGACCTGCGGCAAGGTGAGGATCGAGGCATCTCCGTGGGCGTCCTTCACAAGTCGCCCCAGGTGTGTTGGAGGAGGGTTAGGGCGGCGAGGGGGGCGGTTTCGGTGCGGAGGGTGCGGGGACCCAAGAGGACGCGGGGGAGGTCGTGGCGGGTGAAGACCTCGCGGTCGCGGGCGTCCCAGCCGCCTTCGGGACCGATGTAGAGGGTGCAGGAGGCGGGAGGGGGCGAGAAGCCGGCAGCGGCTTGGCGCCAGGTCACGGCACCGTCCTCGTCGAGGACGAGGCGGGCTTGGCTGGAGTCCTGGGCGCAGAACCCGGAGAGGTCTCGGGGCTCTTCCAGAGTCGGGAGCGTCAGGCGTCCCGACTGCTTGAGGGCGTCGATGAGGATCTTGTGCCAGCGGCGCATCTTGCGCTCGGCGCTCTTGGGACGGGGACGCACCTCGGTGCGCTCGGTGATCAGCGGGACGATGCGGTTGACGCCCAGTTCGGTGGCCTTCTGGATGACCCACTCGAACTTGTCCTTCTTGATCAGGGCCTGGGCCAGAACCGTGTGCAGGGGCGACTCGGTGTGGCTCTCCAGGCTGTCGACGATCTCCGCGCCCCAGGCTTGTCCCTGGCGGCGCAATCGGCAGCGGTAGAGACCTCCCATTCCGTCCAGGCCGAGAAACTCGTCACCCTCCTTTTGCCGCCGCACCCGGTTGAGATGATGGGCTTCGTCGCTGGACAGGGAGGCTGTCCCGGCTTGGATGTCGACCTTCTCAATCAGCGCACGGTACATGGCAGCAGATTATGGCATGGGGTCCGCTCGCTCAACCTTCTCGAATGGAGCTGGATCTTTACGTGCCGCGGGCCAAGGTGCCAGGGAAGCCCTCATGATGCGCTATTTCACGCTTTCAGAGGCTGTCGCCAAAGTGACGCACCCTGACATCTTCGAAGTACCGCTATTCCACCCTCTCAGGGTTTCTTCAGAGGCATTTGCCTTACCCAGGGTGCCGCTGCGCCGCATTCGCGGCTCGCTTTACCCTGGGCTAACCTTATGGCTCGCCTTCAGCGAGCCCGGACCTGACTTTCAACGCAGTCGCTGACTGTCGTCCGTTGCCGCCGCTCAGGACTCACTGTCCTCCTACCCAGTTCTCTCCTCACTGTCCTCCTACTCAGTTCTCTCCTCACTGTCCTTCTACCCACTTCTCAGTGTCCTCCATTGCCGCTATCCAGAGCTCACCCTCTTCGTTTCCACCAACGAGGACTCATTGTCGTCTGTTGGCGCTACCCAGGGTTCACTTCCCTACGGTACAAGCTACAAAGGCTGACCGTCCTCTGTTGCCCCCAGCTCAGGGCCAGCCGATCCTCGGTTGCCTCAAATTTGGGCCAGACTGTCCTTGCTTATCTTAGCGAAGGCGGTGGAAGAGGATGCTGCTCCAGCCGCTGAGGCGTTGGGGAGGGGAGGACTGGAATTGGCCTGAGGCCGTGAGCAGATTGATGAGGGGCGTTTCCTGATCGACCGTTATTCCCGATGTAAGGAGTGTCCGACCGACCCGGGGCAGCAAGTCGTGGGCGATTTGGCGGAAGATGCCCAGGGTGAGATTGGCGGTCACCAAGTCGAAGCGGGCCTTGAGGGAACTCACCTCGCACGTCAGAAGGCGGACGCCGCGGATGCCGTTGTCGGCAAAGAGCCGAAGGGCCACCTCGGCGGTATCGGGAGCGTTGTCCAGCGCGGTGATCTCAAGGCCGCGATTGAGACGACGGGCCGCGGCGGCCAGGATTCCGGACCCTGTCCCGACATCGAGCATGGACGCATGGGCGGAGGCCAGTTCGCACAGGGCCAGCAGGCAGAGCTGTGTCGATTGATGGGTGCCGGTGCCGAAGGCGTGAGAAGGGTCGATTTGCAGGTTGATGGGCTTGGAGGAATCGGGCCCCTCCCAGGAGGGGTGGATGTGGAAGGTGTCGCCGACGTCGAAGCTGCGGTAGTTCTTTTTCCAGTTGACGATCCACTGCTGGGGGTCAGCTTGATAGACCCTCGGCTGGGGCGGGCTCAGAAGCTTGATCTGCGCCGCTTGGGCCTGAGCGGAGAGCTCTTCTGCCGTCGGGGCCGGCGGACGGTCGGCCTCGAAGTACACTTCAAAGGTCACCGCGCCGCCTTCTTCGATCTCCTGAAAGCCGCAGCTCCCCATTGCCCACAACAAGGCCGCGGCTTCCTCGCGCTGGGAGAACCGGACCTTGAAGCGGAGGTGGGTCCAAGTGGTCATCCGTTACTGTAGCGTTTGATCGCCCTCTTTTAGTCAGGACTTCCGCCGTTGGGACCAGACGTCATTGGCTGTTGTCCGAAGGCCTTGAAAACCGCTGGAAGTCATGACTCCTATCGTACTGAAGCCCCCTGATGCCATTGCCGCTTGGACGATCGCGCGTTGGATGGCAGGGAGAATGGGGCAGTTGCAAAAAGCCCGTCTATTTCTGAGGTATTTGACCCGCCTGCTGCGTCCTTAGAGCCGACAACTTCTGCCAAGAACAAGTCGGCTCCCAGGAAATCAAGGCTCCCTTCCCGCTTCCAACTTGGCCGCTCAAACCCAGTCGGCCGCCTTAGCTGAAAAAGTCCCTTACCTTGTCGAAGAATGTCCCCCTGTGATGGTCTTCGCCGGAGAGGTCGGCCAGCTTCTCGTAGAGTTCGCGCTGTTCTCCGGAAAGCCGAGTGGGTGTGACAACGCGGACTTTGACGACTTGATCGCCCCGCCCCCGTCCGTTGAGGCTGGGGAATCCCTTGTCCCTGAGACGGAAGGTGTCGCCGGTCTGGGTGGCCTCGGGAATGCGGATCTTTTCTTCACCTTCCAGGGTGGAAACGTTGATGTCAGCTCCCAGCACGGCTTGAGGAAAGCTGATGGGGATCTCGCACAGGACGTCGTTGTCATGACGGTGGAAGAAGGGGTGCTCCTCCACGTTGACCACCACATAGAGGTCGCCGGGAGGGCCGCCGTTTTCCCCGGCCTCGCCTTCGCCGCTGATGCGCAGGCGGGTGCCTTGGGAGACGCCGGCGGGGATCTTCATCTCCATCACCCGCTCTTCGCGCTGGCGTCCCGCGCCGCCGCAGTCGGGGCATTTCTCCTTGATGACCTGTCCCTGGCCTCCACAGGCGCTGCAAGTGCGGGAGATAGTGAAGAATCCCTGCTGGTAGGCGATCTGTCCGCGTCCCTGGCAAGTGGAACAGGTCTGGGCGCCGTGCTTGGGGTCGGCTCCGCTGCCGTCGCAAGTCTTGCAGGCCCGAGTGCGGGGGATCTTGATCTTGGTCTTGGCTCCTTTGGCGCTCTCTTCGAAGCTGATGCCGAGGTCGTAGCGCAGGTCGGCGCCCCGCCGCGGACGCGGACCCCGGCGGCTGCGTCCGCCGCCGAAAATGTCGAAGCCGAAGAAGTCGCCGAAAATGTCCCCGAAGTCGCTGAAGATGTCAGGATCGATGTTGGAGCCCTGCTGACCCAAGCCGGAATGTCCGAAGCGGTCGTAGCGGGCCCGCTTTTCGTTGTTGCTGAGCACGCTGTAGGCCTCAGCCGCTTCCTTGAACTTCTCTTCCGAGCCCTTGTCGCCCTTGTTCTTGTCGGGATGGTACTTGAGGGCCATGCGGCGGTAGGCCTTCTTGATCTCGACGGCCGAGGCGTTCTTGTCGACGCCCAGCACCTCGTAATAATCACGCTTCACGGTCATCTCCTGACTGATGACGAAGAGAACATCTGCTCCTGATCGGGCGGCTCATGCCTTGATGTCGACTTCAATCTTCTCGCCAGCATCGTCCTCGGGCTCGCTCTCGGACCGCACCGACACCTTGACCTGCGAGGGACGCAGCAAGTAGTCGCCGATGCGGTAGCCTTTGCGGAATTCCTCCAAAATCGTGCCGTCCGGGTGTTCGCTTGACTCCTCGCGCATGACGGCCTCATGCAGGTTGGGGTCGAACGGCTGACCCTCGCCCGGAACCTCTTCGACGCCGAAATCCTTGAAGACCCTCTCGATTTCCTTGGCCAACAGGATGTAGCCGTCTCGATAGCTCTTAAAGCGAGGATTGTCTTCGTCTTCAGGCATGCTCTTGAAGCCGGCTTGACAGGCGTCCACCATGGGCAGCAAAGCGCGCAGGACTTCGGCATGCGCCGAGGCCCGAAAACCCTCGCGTTCGCGCAGGGTGCGCTTGCGGTAGTTGTCAAACTCGGCCTGCTTGCGCTGGAGCAGATCTTGGAATTCGTCGCGCTCTCGTTTCAGCTCGCCGATACGGCCTTCCCACTGGCTGCGGATCTCCTCGGAAATCTCCTCGGTCTCAGGAGATGGACCCGTGCCGGGATCGTGCAGTTCCTTTTGTTCGTCAGACTTGACTTCGCGCTTCTCAGCTTTCTTGCTCATGGTTCTATCTACTTAAGATGCTCTTTCGGGATTCGCAAGGAATCGGGCGTTCGGCAACCGCTCAGAAGTTCTGCTGGCTGATCAGCTTTCCCACCAGCTTGGCCACATAGTCTACCAAACTAATAGCTTTCTCATACTCCATGCGAGAAGGGCCGATAACCCCCAAGCCGCCCATCACGCGGCTGTCGGCGCGGTAAGGCGAGGAAATGATGGTCCAATCATGCAATTGGGGCAAACTGTCTTCCAGTCCGATGGTGACGGCGGGACCGGTGCGGTCCTTCTTGAGGCATTCCGAAATGATCTGGACCAGACGGCTTTTTTCTTCAAAGGCTTCGAACAAACCCATCATGCGCTTGACGTCGGCCATCTCGGGCTTTTCGATGATGCCGCTCATGCCCCCGAAATAGACCTCGGAATCGGACTGCTCTTGCTGCTCATGAGCCATCAATCCCGCCGAACCCAGCACGATGACGTTCTTGAGCATGCGGTCGTAAAGGGCCTTCTCCTCCGACATCATGGCCAACAATTCCTGACGGGTTTCGGTCAAGGTCTTGCCGGAAAAATGGGTGATCAGGTAGCGGCCGGCCTGATCAAGCTCGGTTTGTTCCCAATCGTCCTCGGTTTGAATCACGCGATGCTGCACCAAGCCGTTCTTGGAAACCAGGATGACCAGAATGCGGCGTGAGGCGATCTTAATGAACTCCAAGCGCTTGATGACGACCGAAGACAGGGGAGGAGCCACGACGAAGCCCAGATTGCTGGAAAAGGAGGAGAGAATCTGGGAGGTCTTGTTCATCAGTTCGGCCGGATCGGTTTCATCGGCCAGACCGCGTTTGATCTGCTCCAAATCGCGGCGCGAAAGGGGGCCGGCCTCAACCAGCGAATCGACATAAAAACGATAGCCCTCAGCCGTGGGGACGCGTCCGGCTGAGGTGTGGGGCTGGGTCACGAAGCCCGACTCTTCCAGGTCAGCCATCACGTTGCGGATGGTAGCCGCACTCATCCCCTCTGGATCGAGCTTTGTGAGCCGTCTCGAACCGACCGGCTTGCCGGTTTCAACATACTCGCGGATCAAGGCCTTGAGAATGTTGCGCTCGCGCTCGCTGAGTTGAGGCTGATCGATTTCTTGTTGAGCAGACATGTTGACGCACCGCTCCTTCAAACAGCAGCTAACTTATTGATATACCATATTTTGCGGGAAAAAGTCCAAGCGCCGCCTGCCCTTGCGGCGCGGTCAGCAGCGGCGGCTCCAGCAACCCGGAAAGATCTCTCGAAAGGCTTGCGCCATGGCCTGGGCCAATTGCCGGAAGGAGACTTGGCGACCGGCCGCCTCACTGACTGAAACCAGGGTGCGGCGCAGTACTTGGGGATCCGAGCCCAGAACCTCGGCCATCAGGGCGTAATCGACCTGAAGAGGAATCGAACCGTGCTGCAAAAAGGCCCGCTTGAGGCGCCTCTGGGCACTTCCCGCCACCTTGCGGCCCCGGACCAGCAGTTCATAGCGGTTGGGCGCTGTGAAACACGGCGTCTGGCGCCCCCGAGCCGGGGAAGGGCTGAGGACGTCCTGGGAAACCTCACCGAGCGGGGCGGACGTCCCTTCTTTGCCAGGGGGACGCGCCAAGCGGCACTCGGCCCCCACCGTGCCCAAGGCTTGCTGAAGGGCGGCGGCAAGACTGCGATAGGTCGCCATCACGCCTTGCCGACCGAACAGGGCCGGGTCGTTGGAGAGCACGGCGTAAGTCAACTCCTGGGCGTGAAGGACGGCGCGTCCCCCGGTGGGGCGGCGGACGACGGGCACGCCGAGGCGGGCACAAGCTTCTAAGTCAGCGGCCCGCTCCAACTGCTGGTGCTTGCCCACCGAAACCGTGGGCCGGCTCCAGCGATAGAGGCGCAGGACGCTGCGGGGCTGCCGCTCAGCTTCCAAATCGAGAAGCAGGCGCAGGTCGATCTGCATGTTCTCCGCGCCCGGCCGGGCAGGATCAACGATCAGCGTCCAGTGCCGGGCCGTCCCGTCGCCGAAGGAAGGGCCGGCTTTAGGCGAGGTCGTCGCCACTGTACTCACGGTCCTGGGCTTCAGCCACCGGCTGGCAAGTGACGTGCCCTTTGTAGGTGTTGACGCCGTCCTTGAGGAGCGGATTCTCCTCGATGGCCCCCTGCAGCCCCAGCTCAGCGATCTTCTTTACGTAGGGAAGCGTGGCGTTGGTGAGGGCGAAGGTGGAGGTGCGCGGCATAGCGCCGGGCATGTTGGTGACACAGTAATGGACCACCCCGTCGACCTCGTAGACCGGATCGCTGTGAGTCGTGGGACGGGTGGTCTCGAAGCATCCGCCCTGATCGACCGCCACGTCCACGGCCACCGCTCCCGGCTGGGTGGCGTCGATCATCTCGCGGGTGACCAGTTTGGGCGCGTTGGCGCCGGGAATCAGCACGGCCCCGATCACGAGGTCGGCGGTTTCGAGGGACTTCTGAATATTGTACTGATTGGAGTAGATGGTCTGGATCTTGCCGAAAAAGAGGTCGTCCAGATCGCGCAGCCGGTCGAGATTGACGTCCAGAATGGTGACGTGGGCACCCAGGCCCATGGCCATCTTGGCGGCGTTAACACCCACCGTTCCTCCGCCGATGATCACCACCCTCGCGGGCCACACGCCAGGCACACCCCCCAAGAGGACGCCCCGTCCGCCGCGCGGCTTCTGGAGGTAGTAGCTGCCTACGATCACCGACATGCGTCCCGCCACTTCGCTCATGGGAGTGAGCAAGGGCAAATGCCCGTGCTTGTCGGGAATGGTCTCGTAGGCCACTCCGGTCACCTTGCGGTCGAGCAGCACCTGGGTCAGACCGGGCAAAGGCGCCAGATGGAGGTAGCTGAAGATGATCTGGCCCTCGCGCATGCGCTCGTATTCGGGCTCGACCGGTTCCTTGACCTTGACGATCATGTCGCTGCGGAGATAGACCTCGTCGGCGCTGTCCAGCAGTTCGGCCCCGGCGCTGGAGTATTCTTCGTCTCGAAATCCAGACTCCAGTCCGGCACCTTTCTCCACGTAGACCGTATGGCCCTCGGCCACCAGAGCATGGACACCGGAAGGCACCATGCCCACTCGTGATTCGTTGTCTTTAACTTCTTTCGGCAATCCTATCAGCACGGGCTCGCCCCTTTCTCAGTTGACTTTTGCAGCCTCAAACCGACTTCATTTTATCGATTTCTGGGGGAAAGGAAAGCCGGCAGTTCCACAGCCTCTGCCCAATTGGCGGCAAAAGCGCCTCCCGGACCCCGTTTTCTGCCCTCGACCCGCTAATCCGATATGCTAAAGTAACCTCTCGCGGCGATGCAGTTCAGGTGAAAGCACAAGTTCGAGGATCGATGGAAAAGCACTCCAGGCCAGAGGCCGACATTGAGGCCATGCGCTCTCATTCCCGGTTGGTTGCCTATGCCCTCATAGGAGCCGTCGTCATCTACTTGATTATCCTGGCGGTCGGCTTTCTGCCCCGCCACGAGGCCGGACACGGAGGAGCCGGGGAAGCGGCTTACGAGGTTGCCTATGTGCCCCCGCTTTGGGCAGTGACTCCCTTCGCGGCCATCTTGCTGGCCATTGCTTTCTTGCCGCTGATCCGCGCCACGGCCCACTGGTGGCACTCCAATCTCAACCGCTTCATGCTGGCAGCGGTGCTGGGGATCGTGACGCTGATCTACTACTTCTTCCTCCACCCCGGCGGCATCGCCAATCATTTCACCCACCAGACCGAGGTGTCAGCCGGGTTGCCGACCGTATGGGCGGCCTTCAGCAACGCCATTTTTGCGGAATTCGTCCCCTTCATCATCCTGCTCTTCTCCCTCTACGTCATCAGCGGAGGCATCAGCCTGACCGGAGATCTGCAGGCCCATCCCATCACCAACACCGCCTTTTTGGCCACCGGGACCCTCCTGGCCAGCTTCATCGGCACGACGGGAGCGGCCATGGTGCTGATCCGTCCGCTGTTGAGCACCAACAAGGAACGCCGAAAGATCAAGCACACCGTGATCTTTTTCATTTTCGCCGTGTGCAATTGCGGGGGCCTCTTGCTGCCCATTGGTGATCCGCCCCTCTTTTTGGGCTATCTGCGCGGGGTGCCTTTCAGTTGGACGCTCGACCTGTGGCCCTACTGGCTGGCCGTCAACACCGCCATCCTGGCCGTCTACTACATTTGGGACCGCGTGGAATACGGACGCGAGCGTCCCGAAGACCTGCGCCTCGACCGAAGACAGGTCCGCAGCCTGCGCCTGCAAGGGGAGCACAACCTGGTGCTGCTGACCTTGGTGGTGCTGTGCGTGGCCCTGGTGGTGCCCGACAAGTCCTTTCTGGGGACGTCCTTCCATCCTCCGGTTTTCTTGCGTGAGGCGCTGATGTGTCTGCTTGTGGCCGTCTCGCTGATCACGACTAAGGCTCGGACAAGGGCCGCCAACGAGTTCAACTACCACGCCATCCTCGAGGTCGCGGCCCTCTTCTCGGGCATCTTCATCACCATGCAGGTCCCCATCGAGATCCTCCACGCCAGGGGGGCGCAGATGGGGCTTGATTCTCCCGGGGGCTTTTTCTGGGCCACGGGGATCCTCTCAAGCTTTCTCGACAACGCCCCCACCTACGTGGTGTTCTTCGAGACCGCGGTGGTCATGGACCCCCAGGGCGCGGCCACCGTCCTGCTGGCGACCGGACGCACCATCTCCGAACCGTTCTTGATCGCCATCTCGCTGGGAGCTGTTTTTATGGGCGCCAACTCCTACATTGGCAACGGACCCAATTTCATGGTCAAGAGCATCGCCGAACAGGCGGGCGTGCGCATGCCCTCCTTCTTCGGCTACATGATCTACAGCCTGCTGGTCCTGGTCCCCATCTTTCTGATCGTCACGCTGATCATCTGAGATTCAGCGCTCGATCTCTCCGTTCAGGTAATCGATGGTCAGGTTGGTGAGCACTCTGACTCCCAGGTCAAAGGCGTCTTCGTCGATGAGGAATTCCGGCGTGTGGTGAGCGGTGGCCTCCTCCAGGTCAGGCGGCTGGGCTCCCAGGAAGAAGAAAAATCCCGGGACCTCGCGGGCGTAAAAAGAGAAATCCTCGGCTCCCGTGATGGGCGGCACCACACGCACTTGGTCTTCCCCGGCCACCCGCCGCAGAGTGGGCAGGACGGCCTGGGTGAGTTCTTCGTCGTTGACGGTGACGGGGTAACCGATGTCGATCTCGACTTCGGCCTGGGCTCCGGCCGACTCGGCGATGGAAACCGCCGTGCGCCGGATACGCTCGTGGATGTCTTCCTGCATCTCAGGATCGAGGGCCCGGATGGTGCCCACCATCTGCACCTCGTTGGGAATGATGTTGGAACGCACGCCGCCGCGGATCATGCCGATCGTGACGATCCCGGGAGCCTGAGTGATGTCGATCTGGCGGCTGACGATGGTCTGCAGTCCCAGGATGATCTGAGCCGAAGTGACGATGGGGTCAACCCCCAGGAAGGGCGAGGCGCCATGGGTCTGCTTGCCTGTGACCTTGATGCGCAGGACGTCCGCGCTGGCCATCAGTCCGCCGGGACGATAGTTGACGGTGTTGACCGGGCTGGTTGAGGAAATATGGAGTCCGAAGACGACCTCCGGCCTGGGATTCTCCATCACGCCCTCTTTGATCATCAGGGCCGCTCCGCCTTCTTCGCCTTGGGGAGCGCCTTCCTCGGCCGGCTGAAAGATGAACTTCACGCTCCCCGCCAAGTGCTCGCGCATGGAGGCCAGCACCTGAGCCGTCCCCATCAGGATGGCCACGTGCGAATCATGTCCGCAGGCGTGCATGACTCCCACTTCCTCACCGTTGTAGGTGGATCTTTCCTGGGAGGCGAACTCAAGACCCGTGGCTTCGGTGACAGGCAGCGCGTCCATGTCGGCCCGTAGCGCCACAACCGGTCCGGGATGTCCCCCGCGCAGCAGTCCCACAACTCCGGTATGAGCCACCTCGGTCTGGACCTCGATGTCCAGGGAACGCAGATGTTCGGCCACCTTGGCGGCGGTGCGGAATTCGCGGTTGGAAAGCTCGGGGTGTCGGTGGATGTCGCGCCGCCAAGCCACGACTTGGCCTTCGAGGGCTTCCACCCGGCTGTCGATCTCTCGGCCCAGGGCGTCGTCCTGAGGCGGATTCTCCGACGACAGAGCCGCTCCGGCGAGGGAAAAAAGCAGGCTGGAAAGGATGGCGATGATCTTCATCGGGCCAGTATCGGCTAAAAGAGTCCTCGGCGGCAAGGCAAGGGGACGCTTGGCAGACTCCTCGCCGCGGCGCCTTGTACGGTCGGGATCATGTGGGGCTCTTGGCCTTGTGACCCGGCACCGTCTTGAGAGCTTGCTGGACGCCTGGCGGCCCTACTCGCGAAAGAGGACGATGAGCGAGCCCAGCACGTGGGGACGGGGCTCCGACCGGTCTCCGCCGGGTGCAAAAGTGTCGCTGAAAAAACCCCGCTGCAGAACCCCTTGACGAACGGCTGAGCGCAGGTCTTGTTCCAAGCGGCGGGCCTCGTCTTCAAAGCCGTACTGGCGCAGTCCCAGCCAGAGCAGGTAGTTGAGCGGGAGGGAGACCGCCCGCGGACCGCAGCAGGAGAGCGAGTCCCCATCGCCCGGCCCGGCCTCCGGCGATCCGTTGGCAGCAGAGACGTTCGGACCCGATGCACCGGCCTGCAAAGCCAGGCCCGCGGCGACGCGCAATCTTCCCCCGTCCTGCGCATGAGCCAGCAAACGACGGGCTTGCTCCGTACCGGGCACGCCAGACCACAGCGGAAGCAGGCCGCCGATGGAATCCACGGGGGGTGCCTTGGGGTCGTCCTGGGCCGGCAACGGACGGTAGATGTCCCGCTCTTCGTCCCAAAGGCGGCTGTTGATGCGCTGGGCCAACTCGTGGGCGCGCGATCGCCAGGCCTCGGCGTCCTCTGCGCGCCCCAGGGCGGAGGCCATCTCAGCCAAGCTCTTCATCTGTCCGACCAGCAGGGCATTGAGTCCGGGATCGTCCCGGGTGGCCTTGAGGTCGAGAGGGTAAGGCAGTCCTTCGGGAGGTTGAGACCAATCCGCCAAGCCGTCTCCCAGGCGTCTCTGCCAATACTGAGCGTGGCGCACGCCCGCGGCGAAGGCTTCCTGCAAGAATCCCAAGTCCTCCCCGCGGCGGTGGAGCTGCAGACACAGCCAAGCAAACAGGGGAGGCGACTCGCGGCGGAAGGACTTCTTGCCCAGAAACTCCTGAAGAAACGGCCCCACTCGGGGCGGAAAAGAGCCGTCAGGGCGCTGCTGTGCCATGAAGAGCCGCATGGCGTCCCGCGCGGCTGGGAGATCAGTGCGGGCCAGCACCAGCAGTGCCAGCGCATTGTAGAGGCTCTGCCCGTCATGGCCTCCCGCCCAGGTAGGCTCGCGCGAATCGACCAAGTAGGGAAAAGCGGCGGCGCCCTCGGGCGGATACATCATCTGCCGAGCCAGCGACAGGGCCTGCCAGTCAAGCAGGTCACGGGCTTCCTCCGCCGCCCCTTGGTAAGTCTGGCGGCTCTGCTCGAAGACTTCCTGAAAGGGGAAGGTGAAGAGGATGCGGTTGGCCTGGGTCCAGATGATGCCGTGGCGCAGTCCCGCCGCCCTGATCACCCGCAGAGACTGGCTCTCGCCCGCCGCCACCTCCAGATTCACCGATAGTGCCAAGGCCTTGGCCTTCTTGGGCGACTCGGAACTCAGGTGCGGCCCCCGCGCCTCGGCCAGGAATTGCGAGACGCCTTCCTTGTACCCTCCCCAGGAATCGACTTTGCGGTCGAGCAGGATCATGTCTTCCAACTCATCTTCAAAGGCCTCCAACTCCACCGAGGCCCAGTCCTTCCAGGACTCCTTGTGGGTGAAGAATAGCGTGTCGTTGTGGCCCTTCAATTGAGGCTTACGCAGGGGTTCGTCGCGCTCGAGGAGCATCAGGACGTCCACCTGCTGGTCCTGAGCGGAGGTATTGCGGATGGACAGCTCCTGGATCAGCAAGGTAGAGGAAAACACTGCCAGGCGGTGCTCGACTTCAAGACCCGCCAGCGGCGAATAGCCAAACAGCGCCCCGTCGGCGTAGCTTTCCTGCATGCGGGGCGGCTGCACGTATTCCCCCAGCGGCCCCACCAACAGGGTGTTGCGCTTGAAGTAGAAATACAGGCTGCCGGCGCTGTCGGTCAGCAGACCCAGCGGACGGGAAGCGTCCCGCAACTGCAGGCGGTAGCCTTGATCGAGCACGTAGAGGCTGCGCTCGCGGGGCGCCGTGTAGAGGGTGTGCAGGGGAAGGGAGCCGTCGTCTTCGATGTGGGCCAGGGGAAGAGAAGGCTGAGCGGCAAGAGCAAGGCTGAAGAGGCCAAGCACGGCGAGAAATCGCATCGACATGCTTTCAGCATAGCCTCTTTAGAGAATCTCTTGGACGTCAAATTGCTCCTGGTACTTGGGAGCCACGTAGACGTAGCTCTCGTCGCGCAACTGATCGAGGAACTGCTTCAGGTAGGGCTGGGCTTTCTTCTCGCGCAGGAAATTGACGATCTGGGCCCGAACCTCCTCCAACGGCTTGGGGGTGGCCGGCGTCTTGCCCAAGACCTTGAGGATGGCGAATCCGAAGTCGGTCTCGATGACATCGGTGACCTGTCCCGCCTCAAGTCTGAAAGCCGGCTCGGCCAGAACATCCGACAACTGTTCGCGTGTGAAGGTGCCGCTGCGTCCGCCTCGCTGGGCCGTAGCGGAGTTGTCGGAGTACTGACGCGCCAATTCCTCGAACGATTCGCCGGCCTTGACCCGAGCCACGATGTCCTCGGCCAGAGTCCGCACTTGAGAGGCGTTCTTGCCCTCGGTATCGAGGACGATTTCTGCCAGTTCGACGGTGGCCGGCTCGGTGAATTGCTCGATGTTCTCCTGATAGAAGCTTTCGATCTCGTCGGTCAGGATCGTCACCTTGCTGTAGACGAAGGCGTTGTTGAGGCGCGACTGCACGTATTGATCTTCGATGCCCTTACGGAAGTCTTCGTAGCTGGTCCCCTGCTGCTGCAAGAGCTGCTTGAGGACGTCAATGGTGGGGACGCCGTTGGGATCCATGATGTTGGTCTTGATGTAGGCGTCGACGTCCTGCTGCATCTGGGCCAACATGCCCAGCTCTTCGGCCCTCTGGTACATCATCCGCGAGATGATCATATTGCGCAGGATCCTGGGGTACTGCTCATCGAACAACTGCTTGCCCTTTTCAGGGTCGCTGGCGTTGGCCCCCATGATTCCGATGCGGATCCGGTTCACCTCGGCTTCCAGATCGGTCTTGGTGATGATGTCGGAATTGACCTTGGCCACGATCTCGTCGATGATGACCGTGTCCTCTTGGTCGGCGGAACCGTTGGTTTGGCCGGTGTCCTGAGCCGGCAGAATGCCGCCGGCCATCAGGACCGTCATCAAGACCAGCAGCGCGGCCGGCAGGCGCCCGCTCGGGCCGTCAGCTTCGCGTCTCAGCATGTCGCTTCCTCCATTCCGACCGCAGTTCCTCGTCATATATCGATATGGATGCATCGCGGATCATTTGTTTCAAAAACTCGTCCAGCGCGCGTCGTTCCTTCTCAGCCAGCAGTTTGACATAAATCTCTTTCTGGACCTCGTAATACTTCTGCTGGTGGCGGGGGATGGCCTCTTCCACCATGAAGAGGTGAAAGCCGTGGCCGGATTCGAAAACCGGGCTGACCTCGCCAGGCTTGAGACTGAAGACGAACTCTTCGAAAGGAGCTGGCAAGGACCCGCGCTCCACCAGTCCCAAATCACCCTCGGAAGCCGCGGCCGCGGCCTCAGAGTGGAGCTTGGCCGCTTGCCGGAAGGCTCTCATGTCGCCGGGCTGCAGTTCCTCGCGCAAGCGTTGAGCCTGAGCCCGGTCATGAAGCAGAATCTCCAGCAGGTGCACGCGGTCTCCGGCCTCGAAAGACTTGTAGTGACGGTTGTAATGTTGGCGCGTTTCTTGCGGGCTGACCTCCAGGTCACCGTAGATGCGGGAGCGCAGAAGCTTCTGGCCCTTGAGAAAGCGGCCCACCAGGGGCTGGGCGGCGCTGGTATCGTCCACTTGGGGCATCCAGCGGTTCATGGCTTCCTCGATCTCTGCCGGGCTGACCTCGATACTCTCAGCCTGGGCTTTGCGGTCAAGAAGGTAGTCGATGAGCATGTTCTCGAACAGCCCCAATCGTTCTTCGGGGCTTAGCGTATGAGTCCCGGGGCTGCCGTTGAGCCGTACGAAAGAGGCGAATTCGCCCTCTGAAATCACCTGGCCGTCGACTTCAACCAGGGGAATGAGGTCTTGTCGAGAAGCTGGATCGGATACGGGATCCGCCGAGTCGCCGCGGCAGGAGAAGCCTCCCAGAGCCAGCATCAGCAGCAGGTACAGTCCCCCAATTCGGCGCACTTCGGAGGCCAATCGCGCATATGGGATTCGAATGGGGCGATCTCTCATCCAGTGGTTCCCTCTTCTTGCGGCCCTTGCCGAAAGCCCTGCTGCAAGAGGTGCTCCGCAAAGCCCTTCATTGTAGCACAGCCAATTCTCCAAGTAAGGAGTGCACGCTTTCGAAGATTTCCGACACGCGCGAGGTGTCAGCTTGCAGGATCACGACCCCTTCAGGCGTCAGCGACACTCCGCGTCCGGCCTTCACCAATTCAATGATCTGCTCCGGCTGGACGGGCGTATCGTGGCGGAATTTGAGCATCAGCTCAGAACCCTTGCGGTCGATCGAAAGCACTCTCAGGCGGCGCGCTGCCAGACGCAGGCGGGCCTGCCCGAAAAGATTGGAGAGCGAGCGGGGAAGCTTGCCGTGACGATCGACGGTCTCGTCCCGGAGGCTCTCCAGCGCCTGCTCATCGGAAGCGCTGGAGATGCGCTTGTAGAGCCACAGGCGCTGATTGGAGTCTTCGATGTAGTGATCGGGGATCTGGATGTCGAGGCGCAGGTCGATGGAGGTCTGCACTTCATCCTCCAGCGGCTTGCCCTTGAGTTCGCCGATGGTCTGCTCCAGCAGCTTGCTGTAGAGCTCGAAGCCCACGGCGTTGATCTGGCCCGACTGCTCGCCGCCTAGAAGATTGCCGGCTCCGCGGATCTCCAAATCCAGGGCGGCGATGCGGAAGCCTGCCCCCAGGTCGGAAAACTCGCGGATGGCCTTGAGCCGGCGGCGGGCGTCGCTGCTCAGCACCTCTTCGGTGGGGATGAGAAGGTAGGCGTAGGCACGCCGGTTGGAGCGTCCCACGCGTCCCCTCAACTGGTAGAGCTGAGCCAAACCGAAACGGTCGGCCCGGTTGACCACCAGGGTGTTGGCCCGGGAGATGTCGAGTCCGTTCTCGATGATGGTTGTGCAAACCAGCACGTCGTACTTGTAGTCGACGAAATCGAGCATCACCTTCTCCAGACTGTTCTCGCGCATCTGGCCATGGGCGATGGCCACTCTGGCTTCGGGCACGCTGTCCTGCACCATTTGGGCGATGGAGTGGATGGTCTCGACGCTGTTGTGGAGGAAGAAGACTTGTCCCTTGCGCTTGAGTTCCAGGTCGATGGCACTTTGGATGATCTGGCGCGAGAACTTGAGCACCACGGTCTGAATGGCCAGACGGTCTCGGGGCGGCGTTTCAATGATGGAAAGGTCGCGCAGACCGATCAGCGACATGTTGAGGGTGCGGGGAATGGGAGTGGCCGAAAGGGTGAGGACATCAACCTTGGTCTTGAGCTTCTTCAGCTTTTCCTTGTGGGCCACGCCGAAGCGCTGCTCTTCGTCGATGATGACCAAACCCAAGCGGTCGAACTGAACGTCTTTGGAAAGCAGCCGGTGGGTGCCGATGAGGATGTCCACTGTCCCCGCCTCGACCTTTTTGAGGATCTCCTTCTGCTCTTGCCGGCTGCGGAAGCGGCTGATCATCTCGACGATGACGGGAAAGCCCTGCATGCGCTCGCTGAAGGTATTGAAGTGCTGAAACGCCAGGACGGTGGTGGGGGCCAGAATGGCTACCTGCTTGTTGTCGCAGACGGCCTTGAACGCAGCCCGCATGGCCACTTCGGTCTTGCCGTAGCCGACGTCGCCGCAGATCAGGCGGTCCATGGGCTGATCGGCTTCCATGTCGGCCTTGACGTCCCGGATGGCGGCGGCTTGGTCTTCGGTTTCGGTGAACTCGAAGGACTCCTCGAACTCGCGCATCAGCTCATCGTCGGGAGGAAAGGCATGTCCCTTGACCACCGCCCGCTGGGCATAGAGCTTGAGCAATTCGTCGGCCATATCGCGCATCGACTTCTTGATGCGCTTCTTGGTCTTTTCCCAGGACGCGCCTCCCAGCCGGTCAAGGGAGGGTTTGGCGTCGCCCGACGCGCTGTATTTCTGAACCAAGTCGAGGCGGTCGATAGGGACGTAGAGTTTGGAACCGCCATAATAGCTGAGCAGAGCGAATTCCTTGGAGTCCTCGCCCACTCCGATCTGCTTAAGCCCGCGGTACTGGCCGATGCCGTGATCGATGTGGACCACGTAATCGCCCTCCCGAAGGTCGCGGAAGTCGGACAGAAACGTCCCCGTCAGATCGCGCTTGGGAGGACGCCGGGCCGGGCGCTGCAACTTGCTCTCTTCGAAGACGTCCTGCTGGGTCAGCAGATGGACTCCCAGCGAAGGGGAGTAAAAGCCGTGGGAGAGCCGTCCCTGCAGGACGCTGACTTGCGCTGAGAGATCTTCGAAGCCTTCGGCTTGGGCGGCGGAAATGTCGTATTGGCCAAGGATGTCGTGCAGGCGTTCAGCCATGCCCTGGGTGTGCATGACGAAGAGGATGCGTCCGCCCTCCTCTTTCCAACTCGAAAGGTCGGCCACCAAGTCGGGCAGGCGTCCATGGTACTTGCGCTCGGTTTGGAAGTCGAAGGCAAAGTCCTCCGGCTCGCCAGGACGAGGATCGACGGAAAGGACACTTTGGGATCGGAGACGCTCTTTCCACCACCTCTCCGTCCACATGAGACGCTCGGGGGGGAGCGCCAGATCGCCGTCCTCCCCGCGGATCTGAAAGTCGTCGCGACACCTTTGAAGGCGGTCGCGCATTTCGTCCAGGACTTGTTCGGGACTGGAGACCACCCACCGCCAGTCCTCGGCGGTCTCACCTTGAGGTCGATAGTCGAAAAGGTGCGACCCGCAGTCCACGACCAGCGGGAAAAGAGCTTCGAAACCGTTGAACAGTTCCTTGTCTGCGGTGAACTGGCGCTTTTCCCGCAAGGCTTCGGCGAAACGCACCTCGTTCCAGTGTTCGGGCGCCTCTTCGTGCCAGCGGCGGATCTCGCTGTCGGTCACCGGCATCTCGCGCATGGGGATGATCTCGCACTGAGGCACCAGCTCCACCGAGCGCTGAGTGGAAGGATCGAACTCGCGGATCGACTCCACCTCGTCGCCGAAGAACTCGATACGCACCGGATGGCGTCGCGAGGGAGAGTAGACGTCGATAATGCCGCCCCGCAGTGAGAACTCGCCCTCTTCGTTGACGGGATCTTCCTGCAGGTAACCCACTTCGCGCAGCTTTTCCACCAGATGGCCCCGCGGCATCATGGCCCCCACTTCCAAATGCAGGCAGTGGCTGAGAAAGTTGGCCCGGGAAGGCAGGCGCCGGCTGACCGCCGAAGCTGTCGTCACCACCAGAGCCCGCGACAGATGGGTGAGTTTCCAGAGTGCCAGCGCGCGGCGGGCCAGGATGTCGGGATGGGGCGAGAGTCCGCGGTAGGGGTCGGCTTCGGTTTCAGGCAGGATCACCACGTTGGGGCGCCATCGGCGGGGCAGGAAGAAGCCAAGGTCCTGAGCTCGCTTCTCGGCTTCGGCATTGTCGCGGCAGATCCACAGCAGGAGTTTGTTTTGCCGAGAGTGAAACAGAGCCGCCAGCAGCAGGGCCGTATCGGCGGGGTGCAGCCCTCCCAGAACGCCTTCTTCGATCTTCAAGGCCGAAGACAGGCGGTCCAGGATGGGATGCTGCCGCTCCTGTTCGGCGGAAGAGGCTGAGCTGTTAGTGGTTTCCCGCGCCATGACGAATCCGTTGAATGATGTCGGTTGTGGAGTGGCCCGGCTGGAAATCGATGGAGAGCACCTGCCCTCCGGCGCCTTCCACCGTCTCGCGTCCCACGATCTGGTCGAGGGGCCAGTCGCCTCCTTTGACCAGCACGTCGGGGACGAGTTCATCGATGATCTGGGCCGGCGTGTCTTCCTCGAAGAAGGTCACATAGTCGACCGAGGCCAAAGCCGCCATCACCAGGGCTCGGGCCGGTGCATCCTGGACCGGTCTGGAGGAGCCTTTGAGCCGCCGCACCGAGGCGTCGGAGTTGAGGGCCACCAGCAGGACGTCGCCATGCGACTTGGCCTGTTCCAGATAGCGCACATGGCCGGGATGGAGCAGGTCGAAGCAACCATTGGTGAAGACCAGCCGCAGTCCCCGCCGGCGCAGTCGGCCGCGCTCGCTGAGCATTTCGGGGCGGCTCTTGATTTTGTCTTCCAGGGCGGACACTCATTCCCCCAATTCTCGGCGAAAGCATTCGGCCAGATGGCGGGCGGACGGCTGCAGATCATAGCCCGGCTCGCCTTCCAGCATGATGCGGACCTTAGGCTCGGTCCCCGAATAGCGGACCAGCACGCGCCCCTTGGAGGCCAGTTCGCTCTCCACCTCGTCGACTTGGGAAGCCAGAGCTGGAATGTCCCTCCAATCGGGCTTGGAGGCGACGGGAACGTTGAGCAGCAACTGGGGGTAGCGGACCATCGAGTCGGCCAGCCCCGACAAGGTCTCGCGGCCCGCTGCCGCCAAGGCCGCGATTTTCACGGCCGCCAATTGGCCGTCTCCGGAGGGTAGCATTTCGCCCAAAATGATGTGGCCGGCTTGTTCGCCGCCCAGGGGGTGACCGCCGTCCTTCATGGCCTCCCACACGAAACGGTCGCCCACGGCGGTACGCAACAGGCGGATGCCGTCCCGAGCCAGCGCCTTTTCCAGGCCCAGGTTGGACATCACGGTGGCCACCACGGTGCGTTTGGGCAGCTTGCCGGCGGCCATCATCTGGCGGGCCAGCATGAGCAGGATGTGGTCGCCGTCCAGCAAGCGTCCGGCCTCGTCGCTGAGGATGAGGCGGTCGGCATCGCCGTCGAAGGCGGCTCCCAGATCAGCTCCCTCGCTCATGACCCGGCGGGCCATGGGCTCGGGATGCATGGCGCCGCAGCCCTCGTTGATGTTGCGTCCGTCGGGATCGGCACCCAAGGTCACGACCTCCGCCCCCAGCCGTCGGAAAAGCATGGGCGCGCTGCGGTAGGCCGCACCGTTGGCGCAGTCAAGCACTACTTTCAGTCCTTTGAGGGCGCCGGGGGCGACTGCCGAAGCGAGAAAGTCGAGATAGTCTTGGCGGGCTTCAGGATCGGCCGCCAGCAGCAACTCGGTCTCGACATCCTCCTCTTCGCACGGGCTTTGGCCGTCCTCGATGGAATCTCGGGCCGCCTTCTGTTCGCCCACCGCTTCATCCGACGGCAAGGCCTGGACGGTTTCCTCCACCCGCTTTTGCTGGACCGACGAGAGCTTCTCTCCCTGAGGACCGAAGACTTTGAGTCCGTTGTCGCGGTAGGGGTTGTGGGAAGCGGAGATGACGATGCCGGCCGCCGCTTGGCGATCGCGGCGAGTGAAGTGGGCCACGGCGGGGGTGCTGATTACCCCCAGCGCATGAGGACGGCAACCCGCCGAATGCAGGGCCGACGACAGGACCTCCTCCATCCAGACGCCGCTGAGGCGCGTGTCGCGTCCGATCAACAGGCGGCCGCTGAAAACCGAGCCCAGGGCCAATCCGATGCGGCGGATGGTGGATGGGTCCAGCGGCGGACGTCCGGCCCGCCCGCGGATCCCGTCAGTTCCGAAGAGCGACTGGGCAGCCGTCATTGGGTCTTCCTCACCTCGACGCTTTCGACTTCGCTGATGCGGAACATGGCGTAGCGTTCGGGAATCACGACGCGCGGAACCAGTTCCTGATAGGAGCGTTGGGGTTGAAGATTCTGGGTGGAGACGACGGCCTGAAAGATGGTGGCATCGATTTCGCCCTGGAAAGAAACCGGGACGCTGCCCTCCACGCTGATGGTCTCGCTGCGCAGGCGGGCGTTGGGATCGGGAGGGATGATCTCCACTTTGATGCCCGTCAGCGTCACGGGACGGCGCTCTTCTTCGATGTGGACCCGCAAAAGAGCCGATTCTTCAATGACCCGCACCCTTTCCTGCTCGACCAGGAGTTCTTTGCGCACCACGAAAGACTCGGTCCGCCCGGCGATGTCAATGGGCACCGTCTTGACGTTTTCGACGGTTTCCACGGCCGAGCGGGGTCCGGACACGGTGGCCCGGGCCGGCGAAGCCACAATCTCGACCAAGAGGAAAGTATCGGCGGGCTGGCCTTCCCACTGGGGATCGACGGGGAGAAGGCGTTCCACCTTGGGCTCGATGAGGATCTCGATCAAAGTGGGACGGCTCAGTTGCAGCACTTGCAGGTCGCGGGGCTTGTTGACTACAGGCGGCAATCTCTCGGTTCGACGCCCCACGTCGGCGTCGCGCAAATCGATGCTCATGACCATGGCCGACAGATCGTCGCCGGTCAGGTTGCGCGGGGAGCGGACTCGGGCGTCCACTTGGCGCGGAGGGTCGTTGGCAATGGCCAGATTGTCGGGCAGGTTAACGTACTCTACCGGCATGCTGATATCGCGTTCCACGATCTGGCGGCTGGCCACCTGAAACCAGAGCAGGGTGGCCAGCAGCAGCGAAACCAGCTTGAGGCCGGCATTGTTGGTGATCCAGTCGCGCCAGTTGATCATGATGATGTCGAGGGGCTGGTGCCGGTGGCTTCTCCTCCTTCAGGCAAGGAGGAGGTGGAAGCTCCCTTGGTTTTGCCGAGCTTTTTCCGTCCCGAAGTCTCCCGGGAGCGCTTCTTGGACTTGCGTCCCGACGTCGAGCCTCCCTCAGCAGACTCGCCTGACCCTTCTTTGCCAGCCGGGTCCAGGTGCCGCTTGAGCAGCTTGAGCAGGCGCGGACCGTCCAGTCCGCGGGTCATTTCACGGTCCACCACCAGCGAGATTTTTCCCGTCTCCTCGGAGATGACGACCGCCAGCGCGTCGGTCTCGCGCGAGATTCCGATGGCGGCCCTATGGCGGGTGCCTAGCTCCTTGCTCAGGTAAGGATCGAGAGTCAGGGGCAGGAAGCATCCAGCCGCCGAGATGCGGTCGCCGCTGATAATGACGGCACCGTCGTGAAGAGGCGACTTGGGATTGAAAATCGTGACCAGCAAGTCGTAGGTGAGAGCGGCGTCAAGACGAATGCCGCTTTCGATGTAGTTCTTGAGTCCGATCTCGCGCTCGATGACGACCAATCCGCCGATACGCTGACTGGAAAGGGTGGTAGCGGCCAGCACCACTTCGTCGTAGCGCAGCGGCACCGGATTCTCAAAAAACCGCTTGAGGAAACTGCCCCGCCCCAATTGGATCAGTCCTAACCGGATCTCGGATTGGAAGATGACAATGAGAGCAAAAATGAAGTAGGTGATGAAGTAGTCTAGAAAGAGCCCCACCGTCTGCATGTTGAGGGCTCGCGTCAAGTAGTAGAACAGCAGCAGGGCGGCCGCTCCAAGCGACATCTGCCATCCGCGCGTGCCCCTGATCAGGAGCAGGACCTGGTAGATGAGGAAGGTGGCTACCAGGATGTCGAGCACGTCGACCCATCCCATGCGCGCCAGGGCTTCAAACACTTCCGTCATCTCTCGTTCACTCTCTCCAAAAGGACGGCGTCCAAGATGTCCGCGACCTGTCTGGTCGCAGCCACGTCATGCACGCGGACCAAGTGAGCGCCGCGCATCACGGCAGCGGCGGCCGAAGCCACCGAACCCAGCAGTCTTTCCTCCGTCGGCAGATCGAGGACCTTGCCGATAAAGCTCTTGCGGGAAGTTCCGACCAAGACCGGTCTTCCGAATCGCTGTAAGAAAGGCAACCTATTGAGAATGAGCAGGTTATCGTCCGCCGTTTTGCCGAATCCGATGCCGGGATCAAGGATGATTCTATCATGCCCGATGTTGTGGGCGGAGGCTTCTCTCAGGGCATGTTCGAAGTAGGAATCGATGTCGGCCAGGATGTCGGGGCTGGGGGCGATTTTCTGCATGTCGGCGGGCTGTCCCCTCATGTGCATGAGCAGGCAGCCGGCGTCGCTGTCGCCCATCACCCGCGGCATCTGAGGGTCGAGGCGGAAGGCGCTGATGTCGTTGATCAGGTCGGCCCCCTCGGCCAGGGCGGCGCGGGCCACTTCGGCTTTGTAAGTATCGACCATGAGGGGAATGTCGAACTCGCGGCGCAGAGCTTTGAGGACGGGAAGCAGTCGGGCCAGCTCGTCCTGCTGGGAAACGGGCTGCGCCCCCGGACGCGAGGACTCGGCGCCCAAGTCGATCCAGTCGGCGCCCTCATCCACCATTTCACCCGCCCGGCGCAGGGCGGCTTGGCCCTGGTGGTGGCGTCCGCCGTCGTAGAAGGAGTCGGGAGTCAGGTTGAGGATGCCCACCACCAGCGTCCGCCGGCCAGTTTCGATGGTGCGTCCCCGCAGGCGAAGAGGGCAGCGGATCCGCCGGGGTGGGTCTTGGGTCATCAGGCCGGTGCGGGACTGTCGTTGGGGTTGACCAACGGCGGCAAGGATTCTTCTTCCTTGTTCTTCTTGTCTTTCTCAGGCGCCTTCTCGGCCTGGGGCTTGGCCGAAGAACCGTCATCGTCGTCGCGCTGGATGGCTTCGCCGTTGATGACCGCTTCGATGTCGTCCTTGTTCAGCGTTTCGTATTGCAGCAGGGCCTCGGCCAGACGCACCAGCTCATCACTGTTTTCCCTGAGGATGCCGCGGGCCTGCTCGTAACCTTTGTTGACCAGCTTGCGCACTTCGTCGTCGATCTTGATGGCGGTGGCTTCGCTGTAGTCCTGATGGGTCTGAATGTCGCGTCCCAGGAAGATCTGCTCTTCCTTGCGTCCATAGGTCAGGGGGCCCATCTCTTGGCTCATGCCCCACTCGCACACCATCCTGCGGGCCAACTCGGTCACCCTCTCCAGGTCGTTGGAGGCTCCGGTGGTGCAACTGTCGAGGAATTCTTCCTCGGCGATGCGTCCGGCCAGCAGAATGGCGATGCGGTTCTCCATGTACTCGCGGGCATAGCTGTACTGGTCTTCTTCGGGCAACTGCATGGTCACGCCCAGGGCTCGTCCTCGGGGGATGATGGTGACCTTGTGGAGGGGGTCGGCCTCGGGAAGGATATAGGCCACCAGCGCGTGACCGGCCTCATGATAGGCGGTGTTGCGCTTCTCCTTTTCCGACATGATCATGGAGCGCCGCTCCTTGCCCATCAAGACCTTGTCCTTGGCCTCCTCGAAGTCGTACATGATGACGGCCTTGCGGTTGTGACGGGCGGCGATCAGGGCCGCTTCGTTGACCATGTTGGCCAATTGGGCGCCCGAGAAGCCGGGAGTTCCGCGGGCCAGGACGCTCAGATCAACGCTGTCGTGGAGCGGAATGCGCCGGGTGTGCACCTTGAGGATGCCCTCTCGTCCGCGGATGTCGGGCAGATTGACCACCACTTGGCGGTCGAAGCGTCCGGGGCGGAGCAGGGCCGGATCGAGCACGTCGGGACGGTTGGTGGCGGCGATGAGAATGACGCCTTCGTTGGACTCGAAGCCGTCCATCTCCACCAGCAATTGGTTGAGAGTCTGCTCGCGCTCGTCGTGTCCGCCGCCCAGACCCGCTCCGCGGTGGCGGCCGACGGCGTCGATCTCGTCAATGAAGATGATGCAGGGAGCGTGCTTCTTGCCCTGTTCAAACAGGTCCCGTACGCGGCTGGCGCCCACGCCCACGAACATCTCCACAAAGTCGGAACCCGAAATGCTGAAGAAGGGGACGTTGGCTTCGCCGGCAATGGCCCGGGCCAAGAGGGTCTTTCCGGTCCCCGGAGGTCCTACCAGCAAGACGCCCTTGGGAATGCGTCCGCCCAGCTTCTGGAATTTCTGAGGCTCCTTGAGGAACTCCACGATCTCCTGCAGCTCTTCCTTGGCCTCGTCCACCCCGGCCACGTCCTTGAAAGTGACCTTTTTCTGCTGGTTAGTGGTCAGCCGGGCGCGACTGCGTCCAAAGGAAAGAGCGCGGTTTCCGCCGGCTTGCATCTGGCGCATGAGAAAGATCCAGAAGCCCACGAAAAGGAGAATGGGGAACCAAGCCGTAAGGAAGAGAGTCATCCAGCCGCCTTCGTCCTGGTCGGCGTATTGAACGACGGCACCCTTCTCGCGCAGCTTGTCGCCCACGTCGGCCGCCCCGTCACCGGGAATAAAGGCCTTGAACTTATGCTCGCCGGACTCTGGCGCGGTGGGATCGATAAAGAATCCTTCAACCCGGTTGCCTTCGATCTCGACAGGGTTGGAGGGGCCGCTCCTGATGGCGCCGTTTTCCACGTAGTCCATGAATTGGGTGTAGGACAGTTCCTCAGAACCGCTGTTGTTCATGGACGCCAAAAGTTGCCAGAGGGCGATGGCGGCGACGATTATAAAGATCCAAAGAAAGGCGTTCTTGGCAGTTGAATTCAGCACATAACCTCCGAAAGCCATACAAGGCCAAGCTCTTCATTATAACAACCAAGAGCATTTTCGGGCCGGCTCAGGCCCGGGTCCTGCATGACAGCCGCGAAGAGGACGGGAATGTTTCGGGCGCTGGGCCCGCTGTGCGGAAATCAACCTTGCGATCAACTGCGCCGGACCTTCGAGGTCCTCTCTTCCCGCCCCTCTCGTTCCTTCATTATAAACGTTTGAACCCTTTCGTGGGTTTCACGCTTCGCCGTCTTTCTTACGCCGAGGACGATCGAGGCCCTTCCTCGACCTCCACTGAAACCGCCTCGGTATCCTGGGCTGTGACCTGGCGGCCGGCACGCGGCGGCAGGCCCTCCACCCATAACAAGACGTTGTCCGACAGCAAAAGGATGAGGGAATCTCGCCGGCTTCGGGGAATGCGGGCCTCTTGCAAGAGGTCTTTGAGCTTCTCCTCCCGCGCCGTGCCGGCGGGATGATAACGGTCGCCGGCACGGCGGTTGCGCACCACCACGCGCTCTTCGGGCAATCTCAGCACGGCTCGGGCGCGCGAGGCTTGATCGGCGTCAGGAGAGCGGCGCAGACGCAAGGTCGCGCTCAGTTCGGGAATGTGAGTCTCGCCCGGGACGCTGAGCGTCCGCTGGAAACGGGGCACGGGACGGCGGCGGGTCAGGCGCAACGTCCCGAATTCGGCCAGCATGCGCCAACCCTGGCCCAGGTGGACCTCCCCGCCCGAGGGGTCGGCGGCGATCCGTTTCATTTGCTCCACCTGCTGATAACGGGCTTGAAGAATCTGCATGGCCGCTGCCTGCTCGGATTCTTCGGGCGACTCATCGGGCTCCTCGCCCAGCGCCCGCCTCCAAGCCCTGCGCAGCACTTCCCCGCGCAAGGCCGGGTGGAGATCGTTGCAGGGACCGGCGGACAAAACCCACTCGTCCTCCTGGCGGCTGAGTTGAGCATCCAGGAATTCGTCTGCCTGTGCGCCCAGCCAGTCGGCCAGCTCCGCCAGAAGTCGGGCGCTGCGGGCCAGCACGGGACCCACCGAGGGGTTGATCCGCTCTTCCAGCAGCGGACGCAGGCGCAGGCGCACCCAGATGCGGTCCAGACGCAGGTCGCGGTTCATGGAGTCGCTGCGGAAGTCCTGCTGGCAGCGGCTGAGGTAATCCTCGACATGCAGGCGCGAGGTTTCCAGCAGCGGACGCAGCAACGTCAGCCCGGCGGGATGGCGAAATCGCCTGCGGGGACGCATACAGGCCAAGCCCCCGCTGCCCGCTCCCCGCAACAGCCGCAGGAGCAGGGTTTCGGCTTGATCGTCCTGGGTGTGGCCGGTCGCTGCCAGGATCTCCCGGCGGTCCTGGACGGACTCTTCGACGGCGCTCTCGGCCAGCAGCGAATAACGCATCTGGCGGGCGCAGGCCTCCAGATTCTGGCCCCGCTCGCGGGCCAGACGCCGCACGTCGGCCCGCGCGACTTGCAGGGGAATCTCCAGCTTGCGGCACAGGTCGCGCACGAACTCTTCGTCGCCGTCCGACTCCTCGGCCCTGAGGCGATGGTTGAGATGAAAGGCTTGCAGCGAGACCTGCAGAGGACGGCGCAGGCGGCTTAGAGCCAGAGCCAAAGCCGTCGAATCAGGCCCGCCGGAAAGGGCCAGGACCAGACTCGATCCCGGCTTGATCAAGCCGTGACGACCGATGAAACCCAGCAGATGCTGCTCGAAGGGATCACTCATGGCTGGCCTCGGACCTTCAGCGGGGCGGAGACATGAGGCGGCGGGCCTTCTGCTCCCACTCAGCCGCTTCACGCACCTTGCCCTGGCGGTGCAGGACGACCGAAAGCGTCATGTAAGCCTGGGCGAAGTCGGGTTGGCGCTCAATAGCGTCGCGGTAGAACTTCTCGGCATCCTCCCAGCCGCCCCTTCGTGCGAAGAAGTTACCCAGGTTGAAGTAGCCGGCGGCATCGTCCGGGGCCACCTGGATGGCCTTGCGGTAGGCCTCGTAGGCTTCCTTTTCCTTCCCGGCCGCTTCGTAGTGGGTGGCCAGTCCGCCCAGCGCCTGGGGGTCCTGTGGAGCCAGTTGCACCAAGCGCTGAAAGGCCTGGATGGCCTTTTCATGTTCTCCCTGCTGGCCGTAGGATGTGGCCAAGTTGAAGAGCACGTCCTTGGAGCCGGGCTTGAGTTCCAGGGCCTTGGCGAAGGCTTCGGCCGCCGCCGGCCAACGCTCCAGCCGGGTGCGCGCCACTCCCAGAAAATGCCAGGATTGCCAGTCTGAGCGGTTGACCTGGGTCAACATTTCCAGTCCCTCGACGGCCTCTTCGGGCTGGTCGGCTTGCAGGTAGGCGAAAGCCAGATTGGTGGCCACCTGCAAGTCCCCGGGGGAGAGTTTCAAGGCCTTCTTGTACGACTCGATGGCCTCGCGGGGACGGTTGAGGCGCGAATAGACGCGGCCCAGGTAGTCGTGCACCGTCGGCATTGAAGGATCGGTCTGGGCAGCCTTGAGCAGATGATTCAGGGAGGCTTTGAGCCGGTCCTCCACAAAACCCTGCATGCCCCTGTAGATGCTTGCATAGACCTCGATTTTGTCCTTGGGATCGGGAAGGTCTTCGTCTTGGCCGGAGAGGTCGACAGGCGCCGAAGTGCTCAGATAGCCCAGGGACTCCAGGCGCTGGCGCTGCTGGGGATCGATGTCCACCGGCTCGGCTTGGTCGCGGCTGCCCTGATAGCGCACCCGCAGCTCGCGCAGCGTCTGGCCCAGACGGTTGGCCATGCCCTGCCGGCTTTCGAAAAGGTTGCGGGTTTCGCCGGGGTCTTCCTCAAGGTCGTAGAGTTCAGGACGAGGTGCCTGGATGTACTTCCACTGCCCGGTGCGCAGGGCGAACAGGCGGCTCCACCCGAAGTGGACGCGGGCATAGAGGCTCTCGCCGTAAGCCGGCATCTCCCCCCGCTCTTTGCCCAGGACCAGCGGCAGCAATCCGCTGCCCTGGATCACCGACTGGCGCGGCAGGGGAACGTCGAGTCCGCGCAGCAGCGTGGGGAGGACGTCGATGATTCGCACTTGCCGCGACACCCGCTTTCCGGCGTGCTCATCTCCCGGAAATTTCATCAGGAGCGGGATGCGCATGACCGTGTCGTAGACGAAGAAGCCATGAGTGGGCTCACCGTGCTGGCCCAGGTCTTCGCCGTGATCGGAGAGCACCGCCACCATCGCCCGCTTGTCCCAGCCTTTGCCCTTGAGAAAGGACCTGAGGCGTCCGATCTGGGTGTCGACATACTCGATTTCGCCCTTGTAGCCGCGCCCGCCATGGCGTCCGGGAGCCTGGTAGGGGGCATGGGGATCATAGAGGTGGATCCACACGAAAATGGGGCCGCTGTGGGAACCCATCCACTTCAGCGCTTCGTTCATCACCGCCTCGGCGGTGCGTTCGGCTGTCTTTCCAGCATAGCGCGCCTCCAGTCCGAACTGATCGCCGTAGTGGTCGAATCCTCTGTCCAGACCGTAGCGCCGGTCCAGGACGGCCGAAGCCACGAAAGCCCCTGTCTTGTACCCCCGCGACTTGAGCATCTCGGCCAGAGTGGGGATGTCTTGGGACAGCCGTCCCGAAGAATTGGTGCGCAACTGATGAAATTGAGGATAGGTTCCGGTCAAAAGGCTGGCGTGAGCCGGCAGGGTCAGCGGAACCGAGGTGACGGCCTGCTCGAAGATCACCGACCGCTCAGCCAGTGCCTGCAAATGGGGCGTGGAGACGTCCTCAGCCCCCCACATGGGAAGGTGATCGGCCCGCAGCGTGTCAATGGTCACCAACACCAGGGGCGGCCTTTCCTGGGCTGCCAGGACTCCCAGGACGCCCCAACCCGCAAGCGCCGTGATCATCAAGAGGAAAAGCCGGAGTCGATTCTTCACAAACTCTACGGTAGACAGCCCGCTTCCAGCCTGTCAACCGTCTTCGCCCGGCTGATGCCGTTATTTCACGCTTTACAGCGTTCGCTCGTTCTCTTCCCCAAACCCACGGGTTCCGCCGCGTCTCGCTGCGCTCGCCGACGGCTGCAACCTGGGCTGGCCGATGGCTCGCCTACAGCGAGCCCGCAATGGACCTAGAAAACGGAAGCCATTTGCCCCAGGGTTCTCGTGGTGACCACGGTTGACCTACTGTTAGAAGGGGCACGGAGGGGTAACCTTGAACCGGTCCGGTGGGTGCCTCAACAAGTGCTGACCGAGAAAGGAAGCTTCCAGCTTAGCTCTGCGCCTCAGATTTCGACTGCCAAGCGAGCCGAGGCTCGGGCGCGGCGACGCGAAACGGGTCAGCCAGCCCGCTTCTCACGGGTGCTCGGCTGCGGTGCCGCATTCATCCGCGCTGACTGCCTTGCGCACGGTCGGCCTGCCCAACGTACCCCACAGCATGTCTCTGCGACCCCCCGGCGCTGAGCTCTGTCATCACGGCTCCTGCGGCCCCTCGCGACGACAAACCCGTGAAAAGGCGTGAGAGGCTGCTCTCCTCCACGGTATTGGGGGTAGATGAGTTGCCGAATGACCAGGGCATGTTCGATGCGAATCACCCGAGAAGCAATTCAGCAGTTTTCAGCCACCCCCTCCTATGCCGGAGCCCGCATTTCTCAGGGTCGTCGTCCCGACGGCCCGCAGGCGCCGTGATGACAACGCATCGCGACCGAGGCTCCGCAAAACGAACTGTAGGTACGTCGAGCAGGCCGACCCAGCGCAACGCTGGCAGCGCGGATGGGTGCGGTACTGCAGCAGACCACCTGTTAGAAACGCGCGCTAGGGAACGGGGTCGGGCAAGTGGCCGGGACCGGGACGTTCCCGGTAGGGCAGGCGGCGGCCTTCCAGGAGACGTTTGAGCGGGCGCCGCTGATCTTGGGGGAGGAAGGCGCGAAAGGCCTGAGTATGGCCCCGGGAGGTGAGATAGCGGCCCTCAACCGAGCTGCTGTAGAGCAGCAGGGGATGCTCGGCGTCGGCTTCAAGCCGGTTATATTCCAACAGCCGCCGGAACTCCTCGTAGGTCAGGTCGCGGACCCGCAGGTTGCGCTCCGAGTCCACCATGTAGAGGGCGAAGATCGCCGCCAGCGCCAGCATGAGAACCAGCACCGCCAAGTTCACAATGCGGCCCACCGAGCGAGCCATGATGTCACTCCCTGGAGTTAAACATCGCTCCCACCACCGCCGCCGATTCTACCTCAGGGGCAACCCAAGCGACTCGAACCTGCCGACGTTCATCTCCAGATCGGGATTCGGCTAGGTTCCTGAGAGTTCCCTTCCGGCTGCCACCAGCCCCTCCTGAGCCCGCAGTTCAACCCTCAAGCGGGGTTGAGTCGGGCCTCGCTGCCGGCGAGCCGTTGGTTCCCCCTCCGGCAACGCTACCCACCGCGGCAATCCACGAGCCCATCGAAGAGTCTCGCTGGAAAGTCGAGTTCTAGCCCTATCAGCCCAGCGCCGCGTCGAAAGTCAAGTCTGGGCTCGCTGTAGGCGAGCCATATGGCAGCCCAGAGTCAGCCGGCGCGAGCATAGCGAGCGGGAGGCGCCACTCTGGGTTGAGTGAGAACATTCCCGAACGCTGAAGAGACTTTCGCAAGAGTGCGGCCAAGCCGGTCAGGAACGGCTCTAGGGTGCTTTGCAGCGCAAATCGGGGCTCGCTGTAGGCGAGCCATATGGCAGCCCAGGGTAAAGTGAGGGCGCGAAGCGCCCGAGCGACACCCTGGGTAAGCTTAATAACGTTAAACAAACCCTGAAAGGGCGGAATAGCGGAACTTCGAAGACGTCATTGTGCGTGCTCTTGCGACAGCCTCTGTGAACGTGAGATAGCGTTGTGGCCGGCTCACACCCAGTCGACTTAGCTCAAGACAAGGCTTCGAGGGTTTCGGGGACGGGGGCCTTCAGCAGGGTGCCCAAGGTGTCCAGGGCCACGTTGCGTCCGGAAAGGACGATCACGGTAGGCTGGGCGGGCAGGCTCACTCGACGGCTGAGGACGGCTGCCAAGGTGACCGCCGCCGAGGGCTCGATCAAGTATTGGTGATGTTCCAGCATCCAGCGCAAGGCCGGACCCAGATCCTCTTCCTCCACCAGGGCCACGTCGTCAACGCGGTTCTTGAGGACGCTGAAGGTCAGCCGGCCCAATCCGCCTTCCAGCCCGCCGGCGAAGGTCTCGACGCCGGGAAGCCGTGTGACGGCCTGACCGCGGTCAAGGGAAAGGCGCAGGGCGGGAGAGGCCGCCAATTGGCAGGCCACCAGCAGCGCCTGGGGCTGTTCTTCTTCCAGCAGACGGGCGAACCCGGCCGCCAGTCCGCCGCCTCCCACCGGCACCAGGAAAGTGCGGGCGCTGGGGGCCTGCTCCAGCACTTCGCTGGCCAGCGATCCGCCATTGGCGGCCATCACGCCCCAATCGTCGAAGGCCGACAGAAAGGTCATTCCCATCTCAGAGGCCTCACGGCGAGCATACTCCTCGCACTCGTCGTAGCCCTCGTGCTCGGTCCGCACAACGTCGGCCTGCATCTCCAGCATGCCTTGGTACTTGGCTTCGTCCACGGTCGAGGGAACGTAGATGCGGGCATCGATGCCCATTTGACGGCAGGCATAGGCCACTGCCTTGCCGTGGTTTCCGGCCGAGCAGGTGACCACCCCGCGCGCCTTCTGGGAAGCGTTGAGGCGGGAGAGACTGAAGTAGGCTCCCCGGATCTTGAACGAACCTGTCAACTGCAGGCACTCCAGTTTCAGCCAGACCGGCGCGCCCACGATCTCGCTCAGGTGGGAGGACGGCTCAACAGGCGTTCGCCTAACCCGGCGGCGCAGATAATCGGAGGCTTCCTCGATTAAGACGTCCGAAAGTGATTCTCCAGCCACAAGTCTTCCTTTCAGCCTTCTCTGGAAGAAGATCTTGACAGAAAATCGGGCAATAGAAAAGGGACCTCGCCGGCGTAGCGTTCAAACTGCTCTCCGAACTCGCGCCGCAGGAGTCGGTCTTCCATTCGTCCACGCAGGGCGGCACCCGCCAGGGAGAGGGGAAGTCCCAGGGCCATTCCCACCCAGTCCGACACCGTCAGGGCCGTCCCGAGGGTGAGCAGGAAGAAGGAGAGATAGAGAGGATGACGGACGCGGGCGAAGGGCCCGTCGGTGATCAACTGATGCTGTTGGCGAAGGCGTGAAGTCATACTCCAGTGCTCTCCCAGACGCTGCAGCGCGGCTCGGGTGACGACCACTCCTGCCACCGCGCAAGCCATGCCCAGGCTGTTGAGCCCGGTGTCGATCCAGTAGCCCGGAGTCCCCGGCGAACGGCGGAACGACAGGATGCAGCCCAACCCCGCAAACTGCAGCCCCAACCCCGCCAAACCGACCCACGAGGTTTCCTTGGCTTTCAAGGAGCCTTTCAATGAACGCAGGAACAGAGCCAGATAAATGGCCCAAATCAAGACTAAGGCAATTCTCATCTTCCGCCAGACTCGGTACCCAGAAAGGGCACGGACCATGCTCGGCGCGACCGTGCCATCGACAATTCGGGCAGATTATAGCTCACAAGAAGGCCAACAGGCACCCGGAGCGATCGACGTCAGCGCAGCCCGTTCCCCAGCCTCGCCGGGCGAGCGCATCTCCCTTGTGAGCCGGTCGCTGGGGGTTGGGAATTGGCACAGCCGGCCGCCGGCTAGCCCTGGGGGTAGAAGCGGCGCTTGGACTCGGCGTAGTCGAGCAGGATCTGGGCAGGTGCGAAGCGGGCGCCATGCTGGTCCTGCAAAGACTGCAGGCGGGAAGCGGCGTTATCGACTCCCAGACGGTCGAGATAGCGGAAGGGGCCTCCCCGGAAGGGCGGAAAGCCCAGACCTAGAATGGCGCCCAGGTCACCATCTTTGGGGCTTCGTAGAATCTCTTCCTGCAAGCATAAGGCGGCCTCGTTGATCATCACCAGAGACAGGCGGTTTTCGATCTCCTCCTCCTCGAAGCGCTTGCGTCTTTGCCCGCCGAAGTGGTCGTAGACCTTGGTATTGACCTGCTTCTTGCCCTTCTTCTTTTTCTTGGGATAGAGGTAGAAGCCCTTGCGGTTCTTCTTGCCTTTGTAACCTTCCCGCACCAGCTTGTGCATCATGCCGCTGGGTGTGGCGCCGCGATCGGAGAAGGCCTGACCCAGGGTCTCGGAAACATGAGCGCCCACATCGATGCCCACCTCGTCCATCAAGGTCACCGGACCCACGGGGAATCCCCATTGCTTCATGGTTTTGTCGAGCTGCTCCACCGCCGCTCCCTCTTCCAACAGCAGGAGCGCCTCGTTCATCATGGGAGCCAGAATGCGGGTGGTGTAGAAACCCGGGCCGTCGCCCACCACGATCACCGTCTTGCCCTGCCGGACGCCCACTTGGGCCGCCGTGTGGACGACCCACTCAGCGGTCTTGTCGGTGGCGATGATTTCCAGCAGCGGCATCTTGGGGACAGGTGAAAAGTAGTGCATCCCGACGATGTTCTGAGGACGCTTGGCCCGCCGAGCGATGTCGGAGATGGGGATGGCTGAGGTGTTGCTGGCAAAAATCGTATCGCCTCCCGTGGCCTCTTCCACCTCGTCGAGAATCTTGCGCTTGAGGTCAAGGTCTTCAAAGACGGCTTCGATCACCAGGTTGACGCGATCAAATCCCCGATAGCTGGTGACGGGATGAATGCGGCTCATCAGCCGGTCGCGCTCAAATTCCGTCATGGCGCGCTTGCGGACTTTGGACTGCAAGTCGTCGTAGACGGCTTTTTCGCCTTTGGCCACCGACTCCTGGTCGAGGTCTTTCATGAAGACCTGATAGCCCTTGTCGGCCGAAACCTGACTGATTCCAGAGCCCATAAGCCCCGCGCCCAACACGCCCAAGACTTTGACGGGACGGGCTTTTTCGTCCCACTTTTTCTTGTCCGAGGTCATGGCGAAAAAGAGGCGCGTCAGTTCCTGCGATTCGGGCGTCTGCATGAGTTCGCCAAAAGCCTTGGCCTCGGCTTTAAGTCCGGCCTTCATGCCTTGGTCCAGACCGGTTTTGACCACCTCGATGATGCGGGGAGGAGCGGGGTAGTTGCCGTAGGTCTGCCTGCGGGTCTGTTGGCGGGCCTTGCGGAAGACGATGGCGCGACCCAGCCGGTTGCCTTCCAGCAGCCAGCCCAGCAAGCCCCGTCCCTTGCCCTTTGGCTTCTTGCCGTCGGCCAGCCTGAGGCCTGCTTGGACGGCCGCGTGAGCCAGTCCCGGCGGATGGATGAGCTCATCCACCAAGCCCATTTTCTTGGCCGGATAGGGATAAACGTTCTTGCCCGTGAGCAGGAGGGGGAGCGACTTGGCCAACCCGACCCGGCGGGGGAGGCGCTGCGTGCCTCCAGCCCCGGGAAGCAGCCCCAGTTTGACTTCGGGAAGGCCGAAGTGGGTTTTGGAATGGGTGGTGGCGATGCGGTAGTGGCAGGCCAGGGCGATTTCCAGTCCGCCCCCCAACGCCGCTCCGTTGACGGCGGCCAGCACCGGCTTCTCGAAGCCTTCCAGGCGGTCGAGCATCTCCTGTCCCGAGCGGCTGGCCTCGGCGGCCTTTTCGGCAGTGTCGAGTTGGGAGAATTCCTTGATGTCGGCCCCGGCGATGAAATTCTCGTCTTTGGCCGAAATGAGGACGACGGCTTTGACGTTGCTGTCGCGTTCCAGCTCGTCGAGCAGTGCCCCGAATTCGTCCAGCAGCTTGTAGGAGAGCGTGTTGAGTTTTTCTCCCGGCTGGTCCATCCAGAGCAGGGCGACTCCGCGGTCGATTTCTTTGCTGATGAAGCTCATGGGCATTTGACGGGCTTGAAGGTCACGGGAGTCGCTCCAGGACGATGGCGTTGCCGATGGCTCCCGAAGCGCACGAGGCGATCAGCGCCAGTTGGCCGTCCTCGTGGATCAGGCGGTTACAGGCGGTGGCGACCAGCCGGGCCCCGGTGGCCCCGAAAGGATGGCCCAGCGACAGAGAGCCTCCCCATAGATTGAACTTGTCCATCGACACTTCCCCCACTGCTTGAGAGCGGTTGAGCTTGTCGCGCGCGAAAGAGTCCGATTCCAGACACCTGAGATTGGCCAGGATTTGTCCGGCAAAGGCCTCGTGGAACTCGAAAACGTCAAAGTCGCTGAGCCCGAGTCCTGACTGGCCGAGGACCTTGGCCACCGAATAAGCGGGGCCCAGCAGCAGTTCCTCGTAAGGGTCTTGAGCCGTCCAGGCGTAATCGCGGATGACGGCTTTGGGCTTGAGTCCCAAAGCGTCGGCCTTTTCGTCCGACATCAACAGGACCGCCGCGGCCCCGTCGGTCAAGAAGGAGGAATTGCCGGCGGTGACGGTACCGTGAGGCTTGACGAAGGCCGGACGCAGCTTGGCCAGCTTGTCGAGGCTGGTGTCGGGGCGCACCCCGTTGTCGCGTTCCACGACCTCGAACTCAGGCGGGACGTGGGCGGCTTCGACTTCGCCTGGAAGGTGGCCGTCCTGCCAGGCCTGATGGGCCAGCTTGTGTGAACGCAGGGCGTATTCGTCCTGTTCCTGGCGCTTGACTCCGTAGCGCGCCGCAAGCCGGTCGCAGTCCTGGCCCATGGTGCGCTGGGTGGAAAACTCGGTGACCGAGGGCGTTTCGGGCAACAGGTGAGAGAGCTTCAGCCCCTTGAAGAACTTGAGCCAATCCAACCCCTTATAGCGTTGAGCCTCCACCAGCTTGTCGCGCAACGGACGCTTGATGCGGATCGGGACGTCCGACATGCTCTCGGTCCCGCCGGCCACCACGACATCGGCTTGCGAGGCCCTGATCAGTTCGGCCCCCGAGGTGACGGCCTGATTGGCCGAAGCGCAGGCCTGGGTGACGGTGTAGGCGGGAACCGTGTCGGGGATGCCGGCGCCCAGCGCCGATTCGCGGGCCACGTTGCTGGTTTCGAGGTTGGAGATCACCGTCCCCAGAATGACGCGGTCGATCTCCGCAGAGTCGATGGAGTTGCGTTCCAGCAAAGCCTTGACCGCCATGCGTCCCAGATCATAGGAGCGCAGCTTCTTGTAGCCGGTCGAGGAACGTTGAAAAGGAATGCGGCAGCCGTCAACCACGACAGCCGCCCGGGAATTGAGCTTCATGGCACGCTTTCGGCGATTTCTGCGATCAAGCTGGAGCTGATGTCATCCTACCGGAGCCGGCTCTTCGGCTTTTTCGGTGTCGGAGGAAGCTGCTTTCACGTCGGCCGTCTTGCCCCTGGCCGCCCGCTGACGGGCCCGGGCCTCCAGGCCTTCCAGCAGACTGATGGTGCCGCTGTTCATCCAGGCGTCGTGATCGCCTTCCAGCAACTTCAAGGCCACGCGGTACTTGCGCTCGTCCTCGTTGCCCCACAGGTCACCGAAGAGCTCGTGGACCTTATGCCGCGCCGATCGGCAGAAGATGTCGGCCAGGCGGACGGCCTGCTTGGCTTCGGGATGGTTGGCCTGGCGCATGGCGTGGGCCCGGCTCACCGAAGCGGCCATGGCGAAGAGTTCGTTGGCTACGTCCACCAAGCGGAAGAGGAACATCTGCTTGCGCTCCATCTTGGCCTGATGAATCATCATGCCGTGGAAGACCTCGCGGGCCAGCTTGCGGCTCTTGCGTTCCACGAAGCGCAAGTGTCCGGCTAAGTCGCCGAAGGAAGCGTAGCGGGGAGGCAGACTCCAGCGCAGCCACAGGTTGGGATACCACCAGGCGTAGAAGAGTCCGATCTTGGGCAGGGCGGCCAGCTTGGCTCCTGCCGGCTTCTTGGGATTGATCATGTCACCGGCCACTTGAAGGTGCTTGTCGACGGCCTCGCGGGCCATGAAGAGGTGCATGATTTCGTTGGAGCCTTCAAAAATGCGGTTGATGCGGTAGTCGCGCATCATGCGCTCCACCCCGATGGGTTCTTCGCCGCGGTTTTCCAGGGAAAGCTCGGTCTCGTAACCGCGTCCGCCGCGGATCTGCATCGCGTCGTCCACGATCTCCCAACCGCGCGATGTGTTCCATTCCTTGGCGGCAGCCGCTTCCAGGCGGATGTCGAAGTCGCCTTGGTCGGACATTTGAGTGGCCAGGCGGGCCATCGACTCCATGGCGAAAGTGTTGGCAGCCATGTCGGTCAGCTTGTGGGAGATAGCTTCGTGCTTGCCCACCGGCTTGCCCCACTGGACGCGCTCATTGGCCCACTTGGTACAGATTTGCAGAGCCTTCTTGGCGCCTCCGATGGAGGCGTTGGGAATGGAGAGGCGTCCGTCGTTGAGGGTGGTGAGAGCGATCTTGAGTCCGCGGCCCGGAGCTCCGATGAGGTTTTCCTTGGGCACGCGCACGTCCTTGAAACTGATGACGGCGTTGGCCAGCGCCTTGAGTCCCATGAAATGGCAGCGGGTGTCGATGCTGACGCCTTCCCAATCGGTTTCCACCACGAAGGCGCTGATCTTGTCGACCGAGCTGTCCATGGCCATCACCACCAACATCTTGGCCAGGGTTCCGTTGGTGCACCACAGCTTGATGCCGTTGAGGATGTAGGCCTCTCCGTCAGCCGTGGGTTCGGCAATGGTGCTCATGCGGGCCGGATCCGATCCCACGTCGGGCTCGGTCAGCGCGAAGGCCGAGATCTCGCCCTTGGCGCAGCGGGGCAGATACTTCTTCTTGAGTTCCTTGCTGCCGAACAGCTTGAGGGGCTGAGGCACGCCGATGGACTGATGGGCCGAAAGCAGCGCGGTCAGATTGCCGTCGACGCTTCCCAGCAGCTCCATGGCCTTGGCGTACTCGATTTGGCTGAAGCCCAGTCCGCCGTACTCCTGGGGGATCTTCATTCCGAATGCGCCCATCTGGCGCAAGCCGTCGAGGACGTCCTCTGGGTATTCTCCGGTGTCGTCGATGGCCGCCGAATCGACTTTGTTGAGCAGAAAGTCCTTGAAATCGGCGTACCACTCGGTGAACTCGGGACGCTCATTCTTGGGCAAAGGGTAAGGATGAATCAGGTCGAGGCGAAACCGCCCCAGAAACATCTCACGCATGAAGCTGGGTTGGGTCCACTCGCTCTGACGTGAGGCCTCGGCTACGGCCCGGGCTTCTTCTTCGCTGACGTTTCGCTTTTTGCTTTTTTCGGCCATTGGAACAGCCCCCAAGAGGAATGAGATTCGGTTTGTTGGGAATGCAACCGCGAGCGAAGGCTACATCGCCCCAATTTCGAATTATATCAGAGACCTTTAGAGTTTGCAGGGGTTTCAGGCCGCTTTTCGAGGCTCCTTACAAGGACTCGCTGACTCAATCTCGCTGGAGCGAGATCAACTGCGGGACGCCCTCCTTGAAATCGACAACAGCCACCGTCGTGTAGTCGCAGCGGATGCGGAAGAGGTTGCTTAGGGGCATCTCCAGAAAATGAGCCAACAGCAGCAGGTTGGTGCCGGCATGCCCCACCAGGACTAGACGCCTCCAGGAGGTCTCCCACTGGCGCCGCCAGGCAGCTTGCACGCGGCGCCACATCTGCTCCATGGTTTCGCCCTGAGGAGCGCCGTTACGCACCCAGTCCTTAAGGAAGGCTGCAGCAGGACCGGGATCGAGCTGCTCGATTTCCTCCCAGCTCAGGTTCTCCCAGCGTCCGAAGTGACACTCGCGCAGGTCGGGGTCGACGTGCAGCTCCAGTCCCAAGTGTTGGGCCAGCGGACGGGCGGTCTGGCGCACCCGTTTGAGGTCGCTGCCCGCCAGCCGGTCGGGATTCCAGTCCCGGGCCCGCTCCGCCAGCCGCTGGGCTTGGCGCAGGCCTTTTTCGGACAGCTCCACGTCGGTGCTGCCGTGAAAGCGTCCTTTGTCGCGGACCTCGGCATGGCGGACCAAATACAGGCGCCGCTTCATAAGGTCCTCCCGAAGTGCAGCGCCAGCCCCAGGTAGAAGCTGAGCTGGAAGACAACGATGAGGGCGCCGAGTACGTCGCCGGTGAGTCCGCCCAGGCGAAGGCGGGCCTGGAGGGCCAGAAGAAGCGCGAGGGACCAGGGCAGAATCAAGGCCACGGGGACAGTCCAGGCTTGGGTCCACCACAGACCGGCGGCGCAGGCCGCGAGTCCCAGCACGATCTGGGGCACGCCGGACTGGAGGGCGAAGCAGCGGCCCAGGCCGTCCGGGCGGGCGGAAGGCAGCAGGCGTCCCGCCAGCAGGGCAGCGAAGCGGCTGAGAAGGTGGGCCAGGACGAGGCCGCGCCAGGCCCAGGCGGGAGGAAGAGAGGCCAACAGCAGGACCTGTCCGCCGACGGCGATGATGAGGGCCAGCGTCCCGAAGGTGCCGATGCGGCTGTCGCGCATGATCTCCAGCTTGCGCTGGCGTCCGCCGCGGGCGCCCAAGGCGTCGGCGTAGTCGGCCAGTCCGTCCTCGTGCAGCGCGCCCGTGAGAAGGATCCCGGCCGTCACCGCAGCCAAGGCGGCCGCCGAAGCGGGCAGTGCCCACAGAGAGGCTTGCAGGACTCCGGCACAAGCCAAGCCGACGAGTCCGCCCACCAGCGGGTAGAAGCCCGTCGACCAGCGCAGCGAGGCCGCGCTCGGTTCGCCCCTCAAAGGCACCGGCACCCGCGTCAGAAACTGCAGGGCCAGTAAAAAGGACCTCATCATCGCCTTCGTTCCTGCTGTCTCGTCCTCGTCTTGGGCCCCGCCGACAGGAGCGGGGCACGACCGACGCCCCCGTCTTCGCACCGCTATGACGCGCCCCGCTTTCGGTCCGGGATCATGAGAGTAATGGGTCGGGCCCGATCCTGCGCGGACCAGCGAGGAAGGTCCGGCGGCGAGCCGATCGACCGCCCAAGGGAGCGGTCGGCTCATCCTAGCCGGTCCCTGGCAGGCTTCGGGCAGTCCGAGATAGCATATCAGGCCCATGAACGAGCGCCGCGACGCCAAGGAAGACCGCTTGCAGCCGGGCCAGTCGGCTCTCATCACGGGAGGGGCGCGCAGCGGCAAGAGCCGATTCGCCGAGCGGTTGGCCGGCCGCTCCAAGCGGGTCGTCTACCTAGCCACGGCCGAGGCCCTCGACGAAGAAATGCGCCAGCGCATCGACAGTCATCAGCGCTACCGTCCACCCCACTGGACCACGGTGGAGGAACCGCTCTCTATCCTCCCTCGCCTGGCCCAGGCGGCGGAATCGTCGGAGGCGGTACTGCTCGACTGCATCACGCTGTGGATTTCCAACCTGCTGGGCCAGGAGCGCTCCGACCGGCACATCGAGAGCGAAATCGAAAAGCTGGCACAGTGGACGCAGCGACAGCCCGGACGCCTCGTCCTGGTCAGCAACGAGGTCGGGACCGGCATCGTCCCCGCCAACCCGCTCTCGCGGCGTTTCCGCGACTTGACGGGACTGGCCAACCAGCGCCTGGCCGCCTCAGCCAGCCGCGTCTACTGGATGGTGGCCGGCATCCCCAACCGCATCAAGTAAGCGACTGGTGCAGCACGTCAAACGGATCGAGCTGTCCTAGGTGATGTCGGGCCAGCGGGTCCAGTCGTAGCCGATGTCGTCGTCGTCGTGGGGGATGCGTCCTTCGTCGTCGGGATTGTAGACGTTGGAGGTCACGTAAAAGAGGTTGGCGGGTCCGGAGAGACAGCGGCAGCCATGAGCCACCCCCGGCGGGATCTTGACGCACACCGCGTCCTGCTCATCGCCCATGAGGAACTCCATCAAATGGCCCTGGGTGGGCGAATCTAGGCGGGTGTCGTAAAGAGCCACCTTGAGCACGCCGCCGAAGACATACCACCAGTCCACCTGTTCTCGGTGGATGTGCCAGGCCTTGGCCGATCCCTGGTACATGACCGAGTGGCTCCACTGGCCGAATCCCTCTTGGAAAAACTCGTCGCTGACGCGGATGATCTCACGGAAGAAGCCGCGTTCGTCGCGATGGGTCTTCAATTGCTTGACCACCACGTCTTCGATTTCGCCCTTGTGGAACTCGATGTCCTGCAGGTTGCTGCTCATAAGGCTCTTTCCATTGGCTATTGGCTATTGGCTTGAGGCCGGGTCGACCTTTTTCCGGTAAAGGTCGACCGCCTCTTGGGCTGGACCGCGGAAGAGCGGCTTGCCGTTTGAAATCACGTAAACGTTGTCGCACATTTTCGCCACTTGGTCCAAATCGTGGGAGACCAGCAGGATGCAGGCGCCCTCAGCGCGCAGCCGCTGCATGCGCTTGAGGCACTTTTCCTGAAACTCCTCATCGCCCACCGCCAACACTTCATCCACCAAAAGTATATCGGGACGCAGATGCACCGCCACCGCGAATCCCAGACGCATGTACATTCCGGTGGAGTAATTCTTGATGGGCACATCGATAAACTTCTCCAACTCGGAATAGGCCACGATCTCACCGCGGATCTCGTCGATCTCGTCGCGGCACAGTCCGTAGAGTGCGGCGTTGAGGTAAAGGTTTTCCTCGCCTGTCAGTTCAGGGTGAAATCCCACGCCTACCTCAATCATGGGCGCCACCCGTCCCCTCACCTCGACTTGGCCCTTATCGGGCTCCAGGATGCCCGCCACGATGCGCAGCAGGGTGCTTTTGCCCGATCCGTTGGTCCCGATCAGGCCCACCATTTCGCCGCGTTCGGCCTGCAGGTCGACGCCCTCCAAAGCCCAAAAAGTCTCGCGCCGCTCGCGCCGGCGCCAATCCAGCCAGCCGATGAAGAGCTGCTTGAGCGACTCGGTGCGGTTATGGCGCATCACGAAGCTCTTGTAGACTTGGCGTAGATCGATGACCCTCTCGCCCATGACTACAGCTCCTCCACGAACTTCGAGCGTGAGCGGCGGAAGACGGTGATGCCGACCAGCAGCACCAGAGTCGACCACAGCGCCATGGCCAACCAGTGCTCGGCGCGTGGGACTTCGGCGAAATAAACCGCGGACTGATAGGCGAAGAAGTAAGAGCTGAACGGATTGAGCCAGAAGTAGACAGCCAGTCCTTTCTCGGCCACCATGTCGTAGTGGTAGAGCACGGGCGTGACCCAGAAGACCATCATCATGGCCACTTCAGTCAAGTAGCGCACGTCTTTGTAGAAAGTCGTCACGGCGGAAAGCAAGAAGGCCGCTCCCAATGCGAAAACCCAGTGCAGGACGACGATGAGCGGATAGAAGACCAGGGTCCAGGGCAGGTCGCCGCGCAGCACGTAAACGGCGGGAACGAAGACCACTACGGCCATGCAGAACTGGATGAAGTTGAAAGCCACGGTAGAGACGGGAAGAATCTCGCGGGGGAAGAAGATCTTCTTCACCAGGTTGGAATTGATGATGATGGACTCGGTGGAGCTGTTGAGGGTGTTGGCGAAGAAGACCCAGGGAATGATGCCGGTCACCACCAGCAAGGGCGAAATCTCGCGCACGCCCATGACGTAACGCAGAACCACGCTGTAGACCACCACCAATGAAAGGGGATTGAGGAGAGACCAGAAGAAACCCAGGTAGGATCCCCGGTACTTAACCTTGAGGTCTTTGGCGATCAAACGCTGAAGCAATTCCCGGTAGCGGAACAAAACCAGCGTGTCGGCGATCCATCCCTTGGTGCTCATGGCGTTGCGTCAAGCCGGGGCAGGATATCATGAAAGCTGCCCTGCGTTTGACCGGCCCGAGGAGCCTCGGCTAGTCTGACCATTTGCCCAAGGGCCGAGGGGGCGGTCCGGGAATGCCGTCCGGGAGACTTTAAGGAGATTCATGTCGCCGCGCCTGCGCTTGGTATTGAAGCTGATCGTCACTGCCGGACTCTTGGCCTCGGTCATCTACCGCATCGACTTGCAGGCCTTCTGGGAAGTCATTTCCTCGGCAAATCCTCTCCTCCTTCTGGCGGCGGGCGCCGTGCAGGCCTTGACGGTTCTCATCAGCTCCGGACGCTGGCGCGTCATTCTGCGCAACTTCAACGTCGAAGAAACCTTCTCAGCCTTGGCCAAAATCACCTTCATCGGCTTCTTCTTCAACCTCTTTCTGCCATCGGGGATCGGAGGCGACTTCTTCCGCTCTTATTACCTCTCCAAACGTACCGGACGCGGCATGTCCACCACCTTGATGACCCTCATCCTGGACCGCAGCGCCGGACTCCTGGCCCTGCTGCTGATCGGACTGGCCGCCACCCTCGTTTATCCCCTGGAGATCGGCGGCATCAATGTGTTCTGGATCTTTTCAGGCATCTTCCTGGCTTATCTGGCGGCCAACCTGGTGCTCTTCCACTCCGTCACCCACCGCCTGCTCAAGGGACTCATGCGGCGCTTCAAGCGCGACGGACTGGAGCAGAAGGTGGAACTGGTGGCGCTGGGACTGCGGACCTTGCGCCGCAATCCGCAGGCCGTCCTCAAGGCGGCGGGATACTCGCTGGCCATTCAGTTTCTGGCCGTCCTTGTGGTATGGCTGGCGGCCCTTTCCATCCAACTCCCGGCCGACTTCGGCGTTTTCTTGATCTTCATTCCCCTGGTCAACTTGACCATCATGGTGCCCATCACCATCAACGGCGTGGGACTGCGCGAAACCGTCTACATCGAGCTTTTCCAGACCATCGGAGTGAGCCAGGAGTACTCGGTTTCGCTGGCTCTGCTCCATTTGGGGGTCTTTCTGCTGGCCGGACTGCCAGGCGGAATCGTCTATCACCTCTACAAAAAAGACGAGCGTTTCGACGAGATCGCGACAGCCGGCTGACGTGCTTTGTTCCCCCTCACGCGATAGAATGGGCGACGAGCCGCCTTATACCGCCGAGAGCATGAAGGCAACTGACCCTGGCCGCTGAAACTTGGCTCGTGTGTGAATTTGTTGGCCACCTGGTGGCCCTAGCAGGTCATGACGCGACCGATCAGAGGAGTTGACCATGTCAGAATACCGCATAGAAAAAGACTCGATGGGCGAGATGGAAGTGCCCGCCGATGCCTATTACGGCGCTCAAACCCAGCGCGCCGTCCTCAATTTCCCCATTTCCGGACTGCGCTTCCCGCGTCCCTTCATCCGTGCCCTGGGACTGATCAAGAAGGCCGCTGCGGAGACCAACGCCGAGTTGGGCAAGGTCCCGCCTGAGATCGCCGGAGCCATCGCCAAGGCCGCCGACGAGGTGGTCGAAGGCAAGCTCGACGGCCACTTTGTGCTGGACATCTTCCAGACCGGTTCGGGCACCTCGACCAACATGAATACCAACGAGGTGATCGCCAACCGGGCCATCGAAATCAAGGGCGGCCAAAAGGGCAGCCGCGAGATCCATCCCAACGACCACGTCAATTACGGGCAGTCGAGCAACGACGTCATTCCTACCGCCATCCACGTCTCGGCGCTGGAACAGATCGACAAGGAGCTGATGCCGTCCCTCAACAAGCTGCGCCGCTCACTGGCCAGCAAGGCGCGCGAGTTCGACAGCATCGTCAAGATCGGACGCACCCACCTGCAGGACGCCGTCCCGGTGCGCCTGGGACAGGAATTCTCAGGACACGCCTCGATGATCGAACACGGCATCCGCCGTGTGGAATCGTCCCGCGACTCGCTGGCTGAGCTGGCCATCGGCGGAACCGCCATCGGCACCGGACTCAACTGTCCTCAAGGCTTTCCCGCCAAGGTGGTGGCCAAGGTCTCGCAGTGGACGGGAGTGAAGTTCCGCGAGGCCGACAACCGTTTCGAAGCGCTGGCCGCCCGCGACGCGGCGGTGGAAGTCAGCGGACAACTGAAGACGCTGGCCTGCAGCCTGATGAAGATCGCCAACGACCTGCGCTGGGCCGGATCGGGTCCCCGCTGCGGCATCGGTGAACTCAAGCTGCCCGCCGTCCAGCCGGGAAGCTCGATCATGCCGGGCAAGGTCAATCCAGTGATTCCCGAGGCAGTCACCATGGTGGCAGCCCAGGTCATCGGCAACGACGCCGCCATCACCGTGGGCGGACAGTCGGGCAGCTTCGAACTCAACGTCATGAAGCCCATGATCGCCTACAATCTGCTGCAGTCCATCGAACTACTGGCCAATGCCTCGCGGGTGCTGGCCGAAAAGTGCATCGACGACCTGCAAGCCGACGAGAAACGCTGCAAGGAGCTGATCGAGCTTTCCATTTCCATGGCCACTTCGCTGGCCCCCAAGATCGGCTACGACAAAGCCGCCAAGATCGCCAAGGAGAGCTACGAAACCGGACGCACCGTGCGCCAGATCGCCAGCGATCAGCAAGTCCTGCCCCAAGATGAGCTGGACGAAGCCCTCGATCCCATGGGCATGACCGAACCGAGCCGGTGAGCTCGCTTCGGTCATGGCCCAACTTCCAAGGGCCAACTCACAACTCCCAAACGATCTGGCGGATCCCGTCAGCCCGCCCGTTCGGGAGTTGGTTGTTGGTGCCGGGCGTTCAGGACGCGCGGCGGGGCGAGATCAGACTCTCGTCTCGTTTGTGAGTTGGCCTTTGGAACTTGGGAGTAGGCGAGGCGCAAAGCGCTGCGCGCTTAGCATCGCGTTTTGGTTTTTCTGGAACTGATTTCAGCCGGCGCCGTGTAAGGAATCATGCAGCCCCAATCCGCTTGGGATTTTCTGTCGGCGCTTTCTGCTTGGATTTGGCCTCTGACCCTTGACCATCTCTGGCATGCCACGGCGTTCGTGGCCGTGGCCGCCGGGGTGGTCTGGCTGCTGCGTCAGGCCCCCGCTCAGGCCCGCTTCTGGGTGTGGATGCTGGCGACCCTCAAGTTCCTGCTGCCCACGGCCGTCTTGGTCAGCCTCTTTCCCGCTCTGGGGATACCGACCCCGGAGTTCGCTCACGGTTTGCTCTGGATCTTCCAGTCCGACACCGCCGGTCCGGCTCTGCAGGTTGTGCCTCAAGCCTGGTGGGGAGCCGTCACCGCGGTTTGGCTGGCAGGCGTGCTTTTCGTCTCCTTTCGCTGGCTCAACCGCCACCGCCGCCTCTCGCGCCGCATCCGCGCGGAACGAGTCCGCAACGAGACGATCAAAGCCGAGCGGACCGCATCTCGGGGGACGCTCGCCGCCCGGGCGCAAGCAGAGACAACAGGACCGAGGCGTCCTGACTGTGGCGTGGATCGTACCGACCCGTCCCGGGCCGGGCGCAAGCAGGCGGACCAGCGAGAGCGCGATTCGGTTTACGCCGGACGCGAGCAGGACATCTTGGAAAGGGCTTGCCGCCGCATGAACCTCAAGCGTCCCGTGGCCCTGCTGCTGGCCGATGACTTCAGCGGACCTGGTGTTTGGGGCCTAGGTCAGCCCGTCCTGGTGCTGCCGCGTCACATGGCCGGCCAACTCGATGACGCCGAACTCGAATCGGTCTTCCTGCACGAGCTGGCTCACGTCCGCAGGCGCGACAACCTGACGGCTCACTTGTCGATGATCGTCTGCTGCCTCTTGTGGTTCCATCCGCTGGTTTGGTTTCTCAACCGCCGCCTGCTGACCGAGCGCGAAGCGGCCTGCGACGACTTGGTTCTGTCTCATTTCGAGGACTCGCGCAGCTACGCCAACGGACTGCTCAAGATCGTCAAGCTGCGCATGGAGAAAGAAGTGGCTGGAATGGCGGCCGCCTCCGGCGCGCCTTTGGGCAACCGGCTGCGCCGCATTCTGACCGGTGCTCCGGCGCTGGCCCTGACCCTGCGCCACCGCTTGGCCTTGGTGGCAGCCGGAGCCGTCTTGCTCACTCTGACCGCCTTCTCCCCCGCCAAAGCCCACTGTCCCTACGCCCAACAGCTCAATCTGCAGGAGCAGCAGAAAGCCGACGACGCCACAATGGACTCAGAAGCGCCCGAAGACGGCCTGCTGCTGTAAGCTGAGCCTTGGCGAAAGACGATGACCAAAGCACGGCTTTATCGGGTGATTCTTCCGGTGTCCGACATTGAGGAGGCCAGCCGCTTCTATGCCCAGGTGTTCCAAAGGGAGGGCGAACGGGTCTCACCGGGGCGGCATTACTTCGACTGCGGAGGCGTGATTCTGGCCTGCTATGACCCCTCCGCCGACGGCGACGGAATGGGGTCGGGCTGGACCCTTCACGAGAACCAATACCTTTACTTCGCCGTCCCCGACCTTGAGGCCTTGCCCAAGCGTGTCGAAGAAGCGGGCGGCTCGGTAGTGACCGAAATCGAGCAGATGCCTTGGGGCGAACGCCTTTTCTACGCCCGGGATCCCTTGGGCAGCCGCCTCTGTTTCGTCGACGAAACCACTCTCTTCACCGGTTCGTCTTGATCAAAGTATGAAG
>DATIPO010000389.1:0-3120 GCA_035471925.1 Acidobacteriota bacterium
AAAGGCTGTATACGCCAGGAGCGGATTGACGCTCGTCCGTCTGAGAAGCGACCTCTTCTCCCGCCTGGGCCATCCCCGCGAAACCGTGTTCGGGCCCGAAGACGGCCGTCAGGTCAACGGCTGGAGAATCCCGCATGCGATTAGCCGTGAGCCGCAGCTCAGAATCGGCGCCGGTGTGGTTCGTGACCAGCCCAATCCGCTTGCCCGAGATCCACTGCCTGTAGGGCTCCTCCCAAACCCGGTCCGCCCCCGTCCGCACTCCATGGCGGGCTTCACGATCAGGGTCCTCCCGCACCGAACAGCCCGCCAACGCCAGCAGGCACAGACCCGCGAGGGAAACCAGCCACCAAGCTTTGCGATTGCAGTGTAGTGAGAATCGAGGCATTCGGAAATCCTAGCAGAACGTCCGATGGAAGGTATCTCCGATGGCAAGTTGGGGATTGAAGTGCAGTATATACTGAGTATATACTAACCTCATGAGCAGCGATAAGAAGCTTCGAGCCAAACTGTTCCAGAACGGTGGCAGTCAAGCCGTCCGGCTGCCCAAGGAGTTCCGTTTCGAGGATCAGGAGGAAGTTGCGGTTCGGCGCCAAGGCCGGAGGGTGATTCTGGAACCAACCGACGAGTGGACTGACAGCTTCCGCGCTTGTCTGGGTGCTTGGAAAGAAGAGATTCCGCATCCGCCCCAGGAGGACATCAGGGACTTGGAGGATCCTTTCAAATAAATGCCCGAGTTCATGCTGGGCACCGATACGGTCAGTTATGCACTGCGGGGGCAACGCGGCGTGGCGGAGCGCATTCTGGCTCACCGTCCCTCTCAACTTTGCATCAGTTCCATCACCTTGGCCGAACTCCGCTATGGCGCCGATCTCAGGAACTCGAAAAAACTCCACCGGCTGATCGATGCCTTTGTTGAGTCGATCGAAGTCCTGCCCTTTACTACATCGGCAGCCGACAAGTTCCCAGTAGTCGCGTTCGCCTTGACCAAGCGCGGCGAGCCCATCGGCACCTTCGACACTCTGCTGGCGGCCCACGCCCTCTCCCTGGGGACGACCTTTGTCACCAACGATCTGCGACACTTCAGCCGTGTACCCGAACTGAGCAGCGAGAGCTGGGCTGGGTGACTGCCTCCCCTCATTTTCCAAGGACTTATTCGTCCGCGGACCCGCGGGGTGGGGGGTCGGATCGCCTCAGGGGCCTGGGGTCGGCGGGGGACATGGCCAGGGTGAAGCTGTATAGTTGGCGGTCGCCTCCCGGCTTGGCCGATTCGAGGAGGTGGAAGATCTCTTCGAGAAGGACGTTGAGCCGCTCGAGTTCGGCTGGCGAGAGCCAGCCCTTGCGGCGTCCTCCCCACAGGTTTCGCCCAGGCCCTTCCGTCACGGCCCTCTCCGATTCCAAGGCGGTCGTGAACTCGCGTGTTGCTGTGCGAAGGGCGGCTCCGACGATGTTGCAGATCTCGCTGCGGGCTTCCCTTCCGGCGTCGTAATCGAGCCGCACCTCCTTGGCCGCCAGCCGATAGACGACGGCTTCGCGCCCGTTTCCGCCGTCGCCAGTGTCCTCGACGACCAGTCCCGAGGCGGTCAGCAGGCGCATGTGGTAGTAGAGGCCGTCCTGCGACATGCCCAGCATCTCCGCCAAGTCGCGGATGGTGCTCGGTCCCATCGCCATCAGGCTGTCCACCACTTCCTGCCGAACGGATGATGTCAGCAGCCGGAGCTGCTCGGCCGAGGCGATCTTGTAGCGCTGTTTTGTTGAAACATTCATGATTTTTTCAACGTATTATAGACCAGGACGACGAATCGGCGCCAGGGGAAATCCCCTGGCAGGAAGGAAAGAAGACATGCAGATGGGCATGAATTGGGGGGCGGGAATCTTGATCGGGGCTGCTGTGATGGCGGGTTCCGTCGGGTGTGCGGAGGCGCAGATGGGAGGTCGGGCCGCCGCTGAAAACGAACAGCAAGTAACGGAAGTGCCTTTTCGCTGGGTCAAGAGCCAGAGGATGATCGAAGTCAGCATCAAGGGGCAAGGACCCTTTGCCTTTCTGGTCGATACCGGGGTCTCGGGCGCGGCCGTCGACCTCGACCTCGCATCTCGCCTGGGCATCGAGTTGCCCAAGGAACGGGAGAGCAAAATGGATGCGGGAGCCATGGCCGGCAGACGAATCTACCAGACCTGGATTACCGACCTTTCAGTCGGAGGGCTACACCTTGACCGCCTGCAAGCCGCCGCGCTCTCCCTGGAGCCCCTCAGCCAGCGATTGGGCGAGCCGCTGCATGGGATTCTGGGCGACGGCTTTTTGAAGACCCGCGTCACCCGCTTCGATGATGCTGGACAGACCTTGTCATTCGCCTCATCCCTTGAGGCCTTCGACGGGGACGTCGCCGTGGCCGACTATGTGACGCCTATGGTGATCAGTCCCGGCGGCGAAATGCCCATTTTGGAGGTGACGCTGGGTGGCAAGTCGTTCGTGGCCACGCTCGACATGGGCTCGTCCCTCGGACTCGAGATCTTCACTCCCTTTATTGACGAATTCGGACTGAGTCACGCGCCTCAAGAATGGAAAGAAGGCAAGGTCCTCGGCGGGAGCCTTGGCCAGGCCACGGTTTACGATGGTGTGCTGAAGCGCATCGACATCGGGCCGCTGACGTTCACCGACGTACCCACGAGCATCACTCCGCCCCGTTCCGACCCCCAACGTAAGGGCAACCTGGGCAACCAACTGTGGGAGGGATACGTCCTGATCCTCGACTTCGTCGATCACCGGATCGTCTTTCGCAAACCCTGACGAGCGTGTGACAGAGAGCATCGTTTGTATCGCTGTGCCCATGGCCGCAAGGATGCGCCTCCCCCCAGGCGTTTCTCCTTTCGGTCGCTTGAGGCCGGTTGCTCTCTGGAAGGTGAGTGGCCCTCCCCCAAACTCCTCCGCGCCGGCTTGGAAGCAAGGGGTCCCCAGAGAAGGCGGGAGGGGCCCGTTGCAAAAAGGATGCGCCTCCCAGATTGCTGCTACCGGCTCGTTGGTTCGTTGCAGGGCCGGCTGCGTTCGCGGAATTCTTGGCAGACTTTGGTGGTGGGCAGGACTTTCTGAGGGTTGCAGAGCAGCTTGGGGTCGAAGAGGTTGCG
>DATIPO010000390.1:0-73808 GCA_035471925.1 Acidobacteriota bacterium
GCCGGACTTGAAGTTCTCGGCCACCCCCACGACCTCCAGCCAAGGCACCTCTCCCTCGGTTACGGAGATGCCGATACGGCGTCCCAAGGGAGACTGGCCGGGCCACATGCGCTCAGCCAGTTGCCGGTTGACGATGCACACGGGACGCTCCTCGCCGAGGTCGGCGGATTCGAACGCACGTCCGCTGAGCAGCGGGATCTCCAGCACCTGGAAAAAACCGTCGGAAACGTAGCGCGTCTCGGCCACCTGCTGGGCCTGCTGAGCCTCCTCGAGGGCCTGTCCCTCGGCCAGGAAGTGGCCGGCGCCGCTGTTGCCGACCCCGATCAGGGGCAAAGTGCTGCTGATGGCGCTCTGCTCCACCCACGGCACGGCCCGCGTCTCAGCCAGGACCCGCGATTGAAGCTGTTCGATCTGGGCGGACTCGGGATAGCGTCCCTTGGGCAGTAGGAACTGGAGCGCCGTGGCCTGCTGGGCGTTGAATCCCGGATCGATGCTCTGCATCCTGAGGAAGCTGTTGAAGAGCAGGCCAGTCCCGATACAGAGCACCACGGCCAAGGCGATTTCGGCCACCACCAGTCCTGAGCGCAGGCGCTGCTGCCCGCCCGAAGCCGAACGTCCGCCCTGGTTGAGAGAGCGGGTCAGATCGAGGCGCATCGCCCGCAGCCCCGGAGCCATTCCAAAGACGATTCCCGTCAGTCCCCCTGCCAGCAGAGCCACCAGCAGGACGGGGGCGTTGAGCTGGACGGGTCCCATGTCGGGAACATAGTTGCGGGCCAAGCCAGACAGCGACTGCAGGCCGGTCCAGGCCAGTCCGATGCCCAGCAGCGATCCGATCACGGCTACCAGCAGCGATTCGGTCAGCAGCCGGCGCAGCACCTGTGGACGCGATGCGCCCAGCGCCGAGAGGACGGCGATTTCACGCGTGCGGGCGGGCAGGCGAGCCAGTTGCAGGTTGGCCACGTTGACGCAGGCGATGAGCAACAGCACTCCGACGGCGGCCAGAATCATCAGCAATCCGCCGCGGCTTTCCTGGACGGCCTGCTCGCGCAAAGGCACCAGCACCGGACGCACGCCCTCGGCGATCTCGCTGTGGCGGGACGCCAATTCCCGGGCAAGGGGCTGCAACTGCTGCAAAGCCAAGTCCACGCTCACTCCGGACTTGAGCCGGGCCACGGCCATCACCGAGCGCGAGGCGCGCCTGTCAGTGTCGGGAACAAAGGGCAAGTAAAGCTGAGTCTGCCACTCGTAGAGCTGTCCCAGCAGGTTGACTGGAGGCGGAAAACGCACCCCAGGAGGCAGGACGCCCACCACTTCGTGGGGCGTGGCGTCAATGTCGATGGCGCTTCCCACGATGCCGGGATCGCCGCCGTAACGGCTCTGCCACAGTCCGTATCCCATGACCACCACCGGGGCCGCGCCCGGCAGGCAGTCCTGGGCGCGCAGTTGGCGTCCCCGGTAGGATGCGACCCCCAGCACATCGAACAAGTCGCCGTCCACGTACATGGCCCGCAAGCGCTCAGCTTGGGCCTGTCCGCCGGTCAAAGTGACGCTCGTGCTGCGGAATCCCGCCATGGCGCTGAAGGGCTCGGCTTCGCGCTTCCAGTCCAGGTATTGGGCCGGAGACAAGGGCAGGTGGTCGAACTGGTAGCGGGGATCGTACTCCCAAAAGAGCACCAGTTCATCAGGCCGGTCATAAGGCAGAGGACGCAAGAGCACCGAATACACCAAGCTGAATATGGCCGTGGTGGCGCCGATCCCCAGCGCCAGGGTGATGACGGACACAGCGGTGAATCCAGCGGCCTTGCGCAGACTGCGGGCCGAGAAGCGGAAGTCGCGCGTCCACCCCGACACCCAACGCGTCCACCAGGGGCCGGCGTTCTCGCACTGGACGGAGGGAATGCTCCCCCCACGCCGGGGAGCTGAAAGCGCCCGTCGGTCGCCCAGCAAGCGCAGGCGCAGCGCGGTCTTGGTCAAGTCAATGGTCACCTCGCCCCAGAATCGTGCCCAACCCAAGAGTCCCCGATAACGGGACTCGCTGCGCTGAGCGCGGAAAGCGTCCACAAGCGATTCCTGATACTGCTGGCGGAACGGCTTGGGGAAGAGCCGCAGCAAGCGGCGGTAGATTCTCTCGCCCGCTCCGGCCGGCTTCATCAGGCCACCTCCGAGTCAGGTGCCAGATTGCGGCTGCGGGCGAAGGACAGGATTTCGTCCAAGCGCCGCAACTCGGCTTCCATCACCCGGCGTCCCAGCGGGCTGAGGCGGTAGTAGCGCCGCTGGGAATGCTCGTCCTCGCCGGGGGCGCCGCACTCTTCGATCCACTGCTGGCGCTCGAGGCGGTGGATGCCTTCGTAAAGCGTTCCCGGACCGAGCTTGATGCGTCCCCCGGTGCGCTCTTCCACGTCCTGCTTGACGGCATAGCCATGGCACGGCCCCTCGGCCAGCGAAAGCAAGATGTGCAAGGTGGCCGGCGTCAAGGGCAGCATCTCGTCAAAGTCCTGGGTCTCGGGCATGAGCGTCTCCTTTCCGGGGAACCTATCGGCAACCGACATGTCGTCCACCGATAGGATACGCCGATCACTCTGCCGAAGTCAACGGTGAAGTCGCCGGATTTCGCTCGCGTCTCGCGCACCAAGTGACGTGCAATAGCGTCACGGCAGAGCTCCAAACTCCAGAGAGGTGCGGCCCTACTCCTGATCGGGCTTCTTAACCAGCAGCGTTGCCAAGTAGTCGGTCGGCGGGATCTTCTGGTCAGCCTGAGGATAGGGAGCCAGTTGGATGAACTGCAGCAGGTAGGCTCCAACCCGCGTCCCGGCCGTCTCAGGACTCCCGGCCCGCAACTTCAGTTGCAGGCTGCGCGCCTCCCCGCCCTCCTCTGCCATCAGGCGGATTACGGCCTGTCCCGCCCACACGCAGTCCACCCCTTCGGGACAGCGGCTGTCTTCCAAGACCTCCTCAAAAGTCAAGCTGAGATCTTCGTCGACAATGGCGACGACGCGGTGGATGGGGAGCTGGAACTCCTTCCCCAGTTCGGCTTTGAGGACGGTGGGATCCATCTGGGCGCTCTCAGTTCCCGCCGCACCCTGGCACGCCACCAAACCCGTTATCATGCCCAGCACCAAGCACATCGTTCGGCAGGTCATATCTGTTCAGGATGATAGCAATCCCCAGCCGTTGCAACTTGCGCTGAAGAGTGCGCCGCAGGGTAAGATGCCGGTTGGAGGAAAGAGCTATGAAAATCGCCGTGCTGTCCGACTCTCACGACAACATCTGGAAGCTGGAAGGGGCCCTCGAGGAGGCCCAGGAGGCCGAGGTTTGGATTCATTGCGGCGATCTCTGCGCGCCCTTCGTGGTCAAGCAGATGGGAGAGGGGGCCCAGGGGCGTCCCGTGCACGTGGTGTGGGGCAACAATGACGCCGACGCCCGCCTCATCTGCCGCATCGCCTCTGGATTCGACGACTTCCACCTGCATGGACAGCTAGCAGAAATCACTCTGGGCGGACGCAAGATCGCCGTCAACCACTATCCCGAAATCGCCCGTCCGCTGGCCAAGAGCGGAGACTACGACCTTGTCTGCTACGGCCACGATCACACCCGCCATCTCTCTCAAGTCGGCAACACCATGCTCCTCAACCCCGGCGAGATCATGGGAATGAAAGGCCCCGCCACTATCGCCATGGTCGATCTCAAGGGCATGGACGTCGAGTTCCGTGAGATACCGGGCCGCTGACACATCAGCAAGCGCCGCTATCGGGTGCGCAGGGCCCGGATGCGTTTTAGCATGGGCGGGTGGGAGTAGTTGAGGAATACGTAGAAGGCGTGGGGAGTCAGATTGGAGAGGTTCTGTCGGGCCAGCTTCTTGAGGGCGCTGACCAGGGCCTGGGCATCGTAGGTTTGAGCCGCGTAAGCGTCGGCTTCGTACTCGAACTTGCGGGAAAGGGCTTGCATGGCAATGGACAGCAGCAGTTCGATGGGCGAATAGAGCAGTCCGAAAAAGAGCAGCCCCGCGTAGATCGAGACCTGATCCATGTAGAAAGCCTCAAAGAGTCCCGGCTCGCTGAGGAAGAAGGACAAGAAAAAGAAGAGCAGCCCCATGTGAAGGAGGCTGATGATCAGATTCTGGGTGATGTGGCGGCGTTTGTAGTGCCCCACCTCATGGGCCAGGACGGCCACCAGTTCCTGCACGCTCTGTTTCTCCACCAGAGTGTCGAAAAGCGCTACCCGCTTGCGTTTCCCGAATCCCATGAAGAAGGCGTTGGCCTTGGACGACCGCCGTGATCCGTCCATCACGTAGACGTTTTGCAGAGGGAAGTCGACGTGGTGGGCGTAGTTCATGATTGACTCGCGCAATTCGCCGTCCTCCAGGCGCTCGAATTTGTTGAAGAGAGGCATGATCCAGGTGGGAGCGATCAATTGGATAAAAAGAGTCCAAGCCGAAGCCGCCAGCCAGCAATAGATCCAGGCTTGCGCGCCCAGCGTTTGAAAGAACCACAGGATGCCGCCCAGCAAGATGCCGCCCAGAACGACTCCCAAAGCCAGTCCCTTGAGCAAATCGGTGACGAATGTCCAGGGCGTGGTCTTGTTGAAGCCGTAGCGTTCTTCGATCACGAAGGTCGAGTAGATCTGGAAGGGCAAGGAGAGCAGCGAGGAGGCCAGCACCAGCGAGCCGATGTAAAGCAGTCCGGTAACCAGAGCTCCGTAGCCCAACTCGCGCACCCACAGGTCGAGCAGGTTGAATCCTCCCAGATGCCAGAAGGCCAGCAGGACGGCCAGTTGGATGCTGGATGTGAGAATGCCGAAGCGGGTCCGGTCGCGGGTATACTGCTGCGAACGCTGGTAGTCTTCGGCGTCGTAAACGTCTTCGAACTCCCGCGGCAATCGATCAGAGAGGGCCCGCAGGTTGAGCAAGTCGGATATCAGCGACAAGAGGTATTCAGCCAGCAGTGCTGTTAGGATGATGATGGCATAGACATTCATGACCGCCTCAAATTCTACCGCGAATCCGCGGCGGATGAGGCGCCGGCCGAAAAATCTCCCGGGCCGTCAGGACCATCGCGAGAAGGCCGACTGAAGCCCAGCGCCGTCGGCAGCGATGCGGCTTCCGGGTTCAGCGAGGAGGACAAGGATGATTCGACGAGCAACATTGGCAGCCTTAACCCTGATCTTGTGCTTGCCCCTGATGGGCGGCGACCGCCTGACGGGCAAGATGTTCACGACCCGCTCTCCGGTGATCGCCCAGGAAGGGGTAGCGGCCACCTCGCAGCCCCTGGCCACCCAGATCGCCGTCGACATCCTCAAAAAGGGCGGCAGCGCCGTGGACGCGGCGATTGCTGCCAATGCCGCCTTGGGACTGATGGAGCCCACCGGCAACGGCATCGGCGGCGACCTCTTCGCCATCGTCTGGATCGAGGAGGAAAAGAAGCTCTACGGACTCAACGCCAGCGGACGCTCTCCCCTGACGCTCACCATCGACGAGTTCCGCAAGCGCGGACTGGAATCGATCCCCGGCGCCAGCGGACTGTCCCATTCCGTCCCCGGCGCGGTGGACGGCTGGTTTGAGCTGCACGGCAAATTCGGACGCCTGCCCATGAAGGACGTCCTGGCCCCCGCCATCGACTACGCCCGCAAGGGATTCCCGGTCAGCGAGGTCATCGCCTACTACTGGCGCAGCGGATACTACCTGCGCAACCAGCCCAACTTCGCCGACACTTTCCTGCCCGGCGGCCAAGCTCCGGGACACGGCGACATCTTCCGCAATCCTGATTTGGCCAACACCCTGCAAGGACTGGCCGACCAGGGACGCGACTATTACTACAAGGGCAAAGTGGCCCAGACGGTGGACGCCTTCTGCAAGCGTGAAGGCTGCTTCCTCAGCGCCCAGGACTTCGCCCGCCACACCTCGACTTGGGTCGATCCGGTCTCGGTCAACTACCGCGGGTACGACGTGTGGGAGCTGCCTCCCAACGGACAGGGCATTGCAGCGCTGCAAATGCTCACCATCCTGGAGGGCGTCGACTTGGCCTCCATGGGACACAACTCGCCCCAATCCCTTCACTGGATGGTGGAGGCCAAGAAGCTGGCCTTCGAGGACCGGGCCAAGTTCTACTCCGACATGGACTTCAACGACATCCCCGTCCAGGAACTCATCTCGGAAGAATACGGCGAGAGGCGCCGCGGGCTGATCGATCCTGAACGGGCGGCCCGGCGTTACGCGGCGGGAGACTTCATGCTGGAAGAGGGCGACACCATCTATCTGACCGTGGCCGACAAGGACCGCAACATGATCTCCCTCATTCAGAGCAACTACAGCGGCTTCGGTTCGGGATGGGTTCCCGACGGACTGGGCTTTTCCATCCAGAACCGGGGCGAGCTGTTCAACATCACCGATGAGGACCACTTCAACGCCTACGCCCCCGGCAAGCGTCCATTTCACACCATTATTCCCGCTTTCGTGACCAAGGACGGACGGCCCTTCCTGAGCTTTGGCGTGATGGGCGGGGCGATGCAGCCGCAGGGACACGTGCAGATCCTGGCCAACATCATCGACTACGGCATGAACGTGCAGGAAGCTGGCGACGCACCCCGCTTCCGCCATACCGGCTCTTCGCAGCCCACCGGCGAAGTGATGCGCGACGGCGGATGGCTCAACCTGGAGTCGGGCGTGTCCGCTGAGGTGCGGCGGCAACTGGGCAAAATGCGCCACCGCGTGCGCACTTCGGTGGGCGGCTACGGGGGCTATCAGGCTATCCTCTACGACGCTGAAAACGACGTCTACTGGGCCGCCAGCGAATCGCGCAAAGACGGCATGGCAGCAGGCTATTGACAAGTGCGAGGTTCGAAGTTCGAACTCGGGGAGCGATGGGGAGAAGGCGAGGTGCGAGGTTCGAAGTTCGAACTCGGGGAATCATTGCCCCCCCAACGCCATATTTCTAAAAAATGAATCCAGTTGAAGCTTATCAGGAACGTTTGGGCAAGCGCCGGCAGGCGGCGGCCGAGTTGCAGCAGCGCGAGGAGCGCTTTTCGACTTGGCGCTTGCTGGCGGGCGGAGGCATATTGGCAGCCATCTGGATCTCGCTGGGACCGCAGTGGTTCGCGCCGGTCTGGATCTTCCTGCCATCGGTGATCCTGATCGTCCTCATCGTAGCTCACGCACGCCTGCGCCAGGATCTGGCCCAGGCCCGACGGGCCGCCGACTTCTACCGCCAAGGACTGGAGCGCCTCAACCTGGACGAATCTGGGGAGGCCGGAGAGGGAGCCTTCGGAGAAGCTGACCCGGCCAAGGATGGGCGCAAGCGCCAGAGAGCTTCCCGATCGAAAGATCAGGGCGGACTCGAGCTGATGCCGTCCGGTCATCTCTACGCCTCCGACCTGGACCTCTTCGGACCCGGTTCGATCTTCCAGCTTCTTTCCAGCGCCCGCACCCGCAGCGGAGAGGAAACGCTGGCTCATTGGCTCTGCCGTCCAGCATCGCCGGAGGTCGTCCGCTCGCGCCAGGAGGCGGTGCGGGACATGCGTCCGCGCCTGGACTTGCGCGAAGACCTGGCGGTGCTGGAAGCCGAGGTGGAGGAGCGGGCCGATCCTTCGCGCCTCATCGCCTGGGCCCAGCGTCCGGCCCCGGCGGCGGCACCCTGGCTGCGTTTACTGGCGCCGCTCCTAGTGGTCATTACCCTGGTCACCATCGCCGTTTCCATCACCTACGAACTCGGACCCTGGCCTTCGCTGGCAGCGCTGCTCGTCCAAGGCGCTTTCGGGCTGGCCCTGCGCAAGCGCAGTTTGGAGGCCATCGAAGGCATCGATCAACCCTCGAGTGACCTGCAACTGCTCTCCAAGGTGCTCAAGCGCATGGAGGACGAAGCCTTCGAATCCGACCATCTGCAGGACCTTCACCGCCGGCTCATGACGGAAGGCAAAACGCCTTCCCAGCAAATCGAGCGGCTAGCCTTGCTCATGGAGCTGCTCGATTCCCGGCGCAATCAAATGTTCATCATCTTCGCTTACGCGCTGCTGTGGACGACCCAACTGGCCTTGGCGCTGGAGGAGTGGCGCCGCCGCTGCGGACCCTCCATCGCCGATTGGCTGGAGGCGCTGGGCGAGATGGAGGCGCTGTCTTCGCTGGCGGGATTCGCCTTTGAGAATCCCCAGGCGCCATTCCCCGAGATTCTGGAAGCCGACGCTGGTCCTCACTTCGAGGGAGTCGACCTTAAGCATCCGCTGCTGGGGCGGGATCGCTGTGTCCCCAACTCGGTCCTTCTGGGGCACGAATTGCGCTTGATGGTGGTCAGCGGATCCAACATGTCGGGCAAGACCACCCTGCTGAGGACGGTGGGCGTCAACGCCGTCCTGGCCTTGGCGGGGGCTCCGGTGGCGGCCAAGAGCCTGCGCATTTCGCCCCTGGTGCTGGGAGCCACGTTGCGGGTGCAGGATTCGCTGCAGGAAGGCAAATCGCGCTTTTACGCCGAGATCACCCGTCTGCGCCGCATCTTCGATCTGGCCCGGAGGGGGCGTCCGCTGCTGTTTCTGCTCGATGAGGTGCTGCACGGCACCAATTCCCACGACCGCGCCATCGGAGCCGAAGGCGTCCTCAGGGCACTGGTCGACAACGACTCCATCGGCCTCGTCACCACCCACGACCTGGCTCTGGCCAAGGTGGCCGAGAGCATGGGCGACAAGGCCGCCAACGTCCACTTCGAGGATCACCTGGAAGACGGCACCCTGGTCTTCGATCACAAACTCCGTCCCGGCGTTACTAAGAAGTCCAACGCCCTGGAGCTGATGCGCTCAGTGGGGCTGAAGGTCTGATCGGCGCAGGTCCTGTGCTGCCTTCCTTAGGCCCTGAAAACCGCAGGACTCGTGTTGGACGACTGCCTTCGCGGTGTGTATATCATAGAGCGATGAACTCAGATCAGCGTCGGCGCTTGGTGGAGATCGTAGGACCCGAGAACGCCCTTACTGAGGACTCCGAGCTGCTGGTCTACGAGCGCGACGCCCTCAGCTTTCACCGACATACCCCGGACCTCGTGCTTTTTCCACGATGCACTCGGCACGTGGCCGAGATCGCCCGGTTGGCTTATGCCGAGGACATTCCCTACCTGCCGCGGGGTGCCGGGACGAGCTTGAGCGGAGGCGCCGTACCGGCCGCGGGGGGCATCCTGCTGGAGACCTCGCGCCTCAACCGTGTCCTGGAGATCAACGCTGAGGAACGCTGGGCGCTGGTTGAGCCGGGGGTGGTCAACAGCGACCTCTCGGCAGCCACAAAGAAGCACGGACTCTACTTCGCCCCCGACCCTTCCAGCCAGAGTTCCTGCACCATTGGAGGCAATATCTCCACCAACGCAGGCGGTCCTCACTGCCTCAAATACGGAAGCACCGTCCTGCATGTCAACGCCGTGGAGACGGTGACGCCTCAGGGAGAAGTGGCGGTCTACGGCAGTCCTCAGGGCTTCAGCAACGGACTCGACCTGGTGGGCCTTTTCTGCGGCAGCGAGGGGACGCTGGGAGTCATGACCAAAGCCTGGGTCAAGCTGCTGCCCATTCCTCAAAGCGTCAAGACCTTCCTGGCTGACTTCACCTCGCTCAAGCAGGCCGGGGATGCCGTATCCGAGGTGATCGCTTCGGGAATTATCCCGGCTGCGCTGGAGATGCTCGATCAGCTCACGATCAAAGCCGTCGAAGAATCCATCTTCGCAGCCGGGTATCCCAGGGACGCGGCCGCCGTCCTCTTGCTGGAACTCGACGGGCTGGAAGCCGAAACCGAGGAAGACGCCGAGGAGATCCGCTCCATCCTCGCCCGCAACGGCGCCCGCGAGGTGCGTGAAGCCCGCAACGAAGCCGAGCGCGAAAAGCTCTGGCAGGGACGTAAGAAAGCCTTCGGGGCCATGGGACGCATCGCCAAGGACCTCTACCTGCAAGATACCGTCGTCCCCCGCACCCGCCTCAGCGAAGTGCTGGAAAAGATCTACGCCATCGCCGAGCGCCACGGACTGGCCCTGGTCAACGTCTTTCATGCCGGCGACGGCAACCTGCATCCCGTCCTGCTCTACGACGGCAGCAACCAGGAACACCTGGAGAAGGTGATGGAGGCCAGCCGTGAAATGGTGGAAGTCTCCATCGAAGCCGGCGGCACACTGACGGGCGAGCACGGCGTAGGACTGGAAAAACGCGACTTCATGCCCTACATCTTTAGCGACGACGACCTCGACATCATGCGCCGCATCCGCAATCTCTTCGATCCGAAGCTATTGTGCAACCCTCAGAAAGTCCTCCCCACCACCAAGGTCTGCCAGGAATTCCGCGAACGCGGCCGCGCCTGCCCCCCGCAACCCACCCAGGAACCGGCGGGATGACGAGTGCTGCAGTCGTGAGTCCTAAGCCAGCGGGGCCCCTCGGCCAGCCCAGGATCAGCCTCTTCAGATTCGCTCGTCCTGCATAGGACATCCGCTTGGGCATGCACTGCATTGCCGCAGTCGGAGAGGGTGTTGGCGGGGCTGATTTGCTAAGATTCCTGGATGCTTCGGCTGACGTCAGCTTGGCTCAAACGATCAGTTCTTTTCATACCCCTGTGCCTGTTGGCGGGTTGTGCAGCGGAGGAGAAAGCACCCCAGGAGGTTCCTGGGCAGGCCGCAGTGCGGACGGGGGCCGACCGGGTTTGGGAGGAGCCCTATCGCCAGTGGATCGCGGGCAAGCGGGTAGGATTGATCACGAACCACACAGGCGTCGATTCGCAATTGCGCCTGACAGCCCAGCGCATGCAGGAGTCGCCCGAAGTTGACCTTACTGCCGTATTCGGTCCTGAACATGGATTCTTGGGACTGGCCCAAGCCGGCGAGGAAGTCGCCTCGTTGACAAGGGACGAGGTCGCTGCTCCAGAGGGCGACAACGGGGCGTCCGACTCGGCGGCCCAGGACGATAATAGAAGCGGAAACCAGCGGCCCCCCGCTGTCTACAGCCTATACGGAGAAACGCGGGCACCCACCGGGGAGATGCTGCGCGAGGTGGACGTGCTGGTTTACGACATCCAAGACCTTGGAGTGCGCTTTTATACCTTCATCTCGACACTGGCGGAATGCCTCAAGGCAGCGGCGGCCAACGACACTCCCTTCATCGTCCTCGACCGCCCGGCACCTCTAAACGGTGATGCCATCGAAGGTCCGCTGTTGGAAGAGGATCTAAGAAGTTTCGTGGGAGTCCACCCGCTGCCCGTCCGCTACGGACTTACTTCCGGCGAACTGGCCCGGTTGCTGGCGGCCGAACTGGAACTGGAAGTCGACCTACGGGTCGTCCCGTTGGAAGGCTGGACCCGTTCGATGTGGTATGAGCAGACAGGGCTGGAATGGATCGCTCCCTCGCCCAACATGCCTACGCTATCCACCGCCACCGTCTATCCGGGACTGTGCCTGATCGAGGGCACTAACCTCTCGGAGGGCCGCGGCACGACGCGTCCTTTCGAGTGGATCGGGGCGCCTTGGCTCGACGCCGCCGCTCTCGCCGACCGGCTCAATGAACTGGGCCTGGCTGGCGTCCGCTTCCGTCCCCAAGCTTTCCAGCCCACCTTTTCCAAGTTTGCTGGGCGAAGCTGCAACGGGATCCAGGTCCATGTCTTGGACCGCGACCGGTTCGACTCCCTGGAAACCGCCCTCCATATCATCGGGCAGGTCCGCCAACTGCACCCCGACCGGCTTACGTTCCGCCCGGCTCACTTCGACCGCCTGATCGGCGACTCCTCCGTCCGCCCTCTCCTAGAATCCGACTCACCGCCCGCCCAAATCCTTGAAACCTGGAAAACCGTCCCCGCCGCGTTCAGCCAGCGCCGCCTCCCCTACCTGCTCTACTAGTGCAGCCCGTCAAAAGCTCTGAGCCAGCCCGTGGCGCTCTTGCACGCCTTCAGAGCCTGTCGCAAAAGTACGCACCATGATATCCTCGAAGCACCGCTATTCCACCCTTTTTCAGGGTTTATTTACCGATTTTAAGCTTACCCAGGGTGCCGCTCGGGCGCTTCGCGCCCTCACTCTACCCTGGGCTGACGAATGGCTCCCTGTCAGGGAGCCCAGACCCACCACAATCGCTCGCCCAGATGCCACAATCTCACTCATCCCAACAAAAAACGGGGGCGGCGGAGTTGAATCCGCCGCCCCCGTGGATGGAGGACCGCCCGAGAGGCAGTTTCCCCCTTGCGATGGAGCGGGAATGGGCGGTTAGGCGGCTTCGGGTTGGCTCTTGGCCTTGCCGCCTTTGGGCGTGAAAGAGGGCACCAGCATGGGGACGCTTCGGCGGTAATCCACGTACTTGCTCCCGTGCTGAGCCATCAGGTCGCGCTCCTCCAGTTGAATGGCCACGAGGATGTATCCGGTGGTGGCCAAGGCGAAAACCAGGTGGGCCAGGGTCATGTGGGGCGTAGCCCAGAAGGCCAGCAGCCATCCCACGTAAAGCGGATGGCGCACATGCTTATAGGGTCCCGGCATCGTAAAGCGGACGGGCGTGTAGGGGATCTTGCGCAGGTAGAGCCAGACTTGGCGCAGCCCGAACAAGTCGAAGTGGTTGATCAAGAAGGTACTCACCAGCACCAGCAGGAATCCAAAGGTAAAGATTCCATAGAGGACGCCCGAAGCCACCGCGTCTTCCACCTGCCAGATGGTGACGCCCATGGGACGCCAGAAGTAGAACAGCGCGATCATGCACAGGCTGGAGGCCAGGACATAGGTGGGCCTTTCAGCAGGCTTGGGGATGTAGCGCGTGATGAGGCGCTTGAAAACCGGACGCGCCATGACGCTGTGCTGCACGGCGAAGGCCGTGAGCAGGACCAGGTTGACCAACAAAGCCGTGGCCAGGGGTGTCTCGGGCGCTGCGTCGATGGAGCGGGGCACCCAGAGGTTGCCCACCCATCCGTAGGCGTAGCAGAAAGTGGCGAAGAAGATGGCGTAGCTGATGACTCCGTAAACGAAGACTGTAATGCGTTTCATGGTTGTTGTTCTCCTCATTCCCGCCCCTGTGTGGGCGATTTGCGGATCAATTGAGTCCAGCGCCGGTAGAGGGGATCCGCGTAATCCTCGACCAGCAAACTCATCAAAATCAGTCCGGCAGCCGGCACGACTGCCAGATAAGGAACCGTCAAGGCAAACAGGACCACCAACCAGATGTCGGCGGCCAAGGCCGAACGGCAGCTCGAGGACTGAAGGTCGGCGATTCCCGGCAAACTCAGCAGCATCAGGAATCCGGGAAGTGCCAGGCCCAGTCCGAAGGGCACCAGGAAAAGAAGTCCGGTGTCGTCGGGCAGGGTGACAGTCAGCGACTTGATGGTGATGGCCACCAAGTGCCCCGCTCCCAGGACCGCGAACCACAGTCCGAAGAAAAGATGGAAGGCGATGGCCGCCTGCATCCGGGGAAGCATCCCGCGTCCTTGGCGTATGACATGCACGGTCAAAGCTGAGAAGGAGGCGATGGTCGCCACCACCAGCCAAATCCGTTTGTCGAGGATGATCTCCAGCATCGTTGGTGCCTCTGGGGGGGCCGTCCAGGACGCACCGACCGTCGGCGCTTCCCGGAGGGCCGATTGACGGACCCGCTAGTGGGGGCCCTGCACTCTCCGCCCGCGGCGGCTCTTAGTAGGCCGTCGCAGGATTGATGACCGCCTTGAGCTCGGAGATCTTGTTGGCCGGCAAGCCGGCTTCGGCGGCGTGCTTCTTGATGATGTCGGTGTTGGGCCCCCGATAGATGCAGTAGATCTTGTCGGGTGTGACGTAGCTGTGGTCCCATTCGATGTCGGGGCCAAGAAGGCGCAGCACCTCGCAGGACGTCTGTGAGGCGCCTCGAAGTTCTTCGCCGGTCATGTCGCCGACCTTGGGAATGTCTCTCTCAATCACATACTTAGGCATAACGTTTCCTTTCTCGATGTCGTCGCGGCGCGCCGTCTCAGCGCGCTCATCCATACATGCGAAGAAAGCTCCAAGCAGGGATCAAGGACGGGAGATTTCTCCCAGGAGACGCTATGGAAACTGAAGCGGACGAAGGTGCGCGAGCCGGCGGGCTAGGACGTCCGATGGAGGGCCAAAACGCAGCGGCGCATACGAAGCTGGGTCGGTAGACTTACAAGCCCACGGCAGGAGCGAGTGACCTGACCCGGAGGTGGGACCCCTGCGGCCGCCTGGTCAGCGGGCGATCATCAGACACACGGCGCAGTCGACGCGCAGGCCGCCCTGCAGGGTGGTGACGCGGCGCAGCAGGACGCCTTCGCTGACGATATCCTCGCCCTCGATAACGTCGGGCGCGCACAAGAAGCCGCCCACCCCGCCTCCGCTGGAGCCGGCGCCGGCATAGGTGACCCCCTGCAACAGGCGGCGGACTTCGAAATCCTCGACCGCCGGACAGTCGCTGCGTCCCCAGAAGGTGTGGACCACCACGCCGCGTCTGGACTGCAAGGGTCCGGCCTGGTAGCCATGGGCCGAGCCCAGCGCGTTGTTGAAGACGAAGTTGACGGCCCGGGCCTCGTTGAAGGCGGCTTCGATGACGATTTGCCCGGCGTAGGACGTCAGTCCCGCGGCAGTCGCCAGTTCGCTGGCCAGGACGGTGTAGGTTCCGCCAGCCGGAATGCGCCCTTGGGCATCGAGTCCCGAGCCTACGCCCGCCCCCGCCAATTGCTGGCTGGTCACCGAGACCGACTGGGTGGCGTCCCCCGAGGGAGGAAAGAGCTTGAAAGTCACCGTGCCGGCAGCGGATCCCGCGTTAGAAACCGCAACCCCGGTGTCGAAGTCGCCCGAGGCCAGATTAAAGGTCAGCACCGATTCCTCCTGCCCCAGCAAGGGAATCAGCACCAGGACCCACCACGCCGCAATCAAGAAGGCACGCTTCATGGTCAACTCTCCTCAGTCATTTATGATACATCCTCCAGGCCATCGATCGACTCGGGCTCGGACCCGAGCCGTACCAGTGGCGACGGAAAGCGGATGGACCGACCGCAGGCTAGCCCTCCTTTGCCAAGGTTGGACAGGGGTTGGCGCCTTGGAGGGCTTGGGCTTTGCTCCGGGTCCCAAACATGTTGAAATGCTACGCCCCGGGGGCAAGTCGAGGAGTCTTCAGCGAGAACAACCGGAGTGCCTCTTCATTGGGGCATGAAGAGTTGGGCCAGACGAAGGGCTTCGGGACGTCCGAAGCGGGCGAAAGCATTGGCGAACAGGACCACCACGAGCCTTTCCTGCGGGTAGGCCAGGACGAAAGCCCGGCCGCCCATGATGGCGCCGCCGTGATGGTAGATGGTGCGTCCCTGCCCGTCCTTGCCGATGCGCCATCCCAGCCCCACTTGGTAGTCGCGGTCGGAGGCCTTGGGCTGGGGCGTGAAGATTTCCTCCAGCGTCGAGGACTGGAGAAACCCCTCGCCCAGGTGAGCCGACGCAAAGGCCGCGAACTCGCTGGTGGACGAGAGCAGTCCGCCCCCCGGCCACTTGTAGCTGCTGTCGTTGCAGGGGGCGTTTCCGATCTGGCCGGTTTCAGGATGCAGGATGTAGAACTCGCTGCGCTTCTCGATAAGGGGGATATTGCGGTCAGTGGTGCTGCCCTCCATATCCAGCGGATCGAAGACTTGCTGGCGGATCAATGCCTCGAACGACTGCCCGGCAACCTTCTCCATCACGGCACCCAAGAGCGTGTAGCCGAAGGTGGAGTAATGATAAGCCTCTCCGGGCGGGTGTACGAGATCATCGTCGGCGAACAGGTCCAGGGCTGCCTCTAAGTCGTCCCAGCCCTGCAGGCGAATCCCGCCTTGAGGACCCACGAACGATCCGCAGCCTTGGGGATCTCCGGGGAGGTAGTGACGCACTCCGGCGGTGTGGGAGGCCAGTTGGCGCAGGGTCATCGGACTGTGCGCCAGGGGACTCTCGTCCGCCAGTTGGAGATAGTCCCGGGGCGAGGCGTCCCAATCCAGCTTCCCCTGTTCCTTGAGGCGGGCCATGGCCGCCACCGTGACCAGCTTCGACAGCGATCCGATACGGAAGAGCGTCTGGGGCGTGACGGGGACATCCTGCTCCAAGTCGGAGGACCCGAAGCCTTGGGAGAAAACCTCCTGGCCCCGGCGGACGACGGTGACCGACAGGCCGGGCAGATTGTTATGGCGCAGGACTTCCTCAGCGATCGAACGCGCGGTCTCCAGCGCGTCCTCGCGGCCTTGAGTTGGGGCAACCGCGCTCCTCGCAGCCAAGTTCTCCAGGGGCGCCGCGGCCAAGGATGCGCTCTGGAAGGCGGCCAGAAGGCAAAAACTTGCCAGTAAGCAAAGGACTCGAACCGCAGTTCTATTCAGCATGCCTGAACGGTAGCATCCATGACCCACCATTGCTTGAGGATCCGTTGAGGAACACCTCATGCTTCCATCATGAAAGGGCTCCCGAGCCTTTGGGACGGGCCGGGAGCGCTGAGCTGGCCCGATTGACTCTCGAGTCCAAAGGCGCGATGGTCCGGCACCTGAAACGGTTCCCTTCAAGTCCCAGGGGGTACAATAGGTTCATGCAGTCGGGACGCGGCGATGTGGCTTCTTACGATCTGGGGGAATGGAAAGTCTACCCGACTCTGAACCGCTTGCGGCGGGCCGGCGAGGACCGCTTGCTGGAGCCCAAGGTCATGCGCGTCCTTCAAGTGCTGGCGCGCGAGGCGCCTGAAGTCGTCCCCCGTCAACGGCTGATGGAAGAGGTGTGGCCCCAGGAATATGTGACCGAGCACGTGCTCTCGCGCTCCATCTCGGAACTGCGGCGAGCCCTGGGAGACGATGCCCGCTCGCCCCGTTACGTCGAGACCATCCGCAAGGGCGGCTACCGTCTGTTGGAGGTCCCGAGGCATGCTGATGCCGTTATCGAACCCGATCAGGACGCTCCGTCCAGGGCCGCTTTAGCTGCTCCCAACCAACAGCGTGCAGCTCAGTCCTCCTCGGGGCGAGGCTCTTCGATGTCTCCCGGCCAGGCCAAGGGACGGTTCGTCCCGCCGGGGACGGCCAAAATGGACTGGCGACGTTCCGGCCTGATCACCGCGCTGGTGATGGTCCTGGTCTTGGTGGCGGGAACATTCTGGGTGCTGCGTCCCTGGAAAAGCCCCCGGGCCGATGAAATGCGCCCGGCTGTCCCCCTGACCAGCCATCCGGGCTCGGAGGTCGATCCTGTCCTTTCGCCTGACGGCGCCTTGCTGGCTTTCTCCTGGGACGGTCCCGATCGAGCCAATTACGACATCTATCTGCAGACTCTGGGAGAATCGTCGCCCCGTCGCCTCACCCGCCATCCGGGCGAAGACAAAAACCCCGTTTTCTTTCCCGACGGCAGGCGCATCGCCTTTGTGCGTTCGGCTCCCGGAGAGGAAGGGATTTATGCCCTCAGCCTGACCCGCTCACCCTCCTCCGCGAGCGCGGCCGACATCGAGGCCGGCCCGGAAGTCCTGCTCACCCGCTGCAACACGGGCGACATCCCCGACCTGGCCCTGTCGCCGGAGGGACGCTTCCTCTACTTCTCGGATGTGCCCGCCCATGGACGCCCTCCCTCGGCCATCTATCGCCTCGACCTGGAGCTGGGCCGCCGCGAAGCCGTCACCCGTCCTCCCGAGTACGCCTTTGGGGACCGCGACTTGGCGCTTTCCCACGACGGATCGCGGCTGGCCTTCGCACGCGCCGAAATAGCGGGAATCGAGGAGCTCTTCGTCACCGACTTAGGCAGCGGACGGACCCGTCAACTGACCTCCCAAGACGAATCGATCATGGGCCTGTCCTGGACGCCGGAGGACCGCGAGATCCTCTTCGCCAGCAGCCGCGAAGTCCTCAACCTGCTGTGGAGCGTCCGTGCCGACGGTTCGGCGCCGGCTCGGGTCCTGCCCGACTTCGGAGAGCAATTGCATGATCCTTACCTCAGCCGCCGGACGTCGCGGCTGGTCTTCGAGCACAAGGACGTCCAAAGCAACCTCTGGAGAGCCGAGCGAGGGGGCCTGGGCTCCGATGAGCACCTGATCCTGAGCCAACCTCTGGCTCCTTCGACGCGGTGGGACATCGCTCCAACCGTGGCCCCGGACGGGCGGATCGCCTTCATCTCGACTCGCTCGGGCTATCCCGCCCTGTGGACGCAGGATCCGCTTTCCGGCGACCTGCTGCGGCTCACTGACGCTTCTCTTCTCCCCGGACGTCCGGCCTGGGGTCCCGAGGGTCGCTGGCTGATCTTCTCCGACCGCTCGAGAGGACAAGCCGACTTGGTCCGGATCGATTCCGCGGGAGGAGCGCCAGTCCGTCTCACCGACTCCGCCCACAACGAGGTGGGCCCCTCCTTCTCCCATGATGGCCGCGCCCTCTACTTCGGCTCCGACCAGAGCGGGCAGTGGCAGTTGATGCGCTGCCTGCTTACGGAAACGCCAGCCTCCCGCAGCGAGACGGAAGACGGAAAATCCAGGGGCGGCACCTCCCTCCTGAGCGACCCCGAGGCGGCGGCGTCCGGGGGCGCCATCCGAGGCGTCGAATCACCTGATGGACGCTTCCTCTACTTCGCCCGCCACAGCCGTCCCGGACTGTGGCGCAAGGCCCTGCCCGAGGGCCCCGAATCTTTGGTTACCTCAGGACCAATGGCGGGAGCTTGGATGGACTGGACCCTTCACGGGGGCACACTCTACTACCTTGAACACCGTGCCAATGAATCCGTCCTGTCGAGCTTAGTCAACGCTTCCCAGGCGGCCGCGTCTCCTTCCTCCAACCCTGCGCGGCGCCTGACCGTCCCGCGGCCTCTCTACCCCGGCGGAGGCTTAGCTCTGACAAGGAATGGCACCGCCTTCTACCTGACCGTCCTCGACCGCAGCGAAAGCGACATCCTCATGGCCCCATGGCCTTGATCGCCCCACCGATTCGCTTTTGTTTCTGAACATTTGACGGCTGAGCGTGTCCTCCCCACCTAAGGAGTGCCGCATGAAGAACCATTGGATTCTCATCATCCTGATCGTCGTCGTTGTGGGAGGCCTCGTCTATCTTCAGCATGGGGGCCTTGAACAGTTGGAAACCTTGGTCTCCTCTCTCGACCTTCCTGCTTCCGATACGAGGACGGCCATTTCCAGCCCGCGTCCCACACGGCCACCGCAGCAATGGGCCCAGGTGGCCGGGACCTATGGGATCGTCGTCCGTCAAAGGCCGGATTCCGATTCCATGCGCTTGGACATGCTCCTACCCCAGGCCGTGGTTGGACATTTTGGATCCAACGGGCGAGGATGGCTCAAGGTCCGTACACCTCAAGGGCAGACCGGCTGGATCCCCGAGTCGGAGATGCGAGTTCTTGGAGTCGACCAAGCCAGAAGGGCAGTCGACCGTGACCGCCTCGCTTTGGAAAGGCAACTCCGCGCGGCTCTCAAGCGGGCTGTGAGCGAGAAGGCCAAGCTCATGCATCCAGCCAGCCGTGTGATCGACTACAAGATCATGTCGGAGCTCAAACCCCAGGGCGAACACCTTTCCAATATCGAAGTCTGTACGCTGATGAAGGGAAACCTCTTGGGCTTGAGTCAGTTCCGGACCGACTACGCCGTGACCTTGCAGCTTGTGGTCAATCCTTACAAGCTGGATGCCTCCGAGATCAACATCGTGGACGTCGACATCATGAAGGATGAACAAACCAAAGGGCTCCCGCCCGGCCAAGTCGCGAATCTCCTGGGGCCAGTCATCCGGACCCTCCTTATCCCAGGCTAATCCTGTCCGACCTCACGCAGCCAGGGTTTCTCAAGCGGCTGGGAGCCGATGGGCCAAACAGGGCCGGAAAAGGAGGCCCTGGTCCGCTGCATGGGCTGACGTCTTCTCTCACGTCCCTCAAGTGTTGAGCCAGTCAACGATGGCCTGGGCGGCGGCGCAGGTATTGGCGCAGTAGGTTTGCAGGAACTCAGTCTCGCGGGCGGGACGGTCGTCGGGCAGGGCTTTCAAAGCCGCAGCGCCATCGAAGTCAACGTATGCCAGGCGCAGGGTCAGTTCCTCTTGGGGACGCCCGAAGTCGCTGCCGGGCAGGGCGGCCACTCCAGTCTCCTCCAGCAAGCGCTCGGCCAGTTCTTTACTGGTGGCAATGCCGCGCCCTGCGAGTTGCTCGCGCAAAGCGCCGAAGTCGGGGAAGAGATAGAAACCGCCCCGAGGCTCGGGAACCCGCACTTCGGCCTGCCGCAACTGTTGGGCAAAGCTGCGTCCCAGGGCTCCCAGAATACGGCGCGACTTGGCCAGGAAGAGATCGATCTCGTCTCCCCCCTTAAAAGCCCGCACGGCGGCATACTGAATGGGGGTGCTGGTGGACGTGTAGGTTTCGCTGGCCACTGCCGCCATGGCCTCGCGCAGCCAGCTCAGCGAGGGCGGAAAGGTGAAGGTCCCCAAGCGCCAGCCTCCCGCCCCGCACCACTTGCTCAAGCCGGCGCTGATGATGGTCCCCTCGGGATAAAAGCGGGCGATGGAGACGTGCTGTCCACGATGATTGAGCTCTCCGTAAATCTCGTCAGAGAGCAGAATGACGCGGTACTTGCGGGCCAAGTCGGCCAGAGCCTTGAGGCGCTCGATGGGATAGCTCCCTCCGCTGGGATTGCCCGGGTAGTTGAGGATCACCAGCCGGGGACGCTCAGGATCCTCCCGGAACAGCTTTTCGATCACCTCTGGCTGGACGCCCCAGTCGTCGCCCAATTCGGTCGGCAGCCAGTGGATCCGGCGTCCGATGATGCGGGCCTGGGGCGCGTAGGACACCCAACTGGGCGAAGGGATCACCAAGTCGCCGTAATAGACCAACTGCAGGATGAACATCAGTTCCTTCGACCCCGGACCGATGAGCGCGTCCTCGCCCCGGACCTCGATTCCCTGCTGGCGGCTGTGGTAGTCCGCCACCGCCTGGCGCAACTCCATCAGTCCCGAAGGAGGCAGGTAGTCTTTCTCAGGGGCATGCTTGCGGAGCGCCTCCACTACCACATCAGGCACCGGGAAAGGCGACTGTCCTAAGCCCAGCTTGTAGATGTGGCGGCCCTGACGGCGCAATTCGGCGCTGCGCTGGTTGATGGCCAGCGTGGCCGATTGCCCCAGTCCCCGGACGTTGAGATTCAGGCTGACGTCGGGATGGTAGCGCTGCTGAGAGGAGCGGCTGGAGGACTTGCGGCTCATTGTTCTCATGTTGCCGGGGTCCCGCACTCAATGCAAGAGGAAGTATTTGGGGGACCGGCGAGTCGGCCCGCCAAACTAGTGCGTTGAAGTATGTCAAAACAAGTGGAAATATTGCTTTGAGCAGTGTAATATCGGATACATTCACAACCTCATCACTCGCTCGCTAGGAGGATTTATGAAACTCGTTTCCCGTTTCCTGGTCGTCGCCTTGGCTGCCGTCTTGCTTTTTGCCGGCTTCTGGGTCGCCTTAGAGCCGACCACCGCTCAAGCCGACGGCTGCTGTCAAAGCCAATGCCGCGGCGACCGCCACTGCGACACCATTTGCGGCGCCAAAGGGGCCGGCGTCTGCATCATGGTCAATTCCTGCTGCAGGCAGTGCGCCTGCCTCTTCTAATCACTTCAAAAACCGCTGGAGATTCTCTATGACAAACTGGAACCGTTTTTTGATCGTGGCGGCGCTGGCCGCCCTGATGATCGGCGGGCTGTGGGTGGCGACGGCCCCTCAGACGGCCCAGGCCTGTTGCCTGGACGAATGCGTCACTGCCTTTGACTGCATCCCCAAGTGCGGACTCAACGGCCAGCCGGCGTGTGTAATGAACAATCCATGCTGCACCGAATGCGTCTGTTTGGCTGAGAGCTAATCGCGCCCCGGCCACAGCGGACTTTCTTGCAAAGAACCGAACAGTGAGCCAGGATGACGGGCATGAGATGTGCTCGTTTCATCCTGGCTCTTTTCATCTGTGGTTTGCTCACGCCGGCGCTTTCGGCTCAGGAGGCGCTGCCTCTGCGCCAGTCGTCCCTGGAGGTGGACGAGGACTCCAAGCGTCCGCCGACGTTGCGGGAGGCCACCCGTGACGACCGCTGGCTGGGACTGCCGCCACGCGAGGTCCGCTTCACGCCTGATTCGCGCTGGATTTATTTCCGCTGGAATGAAGAGCCCGAGCCCGGCGAGAGTCCCGACACCGATCCCTGGTACCGGGTGGACCGCCTGGGAGACCGGGTTGAGCGCGTCCCTAACGCCGAGTGGGAAAGCGTCCCGGGCGAGGAATTGAAATGGAGCCCGGACGGCCAACGGGCAGCCTGGGTCAACGAGTGGGGACGCGTCTTCTTGCAGAGCAAGGAGGAGAGCCGTCCGCAGCGCGTTTATTCGGTCGACGAAGAAGCCCGCGAAGTGCGTTTCTTCGACCGGCGCCGGCTGCACTTCCTGGTGGCAGAGAACCTCTGGGAGTACGACCTGGAGGACGGCTCGCTGCGCCAATTGACGCGCCGATTCGAGCCCGAGGAAGAGCCCTCGACCGAGGCGGCCCGTCATTTGTCCGAGCAGCAGAAGACGCTCTTCGAAGTCCAGCGCCGGCGGGAGCGTGAGGAGCAGCAGGGCCAGCGCCACCGCCTGGCCGTGGACGCAGCGGCAGCGCAGGCGCTCCCGGCCTGCGAGTCGTGCCGCATCGAAGACGTGCGAATGACCCCCGACCGGCGCTGGATCGTCTACCGCCTGCGCCAGCGCGACGCCCGCCGCCAACCCACCCGCTACATCGATTTCACCGACCCGTCCGGCTATGCTTCGGTGGAGGAGGCGCGTCCCAAGGTGGGCGAGCCGCGCGACGTCCACTCGATGCGCATCGTGCGCTTCGACACCACGGTGGCGGCTGAGCGCATCAATCCCACCGAAGTGAAGAGTCCTGAAGCCGGGGAGCGCGGAGTGATCATCTATGGACCCTGGTGGGACCAGGAGGGCCTCCATCCCTTGGTACAGGTGGTTTCGCTCGACCACAAAGACCGCTGGATCAGCCGACTGCGGATTCCTTCGGGGACGACCGAAGCTCTGGTCCACGATCATGACGAGGCCTGGCTGGGAGGTCCGGAGCCAATACGCGGCTACTTGCAGCCGGCCCTGCTGGAACCCCTCACCGGTGGACGTTTCGTCTTCGCCTCCGAGCGCAGCGGATGGTCGCACCTCTATCTCTACCGGGCTGACGGAACCCTGCGTCCGCTGACCGAGGGCGAGTGGGAAGTCCGGCATGCCAGCCTGAGCGCCGACCGCCGGCACTGGCTCATCGCGGCTTCGCGCCAGCATCCTTGCGACGATCATCTTTACCTGCTGCCCCGCGAGGGAGGTGAGTTGCGTCCGCTGGTGGAGCGTCCCGGACGAGCCGAGGGATTCCTCTCGCCCGATGGAGGCACGCTGGCTTTCCTGCACAGCGACATCACACACCTGCCCGATCTGTGGCTGCGCCAAGTGCAGGGTGCCGCCGCCCAGACTGCGGGAGCCGGGGAGGGTGCTGCCCCGCAAACAGGGGAGGAGCAGGCCGCGGCAGGCCCGACAGCGGGTGCCTACGACGAGGCGTCCGTCCGGGTCACGGTCAGCGGAACCGACCATTTCCACGGCCTGCGCCTGGTTGAGCCCGAGGTGGTGTCCTTCCAGCATCCTGACGGGGGGCCGCTATGGGCCCAGCTCTACAAGCCTGCTCAGCCGCATCCGGCCAAGCCCGGCGCCATTCACGTCCACGGAGGCGGTTACCGTCAGTTCAGCCACCGCGGATGGAGCGTCTACGGCTGGGCCTCGCATATCGGATTCATCCAGTACCTGTTGTCGCAAGGCTACACCGTCCTCGATTTCGACTACCGCGGCAGCGCCGGCTTCGGACGCGACTACCGCACCGACATCTACCGCTCGATGGGCGTCAAGGACGTGCAAGGAGGGGTGGCAGCGGCACAGTACCTGGCTGAGCAGCAAGGGGTCGATTCCCAGCGCATCGGGCTCTACGGACTCTCCTACGGCGGCTTCTTCACCCTCTCGGCTCTCTTTAAGCATCCGGGCGTCTTCGCCGCCGGAGTGGCCAATGCCGCGGTAGCCGATTGGGCCCACTACAACCATGTCTGGACCAGCCGCATCCTCAACCTGCCCTATGAGGACGAGGAAGCCTACCGGGTCTCCAGCCCCATTTACCATGCCGGCGGACTCCAGGACCCGCTGCTCATCGTGCACGGGCTGATCGACGACAATGTCCAGTTTCAGGACGCGGCCCGGCTGGTGCAACGGCTGATCGAGATGGAAAAGGACTTCGAGGTGATGTTCTACCCCAGCGAGCGCCACGTCATCGAAGACCCGGACAGCCGCCTCGACTACCGCAAACGCGTCCGCGACTTCTTCGGCCGCCACTTGTTGCCCTGACTCGTTATTACACCCTTTCAGGGTTCTTATCATTCTCTTATCATCACCCGGGGTGCCGCTCAGCCGCTTCGCGTCTTCGCTCTACCCTGGGCTGGCTTATGGCTCGCCTTCAGCGAGCCCGGACGCGCCTTCTTGGCCAAAGAGGCCCCGAAGAGGCCGCGGTTCCGGTCGATTCGAGTTCGGCTGGGGAAGGAGCCCCAATAACGCCGCTGCGGTTCTCGATGACCTCAGCAGGAGCAGCGGAAGCCGATGGTGTCGTTCCCCGCCCTCCGCAGGCTTTAGCCAGGAAGCCCCAAAGCGCCGCCGCAGTTATCGATGAGCTCAGAGGGAGCAGGCGTAGCGGGAGCCGATGATCGTGCTGCCTGCCCTCCGCAGATTTGAGAGGCATCGCCTCTCCACCGCCTGAAGGCGGTGGATTCACGGTGCGACTAAAGTCGCCTGAAGGAATCTCGATGACTCCCTACTCGCTGATGCGAAAGTCTTCCTCGCGCTCTTGACGTCCTGGTTCTCTATATACTGCGCCACCATCTCATCGCTCACGTTGCCCCTACTGGCCACAAAGTAGCCCCGCGCCCACAGATGGCGGCCCCAGAACTTTCTGCGAAGACCACGGTAGTCCTGCAACAGATGATGCGACGTCTTGCCCTTGATCCACTGCATCACCTTGCTCGCAGAGTACTTCGGAGGCACGTCCAAAAGCAGGTGCACGTGGTCTGGACCGCAATGGCCCTTCACGATCTCAATGTCCCGGCTGCGGCACACTTCACGCGTCAGATCCACCACCCGCTCCGCTACCTCGCCCCGAAGCACCGGCTTGCGGTATTTCGTAATGAACACAAAGTGGTAGCGCAAACGGTACACCGCATGCGCGGGAACTACGATAATCGCTCACGACTCACAGCATACCGAAAGCCCCCTGAAGGCTTCGCCTAAAGGCGAGGGGGTTCACCCATCCCAGAGTGAGACCCCAAGGCATTGCTTCATTCTTGATGAGTTCAGCGGGAGCAGGCGCAGCGGAAGCCGATGATGTCGCTGCGGGGGGCGGGGACGGGGACCAGGCGGCGCTGGTAGGTCACCATTTCGCGGGCCGCCTCGTTGAAGGCCCCGCCACGCACCACGCGGTGGGGAGCGCCTTCAAAGCTGGTGATGCTGGAAGTCCACTCGGCCACGTTTCCACCCATGTCGTAGACTTCGTAAGGCGATACGTCGCCGGGACGGTTGCCGGCGGGCTCGGGACGCTCGTGATTGCCCCACACGGCGGTCTCTTTGTCGGGCCCGCGGTTGCCCCAGGGAAAGTAGAGGCCTTGCCTTCCCCGAGCCGCCTTCTCCCACTCCTCCTCGCTGGGAAGTCGGGCTCCCCGCCAGCGGCAGTAGGACTCGGCGTCCTCGACCGAGACGTTGACGACCGGGAAGGGACCGGCCCATGACGGGGGACGGCGGGGCGTCTCCCAGTGCTTGAGAAAGCCCGTCATGTCCTGGGGACGGTATCCCGTTTCCTTCAGGAACTCCAGGTATTGCTCGTTGGTCACCTCAAAAGGATCGATCCAGAAGGCCTCGGTGTCGCGTTCTTGCTGCGGCATGACCAGACGATTGCGAATCCGCTCCTCCATCCCCGGATAACGCAGGCGCGACTGGCGCACATAGTAGACGAACTGCTCCTGGGTGGCCCCAAAAGGAAAGGCGCCAGCCTCCACCGGCGCCATGTCCTGGGTAGGATCGGGCTGTGGCGGCTCTTGGGCAGTGGATTCCTGGGACGACGCCGAGCCCGCTTTCGAGGATTCTCCCCCCCCTCCTGCGGATTCCCCCGACGACGAGGCATCCGGCGCGGGCGCAGACGCTTCGCCGCTCTGCACTGAGGAGGCGCCCCCGCAGGCCGCCGAGATTCCAATGCAGGCCGCCAAGGCCAACAAACATTCCCACTTCCCGAACACCCTCATTACTGTTCGCATCACTGCCTATCTTACCCCAGGCATCCACTTCAAGTCCGGCTCGCTGAAGAGGAGCCATATGGGGAGCCCATCCACCCATAGGCAAGTCCCCAGAACCCGCTGAAGGCGAGCCACAGGTCAAGGCTGCGACCGTGGCGGAAGTGAAGTCCGGGCTCGCTGAAGGCGAGCCATAGGCCAGCCCAGGGGTCAGCCTGCGTCGAGCGCAGCGAGACGAAGGCGCCACCCTGGGTTGAAACGGAAGAATTGCCGAACGCTGAAAGCGTGCAATAGCGTCAGGAGCAGGCTCGAAGCTGTCGATGCGCCCATTTTGCAGTCGCGACCAGCCCTCCCGATACAGGGTCCTAGATCGTGTGGAGAGAGGCGATGGAATCAAGCATGGCGTTCATCGCCTTGCTTGGCCCCTGTCCAACGACCGAGAAAATCGCTCTGGGTGCGGCGGGCGATTTGGCGGTAGCGGTCGGCCTCCTGGGGCTTTTGGTTGTTGTCGAAACCCTGGGCCAGGATCTCGGCCTTGCGCACAACTTCGCGAGCCGTCCAAAGCGCTGCCTGGGGGCTCAAGTCGCCGCTGGCCAGACGTTCTCTCAGAGCCTTGAGGCGAAAACGGTCCATTCCCCAGCGGCTGCGCGAAAGCTGGTCCTCGTGGCCCCCGTACTTGACGGTCAGCGGCTCCTCCAGCAGGCGGATGGGATAGCGGCAGGCAATGCGCAGCCACAGTTCGTAGTCTTCGCAGACCGGAAAGTCCTCACGAAAGAGGCCGACGTCTTCAAAGACGCTGCAGTGAACCATCACGGCGCTGGGAGAAACAACGCACAGGGGGAGGCAGCGACGGTAGATCCATCCATCGTACTTGCGGTGGATCTTTTTAGGATTGACTCGGCGGCCGTTGCGGATCCAGATTTCCTCGCTTTGCAGGACGCGGGTATGGGGGTGCCGGGCATGGTACTCCATCTGGCGCCGCAGCTTGTCGGGACGCCATCGGTCGTCGCTGTCGAGCAGCGCGATCCAGGGACGCGAGGCCTCCTTCAAGGCCCTGTTGCGGGCCGCGCTGACGCCTCGGTTGGGCTGGCGCAGGCAGCGGATGCGCTCGTCCTTGAGCGAGTCCACCCAATCGGCGCTGCCGTCCTGGGAGCCGTCGTCGACCACGATCAGTTCCCAGTCTCGCACCGTCTGGCGGCGCACCGAGTCCACGGCCTTGGCCAGAAAGCTACGGCGGTTGTAGGTGGGAATGATGACGCTGATCATGATCAAGCCCTCGTTGAGTCCTGTTCGACAAACAAGCCACCACGACAATCACCTAGCAGGGCCAGCGCCCCAGCGCTAATGGACTCCGCTACCAGGGCGGCTCCCAAGCAAGGAGGAGCCAGGAGGCCAGACGCACGGGGCGCCCTTGGGATGGTGGTCCCGTTATGCTCAACCTTGGTCCAGTTCCCAGGTGCGCGGGGCTCCACTACTTTGAGCGAGATGCCCCCTTCTTCGCACTTCGCGCCCGCCGACTTCTGCGGTCGTAGCCTGTCAGGAGTCCCCCAGTTCACTGCTGGAAGTGCTCCTCATACTGGCGGCAGAGTTGGACGTGAGTGGTGCACAGGGGCTGGAACGTCTCGCGGGCCTCCTCTGGGCGTCCCAGTCGCAGCAGGGCGAAGGACAGGTTGAGGCGGGCCTGGCCATAGTCGGGCTTGAGTTCCAGCGCCTGGCGGTAAGACTTGACGGCCTCCTCGCGCCGTCCGCTGTTGTCGAGGGCGATGCCCCGGTAATTGGCTGTCAGAGCGTCGGCCGGACGGGCCTGCAAATAGCGGTCAAAGTGCTCCAGCGCCTGATCGAACTGCCGGGCTTCGGTCAGGTTGACGGCTAGAAGCTTGACAGCCAGCCAGTCGTCGGGACGCCGCTCAAGGATCTCCCGGTAGACCTCGGCCGCCTGAGCTGGCTGGCGCTGGCGGCGCAGAAGCGCTCCAAGTTGGTGACGGGCGGCCGGGAAGTTGGGATTGCGTCCGACCAGCCCGCGCAACACGTCCAGCGCCTCCTCAAGGCGTCCCAGCGAGGCCAGGGCGCGGGAGCGGTTAAGGTCGATGGAATCGTATCCTGGGTTCAACTCGCGGGCCTTGTCGAGAGCCTCCAGCGCCTGCTGGGGACGTCCCAGCTTGAGGGCGTTGACGCCGATTGAGAACTGCACGATGAAGAGGTCTGGGTGCTCTCGGGCAACCTCTTGAAAGACCTCCACGGCCTGCTGCGGACGTCCGGCTTCGGCGGCGTCCATGGCGTTGACGATGCGGCGGTAGACGGGAAGCATCTCCTTGGGATCGGCCAAGTTGCCGACCGCAGAAGCTGAAACCGGCACGGGACTGCTGACGGCGGCATATCCCAAGGCCTGCAGGCGCTCTACCGTCTCGGGATCGACGGGCGGAGAGTCTCCAGCGGTCGACCCGCCAGATTCGAGCGTCCTCAACCGGCTTTGCAGCTTGCTCTGCAACTGCTTGCCCAGTGCGCTGCGCTGCTGGAAGAGGTTGTCGGTCTCGCCGGGATCCTGCTCCAGGTCATAGAGCTCGGGCGCGGGGGCCTCGATCAGCTTGTAGCGTCCTTCGCGCAAGGCGTAAAGGGGAGCCCAACCGAAGGTGTTGAGGGGGTAGAGCGTCTCGGCGTAGGCGGGAGTGCGCCTTTCGTCTTTGCCCAGGAGAGCGCTCAGGCGTCCCCGGCCTTCCATGCCTTGCTGGACGCCTTGGGGAAGGCGCAGGGCCTGCAGCACCGTGGGCGCGATGTCGACGCTTTCCACCACCGACTCCACCTTGCGTCCTTTGACCTGGTAGCGGGAGGGCAACTTGAAGATGAGGGGAATGCGGGTAGTGGTTTCGTAGAGCAGCAGCCCGTGGTTGGGTTCGCCATGCTCGCCCAGCGATTCGCCATGATCGCTTGTCACGGCGATCAGGCTGTCGGCGTATTCGTCCCGCTGCTTGAGGGCCGAAATCAGGCGTCCGATCTGAGCGTCCACGTAGGCCACTTCGCCGGCGTAGGGATCGGAAGCATGTCGGCTGCGGAAAGGCTCAGGGGGGCTGTAATCGTGATGAGGGTCAAAATAGTGGACCCACAGGAAGTAAGGCTTGCCCCGCGGTTGACCGTCCAACCAGCGCAGCACTTCGTCGGTGGTCTCCTCAGCCGTGCGTTGGACGTTTCCGGGACTAGTCCCGTGCGCGTGCTCGGGGGCGAAGTCGTCGGCATAGAGATCAAATCCGCGGTCCAGCCCCCACACCGAGTCGAGCACCAGAGCGCTGACGAAAGCGGCGGTCTGGTAGCCATTGTTCCGAAGAATGGCGGCCAGGGCCGGGACCTCTGGACTGAGCGGCCCCGAAGTAAAGTCGCGGACCCCATGACTGGACGGATAAGTGCCGGTCAAGATGGAGGCGTGAGAGGGCGGCGTCAGAGGAACTTGGCAGTAGGCCGACTCAAACCACGCTCCATCCTCGGCCAAGGCGTCCAGCACCGGCGTGGGAACCCTGTCTGAGGCCTTGCCCCAATAGTCGGCCCGCCAGGTGTCGACCGTGATCAGCACGACCGGCGCGGCGGATTCCGCGGAGGGAGGCATGGACGGACTAGGGCTCCCCCAGGCCCCCGCGGGCGGGCTCCAAACCAGTACTCCGGCGCAACCCAGCCCCAAAGCCAGCAGCCTTGCTGCTGAGACAATGCCGGTTGGCGAAACGTGCATCCTGCTCATTATACGCGCGCCGCATGCCCCGGGTTCGGAGGTCTGGATTGAGTCGTGGAGCGGCACTCAGGGCTGTGCTAGGATGGTGACCGCCTCAGCCGGGAGCCTTCACAAGGGGGAATTGATGTTGATCGACGTCAAGCACGCCGTGCGTGCTCTGAGGCGGTGGGGCGGGCCGTTGGTCGTGAGCATGCTCTCACTCTCGCTGGGGATTGCCGCAACGGCCACGATGCTGGCCGTGGTCGACGCCATTGACTTTCGACCGATTCCTTTTCGCCAAGCCGACCAACTGGTCGACATTTCAGTCACAGACCCCGCCCGTCCAGATTTCATCGGACGGGTCTCGCCGGGGATCTACCTGGATTGGAAGCAACGCAGTGAGAGCGCGGCCTCGTTGGCGGCTGCCAGCTCGATCATGGTTTCCCTGCAAGAAGGCGGGGGAGCCGTCGATGCCGCGCGGGTCAGCGACAACTTCTTTTCCACACTGGGTGTGGCGCCAGCCGCCGGCCGCGTCTTCAGCGCCGACGAGGTCAACCGGCAAGCGCGTGTAGCCGTGATTTCTTACGATCTCTGGCAGTCCGTCTTCGGTGCCGACCGCCAGGTCATCGGACAAGCGGTGCAGCTCTCATGGGCGGGCGAGTTCCGCTCCGTGTCTGGGCAGCCCTACACCGTCGTCGGGGTTCTCCCGCCATCGGTCCGCTATCCGCGGGGGACCCAGGTTTGGATTCCGGCTGGGGGAGGATTCGGTGATTCCCGCAGCGACGCCTACCTGACGGTCACTGGACGGCTCCGCCAAGACGTGTCCTTGAGCGCGGCAAGGGCTGAGTTCGAGACCATCAGCGCCCAACTCACGGCCGATTTTCCCCGGGACTATGGCCGCCGGGTGGCCAAAGTCAGTCCGCTTCGCGACGCCATTCGCGCCTCGGTTGAGGACCGGGGAGCTGAAGGCAGATTTCCTCTACTGGGGATCGCGGCCTTCGTGCTGCTATTGGCGGTGTTCAACGTCACGGGCCTCTTTCTGGCACGCACAGCGGCTCAAGTGAGGGAGCTCAGGGTGAGACTGGCGCTGGGAGCCTCACGTGCCCGGCTGGCGTCTCTCCTGCTCACCCAAGGTTTCGTGCTTTCGCTTGGCGCCGGGTTGCTGGGCATCCTGCTTTCACACTGGTTCATTCAACTGGTCTCATCCCGCCTTGAGGTAGCGGAGTCCGGCACGGCTTTGGTCCTGGACGAGAGGTTCTTACTCTCGGCCATGCTGCTTTCATTGCTGACCGGGATTCTCGTTGCCCTGCTGCCCCTGTGGAGAGTGGCGCGGCTCCGTCACAGCGGTGTGTGGGGCAACTTGTCGTCGCGAGGCGCCGGCATCGCGCGGACGGGCGCTTTGCAGCGCAGCATGGTAGTGGGCCAAGTCGCTCTGGCCGTGATGCTGCTCAGCGGCGCCGGCCTCCTCTCGACGGAGTTCCTGCGCCTGGTAACCAAGGAAACCGGTTTCAATCCTGAAGGCCTGCTGGTGGCTTCCCTTCCGCTGAGCCTCACAGCCAGCCCCCAGGAGTCCATTGCCCAGGCTGGACGTGTCGAAGACCGCATCGCCCAGTTGCCCGGAATCGCTTCGGCGGCGCTGGGGGGACTCCCGGGCCGCGGCTACTCCTACCGGCTGGAGGACGGAGACGAACTGAGTGAAAGCCGCGCTCCCATGTCCTTCCGCGTGAGTCCCGGGTACTTCGCTGCCATGCAGGTCGAATTAGAGGCCGGCCGCGAGTTCACCTCCTCTGATCGCGAGGGTTCCGCTGCGGTGGGCATCGTGAACCGTCTGGCGGCCGACCTCTGGTGGCCTGATCAGGAGGCGGTGGGCAAAGTCGTGTCCATGGCCGAGCGGGACGGTTCTGCGCAATCGGTCCGGATTGTGGGAGTGGTAGACAACGAACGCGTCATCCGCCGCATGACCTGGGAATTCTCGCCGGTCCTCTATCGTCCCTTCGGCCAACTCACCGATGAACGGAGACGGGTGCAGGTGTTCGCCCGCACCCAGGACCAGACGGAAGCCACGGTCGGCGCCGTCAACCGCATCATCGAGGAAACACGCGGCAGCAGTGGATGGCAGGGGGAGCAGGTGGTCACCATGGAGAGCCTTCTCGGCTCGACCCTTCTAGATCAGCGCTTCCGGGCCTGGGCCCTTTCGCTCTTATCCCTGCTGGCTCTCGTCCTGGCGGCCATGGGCATTTATGGAATCGTTGCCACGATGGTGGCGCAACGGACGGCCGAGATCGGCCTCCGCATCGCGCTGGGCGCCAGGCCCTTCCAGGTCCTGACCTTGGTGTCCCGGCAGGGAATCGTCCTCTCGGCCATCGGATTCGCGCTGGGTCTGGCCGGTTCTGTCGCCGTCACCGGCGTCCTCCAGTCGGCGCTAGAACAGTCCACCGGCTTCGACCCGCGCATACCTTTGGCAGCCGGAGCGGTGCTGGCCGGTGCCGTGCTCATTGCCTGCTATTTCCCGGCCCAGCGTGCCTCCCGCATCGACCCAGCGCCTCTGCTGCAAGATGGCTGAGGCTCTGGTCGCCGCGGAAAACGTCTGCACCCTGTGCAGCGCCGTCTGCACAGGGCATGGCGGCCGTCGTCGCGCGTCTCTGGCCCGCATTTCCTACGGGCGCTTTGCTGCGGTGCCGTATCCGTCCGCGCTGGCTGCGTTGCGCTCGGTTGCGACGACAACCCGCGAGAAATGCGAGGCTAGCCGCCGAGGCGGTAGTCCGGCTCAGGTTTGATCCGGGCCTCGTGTCTCCTCCATGACCCATTCCAGATAGTCGGGCAGGCCGCTCTCGACGGGAAAGGCGACGCCTTCGGGCACATCATAGGGATGCAACTCGCGCAGGCGCTCCAAGAGCCGGTGGAGGCGGGTGTCGGCGGTCTTGATGACCATCAGCCATTCTTCGTCCTGCTGGACTTGCCCTTTCCACTTGTAGACGGAAAGCACCTTTGGAATAATGTTGACGCAGGCGGCCAAGCCTTCTTCCACCAGCCGCCCGGCCAGATGACGGGCTTTTTGGGCATCGTCGATGGTTGAGAAAACGATTCTGACTCGGGTCATATCCAAGCTCCCGGGGAGATTGATCGATGGCTCTGAGCAAACGCGCCCGCCGCCACCTTTCCTGGACGGTCCTCATCTTGATCGGCCTGGGTGGAGCCGCCTTCGTCGTCTTCGCCGACGGAGGACTTCTGAGCTACCGCGAAAAGCAGGCCCAGCTCGACTCGCTGCAGGAAGAGAACCAGCGGCTTCAGCAACAGCGTCAAGAATACCTGGATCGGATCGAAAGGCTCAAGAACGACCCTCAGGAAAAAGAGCGCCTCATCCGGGGCAAGGAATACGCCAAGCCCAACGAAATCGTCATCGAGATTCCTGAAGATCCGCCGCCCGAACCCGAAAAGCCTTAGTGGCTGGCCGAACGGGCCACCCGCGAAACCTGGGTTTCAGCGGCTCCCTCGAGCCCCTTGTCGAGGAAGGAAAGGAACTCCTCCCGGTCGCGCGTCAGCCCCCCGAACTCAGCCAGTACCGTGTCCCGCGGACTCATGATGGCGTAGTAGGGCAAAGCGATGGTGTCGAACCGATCCCGCTCAAACTGCTGGTTGCGCTCGTGCTCCGCCTCGCCGCCGTCGGTGTAAAGGCGCACCAGGACCATCTCCTGGAAACGCTCCTGCACCGAGCGCAAGGGAAAGATGTTGGCCTCCATCCAGCGGCAGTTGGTGCAAGTGTAGCCAGTGAAATCGATAAAGACCGGCTTGCTCTCGCGCTCAGCCACCCGCAGGGCCTCCTGGTAGTCAGTGTGCCACACCTCCCGGCGGGCCTCGCCATCTCCCCCGGCCAGCAAACCGGCTCCGAAGGCCGCTTGCTCTACCCCTCCGTAGTCGCGTGGAGGCAGGAAGGAGTCGAGTTCGCCCAGCGAGAATCCCAGCAGTCCTCTGAACAAGTAGAAGGAGATGGAGAGAAAGAAAATGGCCGAGAGCACCCGCAAGGCCCCGATGCTCTGGCTGTCGTCCATCTCGTGGGGAAAGCGGAACCAGCCCAGCAGGTAGACCGAGGTGACCAAAGCGATGGCCAACCAAACGGTGATGAAGACCGGGCGGGTCAGGAACTCCAGTTGCCACACCAAGTCGATGTTGCTGAGAAACTTAAGCGCCGCCGCCAGTTCGACGAACCCCATAACGATCTTGAGCGAGTTCATCCAATTGCCGCTCTTGGGCAGCGATTGCAGGTAGTTGGGAAAGACGGCCAACAAAAAGAAAGGCAAGGCAAAGGCCACTGCGAATCCGGTGATGCCCACCAAGGACCACAGCCAGTTGCCCTGAAGGGCGGCCACCATGACCGTCCCCACAAAGGGCACGGTGCAGGTGAAGGAGGTCAGGGAGAAGGTCAAAGCCATGAAGGCGATCCCCAGATAGCTGGAGGTATTGGCCCGCTTGTCGAGGCGGCTGAGGATACTCGAAGGCACCTTGATTTCCAGCACTCCGAAGAGGTTCAAGGCAAAGACGATGAAGACGCCGGCAATGAAGAAATTGACGGTGGGCGAGGCGGCGATCTGGTTGATGCCCCCCGCTCCCAACAACAGGGTCAGCCCAAAGCCCAACCCGGTGAAGGTAAAGATGATCCCCACCGCGTACATGGAGGCTTCCTTGACAGCGTGCATCCGCGTTTGAGCCTCGCGTTTGGTGAAATAGGACACCGTGATGGGAATCATGGGAAAGACGCAGGGCGTCAGGAGGGCCAAAAAGCCCATGCCCATGGAGAACAGAAAATAGCCCAGAAACGAGGCAGGCGGCTCGTTTCCGAGAGTCCCCCCTGCGGCGGACTCTTCGGTCCCGGCCTCCTCCTGCTCCGCCGAATCGCCGGCCAAAGGGGCGGCGGCCTGCTGGGAAGGGGGAAGGCTGAGGCTGATTCCGTCGGATGAGACGGGAACGCTGGCTTCGTAAGTCTCGGTTTTGGGCGGCAGGCATTGGACGTCGCTGCACACCATGTAACGGATTTCCACCGCCAAGCGATGAGCACCTTCGGGAATGTCGTCCTGGGCCCGGAAAGGGATGATGAAGCTGCCGCCGTCGATGAACTCGGCATCCATCTCGAAGTTGGGATCGTAGACCGTCCGTATGGGCGGCTGCTCAATGGCGCCGGTCAACTCGAATCCCTGGCTGTCGCCCAGATTGATGGTGGTCGGAATGGGCCCGCCTTTGGGCTGGGTCATGGAATAGAGATGCCAGCCTTCGGCTACGTCGGCATGCAGGTGGACGCGGGAGACGCCTCCCGGACGTAGGGCTTGCTCCTGGTATTCCAATTCGAAGACGATCTTTTCGGCCCGTTCTCCCGGCAGGCGCAAGTCGAGCCCGCTCTCCAAACCGGCCGACTCAGAGGAGCCGCCCTCCTGGCGGTCCCGGGAATTCTGGGGGGCGCCAGAAGACGATTGCAAAGCCGCGATGCGCAGGACAGCCGAGGCCGACTTGGTCTGAGGCGGCAGGCACTTGCGGTCGCTGCACACCATGTAGCGGACTTTGACGGTCAGCTCAGCCTGGCCCTCAGGGACCCCAGCCTTGACCCGCACGGGAACGATGAACTCGCTTTCACCCTCGATGTATTCGGTATCGATCTCGAAGTTGGGATCATAGACCTTGCGCACCGGAGGCTGGGTCACCTCCCCGGCCAACTCGAAAATCTCGCTCTCGGCCAGTTCAACCGTAGTGGGGATGGGCCCGCCTTCGGGCTGGGTCATGGAGTAGAGATGCCAGCCTTCTTCGACCCGAGTCTCCAGCAAGGCCTCGAACTGCTGGCCGGGCCCAACCTGGCTGCGTTGAACGGCCAGCGAAAACTGCACGGGATCTTCAGGTTGTCCTTGCAGAAGACCGCTCGAAACCAAGCACAAGGCGGCGGTCCACAGCCAGGCAGTCGTGGTTTTCAATGCTCTTCCCATCCAATCACCTGCAGTTTCAGTTCTCATGGCGCAAAGGGGCGGCGGGCTGGCCGAGGCGGCGCCTATCGCCGCAACCTCGTGTATAGGACGGCCATTATAGCGGGAAGTTTCCCTATCCTAGGTCGGATAGCGGACCAAGGCCCGCCGAATTCATCATTTCTTGGCCGCACATTAAACTTTCTACCCTATTCCAGCGTCTATAGTGGCAGAGGGTCGCAAGTCAGTGATCCCGATCGCGGTACCGGGGAGGAAGCCCAAGGAGGAAATGCGATGGCACAGCCCGTGTTCAACCTCAGTCGTCATACCCGCCACGAAGTGTTTGATGCGATCATCCGCAGCCTCAACAGCATGCCTGCAAACATGCGTAAGGTTTTCGTCCTCAGCCATTATCACGGTCGTCCTGCCGCTGAAATCGCTGACAAGCTGCACATCACCAGCACCGACGTCGAGCAGTTGCTGGGTGAAGCCAACATCCGCTTCTTCGAGGGCGTGGGCAGCTTGCGCCTCCAGTAAAAAATCCCCAGGCTTCGGCCTTTCCCCATCCAACACTGATCTATTCCGCTTCTGGGACAGGGCTTTCCCGGAAGCGAACACCGCCCGGCTCCAGAGGGCGCTTCAGACCGCGTTTCACGGCTTTTCCGTTTTGGCACGCCGCTTGCTCCCTTAATAGGCGAATAGCAAATCAGTCCAAAACGGACCTCCCTGGCGAGCGGGGGGAGCAACATGGTGTTGCTCCCCCTTTTCTTTTTTGGCCGCTTCAAGTCTCTTCTTCAACCACGTAGGCGCAGAACTGATCCTTCTGCAGGATATGCTCACGCCGCCACACCTTGGCCCGCAGCAACTCACCTAGAAAGTGCTCCTCGAAGATGCAGACTTGAGGAAAACGTTTGGCCACCTTGGCCACGGCGCAGTTCATCTCCTTGATCAAGTAGCGATTGGAGCCGAGCCGTTCCCAGCGGGCCATGTAGCCGTGGTCGCTCAGCCACTGGCAGACCTCATGGACCCGGGTTTCCAGCGTTTTGCCCCGGACCCGGCTGCGGGCCTCTTCCAGGAGACGCCGATTGCGCCGCTTAAGGAGCTGGTTGATCTGTTCCTTGCCCAGGAGGTCGCGGGTGGAAAGCAGCAGGTCGACAGCCAAGCTGGAGTAATCGCGCTGAAATTCTTCATGCCCCGCATCGGTCAGAAAGTAAAGCTGGGCCGGACGTCCGGTCTTCTGCTTCTCGCGGCGCCGCGAGATCAGGTCGCGGCCCTCCAAAACGGCCAGTTGGCGGCGCACCGCCATGGAAGACAAATCCAGTTCGCGGCACAAGTCCTTGACCGTCAGTCCCCCGCCGGACTCCTTCAGGGTCGTGAGGACCCGGGCGCTGGCCGAACCGGTGCTTTGCTGCATGTTCTTCATTATAGGGAAAGCCCTTCGCAGCCTCCAGCCCGCGGAACCGTCCGAAGAATGACAGAAGTTCTTCACTGCTTCTTAATTCTTGAAACTTTTCACGGTCTGGCGCGTCCCATCAGTGTAAGGGCAAAGAGTAGGCAACCCAGGCAAGCCGGAAAGGTCTGCTTCACGGCCTCCGGCGGGCCGACAGGATGGCCGTGGAGAGCGTGGACTGGCGGGCACTTGGACCTCTCCGCAGAAGCGCCTGAACCATACTTCATACGGAGTTGGGCGATCCACGCCGAAAAAATCCCTTTACATGTGGAGCAGACGGAGTATAATACTGAATTTTTTCGACCGCTTGGGCGATCGGAACTCCTCAGTGAGTTGGAAATAGACAGAGACAGAAGAGGCATAGATAACAATGAAGGCTTACGCTCTTGAAAGCGACGGGTTGTACCCGCAGACCAAGAAACCGGATAGCTCCCTGCGCAATCTGGCCCTGGGCATTCTGCTCCAGGCCCTGCGCGATATTGTGGCGCCTAAGAAGGCGTCCAATAAGGAATGGGAAGTGTGGCGCCAGGATGCCTTGGAATGGTTCTTTTCCGAGGAGATGCATCCCGGCTCCTTTGCCTGGGTGTGTGAGGTCCTTGAGATGAAGCCCAAGGACCTGCGCCAATGGCTGCATCTGTACAAGAAGAGCGGACAGGAACGCAAGAAGGAAATGGCCAAGAAGCTGATCCGCTTCCAGATCCGCCACTAACAGAGCGCACTGCCCAGAGAACTCACCAAGGCCGGAGGGACCTGAAGCCCTCCGGCCTTTTTTTCGCCCGGCGCATTCTTCCGGTCCGGGCACCGTCCAAAACCGTCAGCGCGACTCTTGCCGGGTTCAGGCATCTATTACCAGGTGTTCTTCAAGTACTTCGTCTTCGCTATCTTTGCCTTCTACCTGGTGCTGCTGACGGCGCTGCTGGGGCGCAAGTTCCTGGGCGGACGCGGCAAGTCGCGTGGCGAACAGATCTTTGGCTCCAAACACAAAGCCGAGGAGGACGGCACTTTCCTGCAAGTCATCAGCCTCTACAAGGCCTTCGACTACCCCGTTCTGGAAGGCATCGACCTTAGGATCCAGGAGGGCGAGACGCTAGGCGTGCTGGGCATGAGCGGCACCGGGAAAAGCGTCATGCTCAAACTGGTAGCGGGACTGCTGAAGCCCGACAAGGGCTACATTCTCTACCGCGGACGCGACATCACCAAGATGAACGAGGGAGACCTGCTGGAATACCGCAAGCGGGTCACCTACGTCTTTCAGATGGGAGCCGTCTTCGACTTCCTCAACGTCCGCGAGAACATCGCCTATCCTCTGCGTGAAGAGGGCGTTACCGACGAAGACTTCATTCGCGAGAGGGTCGATTATCTGCTGGATGCAGTGGAACTCGAAGGCCAGGGCGATCTCCATGTGTCGGAGCTGAGCCTGGGCTCGAAAAAACAAGTGGCCATCGCCCGCGCCATCGCTGAAGAACCCGAAGCCATTCTCTACGACGAACCCACCACCGGCGTGGATCCGCTGATCGGCAAGTCGCTCAGCCGCCTCATCCGCAAGCTCAACAAGCAGGAAAAGCTGACTTCCATCGTGGTGACTCACGACATGCGCTGCCTGCGCATCGTCTCCGACCGCATCATCTTGCTCAAAGACGGGAACATCCACTTCGAAGGCACCCCCGACGCCTTCTACACCTCCGACGATCCCTTCGTGCAAGCCTTCATCGCCGGCAAACGAATCGACGAAGAAATCGCCGAAACCGCCTGAGGCCGCAGTGCGGGCGGCCAGCTCTCACACGTTCGGCATTTGCCGCAAAGGCCGGGGGCCGTCCGCCTCTCAAATGGGGCCGCAGGACGGTCCGGGAAGAAGGCATGCGTACTGGACGGCAGGCTGCCCGGTCGGGATGGTTTGCCAGCTTGACAGCGTAGTCTGATGCGGGGAACAAGAGGAGAAGCAGAGAAAGGTTCTCAATCTAGGGCCCGGGGAGAGGGCCAAATCCCCTTCTAGGTAGCGGAGCGGCGCTTGGAGATCTTGACGACTCCGGGGCAGCCGGGGGTCGGGGACAAAGTCGCCAGCGGCTGCTCAGTCTGTTCCACTTTGGGGAGTTGGGCGGTTACGACCACCACTTGAGGGCTGATCTCGAAGGCCACCCGGGCTTCCGGTCCCGGCAGCGTGTGACGGGCCAGGACTAGTTTGACCTCTTTCAGGCTCCTGAGGCAGTCGAGATCAGCAAAGTCTTCTACAGAGGGGGCCTCGAATGAGGGAATCTGGGAGAACTCCACGCGATGCTCAAGCTGAGGAGCGAGGCGGGCCAAGGGCTCAATGGAGAATCCCTCTTGCAGACGCCACTCCTGGAATACAGGAGCCTCGGAGTCGGGCTGGGCCGATGGATTTCCTTCCGAAGCCGAGGCCAGGACCGGGGCGGTCCAAGAGGAAGCGCCCAGCGCCCAGGAGTTGCCCAGCCAGGAATTCCAGCCTCCGGCTGCGCTGCTCACGCTCTGAAGACTGGACTGCAGCCAATTCAGGTTGCCGCCGCAGCCGCAGAAGTCCACGCGGCTGCCCACCAAACCCAGCGCCAGCAGGTAGCTGAGCGCCAGAAGCGAAGCGGCTGTGATTTTGGCCTTTCCTCTCATCTCTCTAACTCCTTTTCGCACCTATAAGACGCACGGGGGGTCGAAATGGTTGGCTTTATCTTGTAAAGAGCCTGTAAAAACTGCCTAGTGCCGCTGAAGCCGCTTCTCCATCTGCTCCCGTCCGATTCTGGCGATCTCCTTAACCAGGAGTTCGAAATCGGCGCGCATCGAACGGTGGTTGACATTGGCCATGCGCAGGCTGAAGCGGCCGCCGATCAGCGTCGAGGACAGGACGGCGATCCCCTCCTCCTGAAGCCCGACCATAATGGCCTCGTTAAGCGAGTCGAGTTCGCGCTGGGGCACCCCCTGAGGCGCAAAACGGAAACACACGACATTGAGGGCCACCGGCGCCAGCAACTCGAGTTGCGGATGCCTCTCGACCAGCTCCCCCAGATAGGCGGCCTGCTCGACGTTGCGGCGGATGATCCTGCCGAACTTGTCCGTCCCTTCAGCCTTGAGGGCCATCCACAGTTTGAGGGCCCTGAACGATCGGGTCAGTTGGGGACCTCGGTCGGACATGATGCTGGGAATGCGCATCAGTCCGCCGGGAACGGCCTTGAGATAGTCGGCGTCGACGCTGAAAGCCGTCTCCAGGACTCCCGGCCGCCTCACCAGCAAAGAGGCCACATCGGAAGGTTGGCTGAGCCATTTATGCAGGTCAAAGCCCAGGGAATCGGCTCGCTCCATCCCCGCCAGCCGCTCCCGGAGTTGGGGACTGAAGCGGGCCAGAGCCCCGAAAGCCCCGTCAACGTGCAGCCACAAGTCCTGTTGGCGGCAGAAGTCGGCCAAAGCGTGAAAGTCGTCGCAGGCGCCGCTGTTGACCGTCCCCGCCGTGCCCACTACGCAAATGGGACGCAGGCCGCGGATACGGTCGTCGCGCACGGCCTGCTCCAGCTTGGCCACATCAATGCGGAAAGAATCGTCGGCATCGATCAGACGCAGCGCTTGGCGTCCCAGGCCCAACATCTCTACCGCTTTGATCACCGAAGAATGCACCTCGCGTGAGGCGTAGATGCGCAGCGGCGGTCCCTTCACGCCTTCCCGGCGCAGGTCGTAACCGGCTTGGGCGTCGCGGGCCACCTTGAGGCCCACGATGTTGGCCATCGACCCGCCTGACAGGAGCACCCCTCCCGCCTTGGGCGGGAAGCCCATCACTTCCTTGAGCCAGTCCAGGACCTGCTCCTCCACCCGCAGAGCCACTTGGTCGAAGCCGCTCAGAGACGAATTCATTCCCGCTGCCAGCATGTCGGCCAGCATGCCCAAGGGCGTTCCCGTCCCAATCACCCAACCCCAAAAGCGGGGATGGATGTTGCCCAGCGGATTGGGCAGGATCCAACGGCGAATGTCGTCGTAGACCTTTTCGGCGCCCTGAGGCCGGCGCGGCAGCCCTTCCCGCAAGGCGGCCAGCGCATCCTTGGGCGGTTTGCGCCAGACGGGCCGCTCGCGCACGGTGCGCAGCATTTGCAGCAAGTCGTCCAGCATATGGTGGCCCAATTGGGCGAAGCTTTCCCAATCGGCGGGATCCAGGCTGTCATCGATCATTGTATCGGTACAATTCTTATGATTTGGTTGCATTGTGCTCATTTCATATGGATACATTGACAGCGCATTGTCTGTCAAGTATGATTTTGTCATCATGACAATCTGGAAGCCTGATCTCGGGTCCCGGTCGGGACCGCGCTACTTGGCCATTGCCGACGCTCTGCAGGCCGATATCGAAGAAGGACGCCTTAAGGCAGGCGCTCGTCTGCCCACCCACCGCCAGTTGGCTGATGCGCTGGAGGTCACGGTGGGGACAGTGACACGGGCCTACGCGGAGGCTGAGAAGCGGGGACTGACCAAGGGAGAGGTGGGACGGGGCACTTTCGTCCGTCCTTCTCCCGAGTCGCTTCCAGTCGGCTCTTTCGGCACCTTGCGTGATGAAGACGATGCCAAGGGCACGGCCGACGGTCCCTTCGAACTCAGCTTGAGCGTTCCCCATCTTCCCTCCTGTCCTGAGGAAGGACGCGCCTTGCATGAGGCTTTTTCAGCCCTGGCCTCGGATGGGCAGCTTAGCCGCCTCCTGGAGAGCCAACCTTATGCGGGAGCGGCCTCTCACCGGCGGGCCGGGAGCCGATGGTTCGAGGAGATCGGGGTGCCTTGCGAACCTTCTCAAGTGCTGATCTGCTGCGGGGCTCAGCACGCCATCTCGGTGGTTCTTTCCAGCCTGTGCAGGCCGGGCGACAGGATCCTGTGCGAACAGTTGGTTTATCCCGGGCTGCGGGCGGCCGCCTCACTGCTGGGACTTCGCTTGCGCGGCGTCGCGGTCGATCGGGAAGGATTGGTGCCGGAGGCTCTTGAGGAAGCTTGCGGAGAGGACGACTTCAGAGTCCTCTACTGCACACCCACCATGCAGAATCCGACCGGAGGCATTCTGAGCGAAGGGCGCCGAAGACGGATCGCCGAGATCGTTCAAAGCCGCAGCTTGATGTTGATCGAAGACGAGGTGTTTCATTTCCTGCCCGACAGCCCTCCCCGTCCCATCAGCAGTCGGGTGCCCGAGAACAGTTGCCTGCTGCTCAGCACCTCCAAGCTGGTGGCTCCCGGACTGCGGGTCGGCTTCCTCAGGGCTCCCCAGCAGGAAGTCGGAGCCATGGCCTCGGCTATCTGGGCAACGGCATGGATGGCCCCGCCGCCCATGGCGGAACTGATCTCGCGCTGGATCGTGAAAGACGAACTGAGCCTCTTCGCCGGCTGGAAGCGCCGCCAGGCCCAGGACCGCAACCGCTTGGCGCAACAGGTGCTGGGAGACTGGCTGCCCCAGGGTACGAGTCCCGGCATGCACCTGTGGCTGCCGCTTCCCGAACCCTGGAGGGCCGAGCAGTTCGCCGGACAGGCGCTGGCCAGGGGAGTGAGGGTGAGTTCGTCCGAGGTCTTCGTGGCTGGACGCGCGGCCGCTCCTCACGCCGTCCGCCTCAGCTTGTGCGCGGAGAGCAGCCGGGAACGGATGGAGGAGGCGCTGCAGATTCTGCGCCGCTTGCTTCAGGAAGGTCCGCAGGCGGCGCCGGGCGTCATCTGACCCCGCCGGGGCGACGCCCGGCAGCGCCTACATCAGGCTCTTCATGACCTCCTCGAGCACTTCGGGGCCGGGACGCAGTTCCTTCTCGCCCATTTGGGCCAGAGGACGCTCGGCCAGCTCCAGCAGGTCGAAGAAAGTGTCGGCTTGGGGATCGACGTAGACCAGTCCGGTCAGCAATTCGCCCTTGCCGTAGGTTTCGTGGAGCAGGCGCATGGCCGATTGGCGGTTGGTGGGGTCATGCCCCCGCTCCAGCTTGCGCAGGCGAATGAGGGAACCGTCGGCCAACTCGACGTCTCGTACCTCGCCTTCCTCGTAGTCGATCTCTTCCAGAGGCTCGAAGTGGGGGACGAAATCGATCTGGTGCAGCAGTTCTTCGTGCTCCTTGGCCCAGGGATAGCTCTTGGTGGAGTCCTCACGGTTGTTGAAGGTCACGCAGGGACTGACCACGTCGATCACGGCCGTCCCCTCGTGGGAGATCGCGCCCTGAATGAGGGGGACCAATTGCTTTGGATCTCCAGAAAAGGAGCGGGCCACGTAGGAGCAGCCCATCTCAATTGCCAGCGAACAGCAGTCGATGGCGGGCAGCTCGTTGATGGCACCGGTCTTGAGGGTGGCCCCCTTGTCGGCGGTGGCCGAAAACTGCCCCTTGGTAAGGCCATAGACGCCGTTGTTCTCGATGATGTAGACCATGGGGACGTTGCGCCGCAGCAGGTGGCAGAACTGTCCCAGGCCGATGGAGGCGGTGTCGCCGTCGCCGCTGACACCGATGGTCACCAGGGTGCGGTTGCCCAGCACGGCTCCGGTGGCCACCGAGGGCATGCGTCCGTGGACGGCGTTGAAGCCGTGCGAGCTGCCCAGAAAATAGGCTGGCGTCTTGCTGGAACACCCGATGCCGCTCATCTTGGCCACTTGGTGAGGCTTCACGCCGCTTTCCCAGAAAGCCTTGACGATCTGGCTGGTAATGGCGTCGTGTCCGCAGCCCTTGCAGAGAGTGGACGGCACTCCCTTGTAGGCGGTCATGGGCAGGTCCAGGCGGTTGACTTTCTTGGAAGGTGGTGTGCGGGTCATAAGTCGCTTCCTGTCAGCTCTTGTTGGCTTTCTCCTGCTCCAAAATGGCGTCGCTCATGAAGCGGGCGTCGATGGGCAGTCCATTGTAGTGAAGAATCTTGTGGACCTTGGGCGACTGGCCGCCGACTTCCAGACGGATGAGGTCGCCCATCTGTCCGTCGCGGTTCTGCTCGATGACGTAGAGGTCGCGATAGCGGTCGACAAACTCCTTGAGGTCATCGCACAGAGGCAAGGCCCGGATGCGGTAGTAGGCGGTCTCGACTCCGGCCTCGTCGCGCAACTGGTCACGGCACTCGGACATGGCCACGTCCGTCGACCCGTAGGCGATGATGCCGATCTCGGCTCCTTCCGGTTCCTCGATCTCGGGCTGGGGTACGTGTTTGCGGGCCGTCCGGTGCTTGCGGTTGAGGCGGTCCATCTGTCCCGTGAAGTCCTCGGGACGCTCGGAGTAGTTGGCCGTCTCGTTGCGTCCGCTGCCGCGGGTGAAGAAGGCCGCGTTGTCGTGATCGGTTCCCGGCAGTGTGCGGTAAGGGATGCCGTCACCGTCCACGTCGCGGTAGCGGGCGAATTGCTCCACCTTGTCGAGGTCCGCGGCGCTCAGCACCTTGCCCCGGTCATAGGGTTTGTCGGGATAATCGAAGGGATCGGCCATCCAATTGTTCATGGCCAAGTCGAGGTCGGAGGCCACGAAGACCGGCTGCTGGAAGCGCTCCGACAAATCGAAGGCGCGACCGGCGAAGTCGAAGCACTCGGCCATCGAAGCCGGCAGCAGCACGATGTGCTTGGTGTCGCCATGGGACAGGTAGTAGAGCGAAGAAACGTCCCCCTGCGAGGTGCGGGTAGGGAGCCCTGTGGAGGGGCCCACGCGCTGTACGTCAAAAATCACGCAGGGGATCTCGGCGTAGTAATCCAGTCCCACGAACTCGCTCATCAGCGAAATGCCGGGGCCCGAGGTGGAGGTCATGGAGCGGGCGCCGGCCCATCCGGCGCCGATGGCCATTCCCACCGCGGCCAATTCGTCTTCGGCCTGGATGACGGCGAAGGTGGCCTTGCCGTTCTCATCGATGCGGTACTTGTTGAGGTAGTCGATCAAAGTCTCGCACAAGCTGCTGGAAGGGGTAATGGGATACCAGGTCATGACCGTGGCGCCGGCGAAGAGGCAGCCCAGCGCCGAGGCGGCGTTGCCGTCGATGATGATCTTGCCCTGGGTGGCCTGCATTCCGGCCACCTGGTAGGGGTCGCGCTTTTCCAGATTCTCGCGCACGTATTCGGCACCCAGGTGAGCAGCCTTGACGTTGAAGTCTACGGCCTTGGGCTTGCCTTCGAACCACTTGCCGATGGCCGCCTCGACTTCTTCCATGTCGATCCCGAACAACTCGGCCGCGCTGCCCACGTAGACCATGTTGGCTACCAGCTTTTTGAGCTTGACGTTGCTGATGACTTCTCCGGCCAGATCGGTGAAGGGAACCGGGTAGTAGACCAGATCGTCGCGGATCTTGTTGAGCTTGAGCGGCTCGTCGTAGATGACGACTTGGCCCGAATCGAGATTCTCAACGTCCTCGCGCGCCGTCTGAGGATTCATGGCGATGAGGATGTCGGTTTCCTTCTTGCGGCCCACGTAGCCGTCCTTGGAGACCCGGATGGTGAACCAAGTGGGCAGTCCCTGGATGTTGGATGGAAAGAGGTTCTTTCCGCTCACCGGTATGCCCATCTGGAAGATGGAGCGCATCAAGACGTTGTTGGACGATTGACTCCCCGATCCGTTGGGCGTCGCCACCTGGATGCTGAAGTCGTTGACGATAGGCTTGCGGTTGGCTTGCTGACTTTTCTCAGCCACGGGTTGGCTGGGCGTAGTGCTCACGAATAGCTCCTTGCATGCGGCTTCTCGGCCAGTTCGAATGCAGACCTGAGCGCTGTTCGAAGGCAATGTCGACTTGTGGACTCATCTTAGCAAACGGCGCTGCCGGGCGAGTGCTTTTGGGGGCATCAGGCATCCTTCTTGCGGGCGATCGACTTGGCTTGGGTGAACAGCAGCAGGTAGTCGGGGCCGCCGGCCTTGGAGTCGGTGCCGCTCATGTTGAATCCGCCGAAGGGATGGATGCCCACCAGAGCCCCCGTGCAGCCCCGGTTGAGGTAGAGGTTGCCGACGTGGAATTCGCGCTTGGCGCGCTCCAGCTTCTGCGGATTCTTGCTGTAGACCGAACCGGTGAGTCCGAAAATCGTGTCGTTGGCGATCTCCAGGGCGTGGTCGTAGTCGCGGGCCCGCGTCACGGCCAGGACGGGTCCGAAAATCTCCTCCTGGGAGAGGCGGGCTTTGGGGTCGATATCGGCGAAGATGGTGGGGTTAATGTAGTACCCCTTGGGATCGCCTTTGTCGCCGCCCACCAGCAGGCGTCCTTCCTGCTTGCCGATCTCAATGTACTCTGAAATCTTCTTGAAGGCCTGGGAATTGACCACCGGCCCGAAGTTGACGTCAGGATTCTGAACATCGCCCTTGTGGATGATCTCCTCGGTCTTCTGCTTGAGCTTGTCGAGAAAGAGATCGTAGATGGAATCGGCCACAATGGCCCGCGAACAGGCCGAGCACTTCTGGCCTTGGAATCCGTAGGCCGAACGCACCACGCCGTCGGCGGCGGCGTCCAGGTCCGCTTCTTCGTCGACCACGATGGCATCTTTGCCGCCCATCTCGGCCACCACCCGCTTGATCCAGATCTGCCCCGGACGCGGCTTGGCGGCCAATTCGTTGATGCGCAGGCCCACCTCCTTCGATCCGGTGAAGGAAATGAAGCGGATGCGGGGATGCACCACCAAAGGCTCGCCCACCTCGGGTCCGCGTCCCGAGAGCAGGTTGAGGACGCCGGGGGGCAGCCCCGCTTGCTGGGCGACTTCGGCCATCTTGGCGGCGATCACGGCCGAGTCGTGAGCCGGCTTGCAGATCACGCAGTTGCCCGAGACGATGGCGGCGAATGTCATGCCCGTGAGAATGGCCAGAGGGAAGTTCCAGGGAGAAATGACGACGCCCACACCCAGAGGGATGTAGACCATCTCGTTTTCCTCGGGCGGATAGTCGACCAGCGGCGCGGGTTTGGCCAGCTCCAGCGCCTGATGGGCGTAATAGTTGAGGAAGTCGACGGCCTCGGCCACATCGGCGTCAGCTTCGACCCAGCTCTTGCCCACCTCCAGGACCATCCAGGAGGCCAGCTCATAACGCCGCTGGGTCATGATGTCGGCCATCTTGAAGACGATCTCGGCACGCTCCTGGGCGCTCTTCCGGCTCCAGGACTTGAAGGCCTCTTCGCCGGCCCGGACGGCTTCCTCCACCAGTTCGGTGCCGCCGTCCTGGACGATGCCCACCACCTCGTCGGTGTTGGAGGGATTGCGCGACTCGAACTTGTTGTTGCTCTGGATGCGGCGTCCGCCGATGATGATGTCGTATTCGCGTCCCATCTCGCTGCGCACTTGGGCCAGGGCGGCCTCCATCTCGGCGCGCTTGTCGGGACGACTGAAATCCGTAAACGGAAGGTTTGTAAATTCTTTGACTTGCATGCCTCGCTCCTTTTCACGTTCCAGGGTGGCTCAGATTATCATATTGGGAAATGGACGATAATGCCTTGGTGAACCCCCGCAAACGACGTTCTTCCATCCACTTCATTTTAGTGCGCACCCAGTTTGCTTCCAACCTGGGAACCTCGGTGCGGGCGCTGAAGAACATGGGCTTCGAAAACCTGGTGCTGATCGGGCCCGAGTGCGAAGTGGGCGTCGAGGCCCGGGCCCGCTCCATGAAGGGCGACTACATCCTCGACCAAGCCCGCTTCTTCCCTTCCCTGCAAGCGGCTCAAAAGGAGATCCCGCTGCTGGCCGGGGCCACCGGACGCTATTCAGGCCGCGGCCGCAAGAAACCCCTGGAGGCGCGAGCCTTCGCCTGCGATTTCCTGACGCGCCTCTCCGACGTCCCGCTGGGCTTGGTCTTCGGTCCCGAAGACAATGGGCTGAGCCGGCGCGAACTGCAGCTCTGCCAGTACCTGATTACCATCCCCGGCGGGTCCGATTTCCCCGTCATGAACCTATCCCAGGCCGTGGCCGTGGTGGCCTATGAGATGAATCTGGCGCTGCGCGATGCTGAGAAACCCGGCAGGGCGGGCCGCCAAAATGAAAACGGGCAGGATGGAAACCTGCGGGAGCCGGACCAGCAGGAATCCCCCGCCTCGAGTCACGAAATCAAAACCTTGCTGCAAGCGCTGGAGCGACGGCTGGGCAAAGAGAACCTTCCTCACTACTGGTCGCGCGGACGCCTCATGCACCGGCTGCGCGGACTGGCCGCCCGCAGCCGTCTGCAAAGCGAGGACGTCAACATGCTGCTGTCGCTTCTGAAGGAGCCGGATCAGGAGAACTCCGAATAACGTCCATGAAGGACGACACCGAGAAGACCGCGTTGCCGATGCCCGGCTTGCCGTAGCCCGGCGGAGGCGCCAGTTGGTGCTTTTCGTGAATGTCGCGCCAAGCCCGCGTAAGCCGGACATGGTACTCCAGCGGAGCGCCTCCGGGGTTGCCGCGTCCCAGGACGCTCAACGGCTCGGGACACCAGGTGGTAAAGCGGGGGGCGATACCCCGCGACATGAAGAAGTCGAGGCCTTGGCTGGTTGATTCGATGGCTTCGTCGACATCCGTGAATCCGTGAGGGCGGGACATCTCGATGCCTGCCACAAAATTGGGAATGACGTTGGACGGTCCGAAGACTTCGGCGCCTTGCAGGATGCGCTCGATCCACTGGTCGCGTCCGATGTAGTCGGCCTTCCCAGCGCAGATCTTGTCGAAGAGACGACGGTCCCACACCTCGTAGTTGGGATGGTAGATCTGCACTCCGGCGTCTTTGAAGCGGCGGGCTCCCTCTTTGCTTTGGGCCTGCACCACCACCTTGCTGATCCAGCGTCCGGGGAACCGCTCTTCGATGGCCTTCGGATAGTGCAGGTAAAAACCCACCTCGTCCTTGCCCTGCAAGGAATGAGTGATGCTGCCTCCGGTCACGGTGTAGGCCCGCGAGTCGGAGTCGGTGTCGGCGATGATGGAGAGGGCCTCCAATACCTCCTCCACGCTCTTCACGCCGGTATAGGAACGTCCGCTCTTCTTCTGCTGGCGGTAGTTTTCGTTGATGTCGCAGAACTGGCATTCCACCTTGCGGCCGAAGTACTGGCACTTGCGGAAGACGGTGAGGTAGAGCAGGTAACCCCACTCGATGGTGGGGCAGATGTCGGTGACCGGCTTGCCCGAGGATAGAGTGCGGCGGTAGTACTCGGGATAGCTCTGCAGTTCCACGCCGCAGACTTCGCTGCCCTCCAAAGACAGAATCAGGCGTCCGTCGGCGTTGATCTCCACGCAGTAAGGCGACTTGGGGTTGACGCGCACAGAGACGATGGTGCGACGGAAACCGCGGGCGCCGCCGATCAGGCAGATCTCTTCGGGGACGCGGAAATTCTCCTGCTGCCGCATGTCCTCGATGGGCACCATGTCGAAGGAAAAGATGAAGTAGGCTTTGGGCTTGAACCCCGAAGCCGCGCGCAAGGCGTCCTCGGTGAAGCGCACGCCGCCCCGCAGCAGGTCTTCCTTGTAGACCGCTTCGGGGGGCAAATCGGGGAAGCGTCCGATAAGCGATTCAACCAGTTCCGATCTTTCAGCCATGAGAGAAGTGTAGCAGACTCGCGGCCGCTCAGTTCTAGAATCGCGGAGCAGCCAGCCTTTGGTCGAACTCCCAACGACGCTCAATCCCCGGCTCACAGGTCTCCTACCGAATCCCCTCGGGCAATTGGTCATTGGGAGTCGGGTGTTGCGAAGCGCCTAGGTCATTTCCTGGCGCAGCTTGCGCAGGACTTGCTTGGCCACGTCGCGAAAGGTTTCTTGCACGCCCTTGCCGTGGACGGCTACAGCCTGGTAGACGGGTTCGTTGCCGATGCGCAGTTCCTTGGCCAGGTAATCGACTTCGAAGATGTCCTCCAGATCGCGCTTGTTGATCTGAAGGGCATAGGGAATCTTGAGGGGATCGAGCTTGTTTTCCTTGAGATTGCTGCGCAGGTCTCGAATGGCCTCGTGGTTGGCGTCGAGGCGCTCTTTCTGGGAATCGGCGACGAAGACTACGGCGTCAGCTCCCTTGAGGATGAGGCGGCGGCTGGCCTCGTAGAAAACCTGTCCGGGAACCGTATAGAGGTGAAACCGGGCGTTGAAGCCGGCAATCTTGCCGACTTCCAGCGGCAGGAAATCGAAAAAGAGCGTCCGGTCAAGTTCGGTGTTGAGGGTGACCAACTTGCCGCGCAGAGAAGGATTGACCGACTTGTAGAGTTCCGTGATGTTGGTGGTCTTGCCAGACAGACCGGGACCGTAGTAGACGATCTTGCAGTTGATTTCGCGGTTGGCGTAGTTGATGAAAGTCAAGCTTTCGCTCCTTGCGCGCTCATTCGTTGCCGCACTTGCGCAGTATATCCTCCAAGATCAGAGAGGCCTGTCCCAGGCTCCTCCAGTCCCGCTCCTGCTCCGATTGGGCGGGAACGATGACAAGAATCAATGCCAGATTACTCACGGGAGTGATGACAATGCTGTGATTTCGCCCACGATGGTAGATGCGATGGAACTCGTCCTCGCCGATCAAGGTGGCCAAACCGAAGGTGGCTGCCAGATTACTGGCCGCCAAGGAGGCCAGCGCCTGAATGTCGAGGCCTTCCAGGCTTCCCCGGTGCGCCACGTCCTGGCCATTGCGGTTGATCAGGCATACCGATTTGGCGCCCGTGCGGTTGAGCACGTTGGAGAGGATCAGGACGATTTTCTGATACTCCTGGGACTCGATCTTGAAATTTGGAACTTCCATAACCGTTTTCATCTCGGCCTCTGACAAGCTGCACGTTCCTTGACTGCCTTCAAGCGGCATCTATAATAGTATCCTTTTATGGGACCTGCTTTGGCAGGTTTTTTTGTCCCTCTGAAAGGTCAGGGGACGGGCCCGCAAATAGAGCGAGGATGCTATGGCTGCGAAAAGCAAGAAGAACACTAAGGATCCGGTTTCAGACTTGGAAAAGGCTCTGAAACTGGTATACGACCATAAATACAAAGAGGGCCACAAGGCCTTGAAGAACCTGGTCGACAAGGGTGAACTGGAACAGAGGGCCGCGGCTTCGGCCCGGACTTTCTTGCGCATCTGCGAGAATCACCTTGAGACCGAAGAGGGGCCCGCCGACGACTCGGCCGAAGGGCTCTACGACTGGGGCGTAGCGCTGCACAACGGAGGACGGCGCGAGGAGGCCATGAAGTTCTTCGAGAAGGCCCTCAAGAAGGCCAAGGGCGAGAAAGACCACATCTACTACGCCATGGCTGCCGCCCAAGCCGCCTCTAAGAACGCCGACAAAGCCGTCGAGTACCTTTCCAAGGCGGCCGACGGGCACCCTGAGAGAACCTACCAAGCCGGCAACGATCCCGACTTCCGTGAGATCGAATCCAACAAGGGCTTTGAGGATCTCCTCAAAGAGCATTCCCAACTCGAACCGGCCTAGCGGCGGAGGACGCTGAGCCTCCCCGGCCGTCCGAGGGACCTGCACATGTCAAACCCCTCTTCGCAGCGCAGCGCCGTGGTCTTGGCCGCGGGCCAGGGAACGCGATTCAAGAGCCGGCGCATCAAGATCCTGCACGAGCTGTGCGGCAAGCCCATGCTGCTGCACATCTTGGACAAGCTCAAGGCGCTGGAGGTGGGACGGGCGGTCTTGGTGGTTGCCAGCGAAGCGGAGGAGGTGCGGCGGACGGTGGAAGACTACGCCCCGCCCTTCGATCTTCAGTTCGCCGTCCAGACCAAGCAACTGGGAACGGGCCATGCCCTGGCCACTGCGGTGCCCTACCTGCCTGATCAGGGCAGCGTTCTGGTGCTCTATGGCGACACTCCGCTGATCAGTCCGCGGACCCTGCAACGCCTCTTCCAGGCTGTGGAAGAGGAGGGTGCCGACGAGGCCCTGCTGACCGCCATTCTGGACGATCCCTACGGCTACGGACGCATCCTGCGCGACCCGGAGGGCAATCCGCTGGGCACTGTGGAGGAGAAGGACGCCGACGAGGCCCAGCGCAAGATCCGCGAGGTCAACTCGGGCTTCTACGGCTTCAAGGCCTCGGTCCTCAAGCCGGCCCTGAGCGAGCTGGACAACGACAATGCCGCCGGCGAGTACTATCTGACTGACCTGCTCGACATCCTGCGCTCGGGCGGCAAGCGCGTTCGTGCCGTCATGGCCGAGGACGCCTCCGAAACACTGGGCGTCAACGACCGCCTCCAACTGGCCCATGCCGAGGGCCTGATGCGCCGCCAAATCAACCGCCGCTGGATGCGCGAAGGCGTGACAATGCTTGATCCTTCCCGCGTCCTCATCGACGCCGAGGTGGAGTTGGCACGCGACGTGACCCTCTATCCCGGCGTGGTCCTGCAAGGAGGCACCCGCATCGCGGAAGAAGTGGAAGTGCGCTCCAACTGTCACTTGGTCAATGCCCTGGTGGGCCGGGGAACCTTGCTCGACCAGGGAACCGTCATCCGCGATTCCAGCGTGGGCGAGGAGGCCCGCGTGGGCCCCTACGCCCACCTCAGGGGCGGGACCCAAGCTGGGGACCGGGTGCGCATCGGCAACTTCGTGGAGGTCAAGAAATCGATTCTGGAAGAGGACGCCAAGGCCGCCCACCTGACCTACCTGGGAGACTCCAGCATCGGACGCCAGGCCAACATCGGCGCCGGCACCATCACCTGCAACTACGACGGCAAGCGCAAGTACCGCACCGTCATCGGCGAGAGGGCCTTCATCGGTTCCAACAGCCAATTGGTGGCACCCGTCACGATAGGCGCGGGAGCCTACGTGGCGGCCGGATCAACCATCACCGAGGACGTCCCGCCAGGTGCTTTGGCCATCGCCCGTTCGCGCCAAGTCGTCAAGCCCGATTGGACGCCCGAGGACGACTAGGTCCCCCTGACTGCAGCGCCCTCGCTGTTTCAGGTAGACTGGTAGGCCTATGAAGCACGCCGTCCGCATCTCGATTCTCATCTTGCTCGCCGCCTTCATCACCGCTCCCTCGCCACGGGCCAACGACGAGGCCGTGGAGGTCGACTGGGCCACCCTTCAGGAACTCGACTACCACACCGGCGAAATGAGCGACAAACTGACCAAGCTCAATGGGAAGACAGTGCGGATACCGGGTTTCATGGTCCCTCTCGATGACGATGACGAAGCAGTCAACGAGTTCTTGCTGGTGCCCTACGTGGGAGCCTGCATCCACACCCCTCCCCCGCCTCCCAACCAACTGGTTCACGTCAAGATGAAAGGACGCAAGAGGGCCGAAGTCCTGTGGTGGGTTCCCATCTGGGTGGAGGGACAGCTCGACATCTCCTCCATGATGAGCGCCTACGGCGAAGTAGGCTTCCAGGTCCAGGGCCTGAGCGCCGAGCCTTATTCCGATTGACGTGAGGCGGGGCGGTCCGCTTTAATCCGAACCGAATCTGCCAGCATGAAATACGCCGTCGAGGTCGAAAACGTCCGCTTCGCCTACAAGCCGCCCAAGGACATCCTGCGCATTCGCGACTTCCGCGTCCGGGCCGGCGAAAAGCTCTTTATCTTCGGACCCTCGGGCAGCGGCAAGACCACCCTTCTGGGGCTGCTGGCGGGCGTCCTCAAAGCCGACGCCGGACGCGTGGAGGTGCTGGGACGCGATCTGACCCAGCTTTCCAGCCACCAGCGCGATGCCTTCCGGGGGAGCCACATCGGCTACATCTTCCAGATGTTCAACCTCATTCCCTATCTCAACGTGCAGGAGAACATCACCCTGCCCTGCCGCATGAGCGGCGAGCGGGCCGGACGCATCCGGGGGTCGAGCTTGGATGAGGCGGCCCACGCCACCGCCCGGGCCCTGGGGATCGAGCCGCTGCTCGAGGAACCGGTCACCGAACTGAGCGTTGGACAGCAGCAGCGGGTGGCGGCCGCCCGTTCGCTGGTAGGGCGTCCTGAGATCGTAATTGCCGACGAACCCACTTCGGCCCTCGATGCCGACCACCGCAAGCGTTTCCTGCAACTGCTCTTCGGATGCTGCGATGAAGCTGGCTCCACCCTCATCTTCGTCAGCCACGACCGCTCCCTGCGTCCTCTCTTTGACCGAGCCGCCTCGCTGCCGGAAATCAACCAAACGGGTGAAGCAACTTCCACCAAGCAAGGGCCACCTCCCCAGGATGGATCGGGAGGGGGATCTGCCCCGTCCACCGCCGGGCAGGAGGGAGTGGCCGCCGACCGAGATGCATCTGAGCTGACAACCGAGGCGAGAGAGTGAAGCCATGCTTATCTTGTCGCTGGCCTACAAGTCGCTGGGCAACCGCAAGCTGACGACCTTCTTGACGCTGGGCTCCATCGCCCTCAGCGTGGCTCTGCTGATCGGCGTCGAGAAGGTGCGCACGGGAGTGCGCGAGAGCTTCTCCAACACCATCTCCAGGACCGACCTGATCGTGGGTGCCCGGGGAGGAGCCATCCAGACCATCCTCTACACCGTATTCGGCATGGGCTCGGCCAACAACAACCTCTCCTGGGACACCTACCAGTACTTCAAGAATCACCCCGCCGTGGGATGGACCATCCCCTACTCCTTGGGGGACAACCACAGGGGCTACCGGGTCATCGGAACCGATGACAACTTCTACCGCCACTACCGCTACCGGGGCGACCGCCAAGTGACTTTCGAGCAGGGACGCAGCCCGCAGGAGGTCTTCGAGGTGGCTCTGGGCCAGGACGTGGCTGCTGCCCTCGACTATTCGCTGGGGCAGGAGGTCTCGATCAACCACGGCATCACCCCGGGGTTTTTGGGACACGACGACAAGCCCTTCACGGTGGTGGGGATCCTGGACCAGACCAACACGCCCATCGACCGCTCGATCTATATCACTCTGGAGGGCATCAGCGCTGTCCACATCGACTGGCAGGAGGGAGCGCCGCCGCGTCCGGGCGAGGCCATCCCCGCCGAGGAGATCCATGACCACGACTTGGAGGCCGAGCAGATCACGGCCTTCTTTCTGGGGACCAACTCGCGCATTGACACGCTGCGGCTGCAGCGCGAAATCAACACTTATGAAGGCGAGGCAGTAATGGCCGTCATTCCCGCCGTGGCCCTCAACGAGCTCTGGCGGGGCATCGGCTACGCCGAGGACGGCTTGCAGGTCATCACCATTTTCGTGGTCATCGTGGGCTTGCTGGGAATGCTGGTTTCGATCTACACCACTCTCAATGAACGGCGGCGCGAAATGGCCATCCTGCGGGCTGTGGGCTCGGGTCCCGGACGCATCGTGGGACTGCTGGTGCTGGAATCTGGGCTGCTGGCCAGCGCCGGCGCCCTTCTGGGGACGGGTTTGGCTTACCTGCTCCTGACCGTCTTCCAACCGGTTGTGGAAAGCCGCTTCGGCCTCTATGTCCCTATCGAGGCGCTCTCGCCGCTGGAATACGCCTATATCGGAGCAGTGCTGGCCGCCGGCTTCCTGGTCGGCCTGGTCCCGGCCTTCAAAGCCTACCGCAATACCCTCGCCGACGGCCTCAGCATGCGGCTCTAGCTGGCGCAACCGGCCCAATTCCCAACTTCCCAAGGGCCGACTCTCAAGTGCGGATGGGGGAGCCTGGCAGTCTTGTGCTGACAACAGGGCGCTGCACCGTTAGGTGGTCACGGTCTGGTCGGCAATCCGCTGGTTGAAGGGGGAGGAATCGAGAAACTCCCATTCAACTTGGCGCGTCAGGCTCCTTTCCACCCACCGCTCCACTTGCAGTTCCCAGAAGCGCCCAGTTCCTCCGCTGCGCCGTTCAGGATCAGGCTGCTCGAAGGCAACCCGCGCCTGTCCGATCAACTGCAGCAGCCGTCCACCCTCGAAGTCGAGGAATGCCAGCCCTGCCTGAGGATGCTCCAACAGGTTGCCCAATGTGTTGAAGAGGCTGTTGCCAGTGTAGTCAGGGATCCGCAGGCGGTTGTCCTCCAACACCTCAACAAAACCGCGGGGGCCTCCCCGATGTGAGGCGTCCAACCCGCCGCCGGGATAGGCGCTGGCCACGAAAAACGTGTCGGAGCGGGCAATCATGTCCGACCGAGCCTGATCGAAACGGGTTCCGCTTCTCCGCTTGGGCGCCGAGCCGGACGGCGGCCCCAGCCTGAAGTGACGCCGTTCGATGTACTTGGGACAGTTGGGATAGGCTTCCTCAACTTTCATCGCCAGCCTATTGCCGGCAAAGCGCTTCAATCGGCCATTGGCGCGCATCCGCCGGCGCGTGGCCAAGTCGATGATGAGCAAACCCATCCGGCGGTCGCCTGCCAAGTTGGTGAAGAAGACATCATCTTCGGCCAAGGGTCTCTGCATGAAGTCGATCGCGATCTGGGACGGATCTGGCGCGCTCATGAAGCCCGGAGGTCCCAACAGCAACGAGGCCCAGGGGTAACCCGCTCGGTCCAATGTGGCGGCGACGGCCAATGACTGCTGCCTGATGAATTCCAGCGCGCCCGCAGCAATGTGATCCGAGACAATTCCTCCGTTGCGCCGGGCCTGAGCCTGTTCTCCGGCCAACTCTTGCACTTCCAGTTCGCCCCGGTGGTAGGGACTGTTGATTGGCATAACTTCCTTCCCCGTGTCTCCCAGAGCGAGCGGGCCGCCCGGCGGAGCCGTACCGGCGCATCCCGACGGCCCCGCTGCGCTCCTTAGAAAGTCAGAATGTTGAATCCGTCGGCTGTCAGCTTTTGCAGGCTGGGCAGGCCCGAGGTTCCGGGTACCGGATTGCCGGTGATCAGGTCGAGACCGTTCTTCTCAGCCTCCTCCGCACCCCCGAAGACATCCGCGCAGGCACAGGAAATGCCGGCGATTCTGTCGGCCACCGCTTGATAGAGGGCGTGTGCGGGATGGTCAGGTTGGGAAAGACGACCCGGCCAGCGGGTGGCGGCTCCCTGGAAGAGGATTGTGACTTCCTCGCCCTTCTGCTGGAAATCGTAGGCCGCGGCCAGCCCATTGAAGGCCCGCCCCAGAGCGTCTTCTCCGTTTTCGGGGTCAGAAAGAATGATTATTGCAGTTTTCATTGCTCCTCCTTAACCGAACGTTCGGTAAATGAATGGTCCAAAAAAAAGAGAGCCCGCCTCTCCGGCTAGACTTCCGGGTCCTCACCCGTCAGCAGCCGCGGCAGATCCTCTATCACCTTTTCAAAGAGGCGCCGGTCGCCAGTTGCTCGGCTCAAGATCAGCGCCCCTTCGACTCGGATGACGGCTTCCTCGGAAAGGTTTCGGGCTTCCTGGGGGGAAGCTCCCGCCTCGACGGCCACTTCGGCTAGGGCCTCCATCCAGCCGTGGGCGGCAGAGGCGGTCAACTGCCGCAGGGGCGCCAGATCTTCCAGGGACAGCGTGTCGAGAATGCAGGACTGGCGTCCTTTGTCGTAGAAGCGGTCTAAGCGCCGTGCCATGAGGCGGACTTTGTCCGCAGGCTTGTCCGGACCTCGCAAGGGTTCCAGCAGATCGCGGCCGAATCGTTCATGGACGTGGCGTATCACCGCTTGGGCCATCTCCTCTTTTCCTCCGGGAAAACGATGATAAAGGCTGGCCCGCTTGAGGCCGGTGGCCCGGCTGATCCGGCTGAGGCTGGCCCCCTCGAATCCATGCTTTTGAAACACTCCGGTCAACCGCTCCAGCAGGTCGTCCTCTTCAACTTTGGGCAAGGCCATGAAAAAAACTCCAAATGCCAAATCGAGCTCCTTTTGCCCAGGTTTCCCTGTGCCGGCTTTCCTCCAAACCGGGACGCTCGAACTCAGTCAGAGCTGGTTCGCTCGTGCGGAGCCTGGGGTTTCACCCCTCCACGGGGCGGTCTTTCCCGTTCCCTCTTCCCAGAAACACCGCCATGAGAAGTAAGCTGACAGAATTGCTCTTACAAGGCAAACGGAAGAGGGCCAAGCCAAAGCAGCAGAGAGCAGCGGCAACCGTTTGATGCAGCGGGACTCGCCGACGGGAGATGCTGAGTTGGCCGCGCAGCCTGGGGATGGCCTATGCTGGGAGCGTGAAGGACGTTGAGGCGGTGATCGTCAATTGGAACAGCGGCCCGCTGCTGAGCCAAGCCGTGGAGAGCTTGAGGGAAGAGGGCTGCCCCCTTATCCGAGTGGTCGACAATGCCTCCGATGCGCCTTGCGAGGTGGCAGGCGGGGCAGTTGAATGGATCCGCCTCAAGGAGAACCGGGGCTTCGCGACGGGAGCCAACACTGGAATCGAACGTGCCCAAAGCGCTTTCGTGCTGCTGAGCAATCCTGATGTGCGCGTCCGGCCGGGCAGTCTGGGACGCCTGCTTGAGGCGGCCCGCGCCCACCCCGAGGCAGGCGTCCTTTGCGGACCTCTCTTGGGAGAGGAAGGCCGTCCTCAAACCGTTTTTCAACTGCGTCGCCTGCCCACAGCCTGGACGGTGCTCAGCGATGCCCTTTTCCTGGACGAAGCCTTATCCTGGGTGCGGCGGGACCCGTCCGCGCCTCCTCGCCTGACCGAGGTCGAGCAGCCTGCCGCCGCCTACTGGCTCGTCCGGCGGGAGGCCTGGCGCGAGTTGGGCGGCTTCGACGAGGACTTCGCTCCCGCCTGGTTCGAGGACGTCGACTTCTGCAAGCGTCTGCGGGATGCCGGCTGGAGCATCCTCTTCCATCCCCAGGCACCGGCCTGCCATGTGGGAGGTTATTCCTTGGAAAGCCTGGGACGGGCGCGCTTTCTGCGCATCTTCTACGGCAATCTGCTGCTCTATCTGGGCAAGCACCATCCGCGCTCCCTGCCGTGGCTCAGGCCGGCGGTCAAGCTGGGCTTGGCCCTTCGCCTTTTCAAGCTGCGCTTGACGGCATAACCAACAACAGCCGCGCCGCACCCCGGGCCGCGCTACAATGAGGCTCCCGTGGACGGGAAGCCGACATGAAAGTCCTCTGCAGCATCGTCACCTTCAACTGCGCGGCCGATTTGCAGCCTTGCCTGGAGGCCGTCGCCGGCCAGACGGTCGAGGCTGAAACGGTGGTGCTGGACAACGCTTCCCAGGACGAAAGTCCCGAGATCGCCCGGCGCCTGGGCGTGGAAACCATGATCAGCAGCCGCAATCTGGGATTCTCGGAGGGCCACAACCGCATCCTCATGGGACGCGACTTCGACTACGCCCTGGTGGTGAATCCCGACTGCCGTCTGGAACGCGATTATCTTGAGCGCCTGCTGCACGCCTCGACCGAAAGCGGCGCCGACATGGCGCAAGGCAAGCTGCTCCGCATGGACCGCCATGGCAAGCCCGTCCACCGCGCCCGCGGTCCCCTGCTCGACAGCACAGGCATGTACTTCACTCCCACCCAGAGGCATTTCGACCGGGGCAGCGGCGAGACTGACCGGGGACAGTACGAGCGGCGCCAAGAGGTTTTCGGCGTAACGGCCGCGGCCGCCCTTTACTCGCGGCGTCTTCTGGAGGCGGTGCGCTTCGAGGACGAATACTTCGACACCGACTTCTTTACCTACCGGGAAGACGCCGACCTCTCTTGGAGGGCGCGGCTGTTGGGCTTTCGCGCCGTTTACGAACCGAAGGCCCGGGCCCTTCACCGGCGCAGCGTTTTGCCCCAGCGGCGGCGCAGCATCGCGGAGATGCACAACCGCCATTCCTTGCAGAACCGCTTTTTGATGCGGATCAAGAACATGGACGCCCCGGTGGCCCGTCGCTGCTTTCCCTGGATGCAGGTCCGCGATGCCGGCATCCGCCTCTACGTCCTGCTGCGGGAGCGCTCTTCGCTGCCGGCCTACCGCCACGTCCGCCGCCTCAAGCCCCGCATGCTGGAGAAGCGACGTGCGCTGGAGGCTACGGGCGCCTGGGCCGACCTCTCGCCCTGGTTCTCCTTCCGCCCCCAGGCGTTCGATCTGTGAGGACTCGAAGCCAACCCAAGGCCGGCCGCCAAGCTGTTGAAGAGTTGGACGTTGGATCGAACCGGTGGTAGAGTCTGAGAGCCATGAACTTGCCCAACATCCTCACCACCACGCGCATCGTGCTGGTGCCGCTGCTGGTCACGGTCCTGCTGACCTCGCAGGCGCCGGGACGGGAATTGTTCGGGCTGATTGTCTTCATTGCCGCCGCCTTGACTGACTTTTTCGATGGCTATCTGGCCCGCCGCCGCAAGCAGATCACTTCGGTCGGAATCCTTCTCGATCCGATCGCCGACAAGCTCCTTATCTCCTCGGCCTTCATCTCTCTGGTGGAGATCGGCTTGGTCGAGGCCTGGATGGTAGTTGTCGTGGTGGGCCGCGAATTCGCCGTCACGGGATTGCGCAGCGTGGCCGCCCTTAAGGGCGTGGTCATCTCGGCCAAGCGCCTGGGCAAGTACAAAATGGTCTCGCAGGTATTTTGCGTTGGCTTCCTGATCGGCGGCAAGCTGGTTACAAACGACGTCTACTTCATCGAGATCGGACGAGTCCTGCTGTGGATCGTGGTTCTGCTTTCCCTGGCCTCGATGATCCAGTACTTCAAGCATTTCTGGTCGGTCATTGATATCGAGGAACGTCCCAGCGAGGAAAAGGAGCCCGACAACGTGGTCCCCATGGGCCAAAAGCGCATCAGCTAGAGTCCGCCACCCGCTTCAGCCGCCATGCCGCCCATCTGCCTCACTTTGGCCTGCCCAGACCGCAACTCCCTCCAGCAGGCCATCCAAGCCCACAGCGGATCCATAGCTTGGATCGAAGTCCGGCTGGACGCCCTCGACAAGCCTCGGCTGCCCTCTCTTCCCCGCCCCACTTCGACGCGGTTTGTAGCCACCTGCCGTCCCAGCCGCCAAGGCGGTGGCTGGACGGGAAGCGAACGAGAACGCCTTGAGCTGCTGCAAGAGGCTGCCCGCGCCGGATTCGCCTGGATCGACTTGGAGCACGACGTCGAGCGCGGACTCGACCTGCCCTCCCAAGTCTCTGTGCTGCGCTCGCTGCACGATTTTCAGGGCATGCCCGATTCCCTCGACTCGGCCTATCACAAGCTTCGGCAGCGTGGGGACGGGGCCAAGCTGGCCGTCACCGTCAAAGGAACGGCCCAACTTGTGAAGCTGCTCGACTTCATGGCTCAACTGGCGCCCCAAGAGTCCCGGGTGGTTTTGGGAATGGGCGAGTATGGCCAGCCTTCGCGCCTGCTGGGCGCCTTTTTGGGTAACCTCTGGACCTACGTGGCCGAGGATCAGGAGAACCTCGCCGCACCAGGCCAGTTCGGCTTGGGCCAAGCCCGCCTCTACCGTCTCGAGTCCTGGAGTGAAGCGCCCCCCTTCTACGGAGTCCTGGGCCGCCCGGTAGCCCAGTCCCTCTCGCCACTTCTGCACAACCGCCTCATGGCCCATCACGGTGTTCCCGGCATCTACCTGCCTCTGCTCGTCGACGACTTGGCAGCCTGGATGGGGTGGCTGCAACGCACGCCGCTGCAGTTCCGAGGACTCAGCGTCACCCTGCCCTACAAGCAAAAGATCATTCCCTTCCTGAGCGAGAATGACTCGCCCATCGACTCGGTCAACACCTTGAGGCGCCTGGCTGGCCCAACCTGGAGAGGAATCAACACCGACTATCAGGGCTTTTTGAGTCCCTTGCTCAAGCGCCGCCGCCTGGCGGGCGAAACGGCAGTCGTGCTGGGAAACGGAGGCGTGGCGCGGACCGTCGTCAAAGCCCTGCTCGACCAGCGCATGCAGGTCACCGTAGTGGGACGCAACCAGCAGCGAGTCCAGACTCTGGCCCAGGATCTGGGATGCCGCCACGCCACTTTTCAAGACTTGCCCATCGAAGCCCAAGTCTGCGTCAACACGACACCCGTTGGGCAGCATCCCGATGAGGATGCCTCACCTCTGCCGGCCCAGCACGTCCGCTTCGAGGTCGTCTATGACCTGATCTACAATCCCCGCCACACCAAGCTGCTCAATGAGGCCCAGTCGCGCGGCGCCGAGGTGATCTCAGGCCTGGAGATGTTTGTCGAACAAGCTGCCTTGCAGTTCAGATTTTGGACTGGAATCGATCCTGACAGACGTTTCATGGAGCGGATTCTCCGGGAAGTCCTTGAAGCCCGCGATGCTTGACAGGCAGAGCCCCAGAGTGCTAATTTAGCCGCATCCGCGAAGGGGCGGCGAACGGCCCTTTTTTGGGCGCGGACAGGGGTATCAAGGGGCTCCGCATGATTTTATTGACAAAACGTCTGGCTTGGACGGGCTGCTTTGTGAGTTGTCTTTGGGCAGCCCCGCTGTGGGCCCAAGACGACCCCCTGGTCTTCCCTCTGGTGGCTGATGGTCAAGGCGTGCAGGCTGAAATCGCCCTCACCAATGCCGCGGGCGAGGCTCAAGAGGGCACGATCTTCTTCTGGGACGACCGAGGCGACCCGCTGACCCTGAACATCTCGGGCCAAGAGGTTACCCAGTGGGAGTTCTACATCGCCGCGGCGGGAGCCTTCAAGATTTCCACCGATGGAACCGGCCCCCTGCAGAGCGGTTACGTAACCGTCCACACCTCCGACGTCCGCAATCCGCTCAACGGAACCATCATCTACAGCATCGGCAACTCCCAGCTCTCGGTTCCCGCCTCGCCCCTGAGCAGCGAATACCACGTCTTTGCCGAGAAGACGCCCGATGCCAATTCGGGACTGGCCTTCGCCAATCCATTTGACCAGCCTGCGCTGCTTCAGCTTTCGCTGCATGATTCCGAGGGGATTTCCCGGGCCGCCATCGATCTGCCCCTGCCCGCCCGAGCCAAGACGGCCCGTTTCATCGACGAGTTGTTCCATACCTTCTTCGACACGCTGGAGGATGGATTCGAAGGGACCGTGCAGGCGGTCTCCGACCGTCCTTTTGCCATGTTGGGCATCCGCCAGCGTCAGGACGGCTCGCTGGCCACTCTGAGCGGAGCCCCCACTGCCTTCAACAGCGGGACGGCCCAATTGCTCATGAGCCTGAATGCCGGCGTTGATCCTTCGGCGGCCGGGTTCAGCGACGACGAGTTGCTTTCGGCCTCGGTTTCTGAGCTGCTGGACGTCGATCAAGCCATGCTGACCCAGTACGTCCACTTAGAGAACACGAGCCGACGTGAGCCCGTCACCCTCGCCCTGCGCTACTTCAACAGCCGTTGCCAGGAGGTCCTCAGCCTCCTTCGAGTACTGGATTGCGGCGAGACCTGGAGCTTTGATCCCTTCAGCGCCGACCTGCCGGAAGTCGGCGCTCTGAGGCAGCATTTCTTCGGCACTTCAGGAGCCTCTTCGGCTGTAAGCGCCTGGGACTTCGGCGACGGAGGCTTCATCCTTTCGGTCACCGTTTCGGGCGCTGCCCCCCCCGATGCAGAGCAGGCTCAGACCCTGATTCCCCGGGACTTGGCCGCCTCGCTCTCATGCCAAGCCCCGGCTCTGCCCGCCCCTGAGGATCCGCTGGAGGAGGGATCCACGCCCCAGCTCTCGATTTGCAACGCCCGTCCCCGGCCCTTCAATGTGGTTTCGGGCTTTCTCAGCGGCGATGCCCAAGGCGAGTGCCGCGGACCTTGGCTTCGGGCCAATGCCCAGGAACGCTTCGCCAGCGATTTCACCCGCCTGCTGACGGCCGCTGGAGAAGGACCCGGAGCCTGCCTGCAAGCCGCCCAACCTCCGGCTTGCCTCCTCTTCACGAGCCTGTCGCGAGCGGAGGCCGCTTCCTGCGGGGAATCGTCCACCGCCGGAGCCTCCTGGCAGATCGCCCTGCCCGGGCGCCCCCATCAACTCCTGCCCCTGCAGCCCTGAACCCAGACCGCCCCCCGCGAGGACCGCCGAAAGGGCGGGGATCCGCATGTCCCTTTGATCCCCGTTTCAAGGCTGCAGAAGACCCGGCCCGACGGGAAGCTGAAGAGGAGCGATCAGCGCCTAAAGGAGGCCTGCATTCCCGCCCGCGTCTTTCTGTGCGAGGGCGAGAGTTGGCGCTTGCGGGGCGGATTGAGTATGGCTTGGCGAGTCGTAAACAGATCGGTGACCAAGGTTGCGTAGAGCAGGCGAGCCTTGATGGAGGACAAGTCCGAGCTCGCTGAAGGCGAGCCATAAGACAGCCCAGCGACTATGTCGAAGGTCAAGGGCTGAGGGGATGTGACGCAACAGGCGCTGTCGGGGCTCGCTGAAGGCGCGCCATAAGCCAGCCCAGGGTAAGCCGACGTCGAGCGCAGCGAGACGAAGGCGCCACCCTGGGTGCAAGCGGCCCGATTCCATAACGCTGAAAGCGTGCAATAGCGTTCGGGCAGCTTAGCACTGTTGACAGACGGCACCAGGTACTATGATGGCTCAATGAGTGGGATGGCCCTATGAGTGGAAAAGAAGAGGCCCTGAAGGCGCTGCGCCGTTGGTGCTCACAGTCCCAAAGCCGGCCCCGTCTATGCCTCAATGCCCAAGACCTGCGAGGCGACGGACGGCTGGTCGTGATCGCCCAAGCAGGAGACCTGGCGCCGCTGGAAGCCGCCTTGAGTGAAGCTGCCGCCCACGGATTCTCGGCGGCGGCAGTGCGTCCACTCTCGCTTCGCGGACTGACGGCCCTGGAAATCGCTCTGCGCGGCTCGGCTTTTGAGGACCTGCAGTCGGCCCTGGCCCCCCGGCGCCGGGACGGACTCGACCTGTCTTTGCAGCCGGGACGGTTGGGACTTTGTCCTCCGGGACTGCTGGTCATGGACATGGATTCCACCCTGGTGGAGCAGGAAGGCATCGACGAGTTGGCCCGCGAGGTCGGCGTCTATGAGGAGGTGGCCTCAGTGACCGAAGAGGCCATGCGGGGCCGAATGGATTTCGACGAATCGCTGCGCCGCCGGGTAGCCTGCCTCAAGGACGCTCCCCAAGGGATCTTCCAGCGGGTGCGTGCCCGCATCCGCCTTACTGCGGGCTCCCGCAGGATGCTGGCCGTCCTGCGAAGGCACGGCACCCGGCTGGCTTTGCTCTCGGGAGGGTTCCAGCAATTGGGAGCCGAGTTGGCCCGCGATCTCCATTTTGACCACTTCTACGCCAACCGGCTGGAAGTCCGCCGAGGACGGCTGACCGGACGCCTCACCGGTCCCATCGTTAATGCTTCGCGCAAAGCTGAGCTGCTGGGCGAGTTGGCCGCGCGCCATGATCTGCGGACGGCTCAGACCGCCGCCCTGGGCGACGGCGCCAACGACCTTCCCATGCTGCTCACCTCAGGCCTGGGCATCGCCTTCTGCGCCAAACCCAAGGTCCGCCGCGAGGCCCTCCACTGCCTTGATGTGCGGCGGCTCGACGCGGCCCTCTATTACATGGGATTCTCCGATGATGAAATCTATGTAAATTCTCAGGGATTTTGAAATCGAATCCGTCTGGCTTACGTCCTGTAGTGCGGGGAGCAGGTCTAGAGGAGGAGCCTTTCCCATGTCTTTCTATCGGTCCTTCAATATAAGAGGGTGGCTGACGCTGTGCTTGGCGGCGGCTGTCTCGCTGTCTGTTTCCGCGGCTGACGATGGCAAGCCGGTACCTTCCTGGCCAGGTCCCGCGGACGGTCCGCTGCCGTTCGAGTCGCATGAACAGGTCTTGAACTACCTTAAGAACTCCAAGGTGGTCTCCAGTGAGAGTATCGGCTCCGGCACCAATGATACCCGCCGCCTGACGCTCAGCGGGGCTGCCGGCCGCGAGAAGAAGGTTCCGGGGGCCGCTGGGTCGAAGAACCGCCTTGAAGTCTACGCCGTCTTCCGCAACGTCGACATTGAATTCAACCGTCCCACTCAAGTCAGCGGACGCTTCGTTCCCGACTTCCGCGACAGCTACATCTTCGAAGTGGCGGCCTACAGGCTGAGCCGCCTGCTGCAAATCGATCAGGTGCCGCCGGCCGTCCTGCGCCGTTACCGCAGCCAAGCGGGCTCGGTCCAGTTGTGGATCTACGGGGCCATCAGCGAGACCAAGCGCCGTCAACAAGGTCAGCAGGCGCCTGACGACCAGCGCTGGACCCGGCAGGTTCAAACCAAGCTGCTCTTCGACCGTCTCATCAACAACCTCGACCGCAACCTGGGCAACCAGCTCATCGACCGCAACTGGAAGCTGTGGCTGATCGATCACACGCGCAGCTTCGGTGCATCCGACGAATTGCGTTCGCCGCAAGCCGTCTACTGGTGTTCGGAGCGCGTCTACCAGGCCCTCAAGACACTGGACCGCGAGAAGGTCCGCCACGAACTGAGGGGCCTGCTGAGGAGCAACGAACTGAAGGCCCTCTTCAACCGCTGGGACAAGCTGACGGCCCACCTGGACTCCCTGATCCAAGAGCGGGGACGCGAGGCTGTCCTCTTCTAGTGCATCTCCATCTAAGGCTGGTTGAGCCGATCGGTGACGCTATCGCACGCTTTCAGCGTTAGGCCATCTCGCCGCCCGAACCCAGGGTGGCGCCTCCCTCTCGCTGCGCTCGATGCCGGCTGACCCCGGGCTGGCTTATGGCTCGCCTGCAGCGAGCCCGGACTTAACCTTCAACCCAGTCGATGGGCTGGCTTATGGCTAGTGCTCCCGGTCATAAGTTCTGAGCCAGGCTTGTCTTTGATGTCCCTGAAGGGGCAGATTCGTCAGCCCCGGCGAGTGCAAGCGAGACGGCGGGGCCACCCTGGGTTCTCAGCATGGCGAATCCAAAACACTGAAAGCGTGGGACAGACGCCGCGCGATGGCTCAAAGCACTTGACGCGCTGCTACAGCGAACTCAGAATTAACTTTCAACGCAATTGCGGTCGCCACGAGCAGTCTGAATGACGAGCTGCGTTGTCTTGGTCGCTCTGCGGATTTCAGCGGTGGAGGGCGGCTTGAAGGTGTTGGAGCAGGTCTTGGTGGATGCGGCCGTTGCTGGCGACGATCTGGCGGCCGTAGACGGAAAAGTCCTCTTCCTCGATTCCCGTGACGCGTCCGCCGGCTTCGCTGACGATCAGTTGTCCGGCGGCGACGTCCCAAGCCTGCAAACCTTTCTCCCAAAATCCTTCGAAGCGGCCCGCCGCCACGTAGCAAAGATCGAGGGCCGCTGAACCGTCCCGCCGCACGGCCCGCGCGCAGAAGAGCAGACGCTTGAAGAAGTCGACGCCCTGACTCATCATCTGCTTGTCATAGGGAAAGCCGGTGCACAGCAAGGCGTCCTCTAAGCTCTCGGTGGCGGAGACCCGCAGCTTCTGGCCGTTGAGGTAGGCGCCCCCTCCCCGCCGAGCGGTGTACATCTCATCCGTGACCGGGTCATAGACCGCTCCTAGTTCGACCCGTCCGTCCTGCTCGAAGGCGATGGAGACGCAAAAGAAACGGTAGCCGTGTGCGTAGTTGGTGGTGCCGTCGAGGGGATCGATGATCCAGCGCCGCCGCGCCTCGCCGAGCTCAAGGCCTCGTTCCTCGGCCAGCACCTCATCATCGGGGAAGGACTCCCCAATGGTCTCCACGATCAGCTTTTCGGCGGCCAAGTCCATCTCGGTGACCAAGTCGATGGGGCCCTTCTTGGCCACCTTGAAATCGCCCCGCAAGTTTTCGAAAAGCAGTTTTCCGGCTTGGCGGGCTGCCTCTTGGGCGACCGGCATGCGCTTTTCCAGGGAATCGTTCATGAAATCGGGTCCTCGGGCCGGATCGCTCAGGCCTCGGTCAAGAGCGCCACCGCCATGACGGCGATGCCTTCTCGCCGGCCGATGGGCCCTTTGCCTTCCATGGTGGTGGCCTTGACGCCAACCTGATCGGGTTCGAGGCGGAGCACTCGGCAGAGATTGCTCTCAATGGCCTCCACGTGAGGCTTGATCTTGGGCTCTTCGGCGATCACGGTCAAGTCGATATTGCCCACTTTCCATCCCCTTCCCCGCAACAGACGCTGCACCTTCTCCAGCAGGATCAGGCTGGAGATGTCTTTGTAGGCAGGATCATGGTCGGGAAAGTAGCTGCCGATGTCGCGCATCCCAGCCGCTCCCAGCAAGGCGTCAGCCAAAGCGTGCAGCAAGGCGTCGGCGTCGGAATGGCCTTTGAGTCCGCGGGGATGGGGGATGGTGACGCCACCCAGAACCAGGGGACGGCCTGCCTCGAATGGATGAAAATCGAATCCTTGGCCGATGCGGACGCTCACAGGTCCTCCTTCCAGGTGATCTTGCGGTTGGAGGCCTCACCCTCCACCACTCTGACCGGCTGGCCCAGGCGTTCCACCAAGGACGATTCGTCGGTTCCCAGGAAACCCTCGCGGGCAGCCCGGCGAAAAGCCTCCCTGAGGATTTCCCTTCGAAATCCTTGGGGGGTTTGGACGCGGTAAAGCCGAGAGCGGTCCAGCGTGCGGACCACTTGGCTGTCCTCCACCTCCTTGACGGTGTCGCTGACGGGCAGAGCCGGGATGCAGGCTCCATGCTCCCGCGCTCCCTCGATGACCCGCGTGATGAGCTCGGTCGAGCAATGAGGACGGGCGGCATCGTGCACCAGCACCAGTTGGGCTTGAGGAGGCAGCGCCTCCAGTCCGCGGACGACCGAGTCCTGGCGATGGGAACCGCCTTCCCGGACCGCTACCCGCGCTCCCTCGGCCAGGGCGCCGACTTCGTCTTCCACCTGCTGGCGGAAGGCGTCCGGCACAACCACTACGGCACTGGTGCAATGGGGCAGGAAGGTCCGCAAGGCATGCAGGTAGACGGGTTCTCCCTGCATAGGCAGAAACTGCTTGGGGACTTCGGACCCGAAGCGGCGGCCCCATCCTGCTGCCGCCAACACCAATCCGATCATTGCAGGTTGCCCACCTTCTGCTGGCGGGCTTCTTCGCGCTGGGAGGAGCGGCTCCCCTCACCCGACTGGTATTTGCCGAAAATCATCTTGCCGGCAGTCGTCTGGAGCACGCTGGTGACCTGGATGTCGACGGTTTTGCCGATCTTGCGGCGGGCATTGTCCACCACCACCATGGTTCCGTCGTCCAGGTAGGCCACGCCCTGGTTGTACTCCTTGCCTTCCTTGAGGATGAAGACGCGCATGATCTCGCCCGGCAGGACCACCGGCTTGAGGGCGTTGGCCAGTTCGTTGATGTTGAGCACCTCGACCCCTCTCAACTGGGCCACTTTGTTGAGATTGAAGTCATTGGTGACGATCTTGGCGTTGGTTTCCTTGGCCAGTTCGATCAGCTTCATGTCGACTTCGCGCACGCTGGGATAATCATGATCGACGATCTTGACCCGCAGGCCTGGCTTTTTCTGAATCTTCTGCAAGATGTCCAACCCCCGGCGGCCCCGATTGCGCTTGACCGAATCAGCCGAGTCGGCCACCATCTGCAACTCTCTGAGAACGAACTCGGGGACCAGCAATTGGCCGTCAATGAATCCCGTTTCCAGCACGTCGGCCACCCGGCCGTCGATGATGACACTGGTGTCGAGGACTTTAGCCGAGCGCCGCTGTCCGCGGTCGACAAGTCCGAAAATGTCAAGATTCAGCGAATCGCCCTTGAGCACCCCCACCAGCAGGCCGACGTAGGTCATGGCAGCCAGCGTCAGCACCTGCAAAAATGTGGCGGTATTGGCATCGAGGAAGGTCATGTTGTCGATGATCAGGCTGACCAGCGTGGCTCCGGCAATACCCAAGAGCACGCCCAGGCCCGCGCCGATCAAGGCCTTGAGCGAACTGCCGCGAATGGCCATTTCAAATGTGACGATGACCAGGGAGATCAGGAATCCCGTCAAAAGGGCGTAGAGTCCGCTGAGGCTGAAGGGCCTCAGGAAGTAGGTGGCCAAGGTGAAGGCCAAGGTGAACAGGCCTCGGATCATCCAGATACGCATACTATTCTCTGCGACTCTCCATTGTAGCATGCCCCCTGCGGGAATCTGCTTGGCAAATTAAGCATCGGCCCATTCCAAAAAGTCGAGAATCGACTTGACGCCTTGCAGGCCGATACCCTTGACGGGTTCGGAAAGAGGCAGGTTGGAGGCTGGAAGAACCACTCTGGAAAACCCCATGGCTTTGGCCTCCCTGACCCGCACGTGGGCCGACGACACTGCTCTCACCTCGCCGGCCAGACCGAGTTCGCCGAACACCACGCTCTTGGCCTCTTGAGGGCGGTTGCGAAAGCTTGAGATGATGGCAGCGGCCACAGCTAAGTCGCAGGCCGGCTCGTTGAGATCGAGGCCGCCGGCCACGTTGAGAAAGACGTCCGAGCCCAAGAGATGCATTCCCACCCTCCGCTCCAGCATCGCCAGCAACAGAGAGAGGCGGTTGCGGTCGACTCCGTTGGCTTCGCGGCGGGCGCTGCTGTAGTCGGTCTGGCTGACCAGGGCCTGCACTTCCACCAGCACGGGACGGGAGCCCTCCATGGCGGCAAAGACCACCGATCCGGGGACATGGGGAGCCCGTTCAGTCAAGAACAGCTTGGACGGGTTTTCTACCTCGCGCAGTCCCAGGCCCGTCATCTCGAAAACCCCAAGCTCATTGGCCGGACCGAAGCGGTTCTTGACGGCCCGCACGATGCGGTGATTGTGGCGGCCTTCGCCTTCGAAGTAGAGCACCGTGTCGACGATGTGCTCCAACGCCTTGGGACCGGCCAAGGCCCCGTCTTTTGTAATGTGGCCCACTAGAAACGTGGGGGTGCGCTGCTCCTTGGCGAAGCGCAGCAAGGCAGAAGCGCACTCGCGGACTTGGGAGATGCTACCGGGCACCGAATCCAGCTTCTCGCTGAAGACGGTTTGGATGGAATCCACGATCAGAACATTGGGACGCAGGCTTCGAGTTTCTTCGAAGATGGCCTCCAAACCCGTCTGTCCGATGAAGTAAAGCTCCTCTCCGGAGATTCCCAGACGGTCGCCGCGCATCTTGATCTGCTGAGCCGACTCCTCGCCCGCCACGTAAAGCGTCCGCAGTTGGCGGCGCGACAGGGCCTCGGCGGCCTGCAGAGCCAAAGTCGATTTGCCGACTCCGGGCTCGCCGCCCAGCAACACCAACGAGCCGGGGACGATGCCTCCTCCCAGAACGCGGTCGAATTCCCCGATCCCCGAGCGGACGCGCCACTGACTGTCCTTTTCGATGTCGCGGTAAGCCACCGCCGGCGAGCTCGCGCTCTTCCTCCTCTTGCCGGAGATGAGACGGCTGCTTTCCTCCGCCAGCGAATTCCATTCCTGGCAGCCGGGACAGCGTCCAAGCCATTTGGGACTGCGGGTTCCGCAGCTCTGGCAGACGAAAACGGTCACGCTCTTGGCCATGCATTGATTGTAGGACATGCCTCCGGCAAAGATCCGCCTCGCGCCTTTGACGACCTGCGCTGCAGGGCTGTCTGGCCGGCCTTCCCAAAGCAGCCGCAGCCGTTCACCCGTCTCTCATCATTTCTATTTCTTATTTCTTTTCTTGTTTATAATAGAGGATTGGCCGATGCGGAACGAGCCCCCTTGTTTTGGAGGCGATATCATGTTTCGCAGTATCTTGGCCGTTTTGGCAGTGTTGGTGGTGATAACCGGGGATAGTTTCAAAGAACTCCTCTCCGAGTCGGATCCTTATCCGATGCCTGAGGAGTGCAAGTTCGAACCCCGTCCTTCTTACTGTCCTCCGCCGCCCCCCAATCCCTGAGGAAGTTGACGGCTGGGAGCCGGTTCCAGACGCTCGGACTGCTCCGGAATCGGCTCCGCGAGACTCTTGTATTTTGCAAGTCTGGAGTATTCTCTTGAAGCGTTTCGCGGGCCAATGTGCTAATCTTGATCTGCTATGCCGATCGGTCAGGAGCAGTTCGAATTCCTGATGGGCCTTATCCGCTCGATAGTGGAAGTGTGGCTGCTTTGGACTGGTTTCCGCCAGCGTCTCATCCGGCGGATGCCGCTCTTCTACGCCTTCATAGCCTTCAGTCTTCTCCAGAACGTCGTGCTGCGGACTTACCGCATGTTCGACGAGGGAGGCTATCCTTCGTTCGTCCTCTATTCACAGATGTACTATTCTTCGGAGTACATCCTCTATTTGCTGCAGATGGCGATTCTGATTTGGTTCTATCGCATGTTTCGCAGCCGCAGGGACGGTCCGCTGTGGGTTGGCTTGGTCCTGTTCGCGCTCACCATGTCGGTTGTTTTCGCCCTTCCTTTCGACTTGACGAGAATCGGGAGCTTGCTGGTGATCATCAAGATCTGGCTGCTCACCGCACAAGCAGTGATGTTGGCACTGGTGCTCTTTCACGTGGTTTCCAACCAGCGCATGAAGATCGGCTTCACGCACTTGGCCGTTCTGATCGGACTGAGCATCGAGATCACCATCGAGTACATATTCTGGGGCATTTATCTCAGCGGATTTCAGACTTACAGCCAGATTACTCCTTGGCTGGGGATTCTGCCGGTCTGTACCTGGATCTTTTGGTTTTGGACGATAAGAGGCTATTCGCCATCGGTGGTTGTAGCCAAGGTATCGCCTGATGAGCAGATGCGCCGAAGCGAGAGATTTGAAAAGGCGGTGAAATTATTATTGCGAAAATCTTCCTTATAACCGGAGTCGTGGCGACCTTGCTCACCGTCCTCGCTTTGGCGGCCACGGTGGGTTTCGCGCGCTTGATCGCCGCCCGCGCCCCTCAGCGCAGGCCGGACGGCGAGCTCTCTTTCACTGACGTCATCTTGCAGGAAATGAGTTCTTCGGCCCATCGGGCCTTGCAAAGCGATCCGGAGTATCGGGAAAGGCTCTTCCGACGCTATGTTCCCCTGCTGCAGCAGGAAATGAGCACCTTGATGGATCACCGCCCCAACCTGCGGGCCCTTTTCTGGTACGGGGTTTTCCGCTTCTACCTGTGGCTGCTGATGATGAGCAATCTGGCCCGCTGGACGGGTCTGGAGCGCGAAGGGCTGAGAATCCTGGCCTCTTCGCTGATCGGCGTCCGCAAAGGAGTCCGACCGAACTCGCACTAGCTGCGAGCTCGAGGGGGCCGTGGGACATCCTGGCGCGGCATCGCTGTCCCATCATACTCGGCGCACCGCGGCGCCGATTCGGCTCAAGACATTCTCGCCCCCGAACGACGGTGTCAACTACCCCTAGCGAGGGCCGCCGCTAATCTTGCCTGGTCTAGCCTTCCATCTTTCCAGACGTTTTCCGCCAACCCGCCCGCCTATTCCTGGCGCAGTGCAGTCAGCGGATCAATGCGTGAGGCGCGTCCCGCCGGGATCAGTCCCGACACCACGGCCACGGTCGCAAGGAGCGCCGCGATCGCGGCGAAACTGAGCGGATCGGCGGCCTCTACGCCTTGCAGGAACGACCCCATGAAGCGGGTCAGTGCGAAGGCTCCCGCCATTCCGATGACGACGCCCGCGGCCGTGAGGCGTCCGACCCGGCGCAGGATCATGGTCATCACGTCCAGACGCCTGGCTCCCAGGGCCATGCGGATGCCGATTTCCCGCACTCTTTGGGAGACGAAGAAGGCCATCAATCCGTAGATGCCCACGGCCGCCAGCAGCAGAGCGCCCAGGGACAGAGCCCCCAGGGACTCGGTCAGGCTGCGCTGGGGCAGGAGAAAATCGTCCACCACTTGGCCAAGGCTGCGCACTTGAGTCAGCGGCAGGCTGGGATCGATTCGGGCCGCGGCTTGACGCACGGCGCCCGCGAGTTGAACCGGATCCTGAGCGCCCCGGGCCAGGATGCGGAAGTAGCGGCGGGGCGACTGCATTTGAGAGAGGAAAAGCAAGGGCTGATGAGACTGCGACAGCCCGGTCTGGCGCGTATCGCCCACGACTCCCACCACCGTCACTGGACGGGGCACATATTCCACTTCGATCTGGGCGCCCAGCGGATCGGCGCCAGGCCAGTGCTGATCGGCCATGGTGCGTGAGATAACGCCCGCCAAAGGAGCATTCTCGTCGTCGCTGAACTGCAGCAG
>DATIPO010000391.1:0-1618 GCA_035471925.1 Acidobacteriota bacterium
GACCGAGAGCCGTAGCAGGCTCGCCTACTAAGTCCCTTGGGGATTTGTCCTCCAAGGACCCACTGGAACCCTCAGCAAGCGGCCGCGCAAGGCCTTACCAGGCTTGAAGTGCCGGAGATCTATGCAAGAAATCCACACCCCCTGGGTAAAGCTAGAGCAGCTCAGGGAGCTTCCGCAGCGCTGGCGACCCAAACCTGGCAAGCCCGTGGCGTACATCTACGCGCTGGTAGACCCTCGTGACGAGACGGCGCGGTATATTGGCCACACGCGCTGTCCGCGGCGAAGGGAGCGCGACCACCAGGAGCGCACAGACCAGGCGTCTGCCCAGGTAGCTGGGTGGGTGGATGATCTCCTACACGTAGGCCGACTACCGCAGCTAGTCGTGCTCGAGAGGGTTGCTTTGGAGCACTGGGCGGTCGCTGAACGGTCCTGGATCGCCTGGGCCCGGTCCCTGGGTCGGGTGTACAACGTGCTGGACGGGGGCCAGTGCGGACCGAGGCGGACCGACAACGGCGAATCACGACGGCGGCGCCGAAGGAAGAGACCAAAGCCGAAACGTTCCCCGGGCCGAATCGACCAGTTCGGGATTTACCGCCAGGGCAGAATCAAGGGGCAGCCAAGAAAAACCGAGCGACCAAAAAAGTAACCGTAGCTGTCGTTTTTCTGAGCGCCTAGGATGGGTTCGGGCTACTATACAGGTGAGAGGCGACGCTGAGTCGCCCGCGAGGCCCGGCACACGGGGCCAGGAAGACAAAGGAAATGACGGGATACAGCTACAGCAGAGACGGACGACGATTCACGATTCACGGCGACACCCGCGTGGCCCCCAAGGGGAGCTTGGGCAAGCACGGACTCGGCCTCAACTTCGACTGGGATGCCAAGATCTGGTGGTCGGGCAAGGAAGAGATCGCCAAGGCCGCCGTGGCGAAGCTGGAGAGCCTCGCCAAGGCTGCCGAGGAAAACCCCTCGGCTCACTACGCAAAGCTCGCGGACGGCAGCTGGGGCGCCCGCGTCCCCAGCCATCAGATCAACACCGGCGACTCGCTCGTCGTGGTCAAGCGCTCCGGCGAGACCAAGACCGAGACGATCTCCACGATTGTCGAGCGGTCATCGGACGACCGGGGTGAGTACACCCTAGTCACCCTCGCCCGCACCGCGCGCAGCAACGGCGGGGCGCGCCGAAGCCGGAGCAGCTACGGCCGCCGAAGCTACGTATATGACAGCGCGTACTGTGGGGGCATTTGCCCAGTCGGGGGTTTCCGCTGCAGCCCGAAAAACGGGCCCTGTCACGACTGCGAGTGACAGTCCCACCCCCCCTGCCGCCCCGCCCCGGATCGTCTTTGACGTCGGGGCTTGGGGCGTTGAGAGGGCCAGTGGCCCGGAAAAGAGAGACGACATGAAACGATACAAATACGCAGCCATCAACACCCGGTCCCTCCGTGTCGTCGCAATGGCGGACACGCTGCCGGGGCTCTACCCGGAGTGCTCGCAAGAATGGGTGGAGGCGTGTGAGCGAAGAAAGGGTGAGTGGGTCTCCGTCGACGGGCTCCAACGTCACCCCGACGGCAACTGGAGGGGCGGAGACGGCGAATACATCAGGAGGTTACGACAATGAACA
>DATIPO010000392.1:0-10856 GCA_035471925.1 Acidobacteriota bacterium
TCCAAGAAGCCAGCCTAACCCAGGGTTCCGCTTTGCCGCTTCGCGACTGCGCTCCACCCTGGGCTGGCCTATGGCTCGCCTTCAGCGAGCCCCGACTTCACCCGTACCACGATGGCTGTCCACCTTCCGTAGCCCAGGTGGAGGAGTAGCTCGCCTTCAAGGATGTTGCTTGGACGCGCTTCAATCAAGCCCGCGGACGCTACACGCGCCTGGGACGAGTCGACAGACGCGAGCCCCGCCCTACAGGCACCACGAAGGGTGCCTGCCTTCCGTAGACTTGGCAGAGATGGGTAGAGAAGGGAGGTGTGCAGCTCGGCTTCAGCGAGCCCCGGGCTTCACAAGCGGTTCGTCTGCTCAGCCCCTTCGACCGCCACCACGATAGCTGCCCACCCTCCGCAGCCTAGGCAGAGGAGGGGGGGTGAACCTCGACTTTGGAATAGTTCTCGACGTCGACTACACCAAATCGGGGTCGGAGACGATTTCCACCAGGGAGGGGCCAGCGTGGGAGAGGGCCTCGCGGATGGCGCTGTTGAGTTGGGAGGGGGATTCGACGCGGAGGCCCAGAGCGCCGCAGCTTTGGGCGAAGTCGGCGAAGCTGGGGTTGTGAAGGGAGGTCTGCCAGACGTCCCAGTTGCCGGAGCGTTGCTCCTTGGAGATCTTGCCCAGTTCCGAATTGTTGAGCAGGATGTGGGTGATGTTCATGCCGTACTTGACGGCGGTAGTGAGTTCGGCCAGGTATTGGCCCAGGCCTCCGTCGCCTGAGATGGAGACCACCTTGCGTCCCGCGAAGCGGGGATCGCCTTCCTGAGTGGCGGCCCAAGCGCCCAGGGCGGCTGGCAGAGCGAAGCCGATCGATCCCAAATAGCCAGACATGAGGACGGCCTGGTCGACGCACTCGAAATAGCGTCCGAAGGAATAGGTGTTGTTGCCCACGTCGACGGCGATGATGGCGTCCTCGGGCAGCAGTTCGGTGAGAGCGGCGAAGATGGAGGCCGAGTTGAGTCCTTTGCCGCGGTCGTCGCTCAGGCGGCTCTGCTTCTCTTGGCGCCAGATTCTCCAGCGTTCGGCGATCTCAGGTCGTTGGTCGATGGCTTTCAAGCCCTTGCCGCGGGCTTGACCGCCATCCGTAGGCCCACCTTTCATTTGGACTGGTTGGTCGGCGTTGGCCGCGTCCTGCCGGTCGGTGCCGCTGGGTGCCCCTCCTTCTATCTGTCCGGCCGCCCGAGGAGAATCGGGCATGCGTTCGGCCTGCTCGTCTGAATTTGTGCCAGACCGGTCTGGGCCCTTGTGAACGGCAGGGCTATTGTCGGCAGGGCGGCCGAGCGCCTCCCGCAGCCGTTGGCAAGTGACGCCGATCTCGCCCCAGACGGGGACATCGACGGCGTGGAATTTGCCCAGGGCCATGGGATCGTAATCGACCTGGATGATGGGCTTTTTGGGCGTGATGCCGGTGTGGTTGGAGAAGCTGGCGCCGAAGACCAGCAGCAAGTCGGACTCATTCATGAACCAGCTTGCGATGGGGGTTCCGCTGCGTCCCAGGACGCCGCAGCCCAGCGGGTGGCTGTCGGCGATCAGTCCCTTGCCCTTGAAGGTGGTGATGACGGGGCAGTTGAGCTGCTCAGCCAGTTCGATGATGCCCTCCATGCGGAAGCGGGCGCCGTGTCCCACGATGATCACAGGACGCTGGGCCTCACGCAGGCGCTGGACGGCTTGCTCCAGGGCGTCCTGGGGAGGGGTGATCTGCCGCGACGGCAGGCGTCCTCGGGGGTTGCCGGGCGTGGCGTCCTCGGAGACCTCAAGGTTCTGCACCTCGTCGGGGAAGATCAGATGGGAAACGCCGCGGTTGAGGATGGCGCTCTTGAAGGCCAAGTTGACCAGTTCGGCGTGCTTGCTCGAATGCAACACCGGTTGGGCCCATTGAGCCACCTTGCCGTAGGCGGCTTGCAGGTCGACCTCCTGGAAGGCGCCCGGGCCTAGAACCTGGGTGTCGACCTGTCCCGTCAGGGCGATGGCGGGCGAGCGGTCGACGTTGGCGTCCCACAGCCCGGTGAGCAGGTTGGTGGCGCCGGGACCGGCGATGGAGAGGCAGGCAGCGGGACGTCCGGTGAGCTTGCCGTAGGCCGAGCAGGCGAAGGCCGCGGCCCCTTCGTGACGGATGCCGTAATAAGTCAGGTTGCCCTTCTCCTCCTGAATGCGGATGGCGTCGGCCAGTCCCAGGTTAGAATGGCCCACCATTCCGAAGACGGTCTTGAGCCCCCAATTGACCATGGTTTCAGCCATCAAGTCGGAGACGGTGCGCTGGTGGGGCGCTTCCACCGGGAAACCCACGTAGATGCCGTCGTCACGCTCTTCCACCTGGAAGGTCTGGACGCCATCGTCGTAGCCTCCGGGAGGCTTGCCAGTGGTGGGATGGAAGTCCCAGCCGTGCCAGGGACAGCGCAGCATTCCGCTCTCGATGCTGCCTTCGCCCAAGGGTCCGCCTTGGTGGGGGCATTTGTTGTCGAGGGCGGCATACCGCCCTTCGAAGCGCGTCATGCACACGGTGAGGTGCTCGCAGGTCACCGGCTTGACGCGGCCCTCGGGCAGTTCGTCCTTCTCAAGCACCTTGTGCCAGGTCATCGTTGAGGCCATTGGTTTCCTCTCCTTGTTGCCTCCGAAATGATCGTTATTCCGCCCTTACACAGGGTTTTTGACTCTTTCTGTCCGCACCCAGGGTTACGCCGCGTCTCGCTTCGCTCACCGCTGCTCACCCTGGGCTGGCCTATGGCTCGCCTTCAGCGAGCCCCGACTTTCCTGCAACACGATGGCCACGTACAGCTACGACCTTGCCTAAAAGTACGCCGAGGCGCTCCTGACTGCAGTGATGAGCGGCCGTGCCGTCTCCGTTGCCTGCCCTCCCTAGCCTCTGGAGAAGGAGCGGCGAAGCTGGCGTACTACTCGCCTTCAGCGAGCCCCGACTCTCTCGCAACACGATGGCGACCTGCCGCCACAAGCCTTGCCTAACTGTATGCCTTGCCCCGCCCTCCGTAGCCCTTTTGCGAAGCGCTCGCCTAGCGGGCCCGGACTTGGACGGGTTTGATCATCCGTCAATCACTTACTCCCGCGTAGCGGATGCCGGTGAGGTCGGACATTTCGCGTTTGAAGGTCACCAGGTCGTGGGGGCAGAAGTCGGCCAAGCGGCGGTGGCCGCAGGCGCGGGCCAGGACCTTCATGAGTTCGGTGGAGGCCTGGAAGAAGCGGGCCAGGCGGCGGGCCGATTCCTGGACGATCAGGCGGGCTCGGAGGTGCTCCTTTTGGGTGGCGATGCCGACAGGACAGTTGTTGGTGTGGCAAGCCCGCATGCCCAGGCATCCGATGGCCTGGATGGCTGCGTTGGAGACGGCAACCCCGTCGGCGCCCAAAGCCATGGCTTTAGCGAAGTCGGCCGGCGTACGCAGTCCGCCGGTGGCGATCAAGGTAATCCCGGACCCGCGCCGGTCGAGGTGTCGGCGGGCCCGGGCCAGGGCCGGAATGGTGGGGACCGAGATATTGTCGCGGAAGATGAGGGGCGCGGCTCCCGTGCCGCCTCCGCGTCCGTCGAGGATGACGTAGTCGACGCCGATTTCCAAAGCCGCGTCGAGATCGTCCTCGATATGCTGGGCCGAAAGCTTGATTCCCACCGGGATGCCGCCCGTCCTCTCGCGGACCTGGGCAGCGAAGTCCTTGTAGTAGTGCAGTCCGTCCCAGTCGGGGAAACGGGCCGGCGAAATGGCGGGCTTGCCTTCCTCCAGGGAGCGGACCTGGGCGATCTTGCCCTTAACTTTTTCGCCGGGAAGATGGCCCCCGGTGCCCGTCTTGGCAGCCTGTCCGCCCTTGAAGTGAAAGGATTGGACCCGCTCCACCTTGTCCCAGGAGAATCCGAAGCGGGCCGATGCCAATTCGTAAAAGTAGCGGCTGTTGGCCTCTTGCTCGTCGGGGAGCATTCCCCCTTCGCCCGAGCAGATGCCGGTGCCGGCCATCTCGGCTCCCATGGCCAGGGCCACCTTGGCCTCCTCCGAGAGAGCACCGAAGCTCATGTCCGACACAAACAAGGGAATGTCAAGGCGCAGCGGCTTGTCGGCCGAAGGACCGATAACCAAGCTCCCGTCCACCTCTTCTTCGTCGAGCAGGGGCAGCCGCGCCAGTTGGGCCGTCACAAATTGGATGTCGTCCCAGCCGGGAAGCTGGCTGCGGGGGACGCCCATGGCGTGGGCCGGACCATGATGTCCGGTCTTGGAGAGCCCGTTCTTGGCCAAGTCCTGGATGAACTTGTTGTGGGGCTCGTCCTCAGTGCCGTGGATGTCGGCGTAAGCGCCCAGGTATTCCTCGCGGTTGTAGGCCTGGGGATTGTCTTCTTCCCAGGAGGCGATTTCCTCGGCGTCGACCCACACCTGGCCGTCTTCGATCCATGACGAGAACTTGTGCAGGACCTCTTCGTTGTTGTAGGCGCTGACGCCGGTCTGGTAGCGGTAATCCCAGTGATGGACACCGCAGATCAAGTCCTCGCCCTGAATATGGCCGTCGGCCAGCAGCGCTCCCCGATGCAGGCAGCGCCCGTAAAGCACCGAGACTTCCTCGTCGTAGCGGATCACTACCAAATCGACATTGGAGGCCAGCGCGTAAGCCGGCTTGCGGTCCTCCAACTCATCCCACTTCGCGATTGCTTGTCGGCTCATGTCTATTCTTCCGAGAGGGTGGCGTTTGATTTGAATGCTCAGAATATGCCCCGCAGGCGGCGATGTCCATCTCAATGCTCAGTCAAGCTGATCCAGACCCCGGCGGCAACCGGAAATCCGACTGGCCTGCGGGACCGTTTTGGGATAACCTTCCGCTTAGAATCGGAGTGTGTGATGTTGGAAGGCGTGGTTTCGTTTCTGCTGGCGGTCGTCGGACTCTATCTGTTGGCAGGATTGGTCTTCGCGGTGCTCTTCGCCTGGCGCTGGGTGGGACGCATCGATGCGGCGGCCCGCGAGGGCACCTGGGGCTTCCGACTGCTCATCATTCCCGGCGCGGCGGCTTTGTGGCCCTTGCTGCTGACGCGCATGCGTTCGGGACGGGACCATCCGCCCGAGCCCAAGGATTCACATCGAGAGGCTGCTCCCGGAGGTGGCCTATGATCCGCGAACAACGCCGCCGTCACCGGCTGATCTTCTTCTTGCTGGCGCCGGTGCTCTTCATCTTGCTGGCTCTGGCGCTGCTGACCCGTCCCGTGCCGCCGCCCTCAAGCGTCCCTCCCGAGTTGCTGGAAGCCGACCCGGGGGCCATCGAATACTGGACCGAAGGCCAAGAGCAGCGCCGAGCAGGAGAACAGCCGGAAGCAGAGGAGCAATAGCCGATGGGTGTGGCTTACAAAGCCGTTCAGTGGACGGGCCAGAAGAAGAGCTACGACCTGTGGATGCTGCTGGGCATCGTCCTCTACCTGGGGGCGTTTCTAGGAACCAGCTTTGCGCTCTTTCCCAATATCACCATTGAAACGGCCCTCATCCGCAGCTTGGGAACGGCGGCTTTCCTCCTGCTGCATGTCATTCTCTCGATTGGACCGCTGAGCCGGATCGACCGGCGCTTTCTGCCCCTGCTCTACAACCGCCGCCACATGGGTGTGACCCTGTTCGTGCTGGCGTTGGCCCATGGGACGCTATCGCTGATTCAGTTTCATGCCTTCGGCGAACTGCTTGCGCCGGTATCGGTCTTCGTCTCCAACACGGCTTACGGTTCGCTCATCGACTTCCCTTTTCAAACCCTGGGATTCTTCGCTCTGCTGATCCTCTTCCTGATGGCCGCCACCAGCCATGACTTCTGGCTCAACACGCTCACGCCGCCGGTCTGGAAATCGCTGCACATGCTGGTCTACGTGGCCTACGGACTGCTGGTGATGCACGTGGCGCTGGGCATCTTGCAGGACGAAACCAGTCCTTGGCTGGGATTGCTGCTGACCCTGGGCGTGGTTTGGATCGTGGGGGTCCATCTGACAGCGGCCCAACGCGAGCGCCGGCTCGACCGCGAAATGTCAGCCAATCCCGAGGGCTGGGTGGACGCCGGTTCTCCCGACGAAATCGAGGAAAAGCGGGCCAAGATCATCACTGTGCAGGGCGAACGAGTCGCCCTCTTCCGCTACGACGGCAAGCTCTCGGCGGTCTCCAACGTATGCCGCCACCAAGGCGGACCGCTGGGCGAAGGCAAGATCGTGGACGGCTGCATCACCTGTCCCTGGCACGGCTTCCAGTACCGTCCCGAAAGCGGAGACTCGCCGCCTCCCTTCAGCGAGAAGATCCCCACCTTCAACCTGCGCCTCTCGGGCGGACGCATCCAAATCCACCACACTCCCAACCCGCCCGGGACCCGGGTTGAACCGATCCGGCTGGACGCTGGTGAGGAGGCCGACCATGAGTGACAACGAGTTCTATATCGGTCACGAGGAGAAGGCGCCCCCAGCGACCGTCCGCTTTCTGCGCACGCGAATCGGGCTGCTGCTGATCATCGCCGTGGTCCTGGGAGCGGGACTGGCGGCCATGCAGTCGGACTTCTACCCGGCCTTCTTCGACTTCGGCAATCCCCTCACTTTCACGGGACGCCTGGATGAAGATCCCGTCCCGGCCCTGGTGGTCAGCAACTCGGCCACGCCGCCTCAAAACGTGGTGCTGGTCGGCATCGGCAAACACGGCGCCGGACCCTCCATCAGCGGACGCCATGGGCAGACCGTCGAGTTGCAGGGGACCCGCATCAAGCGTGAGAACTCCAAGCTGATGCTGGAACTGGTTCCCGGTTCCATCCGTCCTAGCGAGGTCGAGGCGCCGCCCCTGCCCCAGCCTGAACCGCTGGGCGAGTGGACCCTGGTGGGCGAGATCGTGGACAGCAAGTGCTACCTGGGGGTAATGAACCCGGGAGAGGGCAAGGTGCACAAGGCCTGCGCCATCAACTGCATCCGGGGAGGCATACCGCCGGCCTTGCGGATCAACAACGGCGAGCGGGAACTGCTCTTGCTGCTGGTCAACTCCCTGGGCGAGCCCATCAACGATCAGATTCTGGACCGAATCGCCGTGCCCGTCCGGGTCAGCGGCGAGGTGGAGCGCCACGGCTGGTGGCTGGTCATGAAAGCCGACCCCTCCAACATCCGCCGTCTGCGCCGCTGACTTCCCCAAAACCGTCTCCGGCCTTTATGATGTGGCATCCATGGAGGCACGATGACCGGGAAGTCGGAAACCCAGAAGGTGGTCTTTGCGGCCACTCTGACGGCCGGAGCCATGATTGCCCACCAGTTGGCGGGCAAGGCCGCCCGGGACGCACTTTTTCTCAGCAACTATGCGGTGACTTCCCTTCCCGTCATGCTGACGGGATCGGCGATCTTCTCCATCGCGGTGGTGCTGCTGACCTCCTGGCTGATGACCCGGCTGACGCCGGGACGCCTCATTCCCGCCGCTTTCGCCGCCAGTGCCGTGCTGCAAATCGGGCTGTGGGGCGTGCTTGAGGTCTCTCCTCGGGCGGCCGCCGTGCTCTTCTACCTGCACGTGGCGGCCTTCGGATCGATCCTGGTGTCGGGATTCTGGTCGATGTTCAACGAACGCCTCGATCCCCGCTCAGCCCGCCGCCATATCGCCCGCGTGGCCGGAGGGGCCACCCTGGGCGGGCTCATCGGCGGACTGGTGGCCGAACGGGCCGCAGTCTACCTCACCGTCTCCTCCATGCTGCCTATCCTGGCGGCCCTGCACTTCTTCTGCGCCTTCACCGTCCAGCGCCTGCAACTTCCCGAAGACGAGGCCCGCGCCGAGCCGGTGGAAAGTCCTGCCTCAGGACTCAAGCTGCTGCGCCGCACTCCCTACCTGCGCAACCTGGCCCTGCTCATCCTCATGGGGACGGTCACGGCGGCTCTGCTCGACTACGTCTTCAAGTCCTGGGCCGAGCACACCTACCAAGGAGGCGAACCGCTGCTGCGCTTTTTCGCCCTCTTCTACACCGGCGTGGGACTGCTCACCTTCCTGGTGCAGACCCTGCTCAGCAAGCGCTCCCTGGAGGGACTGGGACTTTCCCGTACGGTGGCGGTCCTGCCGGGAATCACTGCTCTGGGAGCGGGCGCCGTGCTGGCCTTTCCCGGACTTCTGGCCTCCACCCTGGCCCGCGGGGGCGAGGCCGTTGTGCGCAGTTCTCTCTTCCGATCCAGTTACGAGCTCTTCTTCACGCCCATCGAGCAAAAGCACAAACGAGCCACCAAAGGCATCATCGACGTGGGCTTCGAGCGCCTAGGGGACGCGCTGGGCGGCGGACTGGTCTTCCTGCTCCTTTACCTGGGAAGCCAGGCCCACCCCGCCATGATGATCCTGGCCGCGGCGCTGTCGCTAGCGGGATTCCTGGTGTGCCGCCGCCTGGGGCGCGGATACGTCAGGGCCCTGGAGAGCAGCATGGCCAACCGGGCCATGGAACTCGACCTGACGGTGGCCGAAGACCGCACTACCCGCACCATTATGATGCAGACCATGAGTTCCTTCGACTTGGGCGTCCAGCTCGACCAGACCGGACCCATTCCCGAGGATGACGGCGAGTCGGAGGAGGAAGAGGCGGACGATACGCCCGACGGAGGCGAGGAAGCGTCCCAAGCCGCGGGTGAGGGATCGGATCAAGGCGACGATGGGGGCAGCAGCGAATCGGCCCCGCCAGCCGATCCTGCCCAGGACGCGCTGCTGAGACAAATCGCCGACCTGCGATCAGGCGACGCCCAGCGCATCCGCCGGGTGCTGAGGGACGACGCCATGCTCGATCCTCAACTGACACCCTTCGTCATCCCCCTGCTGGCCTGGGATAAAGTGGCGGGAAGGGCCATGCAGTCGCTGCGCAACATCGCGCCCCAGATTCAGGGCCAGTTGCTGGACGCGCTACTGGACCGCGAGAACGACTTCGCCATTCGCAGACGGCTGCCGCGGGTGCTGGTCTTCGCGCCGACGCGGCAGGTGGCCGAGGGACTCCTCAAAGCCCTCGAGGATCAGCGCTTCGAAGTCCGCTTTCAGGCGGGACGCGCCTTGGCCTTCATCAAGGCGCGCAGCGACCGCGTGGAGTTCAGGGAGATGCGCGTCTTCAAGGCCGTCCTCAGAGAGGTCGACGTGGACCGGCGGATCTGGGAAAGCCAGCGTCTGCTCGACACCTCCTCCGAGCAGGGCGCTCCCCAACCCAGCGACGACGACAGCCTGATCGTCGACGAACTGCTGCGCGAGCGCACTACCCGCAGCATGGAGCACGTCTTCACGCTGCTCTCACTGTGCCTGCCCCGCGAACCGCTCAAACTGGCCTTCCGCGGACTCCACACCCGCGACAGCAAGCTGCGGGGCACCGCCTTGGAGTACCTGGAAAGCGTCCTGCCCGAGGACGTCCGCAGCAAGCTTTGGCCGTTCATTGAGAAACCCGAGGACCGCCCGTCCGAGGAATCGCGAAGCCGTGATGAAATCCTCGATGAACTCCTGCAATCCAACCATTCCATCCAGATCTCGCTCAAGGAGCTGCGCCAGAAGCAGTCGTCCAGCGACGATTCCGAGTCCGGCGCGGATGAGGCGTAGTAAGGCGCAAAGGTCCGCAACACGCCATCTTCGAAGTACCGCTATTCCACCCCTTCAGGGTTTCTTTAGAGGTTCTTACCTTACCCAGGGTGCCGCTCAGGCGCTTCGCGCCCTCGCTCTACCCTGGGCTGGCTTATGGCTCGCCTTCAGCGAGCACCGACTCTTGAGCTTCGAACTTGCAGCCTGCCCTCCGCAGTCTTGGCGAATGCGGGGCTTGTGCAGGGACATCGACGCCGTGGCCTGCGCCATCCAGCCTTCAGCGAGCCCGGACTTGAGTTTCAAGGCCATCGCCGCCTGCCTTTGATGATTGGAGAACCTTGCATGGGCTCCACTAGTGCGCTTTCCTGCCATCGCCTGACTGACACTGGTCCAAGACTGTTGGAACGCAGCAAAGTCTTGTCCGAGTCGTAGACCTCCAAATCTCAGCGCATGGAAAGCTCATCCAGATAGCCTTCGGGGAGAAGGCCTCTGGTATTGTGCTTGACTTTGCCGTCTTTGCCGATATGGATGGTGGTGGGAATGGCACTGATCTTGAAGTTGGTGGCGAATTCCTGGGCGTTGGGGAAAACCACCTTGTAAGGAATCTCGAATTCCTGGATGTAAGGTTCGGTCACTTCCCGCGGGTCGAGGCTGATGCCCACAATATTGTAGCGCTCGGAAGCCCGCCGGTAGACATCTTTCCAGTTCTTTTGGTTGTCCTTGCACACCGGGCAAGAGGTATTGAAGATGAAGAGCAGGGTGTCTTTCTGGCCGCGGAAGTCCACCATCTGTTCGCTTCCGTCAGCGGCCTTGGCCACCACGGCCTGTACTTCGTCGCCAGCCTCAAGCTGGGGCGGCGGAGGCGGATTCAATTGGGTCTGCATTTGCCAGTTCTGGTAGCTGAGCCAGCCCACCAATCCGGCCAACAGAACCAGGAAGACATGCAACGTAATGAAATACCAGTCTCTCTTCGGTTTGCTCATCTCGACTCCTCGATTCGATGTCATAAGCCAAAAGGATTGAATTATTCGTAACGAAATTATAGCCCGACTTTCAAGTTCTAGCAAATGTGAACTTTTCAACTTTACCTGTCCGATTGACGTCGCACAGCCGACACCACTAACAGCATAGAAGTAGCAGCGATTTTCTCCCAGGGACCCGAGTCGGCCATTTCAGCCGCAATCGTCCGTTTGAACCCGGTTAGCAGCGATTCTGGAAAGTGTGCAGCGCCGTAAGCAGTCCCACCCAAACAGGCCGCCAACTCGGAGCTCGCGGCAGGCCAACCATTGCCCTCCTTCGCCAAGGCTAGGCAGGGGGCAG
>DATIPO010000393.1:0-29258 GCA_035471925.1 Acidobacteriota bacterium
GCGGACGGCATCCAAACCGGGTCGGAGTCACCCTCCGACCCGGTTTTCTTTTTTGAGCGCCTCCCTGCCCAGGGATTTGTCTCATCTTCCCTTGACCTGAGACGCGTGCTGAGTATGATTGAGGCGTTGCGGCCTGCCGCCGCCGATTGAGCCACGCTGCCTTGGGACCGTCTAGGAGAACTTGAGGCCGCCTTGGAACGGGGAATGCGCCGCGGCAAAGCAAGCAACGCCGAACTCACAGTAGCCGGGAAAAAGAGCCTCCAAAGGAAAGCATCGAACAGACAACCGTTGCGGGCCGCATAGGGGAATAAGCCGGCCCGCCGCAATGCCGGAGGGTTGCCTGTCGAGCAAGGATATGAGCGAGAAGCAAACGGTCGTTTTGCGGGTGCTGACGCTGGGGGCGATCCTCTACATTTTTTTCGTGGCCCTGGACCTGATGGGCGTGGCCTTCAAGTCCTTCGGCAGAGAATTCGCCGAGAGCCTGATGGAGGGGACCGACAATCCCTTCGTGGGCCTGTTCATCGGCATCCTGGCTACCACCCTGATCCAGAGTTCGTCGACGACGACCAGCATGACGGTGGCCATCGTGGCCGAGAACGGCCTGACCATCGAAGGCGCCATTCCCATCATCATGGGAGCCAATATCGGCACGTCGGTCACCAACACCTTGGTGTCGCTTGCCCATGTCACGCGTCCGGAGGAATTCAGGCGCGCCTTCGCCGCCGCCACCATCCATGACTTCTTCAACTGGATGACGGTATTGGTGCTCTTTCCCATTGAGTACCAGTTCCATTTTCTGGCCCGCACCGCTCAGTTCCTGGAGAAGGTTCTGGAAGGCAGCGGAGGACTCAAGCTCTTCAATCCCCTAAAAGCAGTGGTGGAACCGGTGGCCGAGGGCATTCACGGAATCTTCGATTCAGGCATCCTCACACTGGTTCTGGCACTGCTGGGGCTGTTCTTCGCCTTGCGGGGCTTGGTGCGCATGCTTCGCCAACTGCTCTCCGACAAGGCCGAGGAGATCTTGCACAAGACTCTCTTTCGGTCCGCCTGGCACGGGCTGGCCGCGGGAACCGTGATCACCGTCATGGTGCAAAGCAGCTCCGTCACCACCTCCACGGTCGTGCCGCTGGTTGGAGCCGGAGTGCTGACGCTGGCCCAGATCTTTCCCTTCACCCTGGGCGCCAACATCGGCACCACCGTTACGCCCATCCTGGCCGGACTGTCGCTGGGCAACCCCGCCGCCGTTACCGTGGGGCTTTCCCACTTGATGTTCAACATCACCGGCGGACTCATTATTTTCCCCTTCCAGCCCCTCCGCCGCATTCCCATTTTTCTGGCCACCAAGATGGGTGAACTCGGCGCCCGCAGCCGCACTTTGGCTGGAGCCTATATCCTGACTGTATTCTTCGGAATCCCGCTCCTGTTATTATTTCTATTTGGGGACTTTTCCCCAGCGGCGTCCGAGCAACCGCCACCCGCGCCGCCAGCCCAAGAGGCCCCGGCGCCCCAACAGCAGTGATCAGAGGATGAGTGTCATGACCTCAATTTTGGAAAAGCTCTTCGGCAGCGGAAAGTCAGAGTTCCTCGACCTCTGTTTTGGGGAACTGGGCGAGATGGTGGAGCAGGCAGCCAAAATGCACGACTTGGCGGTGGCGGCACTGCTTGACAACCAGTTGCTGGACAAAGACCTGGAAGAGATGGACGACGTGATCGACAAGAAGGAAGCCGACGTGCGCCGCCGCATCGTGGAGCATATGGCTCTCAATCCGGCCAAGGATGTGGTGGCGACCCTGCTGCTGGGGAACATGGTCAATGACGCTGAACGCCTGGGCGATTATGCGCGCGGGCTGGCCGAACTGATCCCTCTGGCCCGCTCGCGCCGCCAAGGGCCTTTTGCCGAGCGCCTCATCGACCTCTCCTCTCAACTGCGGCCCCTCTTCGGCCAGACCGTGGAGGCTTTCCGGCAAGACCTTCCCGACCAAGCTCGGGAAATCATGGCCGAATGCCGCCGCCTCAAAAGCGAGTTCCTGGACTTCACGAGCGATGTAGCCGCCAGTGACTTGAGCCCCGACATGGCGGTCGTCTACGCTTCGGCTTCCCGCATGATGCGCCGTAGCGGATCCCATCTCAGCAACCTGGCTTCCGCCGTTTGCCTGCCCTACCACCACATCCGGCGCGACGACGAGGACGCCTGAGGAGCCACCCGATCGTGAGCCGCCGCACGCCGCTGGGGGACACAGGGGGACCGATGGTGGCCGCTCGAACCCGACTCACGGGTAAGCCAGTTAGCCACCTGGTGGCGGGTGCGGCGCGTCCCGCGCTGGTTGACAGGCACCCCTCGGCAAAGCCATCATTCTGGGTTCATATTGATCGAGTCCGAGCAAGGAGTTTCAACGGTGAATACGTACCTTAAGATATTGTCGCATCCGATTTTCAACAATCTGGGATTTCACATGCCCATGGTCGTTGACCTGTCCCACCCGTTAGTCCTCCTCACCGGAGAAAACGGCTGCGGCAAGTCGACGCTGCTGCATTCGATGTACTATGCCTTCCGCGGCGAGGACATCCCGCACTACGTGTACAAGACCAAGATCCCCGAGATCGAGGGTCAGAAAGTGGTGCTCTTCGACGCCGAGCAGCACAACCCCCGCAACAACCTCGACGATCTCGGGGTGGACGAGCAGGCCCGCGAGTTTTTCGAGACGGCCAGCCACGGACAAGTGATGCTGCACCTCTTCCAGGAGACCTTCCCTTCCCTGCCCGACGGGACGGTTCTGCTCCTGGACGAGCCGGAGATGGCACTGAGCGTTTCCAATCAGCGCCGCATTCTCAAGATGCTCAAGGAACTGGTGGACGACAAGAACATGCGCATCGTCGCCGCCACCCACTCGCCGGTGCTGATCGACAATCCTGAAACTTACGTGATCGACCTCGACAAGCACATCAACCGCAACGAACTGCGCACCGACATGGCTGTTCCGGGACAAAGTCAGATCCATTGAGGAAGCGGTTCCGCCATCGCGTAAGGACATGACCATGGCCGAGCCCGCCGACCTTCTGCCGGCTGAAATCGAGCGCGAGGAACTGCGGGCCTATGGCCGCCGCTTGGCCGAAATCGAATGGTTGATGATCGCTCTGGTACTGCTATACCTGCAGTTGAGCGATCCCACTCAAGTCGGCGGACTGTTGGGAGCCGTCCTCGGCTTGGCGGTCTTCGTCCTTATCTTCCACTATGCGGGCCTGCAGCGCCTTTACGGAAGACGCTGGCCGCTGCTGCTGGACGTAGCGGCCATGTCGGCTTTCTCAACCGCCGTCATCTTCATGACCGGTGGTGCCGAGAGCCCCCTGCTGGCGCTCTACTTCTTGGTGGTCGGGGCCTCGTCGCTGGTCCTACCCCAATGGGCCGCCTTTTCCATCACCGCTGCCCTGACAGCCGCCGCTGTGGCCGGAGCCTTCATCCGCCCCTGGGGATCCTCCGGCACCTTGTCCCAACTCGCCATCAGCCTCTTCGCCCTGTGGCTGGTGGCTTTTCTCACCGCCCGCCTCTCGCGTGAGAAGCAGAGCGCCCGCCTTCGCGTCCACCTGCTGTCGCGCACCGACGACCTGACGGGACTCTGGAACATGCGCATGTTCGAAGAGCAAGCCGAACAGGAACATCGCCGCTCGCTGCGCTATGAACGCCCCTACTCCATCGCCATGGTCGACGCCGACAACCTCAAACCCGTCAACGACCGCTACGGCCATCAGGCCGGCAGCCGCTTCATCTGCCACTTGGCCGCCATTTTGCGGGACAACCTGCGGGGCAGCGACCTGGTGGCCCGCTATGGCGGCGACGAATTCGTCATTCTGCTCCCCGAGACCGGCCGCCGCGGCGCCGTCAGAGCTTTCCAGCGCATCCGCCAACGGGTGGCCGATGAGCCTCTGCAACTGACCGAGGACACCGTGTCGCTCTCCGTCAGCGTCGGCATCGCGTCTTTCCCCGGCCACGGAGACTCCCACCAAGCGATCCTGACCGCCGCCGATCAGGCCCTCTACCGAAGCAAGCGAACCGGCAAGAATCGAATCAGCTACGGGACCCGCGACGCGTCTCCGCCTGAGGCCGAGTAGTCGCCGCATTTTTCTCATCCACACACTTGCTTTGTACAAATAAAAATGAGAGCATTGCTTAAGTAAGATTAGGCAATATCCAACGTAAACTTGGTGATTGTCTGGGGGATTGCACCGGAGGGGTTTCTTTCCATGGGTTTCGGAGCTGCTTTGTTCGGGTTGGCGATCAGCGCCTTTTTGGCGGCATCGCTCCTCGTACTGACCCGCAAGCGCTTCCTGAACTCCTCTTCCCCTGATCCTGCAACATTCTCTGAGAGCCATCTCAACGCCGAGCAGATTCTTCTCCAGATGAGTTCGCGGACGCACCGCGTGTGCCAGCGCGACGAAGCTTACAACCGGGCTCTATTCCGGCGTTACGGCCAGTTACTCTGGTCCGATCTGAGGCGCTTGGCGGCTACCGGGAGTCTCCCCGCCGTGGCCTGCCTGCTGGTTTTTGGAATCTGGTACATGGTTCTCTCCACGGGCCTCGGATATCGCCTTTTCGGAGTCCAGTCCAACGCTTTGCGGATTTTGCTGGGATCGATGAGTCCGGCGCTGCGGGCTCCCGTCGCCCACCGTTCCCGCCACTGATTCCCAGTACAATAGGAGTCATGATCGTGCGAAGGGCAGTACTGGCTATCGTTCTGCCGGCGTTCCTGGCATTGGCAGCGGCTCAGGAGAATCCGCCTGACCAAGCCCTCCGGCCGCTGGTCGAGGAAGGCAGCTTCGCTTCCGGAGCCGCGCCAGCCCATCCTCAGCGCTTGCGCTTGCTCAGCTACAACCTGCATGGACCGCCCGGCCATCGCATCGAGGAAATCGCCGAAGTCCTTGAGAGCCATCCTGAGCTCAGCCAAAGCCTCATCCTGGCCTTGCAGGAGGTCAACCGCGATCACGAGAAGTCGGCCAACGAGCACATCGGACGCCTCCTGGCCCGGCGGCTTAAGATGCATTTCGCCTATGCCGCCGAGATCGTCCACGACGAGGGCGGAGGAGTGCGCGGACTGGCGCTTCTGAGCCGCTTTCCACTCTCTCAGGTGACCCGGCTGCAACTTCCCGTGGAAGGACCGGGCGGCCGCCGCCGCATTACGCTGGGCGCAACCGTCGACGTGGCCGGACGTCCGCTGAGAGTCTACACAACTCACCTGGAAACCCGCATTTCGGCTCCCGAGAGAGCCCAGCAAATCAAAGGCATCCTGGAGGACGCCCAACGTTTTCGCCACCTGCCGACCGTGGTGCTGGGCGATTTCAACACCTTCGCCAAGGAACACACCAGCCACATGTTCGAACTGATGCAGGAGGCCGGATTCTCGTGTCCGCTGGACGGGGATGAGAACACCTTTCAATCCTACATCTTCATCCGCATGAAGCTGGATTGGATCTGGGTGCGGGGCGTCGAGGCTTTGCAGGCTGAGGTGGAGGGCGGAGTGGCCTCTTCAGACCACCGTCCCCTGTGGGTCGACCTCAAGTGGCAATGAGGGGACGGACTACCACTTTCAAGCGATTTGCTCTATCATTCCCCACGCTATGTCTTACAACGTCAAGACCATTGAATGGACCGACGACGGCGTCGTCATGATCGATCAGCGCCTCCTGCCCGGCGAGGAGATCTACAACACATACACCACGCCCGAAGAAGTGGGCCAGGCCATCAAGTCCATGGTCATCCGCGGAGCGCCGGCCATCGGCGTGGCCGCCGCCATGGGCATCGCCGTAGGCGTCCGCAACTTGGAGAGCAAGGACAACCTGGAGCAAGAGTTCCAGCGCATCTGCGAGGCGGTCAACACGCGTCCTACGGCCCGCAACCTGTTATGGGCGGTGGAGCGCATGCAGGGCGTCTTCGAGGACGTCAAGGACAAGCCTCTCTCCGATATCCAGGCCGCTCTGCGGGATGAAGCGGTAGAGGTTCTGGAGGAGGACATCGAGATCAACCGCCGCATGGGACACTTCGGGCAGGAATTGCTGGCCTCCGACACCCGCGTCCTCACCCACTGCAACGCCGGAGCGCTGGCCACGGGCGGCTACGGGACAGCTCTGGGAGTTATCCGGGCGGCGGTGGAGTCGGGCAAGAACATCAGCGTCTTCGCCGACGAAACCCGTCCTTTCCTGCAAGGCGCGCGGCTGACGGCCTGGGAGATGATGAAAGAGAGCATTCCCTGCGACCTGATCACCGACAACATGGCCGGATACTTCATGCAGCACGGAGAGGTGCAAGCGGTCGTGGTGGGAACCGACCGGACGGCCGCCAACGGCGACGTGGCCAACAAGATCGGAACTTACTCGGTGGCCGTGCTGGCCAAGGAACACGGCATTCCCTTCTACGTGGCCGCTCCCACATCGACCATCGACCTGCGCACACCCACGGGACGGGAGATCGAAATCGAGCAGCGCGACATCAGCGAAGTGACCGACATCAACAACAAGCGCGTGGCCCCCCACAACATCGGGGTGCGCAATCCGGCCTTCGACGTGACGCCCAACCACCTGGTCACCGCCATCATCACCGAAGAAGGCGTGGCCCGCGCGCCTTACACGGAGTCGCTGGCCGAACTTGTGGGCAAGGCCGAGCAACGCCGCAGCCGGGCCCGGGGCGCCACACGCAGCGTCCACGGAGCCGGCGACGGCCCCGAGGCATGATCGTCCTGGGAATCGAGTCGAGCTGCGACGAAACAGCAGCCGCCCTGCTGCGCGACGGCACGAGCATCCTTTCCAGCAGCGTGGCCTCGCAGATTGACGTCCACCGCGATTACGGCGGAGTGGTTCCCGAACTGGCCAGCCGCGAGCACGTCGACAACATCGCACTGGTGGTTGAGGACTGCCTGCGCCAAGCCGGACGCGCCGGGCATCGGCTGAGCTTCGAAGACCTCGACGCAGTGGCCGTCACCCGCGGCCCCGGACTGATGGGCGCCCTGCTGGTGGGCTTGGCCTACGCCAAGGGACTGGCTTATTCGCTGGGCATCCCCTTCCTGGGCGTCAACCACCTGGAAGGACACTTGGCCAGCATCTTCCTGGAGCATCCGAAGGCCGAACTCCCGGCGCTGGCCCTGGTCGTCTCAGGAGGCCACACCAACCTCTACCACCTGCGCCAGGACCTGCAGGCCGAACTGCTGGTGCGCACCCTGGACGACGCCGCTGGAGAAGCTCTGGACAAGCTGTCCAAGCTGCTGGGACTAGGCTATCCCGGCGGACCCGTCATCGAACGCCTGGCCCGCCGCGGCGATCCCCAGGCGGTTTCTTTCACATTGCCCAAGATCGGGGACGGCAGCCATTCCTTCAGCTTCAGCGGACTCAAGACGGCGGCCCTGCGCCACGCCCAGCAAAACAAGCTTCCCAGCCTGAGTCCCCAGCAAGCCGACGAACCCGCCAATCTGCCTCAAGCCGTCCTCGACTTGGCGGCCAGCTTTCAAAAAGCCGTGGTGGATCAGTTGCTGGACCGGCTGGAACATTTCCTGTCAGGACGTCGCGTACGCTCCATCCAGCTCTCGGGGGGCGTCTCCTGCAACTCCGTTCTGCGCGAGCGGGCCCGCCGCCGTTTCGAGGAGCGCCAGATCCCCGTCTACTTCCCTTCTCCTCCCCTGACCACCGACAACGCCGCCATGATCGCCGCAGCCGGCTACCGGCGCTTGGCCTCCGGCCAAAGCGATTCCTGGGACCTCAAAGCCGATCCCAACCTGCGGATCTGACCCTCGCCTTGCCGGTGTACCCCTCGGCTCGGCTCCCTTCGGCTCGTCAAACGGAGAGTCCTTCCGGGCTGCAACCGGTGCAACTCAAGAGCCCGCGCCGTGGGGCTTCGAGGGATAGATCGTCGCCCACCGAACTTAAGACACTGCATACACTCCGAACCGCTTGTAAGGGATTGGCGTAGAACCGGCGAGACGAAGCTGCTTATTGACAAATTTTTTCTTCCAGGAGATAATGCTCGTCATGAGAACAAACCCAGCAGATGTCGAGTGCATTTCGGAGGTGCAGCGGGCGGGAGTTCTGCTGCAGCCGCTGCGGCTGGAAATTGTGCGGCGGGCCCGGGAGCCTCAGTCAGCCGCCTCCATTGCCGGACAAATCGGACTACCGCGCCAGAAGGTCAACTACCATGTGCGTCAGTTGGAAGAGGCCGGTTTCCTGCGCCGGGCCGGACGTCGCCTCAAACGCAACTTGGTGGAGCAACGCTACCAGGCCACGGCCCGCTCCTATTTGCTGGCCCCCCAAGTACTGGGGCCGCTGCGGGCCGCGCCTGGGCAGGCTCAGGACCGCTTCAGCGCCGGATACCTGCTGGCCTTGACCAGTCAAGCCCAAGAGGACCTGAGCCGGCTCATGGAGGCGGCCCAAGCCGAGGACAAGCGCTTAGCTACCTTGTCTTTGTCGGCTTCCATCCGTTTCCGCTCGCCTGAGCAGCGGCAGGAGTTCACATCGGCCTTGCAGGACGCCGTGACCGACGTCATCGGACGCTTCACCTCCCCCGACCGGGCCCCCGACGGCAGCCCTGGAGAGGGCCGTCCCTACCGCCTTTTCCTGGGCTGCCACCCGGCTCCGCCCGAAGAAACCGACAGGGCGCCGGAAGAGGCCGGCAATGATTCCTCGGGCGGTGCCGGGAAGCACGAAGCAGCCGGACCGAACCCTGGAAGCCAAACCCAATCCAAATCCTCATCAGCAAAGGACCAATAATGAGCAAGTCTCAAAAGAGCGAAGAACGAGTCATCGAGCAAGAACTGACCACCTCGGCCACTCCTCAGCAGGTGTGGCGGGCCTGGACCGATCCCGATCATATCTCCAATTGGTTCGTCGACCGCGCCCAGGGCCAGCCGCGCCAGGGGAGCGTCTTCACCTGGTGCTTCGACGAGTTCGGCGTGGAAATACCCTACAAAGTAGTCGAGGTGGACCCCGAGAGGCGCTTCGGGCTGAAGTTCGATGACGGGCAGCGCAGCGGCCTGCTGGAGATCGACATCCGGCAGGAGGGCGGACGGACCAAGCTGCGTCTGGTCAACTCGGGATTTGAGGAAGGCAAGAGCTGGGAGGACGAGTTCGAGGGGATCGATTCAGGATGGCGTTTGGCGCTATCCTTGCTGCGCCTCTACCTGGAAGAGCACTTCGGGCAAAGCAAACGCAACTTCACGGCCCTGCGTCCCATCCCGCTGGCGCCGCCCCAAATGGCGCCTTTCTTCCACGACCAGGACAAGCTCGATGCCTGGCTGATCGAGTCGGGAACGATCGGTAAGCCCGGGCAGGAGTGCCGGCTGCAACTACAGGGCGGGCGGACGCTGAACGGGCAAGTGCTGGCCGACAGCGGACGCGAGGTCCAGCTCTCCTGGAGCGAGATCGGCGGCGGCTTGGCGCTCAAGTCCTTTTCGGCCGGTCCGGGACGTCCCATGGCGGGACTCCACGTCGTGAGCTGGACCCTTTCCGACTCGGCCATGGGACAGTTGCGTGAGGATTTGGAGCCTGCTTTGGACCGTCTCTCGGAGCATCTCAGCGCCTCAGCTTCGCGCGCCTGATCAGGATTCCCCTGCCCGGCCCCAGCCCTCCCTTCGCTTGGCGGCGGAGGTAGCCGACGGCTCTTTCGAATGCTACCATTGGGAACGCACTCAAGCGTTCTGAACAGCTCTCGGGACCGGCCTTGGGCGCTTCCGTCGAAGGCCGGGGCCGCTGTCCCTCTCGGCGTTCGAAGGAGCAACATGCGTCAACGGTTTTTCGTCCTTACTTTGGTTGTCACCTTGGCCTTGACGGGCTTCGCTTTGCTGCGCGACGAGCCGGCCGACGCCGGCTCCGTCACCACCCCCCAAGAACTGCGGGGACTGCGGGCCGCCGTGCGGATGGTGCGCGACAGCGACAACGTCCCTCATGTCTTCACGCAGAATGACCACGACGGGATGTTCATGATCGGCTATCTGCATGCCCAGGACCGCCTTTTTCAGATGGACGTTTCGCGTCGCCTCTTCAGTGGAACGTTGGCGGAATTAGTGGGCCAGAGCGCCTTGCCCCAGGACATCCAACTGCGCACCCTGGGTCTGCGCCGGGCGGCTGAACGCTCGGTAGCCGCCTACTCGGCCCGCTCCCGTGAGTACATCCAGGCCTATGCGGACGGCGTCAACGCCTTTCTGGGCGAGGGCAATCCCCTGCCCCCGGAGTACGCCGCCTTGGAACTCACCCAAGTCGAACCCTGGACGCTGGTCGACACTCTGACAGTCGCCAAGGGACTGGCCTTCGGACTCTCCTTCGACCTCGACGACCTCGACCGCACTCAGGCCCTCATGACCTTCCAGGCGGCCGGACAGCAAGGCGCTTTCGACGGTACGGCCCTCTTCTTCGAAGACACCTACCGGGTCGAACCCCTCGACGGAACTGTCTCCATCCCTGAAGCCGGACTGGCTGGCAACTCGACGGCCCGCAGCGACACCTCCCGGGCGGACCGCGGGGCCGAATTAACCGAGATCGCCCGCCAGGCCTCGCAAATCCTCCGTCCCGAAACGCTCGAACTGGTCAACAATTATCTGAGCAAGCTGGACTCCATGCCCGCACTGCGCGAGTTCTTGAGTCAATCGCGGCGCACGAAGGGCAGCAACTGGTGGATCATCGGACCTGAGAACAGCGCCACCGGCAATGCCCTTTTCGCCAACGACCCCCACTTGGCGCTGGACACCCCCGCCACCTTCTACGAGACCCATCTGGAAGTGGCCGAGGACCCCGCCCTGGGGGCCATGAACGTCGCCGGCGTCACCTTTCCCGGTGCCCCCAATTTCGTGCAGGGCTGCAACGAGGTCATGTGCTGGGGATCGACTGTCAATCCCTTGGACGTGACCGACGTCTTTCAGGATACGTTGGTGGTCGACTTCAGCGGCTTTCTGCCAGAGATTCTGGGCATCCGGGTGGGCGAAGAGATCGAAGAAGTGGAGCTGATCGGCCAGGCCTTCCGCGTCAACGACCCGGCCAGCGGGACTGAGGACGATCTCAGTCAAGCCAGCGTCGGACTGCTGGAAGGCGGCTTAGCGGTTTCGGTGCCGCGCCGCAATGATGGTCCCATCGTTGACTTCACCTTCCCCGAGGATCCTTCGGGTGTCGTTGACATCCCAGCTCTCAGCGTCCAGTTCACCGGCTGGTCGGCCACACGCGAAGGCGAGGCCTTCTTCCGCATCGCCCGGTCCCGCAGCGTCGAGGAGTTTCGTGAAGCTCTTCAGTTCTTCGATTTCGGCTCGCAGAACTTCGGATACGCCGACATCCGCGGCAACATTGCTTATTTCACCAGCGCCGAGATGCCCTTGCGCGAAGACCTTCAGGCTGGAACGGTGGCCGGCCTGCCGCCATTCTTTATCCGCGACGGCACGGGCGCCTTTCCTCACGAGTGGATCCCTCTGCAGGGCGAACCCCAGCCGGGACAGGCCATCCCGTTCGAGATCCTGCCTTTCGACGAGATGCCTCAGTTGGTCAATCCCGCGCGGGGCTGGATCGCCAATGCCAACAACGATCCCCTGGGCGTGACGTTAGACAACAATCCGCTCAACCAACTGCGTGGCGGCGGCGGCATTCTCTACCTCAGCCCCGGCTACACCAGCCCCCGCGTAGGACGCATCGCCCGCGTCATCGACCAGATCCTCAACGTCGAAGAACGCACCATGACCATCGAGGACATGAAGGCGCTGCAGGGCAACAATGCCCTGCTGGATGCCGAGCTCTTCACCCCCTTCATCCTCCAGGCCTGGGACAATTTGCAGGACGATCCCGCCTTGCCCGAGAGCCTCCAGCCGCTGGCCTCCGACGCCGGCGTTGGAGAGGCCGTGGAACGCCTGCGCAACTGGGCCTACTCCTCGCCCACCGGCATTCAAGCCGGCTATGATCCGGGAGACGATCCCGACAACCTGCCCGTCCCCAGCCAGAGTGAGATCGACGCCAGCATCGCTACCACCATCTACAGCACCTGGCGAGGACAGTTCGTCCGCGCGGCCATGGACATCCGCCTCGAAGGAGCGGTGGGACCCGGCTTCGCGCCCCCCAGCGAAGTGGCCTTAGCGGCCCTTCTCCATCACCTGGAGAGTTTCGATCAGAACCAGGGAATCGGCGCTTCGGGCATCAATTTCTTCGAGACCGGATTCGACGGGACCACGCCCCAACAGGATCGCGATGCAGTCATTATCGCGGCCTTGCGCGATGCGCTGGGGCTGCTGGCCAGCGACACCTTCGCTTCGGCCTTCGGGGAGTCCTCCGACCAGGACGACTACCGCTGGGGCCGGCTCCACCGTATCGTCTTCAACCATCCGCTGGGCGGACCCTTCAGCATTCCCGAGGCGGGCGGATTCTCCAACCTGGACGACGGACTGCCGGGTGTGGCCCGCGCCGGCGGATTTCAGAGCGTGGACGCTTCCAGCCATTCAGCCCGCTCCGACGGCCCCAACGAGTTCATGTTCGGCTCGGGACCGGCCCGCCGCTTCGTAGGAGATCTCTCCCTCCAGGGCATCGCGGGAGAGCAGATCATTCCGGGCGGACAAACCGCCGTTTTGGGCACTCCTGACTACGCCGGGCAAATGGCGCGCTGGCTCACCAACCAGTACCACGAACTTCGCCTGACTCGCGACCAAGTTGAAAGCGCCGCCGCGTCCGAGCAGATCTTTGTGCCCCGCACCTATGACCTCTACTTCCCCTTCCTGGCCGGAAACAATGTCACCTTTACCTCCTTCGCCGCCGCCAACAACCTTTCCGACACCATCGCCCTGGAAGTCACGGCTTGGTCGGCCGAAGGCGGCGATGCCGGATTCCCTGTCAATCCTTTTAACCAAGATCTGGAATCGGGCACCCAGATTGCCCGCCTCAGCACTGAGTTCTTCGGCCTCAACACGGGTGACGACATCGGCGGATGGATCGAGATGAGGACCATCGCACCCGAGGACGCCCCTCAGATCGACCCCTTCCTGGCCGCCTTCACCCAGATCGGCAATTTCGGCCTGACGCGGCTCGACGGAGGGCTGGGACTGACGGAAGCAACGGGACACCTCTTCATCCACCGAGTCTTCTCAGGACCGACGTCCTTCGGGCTCAGCGACGTACCCGAAGAGCGCGGCGCCTCAGAAACCATCGTGCGCGTCGTCAATCCCGGAAACGACCCTGTCCAAGTGACGCTCCACTTGACCGAACCGGACGGGATGGGCGGACTGGTGGGTCCGCCTTCCACCATCCAGCGCATGATCCCCGGCAAGGGACTTCTGGCCGGGACCGTCAGCGAACTCTTCGACATTGTCACGGTTCGCAACGGACTCATCGAAGTCATCGCCTCCGAGGGAGGAGCCGTGGCTGCCATGGCGCTCGTCACGGTCAACGGTGATACCGCCTTCGCCCTCAACGCCGTACCCGGCAACGGAAGCACCCGAGTGTATTCGGCCCAGTTCGCGGTCAACCAGGCCATCGTCACCGAACTCAAGGTCACCAACATCACCGAGTTCCCCCGACGCATCCGCTGGACTCTGTTTCCCGAGGACGGCCCGTCTGAGACATCCGAGATCATCAACTTGGCTCCGGGCGCGAGCTTCGCGGGCACCCTGCGTACCGTCGCCGAACCCACCGTGGCCTCCTTGGAGGTCAATACAGATGGTCCCGGCGTGATCGGAGACGTCGTTTTCTGGGACGACAATGCCTTCAATTTCGCCGCTGCCATGCCTTTGCAGGCCCGTCCATTCCACCAGGCCATTTTTGGCCACGTGGCCAACGTCGAGGGAGTCTTTTTCACGGGACTGGCGCTTTTCAACACAGGGCCCATGCCTGCTTCAATCGAGATCGCGGTTTTCGGAGCCGACGGAGAGCCCACGGGCAACGGAATGCTGATGCTTAACCCAGGCGCCCGGACCTCGCAGACCCTTGCCGAACTGGCCCCGGGCAGCGGGCAGCAGTCCGGAGGCTTCATCATCGTCACCTCCGACCAGCCCCTGGTGGGACAGGAATTGTTCGGCACAAGCAACCTCTCCCTGCAGTCCGCCGTCCCCCCGCTCATCGTGCGCTGAGGGGATGGCGCTGCCTTGAGAACCCTGCGCGGCCTTGTCACCACGCAGGATACCGAGACGCGGCTGCGGCCGACGGCGAGCCGCAAAGCTTTGGATGCGTTACTCGTAGTGGGTCCACAGGCGCAGAACCTTCACGGTCCCAGCCTCCGGGATAACCTGGTAGACGAGGCGGTGCTGAATATTGATGCGGCGTGAGTAAGCACCGGTGAGGTCTCCCACCAGCTTTTCGAATGGGGGCGGTTGCTGAAAAGGATCCTCTTCGAGAATTCTTAAGAGCTTTTCAGCCTTGGGTCTTAGGCCTGACTTGGCCGCTTTCTTGGCATCGCGCCGGGCTTGGGGGGTGAAGACGAGTTTCCACTTCACCAGCCGGGATCCTCGGAACATTCCTCAAGGGGAGTTTCCAGTCCCTCCCGAATCGATTCTCGCATTCCGGGCACCGAAAGAAGATGGAGAGTCTCTTGGATCGCTCTCCAATCATCTTCTGAGATGAGCACGGCTTTGCCGCGCTTGCTGGTGATTTCAACAGGCTCGTGACTCTGACCGACTTCTTCAATCAGCTTGTAAAGCCGAGCCCGCGCCTGCGTTGCATTCATGGACGTCATCGTACGTTAAAGCGTACGCTCATTTGGCCTATAGGTCAAGCCCAAAAGATCCGCTCGGGCCGTCCTATCCCCGCAGTTTCCTGAGCCATCGTTTGGCGGTGGAGCGCAGGCGGGATTTGAGGGGGAGATTGTCGGGATGGAGGTCTTTGAGGGGGGCCTCGAAGCCGCGGGCCCCGTCCTGCTCGATGATCTCGCTGGTCTCGTTCCAGAGAGGCTCGGGCTGGGGACGGCCGCCCTTGAGTTTCATGGTGCCGCCGCGCTTGCGGTAGTTGCCCACCGTCGAGTAGTGGACCACGAAGCTGCGGCGGGTCTTGGAAGCGTCCTTGACCAAGCTTCCCCCGTGCACCAGGTTGGCGTGCCAGATGAAACAATCGCCCTTCTTGCAGGTAAAGAGCTGCTCCTCCAGCCCTTCTTTTTTCATGATCCGCTCGCTGTATTTGAAGGCCTTCATGTAGTCCTCGTCAGCGGCGATGGCGATGCGTCCGGGCTCGAACTGGTAGTAGGGCATTCGGTGTGATCCGGGGACGTAGTTGAGGGGGCCGCAGTCGGGACCGATATCTTCCAACGCCACCCAGGTGGCCAGCAGATGGCTGGCCGGCTGAGTCACGACGTAGACGGGATCGCGATGCAGCGACTGCTGGCTGCCCCACTGAAAGTAAAGCGATTGGAAGGCCACCGCCGGCTGGTCGAAGATCAGCTCCAGCCAATGGAAGATCTGAGGGTCGAGATAGAGGTCGCGGGCAGCCTGAGAGTGTCCGTGCAGATCGGCAATGCGGTAGCCGGGCTTGCGCTCTTCATCCTCGATGGCGTCGGCCATTGAGGTCAGGTCTTCGCGGTAGGCGTAGGCCAAATCGACAGGCTGCTGGTCCCACAGCTTGTCGACGTCCCGGTTGATCTGGTCGAGCTTGTCCTCGGGAAAGTCGAGGTGAATGGCCAGGTAGCCTTTCTCCACGAAGTGGCTCAGGTTCTCGGCCTCTTGGTCGGTGATGCGGCCTTCTTGGCGGCGTTTCTCGATTTCTTGCGGGGCATCGGGCTGATCCAGCCACAGATCGCTGACCATGCGCCCTTTATCGTCCACGACTTGGCTAGCTTGGCTCTTGTTGCTCATGCCCTTATCTTATCCAAGGCGCTCCGGCAGGGCTAGTGCAGGTCGTCCAAAGCTCTAAGCTTCCCCTAACGCTATTCACGCTTTCAGAGGCTGTCGCAAAAGTATGTACGATGACATCTTCGAAGGACCGCTATTCCACCCCTTCAGGGTTTATGAGCCGACGTTAAGCTTACCCAGGGTGTCGCTCGGGCGCTTCGCGCCCTCACTTTACCCTGGGCTGGCCTATGGCTCCCCTACAGGGAGCCCAGACTTGCGCTTTCGGGGTGAGCCTTGTGGACTTAGCCGACGACGTTGACCAGGCGGCCGGGGACCACGATGATGCGTTTGGGATCGCGGCCTTGCAGGTGGCGTTGGACCTTCTCGGAGGCCAAGGCCTTTTCTTCCAATACGCTCTTCTCGGTCTCGCGGGGGACTTGCAGTTCGTCACGCACCTTGCCGTTGACCTGGATGATGATGGTGATGGTCTCCTCGGCGCACAGTTTCTCGTAGTGCTCGGGCCAGGGGGCCAGCGACACGAATCCCTCGTAGCCCAAACGATGCCACAGCTCTTCGGCGATGTGAGGCGCATAGGCTGAGAGTATCCGCAGGAAGTTATGCAGAATCTCCTGAGGGAGTTTCTCAACCGAGGTGGCCTCGTTGACAAAGACCATCATCTGGGCGATGGCGGTGTTGAAGCGCAGGTTTTCGGTGTCCTCGGCGACCTTCTTGATGGTGCGGTGCAGCGTCTTCCATAGCGGCAGTTGGCTGGAGCCGGACTCGTCCACAATGTTGGAGGCCAGTTGGCCGCTGTTGGGATCCACCACCAGACGCCAGACACGTCCCAGAAAGCGGTAAACGCCCTCCACGCCGTCCATCTGCCACGGCTTGACCTGCTCCAGCGGGCCCATGAACAGCTCATACAGGCGCATGGCGTCGGCCCCGTAGTCGTCGATGACGTCGTCGGGGTTGACCACGTTGAGCTTCGACTTGCTCATCTTCTCGATTTGGCGGTCGAGGGGCTTGCCGTCCTGGGTGCGCCAATGGCCGTTCTCTTTCACGACGTCGTCAGGCGAATGGTACTTGCCGTCCTCGTCCTGATAGGAGTAGGCCAGGATCATCCCTTGGTTGAAGAGCTTTTGGAAGGGCTCCTTGGTGGAGACGTATCCGGCGTCGTAGAGCACCTTGTGCCAAAAGCGGGCGTAGAGCAGGTGCAGTACGGCGTGCTCGACGCCGCCGATGTAAAGGTCGACAGGCATCCAGTAGCGTTCCAGCTCCTTGTCCCAGGCCGCTTGCTCATTGCGGGCGTCGATGAAGCGCAGGTAGTACCAGCAGGATCCGGCCCACTGGGGCATGGTGTTGGTCTCGCGGCGCGCCTTGCGTCCGTCGGGCAGGGTCACGCTGAGCCAGTCCTCGGAGGCCCGGGCCAGGGGCGGACGCCCGTCCTCGGTGGGACGATACTCGTCCACCGGCGGCAGCTCCACCGGCAGGTCGTCCTGGCTGACGGGAATCTCCTGGCCGTCCTCGGCGTGCAGGATGGGGAAAGGCTCGCCCCAGTAGCGCTGGCGTGAGAAGAGCCAGTCGCGCAGGCGGTACTGGACCTTGAGGCGTCCCTTGCCCTCTTCCTCCAGCCACTCGATCATGCGGCGGATGGCGTCGGGCACCTTGAGTCCGTCCAGGAACTGCGAGTTGACCAGCCGTCCTTCGACGTTGTCGCTGTAGGCTTCTTCCTCGATGGGCTTGTTGCCGCCTGACACCACTTCCGCGATAGGCAATTCGAACTGGCGGGCGAACTCGTGGTCCCGCTCGTCGTGCCCGGGCACGGCCATGATGGCGCCGGTGCCGTAGGACATGAGGACGTAGTCGGCAATCCAGATGGGGACCTTCTCCTCGGTCACCGGATGGAGGGCATAAGCGCCGGTAAAAACGCCGGTTTTTTCCTTGGCCAGATCGGTGCGGGCCAGGTCGGATTTTTGCTTGGCTTGCTCGACGTATGCTTCCACGGCCTCTCGGCGGTCCTCGGCCACGATCTGGCGGACCAGCGGATGCTCGGGTGCCAGCACGCAGTAGGTGGCCCCGAAGAGGGTGTCGGGACGCGTCGTGAAGACTTCGAAGCTGTGCCCGGTCCCGGCGATGTCGAAACGGATGTCGGCGCCTTCGCTCTTGCCGATCCAGTTGCGCTGCATTTCCTTGACCCCTTCGGGCCAGTCGACTTCCTCCAGATCGTCCAGCAGGCGCTCGGCGTAGGCGGTGATCTTGAGCATCCACTGCTTCATCAGGCGCTTTTCCACCGGATCGCCGGTTTCCACGTATTTGCCGTCCTTGACCTCTTCATTGGCCAGCACGGTGCCCAGCGCCGGACACCAGTTGACAGGGACTTCGGCCATGTAGGCCAGCCCTTTTTCATAGAGTTTGAGGAAGATCCACTGTGTCCAGCGGTAGTAGTCGGGCGAGGCGGTGGAGATCTCGCGGTCCCAGTCGTAGCTGAATCCCAGGCGCTTGATCTGGCGGCGGAAATTGTCGATGTTGCGCCGCGTGATCTTGGCGGGATGGATGTTCTCGCGCACCGCCGCACGTTCGGCGGGGAGTCCGAAGGCGTCCCAGCCCATGGGATGCAGCACGTTGATTCCCTGCATCCGTTTCATGCGGGCCACCACGTCGGTGGCCGTGTAGCCTTCCGGATGTCCCACGTGCAACCCGGCACCGGAGGGATAGGGGAACATGTCGAGGATGTAGAACTTGGGCTTGCCGCGCAGTTCCTGAAGGTCGTTGGACACGTGGAAGGCCTTTTCTTCCTCCCACTTCTTCTGCCACTTGGGTTCGACGTCAGCCGGGTTGTAACGCATAACGACTGAAAAGAATACCACGCTCCACAACCCCGGCGTGAGGCAAGTCTTTCGGGGTTGAGGATTCGGCCCTAGTGATCGCTGCCGAGCTTCAAGGCGGCGGCTTGGCGAAGCAGGCTGCGGGATTCCTGTCGGTGTCCCATGCGGCGCTTGAGGTGAGCGGCCAGCTTGAGAGTGGCGGCCAGGTTGCGGCGTGAGGCGGGTCCGGGGTTTTCCTCCGAGAGGCGGCGGTCGAGGATGAGGGATTCGCGGACATAGTCGAAGGCTTCCTCCAACTGCCCGGCCGACTCTTCCACCATGGAGAGCAGGTAATAGCAGTAGGAGAGCCGGGTCAGGGCTTCGGAGGTGGGCTGGGAGGCGTCTTCCACGAGCTGGCGTCGAAGTTGCAGGGCTTCCGATCCAAGGCGGCGGGCGTCGTCATGCTGTCCGCGCCTCAACTGGACTTCGGTGAGCCGGTTCAGGAGGACGGAAAGGCTGCGCTGGCGGGCGGATCCGGGATCGCCATGGGCGCGCCGGCGGGCAATCTCCAAGGCCCGCTGGTAATAGTCGAGGGCGTCCTCCAGCCGGTGGCGGTGGATAGCGATGCGCCCCGCCAAGTCGTACCAGCGCAGCAGGTCGCGGCGCTCCTCCGACTCCAGGGTGCCCAGCGCCAGCGAAATATGGCGCGCGGCGTCGCTGAAGCGTCCGGCCTGTCTTTCGGCTTGGGCCCGCAAGGCATAGGCTTCGGCCCGGCGGCTGGGGCTAGCCGACGACTCCACGATCTGGCGGGTCAGTTCCACCGTCCGCGTCCAGTCGCCCTGCTGCAGGGTGTCCAACGCCTCCCGCAACATCTCGCCCGGGCGGAGAGGCGTCTCGCTCGGCTGGTCGTCGGCCAAAGCTCCCAAGTCCGCTTCGCTGCTGGTTGGCTCCACTGACTCAGGATCCTCCTGGCTTCCCTCGTCTCCCTCTTCAAGCGTATGGAACGGATCGGGGGATGGACCGTCCTCTGCTTCGACGTCAGCGGGCGGTGGGTGACCACTGGAGCTGTCCTGCGACATGTGCTGGTCGTGTGGGATCGAGGGCTCCGCGTCTGGGGTCGAAGTCGAAGGCTCTTGCTCCTGTGGCTCTTGAGGCGAGTCCCCAGACACTCCAGGGACCAAGGCTTCGCTGCCGCCTGCCTCGCCTTCGGCAGCGGAGGCTGGCTCGACCGGGTGGTCGCCTGACTCTGAGGCAACGTCTGGCGAGCCTTCGGCGGGGCGCCCCTCAGGCAGCGAGGCCTCGTCGCCTATGGAATCCTCGCCACCCTCGACATCACCTTCCGCCGCAGCAGAAGGACCCAATCCAATGGTCATGGGATCCAGCGGCCAGATCGAGGGCGCGGAGCCGGGCAGCCACTCCTTCAAGCCTGGCGGACCGGAGACGATAATGCCCTGGAAGCGCTCCTCGAGCGCTTCCCGGCGCGCGGACAGGAACAGCAGCGCCTGTTTCCAAGCCTGCTGCCAGTCTTTGTCGCCGGAACCGCGGCCACGACCGGAAGCCTGCAGCCAGACATAGTCATAGCGGGCCACCCAACGTCCCGTGGCCAGCCCTTGAGCCAGCTTGGGCAGCCGCGAAGCCAGGGACGTCTCCTTGACCGAAACCTTGCGCCTGTTCTTCTTGGCCAAGCGCCGCAGCCGCTCCAGAAAGCGGCCCGAGACCTCGGGAGCGTCCGAGGAGATAAAGCACCACAAGAAGTCGTCCCCGCCTTCAACGCGCTGCCGCAACCCATCCCACAGCGCCTCTTCCCGAGGACCGAGCCCGCCGCCGTCTTGATCGGACCTTTTGAAAACCATGGGACAGATGCTCCCGACAGCCGCCCTTAGCATACCCCCGTCCCATGACAAACCCAAACCCCGAGATCTATCCCTCAAGCTTAATTCCCTGCCTTCGCGACTTGACCATTCTGAGACAAATCGCAGAATAGTCATGACCTTTCAGCGATCCATCCTAGTTTGGTCAAACTATGAGAAGTGCATCTAAGCTGTCCTCACGACTCTTTACTCTGCCAGCCTGTTCTTACCCACTACTGGGCGATGAGTCTCACATATGCCTCACCTCACGTCGTAGCGGAGGAAGGCCAGGAAGGCGGCGGCGAAGGCGGCCAGGGAGTAGAGGGCCAGCAGGCCCAGGTCGAGGATGGAGGGGGCCAGGGCCGCCTCCAGGGTGCGGTCGGGAGGAGTGTAGGCGGGAACTTCCGCCGGATCCAAGGTGGGAGACTCGGCGCCGCCTCCCGAAAAACTCATGCGGAAGGCGCCAGGCTTGGCCGAGCCGCCTCCGGAATCGCCGGAGGAGGAACCTGAGGGATCCGACGATCCGGAGGAGCCCGACCCGTCCGAGGACCCATCCTCGTCCGAGACCTTTTCAGGAGGGGTGCGGGTGGTGAAGGAGAAAGACATGGCGTGTCCCATGGCGTCGCCCTGCTTGCCGGCTTTTTCTTCGGCCAGTTCCAGCACCTCGTCGCGGTAGGTGCGCATCGTGTCCTCTGCGCGGGCCTTGAGGTAGATGTCAGTGTCGGCCAGGGTCATGGCCGTCAACTGGAAGGCCGCCGCCGGAGAGACGCGGGCCAGGGTCAGGGCCAAGCTTTCCTGCAGGGCCAATTGGTTGCGGCGTTCCTCGGTGAGGCGGCGCTGATAGGCGGCGATCTCTTCCTGGACCTTGGCGCGGAACTGGGAGTCTTCCAGCATCCACTGCTGCATTTTCTGCTTGTTGGCGACCGTGCGCTCCTCGGCGCTGAGGCCCTGAGTCTGGCTCATGCGCTCCTTCCAGCGCTCTTGAGCCTCGTTCTTGTACTCGTCCCAGCGGGATTGGGCGAATCCCTCCTGCATGCTCTCGATTTCAGCCATGGAAGGGACCTGGATGCTCTGTCCGGCGGCCATCACGCCCATGCGGGGGATGATCAGAACCAGCACAACCCAGGCCACCAGCGACAGCAAGAAGGACACCGCCGAGCGGCGGGTGAGGCTGGAGACCAGCACTCCGAAGCAGAGAAAGAAGGTAAAAAAGAGCAGCGCGGCACCCATCAGCATGGCGACTTTTTGCCAGTGCGCCGGGGTCATGGGGACTCCTGAAAGCATCACCAGCAACATCGAGAGCAAGATGGGGATGGCCAGCGGGATCACCAGTCCCAACCACGACCCAGCAAACTTGCCCAGGATGAAATGGGCCCGCGGCACCGGATTGGCGAAGGTCAAGGCCAGCGTCCCGCCCTCGCGCTCTCCGTTGACGGCATCGTATGTGAAGAGGATGGCGAAGAGCGAAAGCACGATCTGGACGATGAATGTCAGGTCGACAAAGCGGAAGACGGCGAAAATGGGGTCGTCGGAATAGATGCTGTTGCGCAGCTTGACGTCCGCCGCACGGGAGATCGAGGAAAGGCGTCCGATGTCGTTGTTGACCCCCGAGACGAAGATCTGCATGGGGTCGGGAGGACGGTAGGCGGAGGTGGCGAAACCGGCCCAGTTTCGCTCGGAAAGAGCCTGCTGGTTGAGCTTTAAGGCCGCTTCGTACTGCTCGACGGAAGCCTGATAGTCCTGAATGCCGACCCACACGCTGAGCAAGATGAGGATCGAGCAGGCGGCGAAGGTGGCCACGAACTTCGGGCTCAAGATAATCGACTTGAGTTCTTTCTCGATGATGGTTCCAAGCATGATTCAGATCCTCCCTAGGCAAGAGTGATGGCTGGATTTTGAGCTCAAGTGCATACTCAAAGACCCCCTCAGCGCAGGTCGTAGCGCTGGAATGAGATGAAAGCGCCGGCAAAGAAGACGATGTTGAAAAGGGCCAGGATGCCCAGATCGAGCAGCGAGGAGGACAGTGCCGTCTCAAGTTGGGGCGGCTGGAACTGGAAGGGCGGAATCTCATGCGGATCGATGGGCTCAGGCTCTTCCTGATCCTCGGACATGACGCGCAGAATAAGGCCTCCGCGCCGCATGCCTCCCGTTTTGTCGCTGATGAAGCGGGAGTAGGTTTCGCGGTAGGCACGGGCCTGGCGCAGGTACTCCTCCTTCAGGTCCAGCGAGGTCCCGGCCAAGTTCATGGCGGCCAACGAGAAGCAGGACACCGGCGAGATACGGGCCAATCCGAAGGCCAGGCGCTGCTGGACGGCCTCCTGGTTGCGGCGCTGTTCCTCCAGGCGTCCGGCGGCGGCCTCGTAGCGTTCTTGGCGGGCCCGGGCGACCTCGGCCATGTAGGCGTTGAATTCCTTGACCGCATCCTGGGCGTTGCCCGAGGTGGGACTGAACTCCGACATCTTGCCCTTGTCCTCCTCCCACATCTGGGCGCGCAGGCGGGCTTTTTGGTAATTCATCTCGTCGCTGGAGAGGACCTCCACGCTGCGTCCAGCCAGCAGCACCGAAGTGCGGGGGATGATGAGGACGGCGAAGATCCAGGCCACCAGCAAGGCCAAAAAGGCCGAAGACGAGCGATGAGTCAGGGTCGAGACCAGCAGGGACAACGTCAGGAAAGCGCCCAGCAGCAGGAATCCGCCCAGCGAGACGACGCCCAGCCGCATCCATTCATCGGCGCTCAAGGGGACGCCCATCAGGACCAGGATCAAGCATCCTAACAGCATCGGTATGAGCAGCGGAAGTCCCAGCGCCAGGAACGATCCGGTCACCTTGCCCAGCATGTAGGTGTCGCGGGGCACCGAGTTGGTGAAGGTGAGCCGCAGCGTCCCCTGCTCTTTCTCGCCGTTGACGGCATTGTAGACGAAGAGGATGGCAAAGAGCGAGAGCACGATCTTGAAGACGAACTCCAGGTCGAGGAAGCGGAAGGCGGCGAAGATGGGGTCGTCGTTGAAGCGGCTGTCCTCGGCCGCAAGGCTTCCCCGCGAGGAGAGGCCGATGTTGCGTCCGATGTCGTTGGACACCCCCGTCACCAGCGCTCCCAGCGGTTGAGGCGGCAGGAAAATGGAGTGTTCGGCCTGAATCCAGTCGGTCAGGCCCTCCATCTGGCGCAGGTCTTCCGAAACAGCCGTCTCATATTCGGCGCGAGAAAGCTGGTAGTTGCGGGCCCCCACGTAGAAGGCCAGCAGGATGAGCAGGGCCGAGATGAGGAAGGTCACCGCGAACTTGGTCGACCCGATGATGTCGCGCAGTTCCTTTTCCACGATCAGGCGAAACATGATGATGTCTCCTAACGCTATGACACCCTTACAGGGTTTGTTTCTTCATTCGTCCTCAACCCAGGGTTACGCTCGCCTCGCTTCGCTCACCGGCTCACCCTGGGCTAACCTATGGCTCCCTTACAGGGAGCCCGGAGGTCCATTCTTGTTTTGCGCTCTATTCATACTTTGAGACTGTGCTGGGGCAATCTACGGCTGGCCTCGCAGGGAGAGCCCGGGGGTTGTTCTTGTTTTGTGCTCGTTTCATGCTTCGAGGCTGTGCTGGGGCTAACCTAGGCTTCCGTTCAGGGAGGCTGGAAGTACATTCTTGTTTCATTGACAGCTTCCTTGGAACGACCGGCGCATGCTCGTTTCGTGCTTTGAGGCTGTGCTCCGCGCGAAGCTCTTGGGAGCTGGGCGCTTGGAGGTTGTTCGTTGGAGAGCGCCGCTTAAGACGCTGCTTGCGGGAGGCCTCATTTCCATGTCCAGGTCAGGCCTCCAGAGCTCGCTCATCTGAGGCGCTCTCGACATAGCCTCCCATGTATTCGACGTAGAGCGACTCCAGGTTTTCACCCTCCAGCTCCCGGCGGGAGCGCTGCATGACCAATCGGCCCCGGTCCATGATTCCCACCGTGTCGGCTACATCCTTGGCGCGGAAGATGTCGTGGGTCGACATGAGGATGGCCTTGCCCTCGGCCCGCAGGTCATCAAGCAGGCGCATGAACTCGAGTCCGGCCTTGGGATCGAGTCCCGAAGTGGGCTCGTCGAGAAGGATGGCCGGTGCGTCCTTGAGGATGGCAATGGCGATTCCGCACTTCTGACGCATGCCTTTGGAGAAGCCCTTGAGGCGCTTGTCATGGGCTTCCTCCTGCAATCCCACCCGCTGCAGCACCTGACGGAAGTCGTCGCGAGTGCAGTCTTTGCGTCCGCCCAGACGGGCGAAGTAATCGAGGTTCTGGATGGCCGTAAAGTTGGGGTAAAGCATCACGTTTTCCGACACGAACGCCATCCGGGTCTTGGCCTTCAGCGGCTCCTTGTGGGTCACGATGCCGTCGACCACGGCCTGGCCCGAGGTGGGTTCGATGAGGTTGAGGAAGATGTTGATGGTGGTGGTCTTCCCCGCCCCGTTCCCGCCCAGCATGGCGTAGATTTCGCCCGGACGGATTCCGAAGGACACATCATCCACCGCCAACACCCCGTCCTCATAACGTTTCGACAAGTTAAGCGACTCGATGAGAGGTTGAGACTCGTTCATATTGCACTCCGTTTCCGAGGTCGGCTGATTTACACCCTCAAAAGGTTCCGACTGATTAACGTCCCGTACCCAGGGTTTCGACCTGGCCTCGCTCCGCTTGGCAGCAGGCTTCACCCTGGGCTGGCAAATTGCCCCCTTGCAGGGAGACCGGACTTGACTTTCAAAACATCGCTGTTGTGCTCCCGTCGCCTGCCTGGGCTCTATCGCCTGCCCCTCCGCAGTCCTGCCTTGCCCCTCGGCAGGAGCGTCAGCGCCGTGAGAGGCGGATGCCGAAAATCACGATTCCCAGGACGAGGGCCACAATGGCGCCCACCACGACGGCGATGCCGGTCACGTCGGTTTCGGTCTGCAACTCGACGGTGATGGTCTTGTCTTCGCCGTCCACCGGCTGGTTGTCGGACAGCGAGGTCGATTGGACGCGCACCTCGTACTTGCCCACCGTCATCTGCGCGGGGGGCGTCACGAAAACGGAGACCCGCGCCTCTTCACCCACGTCCAGCGAGGCCAGCAGGGGAGGCTCAACCGACTTGGTCCAATTGAGCGGCGGATCGACCTTGAGTTCGATGTTGTCAAGACGCTGCGTCCCCTCGTTGGTCAGCTCGATGGGAATCTCCACTTGCTCTCCCGGCTTAGCCGCGAAGTAAAGCTGGGGGACGCGCACCAGCAGTTCGCCCACCCCGCGGGGGACCAGTTCCAGGCGCAAGTAGCCCACATTCAGTGCGGCGATTTCTTCTTCCGTCCAAAGGCGCTGCGCGAGCCGACTGTCGCCGAGAGAACCGTCGCCGTTGGTGCCCGACGTCCGGCCGCTGCGCTGGTTGAGATTGCCCAGGGCCTGAGCCTGCTCACGCGGGATGACCATGACGTAAAAGGGGATGGGCTTGTCGATCTCGATCTCCTCCCCAGGGCGGTCGGGCAGCGAAACCTCCAAGGCCGCCTGGCGCGTGTTGGCGCCCTCGGTGAATCGGAACTGGGTCAGGCGGGCTTGGGTCGACGGATCCACGAAATAACGGTTGAGCTGGGCCGGAAGATTGACGACGGCCAGTTTGAAGGTGTCGTTTTCGCCGCTGAAAAGCTCCAACGTGAGGTTGAAAGTAGCCGAGGCGCCCAGTTCGGCCTCCTGCGAGAACTGCGAACTCTGCAAGATGACCTTGTTGACGCTGGAATCCTTCTGCAGCGAGATCTTGGGACTGCGCTGGGAACCGTTCCCATAGGAAATCCCCACCGTCACGGCGTCCACGTCACGCAGCAAGGTGAAGTCGACCTCGGCCGGCTCTCCGTAGTGGAGCTCTTCAATCTTAGCTTCGTAAGGATTAGAAATAATGGCGTTGTCGTCGTCCAGCAGCGAGATGTAGACGTCGTGAATCACGTCGGGCTGCATGGCTCGGAAAAGCTCGTCGTCGATGTTGAGCAGACGCCGGTATTCGTCTCCTCCGCCCGAGGTGTTCTCAACCTTGAGGCGGACATGCTTCTTGCCGTCCTCGGCCTGGTACTGAACCGCTTCGATGATGGCCACGTACTGACCTTCGAAAACCACCGCCAGCAACGACTGGTAATAGTTGACCTCGGCATCCGACAGGGTGGACCGTGCCTTGTCCAGTTCGGCTCGCGTGATCAGGCGCTGATCATACAATTCCTTGGTGCGCTCAAAGTCGCTCTGGGCCTGCTCATAGTAGGCCTTGGCCCGCTTCAATCCCAACAACCGGTACTTGTCGTCACGCTCGTTGAAGGGATTGCCGAGCTGGGCCCGCAGCGGAGTCAGTCCGCCCAGTAAAAGAGCCGCCACCAGCCCGACCCAAGCCCAGGCCCGAAGGCGCCGGACGAGTATCCCGGGACGGGGTCTGGTCCGGGGACGAAGCCCGGAGCTCTCCTCAAATCCCGTCCCAGGATTCGCCAGGGAGGTTGGTGGCGACTCGATCCGGGAGCATTCCCGGAAAAAGGCAACCGGCTTCAACGCAGCCCTCCGGGCGGAGGCGTCTTCTCCTCAGGTTTCTGCTCCGGTTTCTTGATCATGATCTTGCCCGACTTCTTGAGCTGCTCAAGCTGCTCAGGCGTCAAGTCCTCTCTGCGCATCATCCTCATTTGAGGCAGCTCGGAAGGATCGGGCTTTTTGAACGTCACGACCTTGATATCGCCCGACTCCCCCCGAAGGCCCAGGCTGATTTCGGCGCCGACTTCGGCCTGCTGGTAATACTCCATGAACTCCTTGGCCGAAGGAACCGGCATGGCGTCCATCATCATCAGGACGTCACCCTGCTTCATGTCGAGTTCGCTGTACGCCGTGGGCGTCGCTCCGCCCTGCTGGGCCAAGTTGAGGACCGTCCCCAACTTGACCTCGCCCGACGCCTCGTCATCGGCGAAATACAGAATCATCCCGGGCAGCATCAGCCGCTCGCCCTCAGGAGCCTTCATGGTGAACTGTCCTTCCTGAGCCAGGGCCGCGCCCGTTAGAAGCAATACCGTCAACGCTGCGATCCAGATACGAATTCTCAAAGCTTACCTCCTTGAACTACACCTGTAATACGACAAGTGTAGTCAAGCGTTCCGAAAAAAGCAACTGCCACTTTTCCGGGGCAGGTGAAGAAAAATTGTCAAGCGGTTTTTGACAGGGCTGACCTGTAGCATAAGGATGCGAGAGCGGGCTAAGTTTTGGGGGGTTCTGGGGGCTGGCTGGGCTAGATGCCCGGCGGGGTAGGCAGCAAGGAAACTTAATGAAGAGCAGTCCCTTCATTCGCTGGGCGAAGTCGCGTTCGGGAGTCCGCTATAACTTGGCGCATTCTGGTGCGCCGCGTTTGACCTCTGCCGATCTGGGGTTTAGGTCGGCTGGACCCGAAGGCAGCCTCTTCGAGGAATTGGACGACGGACTGAAACTGGCCGCCGATAATCTGGACGGCTGGCCGCCCCTGCTCAGCGCTATCGCTTCCCGCTACGATGTCGCTATCGAGCAAGTCGTGACCACCCACGGCAACTCCATGGCCAACCACTTGGTGTGCGCGGCGCTCTTGGATCCGGGCGACGGAGTGGTGGTGGAGAAGCCCTGTTACGAACCGCTGCATCTGCTGCCCGAATACTTTGGCGCGGTGGTGAGCTTTTTCGAACGCAAGGCCCAAGACCGCTTTGACGTCGATCCCGAGGCAGTGGAAGCTCAGGTCAATTCGACCACCAAGCTGGTCATCCTCTCCAACCTGCACAATCCCAGCGGAGCCGTCATCTCGCGTGAGTCCTTGAAGGCCTTGGGCAAACTGGCTGACTACTATGACTTTTATATTCTCGTGGATGAGGCCTACCTGGAGTTTCTGCATGGAGGCGTCCATCGTACGGCGGCGCGGATATCTCCCCGTTTCGTGGCCACCCGCAGCCTGACCAAGGCTTTCGGGCTGGACGGCCTGAGGCTGGGTTGGATCCTCTCTTCGTCCAAGCTGGCGGAAAAGATCCGCCATCTTAACGACCTCTTCTCCATTCACACGGCTCATCCCAGCGAGCGGCTGGCCCTGAAGGCCTTGCAGCGAGCCGAAGAACTGCTCATGCCCCAACGCAACCTGGCCGACCGCAACCGCTGGACCACCGATTCCTTCGTCTCCACCGACCGCCACCTGGAGTGGGTCAAGCCTCCCAGCGGAACTGTCGGCTGGGTCCGCCTCAAGGAGGGCTCGGTGGACGAGATGGTCGAGCGGCTGGAGACCGACCACCAGACCAGCGTGGCTCCGGGCCGCTTCTTCGGCGACGAGTCCTGCTTCAGAATAGGCTTCGGGATTCCCGCCGAAGATCTGCGTGAGGGTCTGCAGCGCCTGCGCAAAGCCCTGCGCGAAAAGGCTGTGCCCAACCAGGGCAACGAAGACGAAGCCGCCTAGCGGCTGACGCGGCCCGACACTTTGACAGCCAACTCAAGCTTTGCGGGATCAGTCATTTCTCTTCACGTCGATCGACCCACGTCGATGAACTTGCCGAGCGAGCCGTCTGGAACCGTCGAAAGGGTTGGGGCAACTGACCTTGGCCGCGAGATTCGACCCCTATGTGAACTTGTTGGCCACCGTGTGGCCGTCCTCTTGCCTAGGGCCCTGCGAGCCTCTAGCATAGGTGCCCATGCAACCCCTTCTTGACTGGATGGAGAGCACATTGGGGCTGGCGCCGGAATTCGGGCAGGCTCTGATCGTCGTCGTGATTTCGGCCCTCTTGGCGCTGATCATCGATCAGGTCATCCGCCGAGTGCTGCTCAAGGCCGTGGCGCGGACCGAGAGCGATCTCGACGACAAGATCATCGACCTTACCCATCGGCCCATCTTCTTCACGGTGCTGGC